>JBGTCD010000030.1:0-31223 GCA_041749015.1 Cyclobacteriaceae bacterium
AATTGGGGTATTAATGATCATGCCGATCATCCTTACCGCCCAGTCTAAAACAACTGAAAAATTGCATAAGCAATTTGATGATGCCACAGCTTTGGTTTTCTATAAAAATACCTTAAGAATGGTTAACCAAAAGGAAAATCCTGAGTTTGATGCTTTGATAGAGGACATTGAAAAAATCAAAATGCTGACCATTCAAAAAATAGGGAAGGCGGAATTCAACAAGGCCAAGGCCGGTTTTGAAGCAGAAGATTTTGAAGAGCTCATGACGGTGCAGGAAGGTGGCAGTGACATTCTGCTCATGATCAAGGAGCACAAAGGCATAACTAAGGGCATGATAATGATGGTGCGTGAAGGAGAGCAGTTGATCCTCCTGGATGTAGTGGGCAGTATCCCATTTAAAAATGCTGCCACTCTCCACCAATATCTTCCGACGGGCAGGTAGTTGTACATTATTGCCTTGCCCTCCTTATATTTACTGAAAAATAAGTAGTTGCAAGGAGACTTAACCACATCATCGCTTTCTAAAACTTACGGCAAGTTACAAGCCGTCAGGGACCTCGACCTCACCATCAATGCTGGAGAGGTCTTTGGTTTATTAGGTCCCAATGGTAGCGGTAAAACAACTTTTCTGGGAATGGTTACCGGGGTGGTCAATCCTACCTCAGGGTCATTTCAGTGGTTTGGAGAACCCAACTCCCACCACCAGCGCAAGCGGATTGGCACCATTCTGGAAACACCAATTTTTTATCCTTATCTGTCCGGCAGAAAAAACCTTGAGCTTATCGCCAGGATTAAAGTAGCCGACCCTTTAAGGATTGACCCGGTCCTGGACCGCGTAGACCTCCTATCAAGAGCAGATGATAAGTTCAAGACCTATTCCCTTGGGATGAAACAACGGCTCGCTATTGCAGGAGCATTGCTGGGCGATCCGGACGTACTCATATTTGATGAGCCTACTAATGGGCTTGATCCGGAGGGTATTGCCCAGATGAGAACCCTCATCAGCGGTATCGCCGAAACTGGAAAAACTATTATACTTGCCAGCCATCTGCTGGACGAAGTGCAAAAGATATGTACCCATTTTGGGGTATTGAGAAAGGGAGAACTCCTGCATTCAGGCCCAATCGATGAGGTGATGGGCAGCAAGGCCATGATCGAGGTATGGTCTGACGATCCAGGGCTGGAAGCAGCATTGAAATCCTTCAAAAACGGTATCAGGATCGAAGTGCAAAATGACAGGTTCATCCTACATGTGGACAAAGTAGGCGAAAGTGCCGCTTTGAATAAATATCTTTTTGAAAAAGGTATTACCGCTTCATTGCTGGTGCCCACCAAAAAGAGCCTAGAGAAGCAATTTATTGAAATTTTAGACCAGGCTGGCCGATGAATCCAATCAAACTACTCCAAATAGAATGGTATAAAATGCGGCATTATCGCACTTTTTGGGTGATCATGATCCTGTTCTTTGTGCTCCAGGGCCTATCGGTCTCCAGTGGTATGCTGGTGCTGGAATGGCTGAAAGTAAAAGTCCCGACTGACAGTGGCATTGACTTTACTAAAATTCCTATATACTTTTTCCCTGACATCTGGCAAAACCTCACCTATGTATCAGTGTACTTTAAAGTAATCCCTGCCATTCTGGTAATTATTACTATTTCCAATGAGTTTAGCAATCGCACCATCAAGCAAAATATCATCGATGGCATGAGTCGTGCGGAGTTTGTCCTGTCCAAATTTTTACTCATTTTAGTTATTTCTGTTGTTTCAACAGTATTTGTAATATTCATCGGGCTTATTTCGGGCCTTATATACACCCCCAGCCCCTCATTTAATGAAATATTTACCGACTTTTCATTTGTTGGGGCCTATTTTTTAGACCTCCTGGCTTACCTCACAATGGCCTTCCTCATTGCGATGTTGATACGGCGATCTGGATTATCCATAGCCCTGCTCCTGTTGGCCCTGCCTATCGAATATATATTTACTGCAAATATACCTGATGCCCTGGCAGTCATAGTTCCTTACTTCCCGCAGCATGCTATTAATAACCTTATTAGTTTCCCTTTTTCACGGTATGCATTTTTGGAAATCGTAGACTATGTACCCGTTAACATGGTCTTCACCGTAATACTTTACATCCTTTTGTTTTATGGGTTGATCAGCCTTAAGCTTAAAAAAAGCGATCTATAAAGTCATTTAACTTTACTTTCTTTCCTTTACGTTTTTATGTATTAAATTAGAGCCTTAATTTAATATACATGAGACGCATTATCTTTTGTTTGGTATTGGGGCTGATTGGAAGCGAATTTGTTTTCAGTAAATCTCTTCAAGACAGCCTTCAATACGATATCACCAATACCTCCGGAATTGAAAAAGTCGATACCCTGAATACCCTCTTCCGGTACCACCTCAATCGGGATCCCAAAAAAGCATTTGAATATACCCAGGAGGCCTTGAACATTGCTCAGGATATCGACTATCAAAAAGGAATTGCCACCGCCATGAATAATATGGGAGTGGCCTATAAAAATCAGGGCATTTTCGATAAATCTCTCAAATTCTATATCGAAGCCCTTGAGATCAACAGGGAAATTAATAATAAAGAAGGCATCGCCAATGCACTTAACAACATCGGTACTATTTATTCCCTGAAGTATGACCATGAGCGGGCCTTAGATTATTTTAAGGAAGCTCTGGGCATCTATGAAAATCTGGGGAATGAAGACCGAATTTCCGGTGGTTTGAATAATATTGGGAATGTGTACTCTGACCTAAAGCGGTACGATGAAGCCTTGGAGTACTACAACCGTGCCCTGGAAATCTCTGAAAAAAACGGGAATGTAAAAATCTCCCTGGACCCCATTACCAATATTGGTAACATATTTTTCTTTCAAAATAATTATCCCAAGGCTTTAGATTATTACCGCAAGGCTCTGGAAATAGAAACAGAAAGTGGCAACTTGTCCGGACAGGCCTATGCGCTCACTAATATAGGGGTGACCTATTTCAGAATGGATAACCTTGAGGAAGCCTTTGAAAATATTGAAATGGCGGAGCAGGTTGCCATAAGCATTGATGCTAATTTTCTATTGCGCAATATCTACCGCACCAAGGCTGATATCTATTATTTGCAAAATAAACTTAAAGAGGCCTACGAAACCCGGATCATTTATGATAAGGTGAAAGATTATGTTTACAGTGAAGAAAGCAGCAGACGACTTGCCCAGCTTGAAACCGCCTTTGAATTTCAGGAAAAGGAAAAGCAATTGGAGATTTTAAGAAAGGAAAATGACATCAACGACCTGAAAATAAAGAATAGCCGCATCATCGTAATCATTGGGGTAATGGGTGCAATCCTTGTTCTGGCTGGCCTATTTATTGCCTATTCTTTAAAAAAAGGCCGCAATCTTAAAGGACGATGAATTGGTCAGGGGTAAATTTTGAATTGGATAAAAGCGGTCCTTCTTTTAAAGATTCCTCCAATGATCCTCATAGTTAGAAAAGTCAAAAATTTCTTTGGTCAACCGTATCCTCTATACTATTTCATGGGGTTTGGAGGAATTTTTGTTTTTCTAGGGGTTTTTATTTTCATCCTGCTTTTTACCTATTTTTTTGAACCCTTTATGGTTAACAGAGCAGAGCACCGAATGAGCTACTTTTGGATTTGCTTGATTCATTCCGGATTGGTTACTGCCATCGCGCTGCTTTATTTCTTTCTACTTGGGACAATCCTGAAGGCCTATGATCAATGGACAGTTGGCAAGGAGTTTTTGCACTTGAGTATTGTATTCCTTCTAATAGGCATAGGTAATTTTTTAATCCGTGATGTGATATACGACAACCCTAACAATTGGTCATTAGGTTACTTGTTGGAGGAGATTAGAAATACATTTTTGGTTGGCTCATTAATCATTGTAATTTTTGTACCCATCAATTATATTCTGATGCTGCGAAAAAATGTGAGCGATTCTATGGATTTAAAAGCAGTACCTAATAGCGGGTTTCATCAAGATGGCACTTCCAAATTGGCTATTAAAACGCAACTTAATACAGATGATTTTGAACTAAGCCCGGAAAATTTGCTTTTGGCTCGGGCAGATGGCAATTATCTGGAGCTGTATGTGGATAATAAAAGTAAAATACAAAAGCTTGTCAAGCGAATGACTCTAAAGGAACTAGAAGTACAGCTAGCCCATTTCCACTTTATCCAAAAAACCCATCGTGCTTATTTAGTCAATCTCCAGAAAGTACATTCTACTAAAGGCAATGCGCAAGGATATCAATTGCGAGTGAATGGTATTGATGAATTTGTACCTGTTTCAAGGTCTATGCTTGCAGGGTTTAAAGAAAGATTGAATGCTGGTTAACTAATCCTTGCATTCCATCACAAAAGCATGCAGCCTGCCCCAATAGGCTTTATCCTATTAGATTTTTAGTTCAGATTTGATCCATCATCAATTGAAAAATTATGAGAAGATACGATCTGGATTGGCTGAGGGTAATCGTCTTTGGCCTTCTAATTCTCTACCATGTGGGCATGTTTTTTGTGCCTTGGGGCTTTCATATCAAAAACAACGTCATCTATGATTGGGTCACCTGGCCCATGTTGTTTCTGAACCAGTGGCGACTGCCCATCCTCTTTGTCATCTCTGGCATGGGTACCTGGTATGCCTTGGGCAAACGTAGTGCCTTGCAATTTGCAGGGGAGCGCATCAAGCGCTTACTATTGCCTCTTGTATTTGGAATGCTAGTGATTATCCCCCCTCAAGTATATGTAGAGCGATTGGCAAAGGGTCATTTTAATATAGGTTATTTTGACTTTTGGCCGGCATTAGCCTTTGATGGCGTGTATCCAGAGGGCAATCTGAGCTGGCACCATCTGTGGTTTTTGCCCTATTTGCTGCTGTTTTCTTTAGTTATGGCCCCATTGTTTTTCTATTTAAAGAATAAGTCCGGTAATGCGTATTTCCGAAATTTGAGTGCCTGGATATCAGGTTTTCGACCACAGCTGATTTGGTTGTTCTTGCCCTTTTACTTCGCTTATACTATTATGCGAGAATTCTTCCCCGTCACCCATGACTTAATAAATGATTTTTATACGCTTTACAACTACCTTTTGTTTTTTGTTGCGGGATTTAGTTTAGCAGGAGTAGGTAAGCCATTTTGGGACAAGGTACAATCAAACAGAAGGAAACTACTGATAGCAGGAGTGCTGTGCTTTACCATCTATATGCTGATGGATAGGTTGATTGAGCATACCGTTATCATGCATTTTATCCGCAATACCTTTAAGGTGGCTAATATTTGGCTGTGGATTTTGGTTTGCTTTGGTTATGCTGCCCAATACCTGAATAGAGAAAGTAAAATACTCCGTTACGCCAATGAGTCAGTGTACCCTTTCTACATACTGCATCAAAGCGTGATGCTGGTAATCTGTTATTGGTTGATGGATTGGGAGCAGGGATTATTGGTTAAAGCATCGCTTTTAATTGTCGGTACTTTTGGGATATCCTGGTTGATTTATGAATTTTTGATTCGGAGATGGAGGTGGGTAAGACCATTCTTTGGATTGAAGTATAGGAAGGTATAAATCTTTGAGACTGATATTTTCATTTTCCAGTAAAATCAGGTTTTGGAATTTTATTATGTCCGAAATTTTTAAATAAATATTGACCCATGAAAACAAGAAAAATAACTCTAGCACTAATTGCAGGTTTGATAATATTTTTCACCTGTATGCAATGTACTACCAAATGCTATCTAGGCAGATGGGTAATTTGGAATCATTCAGATATTGAAGATTACATGAAGTTTCCAAAATATTCTTTCAATGCTTCAAGCAAGCCTTTTTATTTTCACAGCAACTTCGATTTAACTTTTGATTCATTGCATGTCACAGAAAAAAAGAATAAGAAAAAACCTTTGTATCAAATTCTTGAGGAAAGCCACACAACAGCCTTCCTTATTATCAGGAATGACACTATTTTGTATGAAAAATATTTAAATGGGTATGACAGGCAATCAATAAACACCTCTTTTTCAACAGCAAAATCATTAACTTCTTTATTGGTTGGAGCTGTTATAGATGATGGCTTCATTACTTCTGAAAACGACAAGGTCACTGATTACCTACCCGAATTGTTACAAATTGATCCAAACTATTCCTATTTAAAATTATCTCATCTTTTGGATATGCGCAGCGGTATTCAATTTAAAGACCATGACCTGCCATGGGGTGATAAACCTAAGGCATATTACCATCCCAGACTTAGGGAAAGAGTTTCAAAACTACCGCTAACTTCCAAACCCGGTGGAGACTTTAAGTACAATTCATACAATCCTATTTTGATAGGATTAGTTATAGAAAGAACGACAGGTCTCTCACCGGCAAAGTACTTTGAACAAAAAATATGGAATCAGCTTGGAATGGAATATGACGGGTCGTGGAGTATGGATAGTGAAGAGTCACAGACAGTCAAAATGGAGAGCGGGTTGAACCTCCGTGCTATTGACTTCGCAAAATTCGGCAGAATCGTGCTTAATTATGGAAAATGGGATGAGCAACAAATTATTTCTGAACAATGGTTTAGATATAGTTTTTCAATTTTACCGGAACATAATCTTACAGATTTTGGGGAAGAGATTTACTATAAGAATTTTTGGTGGTTATATAGTAAGGACAAAAAGGATCCATACATTATTTCAGGATGGGGTCACTTGGGTCAATATCTGTATATTTTTCCGGACAAACAGTTGATTATTGTAAGAATGGGCAAAAAAAAGGGCAATGTTGACTCCTGGGGTAAGATTTTCAAGGAGATTGCAGGCTATGAATGATAGTATTGGCCAAACTTAGGGATGTATGCATCTATACTATTTTCTTACAGAAACTGCAATGATTCTCCGCTGCTGTATTCTAGCAAACAATTAATATTTTCATTACCTTTCATTTTCGAGTTATGCAGCAGGCACAGCGTATGTGGCAATAGTGGTAGAAGTGGTAATTCCCTGCCTGCGCTGCTGCTTCGGCAAAGAAATAACTACTCAATTAAATCTGAAAGATATTGGAATCCAACATACTCACCGCAGTATTTCTACCCCTGGCCCTGGGAATTATTATGCTGGGCATGGGCCTTTCCCTTACAATCGCCGATTTCAAAAGAGTGGCCATTTACCCAAAGGCCACCATAATTGGCTTATCTAATCAGCTTATACTTTTGCCACTGATCGCTTTTGGCATCCTGTACATATTTCCGATGCAAGCTGAATTGGCCGTGGGTTTTATGATCCTTGCTGCTTGCCCAGGTGGGGCTACATCCAACTTACTGTCACACCTGGCCAAAGGGGATACCGCATTATCCATTACCCTGACGGCCATCTCCAGTGTGATTACGGTCTTTACCATCCCCCTGATAATCAATTATTCCATGGAGGTATTTCTTGGTGAAGGCTTGTTCGTCAAGCTGCCGGTATTGGAAACCATGGGGCAGATCTTCATCGTCACGGTGATCCCGGTATCTATCGGCATGTGGATAAAATCAAAAAAGCCGAAGCTGGCAGAAAGATTCCAGAAGCCTGTGAAAATTGCTTCTGCTATATTTATCGTTGTGATTATATTGGGGGCCATCCTCAAAGAAAGGGAGAGCCTTGTGCCGTTTTTTGCTCAAGTGGGGTTACCTGCATTTCTTTTAAACCTTGTCACCCTTTTGGTAGGCTTTGGAACAGCACGATTGCTAAAACTCAGTGGTCCTCAAAGTGCGTCCATTAGCATAGAGTCAGGGATTCAAAATGGCACCCTGGCCATAGCGATTGCTACCAGTAGTGTATTGCTCAACAACCCACAGATGGCCATTCCGCCGGCTGTTTATTCGCTGATCATGTTTGGGCTTGGCGGGCTGGCTGTATATATTTTCAGTCGCAAAAAAGTGCGACAGCTGGCTTGATTTAAAGAAAAGATCTTTGCTGAAATCGCCCTTGAAAACTGTGCATTTAGACCAGGATCAAATTCTTTCAAATAATAGAAAAAGGAATTTTTAAAAGTTATTTATAAACCTTATTATTGCAGAAATAACCTAAGAAATTATGTTTGATGTTGTAGTCGGAGACGGTGCTAATTTATTTGTGATCATCGTATGTATTTTGGCAGGAGCCGGGGCCGGTATTGCCGCTACCGATTTCCTAAAGACCAAGGAAGAAAACAAGGACGAAGAGTAAGCCCCCGTCCTTGCTAATTATTGCCTCATTATAAACTTTCCTTTCGAAAGTTCTTCAAAAGATTGTCTTTAAACTATCCGATCGATACCAGTTCGATATCAAATGTCAGATCCTTACCAGCAAGGGGATGGTTGGCATCAATGATAATTTTTTCATTACCTACCTCTTTTACCACCACCGGCACAGAGTTGCCATCGGGCTGCTGTACCGCCAATTGCTGCCCTACCTTAGGATCTAAGTCTTCGGGTATTTGAGATTTGGGCACTTCAATGATCATTTCATCCTTTACTGCACCATATGCCTGTTCAGCAGGGATGTTGGCTACTGTGGTTTCCCCTACCTTCAATCCGGTAACGGCCTTATCAAAACCAGCAATCATCGAACCTGCTCCTAGTTCAAACTCCAGTGGTTCTCTATCCTGAGAGGAGTCAAATACAGACCCATCCTTTAATTTTCCGGTATAATGTACTTTTACTTTGTCGCCTTTTTTTGCTGCAGACATGTATCAAAAATTTTGGTAATAAAAATTAAATTCCCTGTTTCTCAGGGGAGTGCAAAGGTACGGAATTTGTAGTGCTTAAGAAAATTGAGACCCTTAAATCAGTTGACTGTGGAGTCAAATGATTTTTCAAATTCATCCCATGGCGTTGATTTATAGTGATCATCACCATAAAACCTCATGATGGCATCAAATGGTCTGGGCTTCTGATAACCCGGCAAAACCTGGATAATGTTCCATCCTTCGTCAAGAAATACTACGGTAGGATAGCTCAGCTTACCCTGGAGCAGGGAGGCCGGCAACTCATGATAACCCCTGCGGCTGGTTTCCACAAATTTAAATTCATGACCTCTGAAAGTGATGATATCCTTAAACTCTCCATCTAGCTTCACCGGATAGTAGTTCTCATTTAAGTAAGTGGCGATGGTCTCATTTGAAAAGGTATTCTTATCCATCACCTTACACCAGCCACACCAATCGGTATAGACATCAATAAATATTTTCCTGGGTTCTTCTTCCGATCTGGCAACAGCCTCTTCAAAACTCAGCCATTCCACCAAAGTGTCTTCCTGAGCCTGAGCACTGATAGCCCCGGCAACTAAAAAAATACTTAAGAATTTTTTCATTTTCATAATTGAAAATTTAACTGGAGCAAAACAATACATATAAAAAAATAAATCCCACTTGCATGGCGACAGGTACAAAATTGATACCAATTAAATTATGAAGGTAAGCGTATTTTAGAATATTTCTTAGTTTTGCAGGGCATAAAGCAAACCATTTTAATCAATCTGTGTTTAAACGTGTGGAATGAAAGTAGCCGTTTTTAGAAAAGAACATTTTAATGCCGCACACCGATTGCACAATCCTCAATGGACTGATGAAAAGAATCAAGCCATTTTTGGTAAATGCAATAACCCCCATTATCACGGGCACAATTATGAATTAATTGTGAGGCTTGCAGGAACACCTGACCCGGAAACGGGTTATGTATATGATATGAAGGCATTAAGTGATCTGATCAGGGAACATGTTACTTCCAGATTTGACCACAAAAATTTAAACCTCGATACCGAGGAATTTAAAAAATTGAATCCAACTGCCGAGAATATTGTTAAGGTAATTTATGATATTCTCAGGCCAAAAATTAAACCTGAACTTGATTTAAAGGTGACCCTTTATGAAACAGAAAGAAACTTTGTTGAATATCCTGTCTGAAGAAAATATGAAAGCTGATGAATGGGGCGATAGCCATGTAGCATCTTCCTTAGAAACCCCTTTGAGAGCCGATGCCTTTGAAAAGGATGATGCTCTTAAAATAGAACTAATCGCTAAGCATTTTAAGGAAATCATGCATATTTTGGGCCTTGATCTAAACGATGATAGTCTCAGCGGCACGCCATATCGGGTGGCCAAGATGTATGTCAAGGAAATTTTCCAGGGATTGAATCCTGAAAATCAACCTGAGGTCAAGCTTTTTGAAAATAAGTACAAGTATGATGAAATGCTTGTGGAAAAGGATATTACTTTCTTTTCAAACTGTGAGCACCATTTTGTCCCGATCATTGGCAAGGCCCATGTCGCATATATTTCCAGTGGTAAAGTCATAGGCCTGTCAAAAATTAATAGAATCGTGCAGTATTTTGCCAAAAGGCCACAGGTACAGGAGCGTTTGACTGTACAAATTGCTAACTTCCTCAAAGAAGCATTGCAAACTGAAGATGTGGCGATAGTAATAGATGCAGCACATCTTTGTGTATCTTCACGCGGTGTACAGGATATCAGCAGTCGTACTGTTACTTCACAATACTTTGGTAAGTTTAAGGCAGCTGATACAAAAAAGGAATTCCTGCAGTATATAGAAACAACCAAAGAGTAATTTTTGATAGTAAAATGGGTATAGAAGAGGACATCCTTCAGAAAACTTTCACGAGTTTAAACCAAAAGGTTCTAGTCAATCTGATTTATACCCATAACTATGTGACCAATAAGATGAATGCTTATTTCAAAAAGCATGAAATCACCCGGCAGCAGTACAATGTCCTAAGAATTCTACGGGGACAATACCCCAACCCCTCCAATATCAATCTCATCAAAGACCGGATGCTGGACAAAATGTCTGACGCCTCAAGGATAGTTGAGCGGCTTCGATTAAAAAATCTGATCAGCAGATGCCAATCGGATCTCGACAAGCGTGCCGTGGAAATCACTATTTCTGCCAAGGGTTTAAAGCTATTGGAGACCATGGATCACCATGTTAAGCAATTTGAGGAGGTCTTTAGTAAGCTAAGTGAAGATGAAATTAATGCCCTTAATTTTTTGTTGGATAAAATAAGGCAAGAAGATTGACAATCTCCTTTTCTCTTGACTAGGCAGAAATTACTTTTCATTAATATTTCTGTTTTTTTGTATCTTTACTTTTCAAAATTCTAATACTAAACCGCTTAGAAATATGGCATTTGACATTGATATGATTAAATCCGTCTATGATGGATTGGCCTCACGTATTGAAAAGGCAAAAGAAGTCACCAAAAGACCACTCACTCTTACCGAGAAAATTTTATACTCACACCTTTCAGAAGATCAGGAGCTTCAAAACTTTGAACAAGGCAAAGCCTATGTCAATTTTGCACCGGATCGTGTTGCCATGCAGGATGCTACTGCTCAAATGGCACTACTGCAATTCATGCAGGCCGGCAAGAAAAAGGTAGCTGTCCCTTCCACCGTCCATTGCGACCACCTGATACTTGCCAAGGATGGTGCCAAGGCTGATATGAAATCAGCTTTAGATGTCAATAAAGAAGTTTTTGATTTTCTGGAATCGGTATCCAACAAATATGGGATCGGATTTTGGAAGCCAGGAGCTGGGATCATCCATCAGGTGGTGTTAGAAAATTATGCTTTCCCCGGAGGATTGATGATCGGGACCGACTCCCATACGGTTAATGCCGGAGGCCTGGGAATGGTGGCTGTAGGAGTAGGCGGAGCTGATGCCGTAGATGTCATGGCAGGGATGCCCTGGGAGCTTAAATTCCCCAAGCTCATTGGCGTGAAGCTCACCGGGAAACTGAGCGGGTGGACGGCCTCAAAAGATGTCATTCTTAAAGTAGCCGGAATCCTAACCGTAAAAGGCGGCACCGGCGCAATTTTAGAATATTTTGGCCCCGGAGCGGAGTCCTTATCCTGCACCGGTAAGGGCACTATCTGTAATATGGGGGCTGAGATCGGTGCTACTACCTCCATATTTGGTTATGATGAAAAAATGGCAATTTACCTGAGAGGCACAGAAAGGGCTGATGTGGCTGATCTTGCTGACAAAATTAAATCCCACCTTACCGGGGATGATGAGGTTTATGCCAATCCCGAAAAATACTTTGATGAGGTTATAGAAATCAACTTATCTGAACTGGAGCCTCATATCAATGGTCCTTTTACGCCTGATCTCGCTACACCAATCTCGGAATTTGCTGAAGCAGTAAGGAAGAACGGATGGCCACAGGAATTAGAAGTTGGACTAATAGGATCCTGCACCAATTCCTCCTATGAGGATATCTCAAGAGCAGCATCCCTGGCACAGCAAGCCATTGACAAAAAGCTAAAAACAAAGTCAGAATATACTATTACGCCTGGCTCGGAGCAGGTGCGCTATACCGTGGATCGCGATGGTTATCTCAAAACTTTTGAAGACATTGGTGGAGTGGTCCTTGCCAATGCTTGTGGGCCTTGTATAGGGCAATGGGCAAGACACAGTAATGACCCCAATCGGAAAAACTCCATCATCACTTCCTTCAATAGGAATTTTGCCAAACGTAACGATGGTAATCCCAATACACACTCCTTCGTGGCATCTCCTGAAATCGTAACTGCCATGGCCATAGCAGGTGATCTGACCTTCAATCCTTTAAAAGATACCCTCAAAAATGAGGATGGTGTGGACGTAATGCTGGATGAACCAGTGGGAATTGAAATGCCTGCCAGGGGATTTGCTGTAGAAGACAATGGGTACCAGGAACCCGCTAAGGATGGTTCGGGTATTAATGTAAAAGTGGCTCCTGATTCTAAACGGTTGCAACTTCTCACCCCTTTTGAGCCCTGGGATGAAAAAAATATCAAAGGGATGAAGCTCCTTATTAAAGCCAAGGGCAAATGCACTACCGATCATATCTCTATGGCCGGCCCCTGGCTGCGATACAGAGGTCATTTGGATAACATTTCCAATAATACCCTGACCGGTGCCATCAATTTTGTCAATGAAACGGCCGATAAAGTAAAAAATCAATTGACGGGCGAATATGGCACTGTACCTGATGTACAGCGGGCCTACAAAAAGGGAGGGATACCCACGATTGTAGTTGGTGACCATAATTATGGCGAAGGCTCTTCACGGGAGCACGCAGCAATGCAGCCACGACATCTGGGCATTAAAATCATCCTGGTAAAATCCTTTGCAAGAATCCATGAGACCAACCTCAAAAAACAAGGCATGTTAGGATTGACCTTTAAGAATGAAAATGACTACGACAAAATAAAGGAAAATGACACCATCGAAACGGTGGATCTGGACCAGTTTGCACCGGACAAACCCATCACCCTTAAGGTTACCCATGAAGATGAGTCTGAGGACATGATCATAACCAACCATACCTACAACCCGACTCAAATCGGCTGGTATAAGGCTGGTTCTGCGCTGAATCTCATCCGAATTATTGAAAAAGAATCCTAGCCAAAAAGCCCCGAATCGGGGCTTTTCTTTTTTAAGGGTATTGGTTTTAACATATTAATACGGTCATTCAACGCCGAAACCTTCGCAGTGACCGATTAATCCTCTGGATTTAAATTAAAAGTATTTAGTTTTTAGATTGCGAAATTATCTATAACAAAAGGCTTTTGAAATCTTTGCTCAAATATGGCCACGACTTTCAGGTGGTAATGGTAGCCATCCTCTATTTCGGAGCGGCTGTATTAGGTCATTTTTTGGTTTTTGAGGATGTGATTTTACTGCCTTCCTGGCCCCCATCCGGTGTAGCCCTGGCCCTGGTATTGATACTGGGCAGGAGGGTTTGGCCTGGGATCACCATCGGTGCCCTTCTGGCAAGCCTCATGGCCTACTGGAATAACCCAGAGTTTAATACCCAAACGATCATATTCCTGTCGATAGCCATTGCCGGGATTTATACGCTAGAAGCGGTAATAGGAAATTTCCTGATTAAAAAATTCATCCCGGGAGGAGAGATTTTTGATAAAACTTCCCGAACCTTTAGTTTTCTTGCCATCGCCCTGCTTACCGCAATGGTGGGTGCTTCAGGAGCCTTAATACTTTATTTTCAAGAGGTCATCACCGGAGCCATGTTATTTCAGTTTAGTCTTACCTGGTGGATAGGCAACTGGGTAGGCATCCTCCTTTTCACACCTTTTTTACTAACCCTTTCTAAAAAGGCCTCTTTTAGATTATCCAAACAACAATGGATTGAAATCGGACTGGTATTGCTGGTGTTGAGTGGGATGATAGCATTGGTGCAGGTAGATTTGCTATGGATCACTATGGAACGGGCCCTGCCCTACCTCCTCCTGCCCTTTCTGCTCTGGATGGCTTTCCGGTTACACCTTTTGGCGGCTATTACATCTGTCCTGGTAGTATCCCTGAGCGCGATTTATTTTACCATTCATGGGCTGGGGCCTTTTGCCCTGGAAGACCCCTACCACTCCATGCTGCTGCTGCAAATATTTATTGGGGTCATTAGCCTTTCCACCATTGTAGTGTCAGCCACGGTAGCAGAAAGGAAAGCCGTCCAAAAAGAATTAGAAACCTTCAACCTGACCCTGGAAAAAAAGGTGAAAGAACGCACCAAAGAGCTTGAAAAAGAAATTCAAATCCGCAGTAAAGCCGAAATGAAATTGCAAAAAACAAATGCCCAACTCAGAAAAACCAACACCGAGCTGGACAATTTTGTGTATAGTGTATCCCATGACCTCCGGGCACCGATTGCCTCAATGCTGGGCCTTACCCATCTTGCCAAAAATGACCCTGACACCTCTATGAAGGACACCTATATCGACATGATCAGGGATAGTGCCACACAGCAGGACGAATTCATCAAGGAGATTCTGGACCAATCCAAAAATTCAAGGCTGTCCATCAAAAAAGAACCTGTAATATTTGAACCCCTGATTGAGGAAACCTTTAAGCAGTTGCGGTTTGCAACCCAAAACGAAAAATTTGATAAAAAGGTAAAAATCGACCAGGAGGAGCCCTTCATTACTGACCCATGGAGGATGAAGGTCATCTTTAATAACCTTATTTCCAATGCCATCCGGTACCGCAATGGCCGTGAACCGCAGGTGGAGGTGATTGTAGGTGTTAATAAGAAAAGTGCCCACATTAAAATTAAGGACAACGGCCGGGGTATTGCCAGTGAACATCTTGACAATGTGTACAAAATGTTTTACCGTGCCACCGACGATAACCATGGCTCCGGGCTCGGGCTATACATCGTAAAGGAAATGGTGGATAAGCTCAAGGGTAAAATCCATATAGAATCTGAAGAAAATAAGGGCACTACCGTTAATCTTGAAATCCCAATTTCAAAATAATCCTCAATAAGTGATCTGAAATAACTAAGCTGTAAAATTGAGATTTAAACTTCATAAAATTACAAAAAAAAGGGCTGCCATTGGCAGCCCTTTAAATAAGCAATAAGTGAAATTACCCTTCCTCTTTCAGGTACTTGTCCAGAAATTCACGGATTTGCCCGTACCCTTTGATCTCATTTTCTTTTTTACGGAAGCCATGGCCTTCGTCTGAGAATAATACATATTCTACCGGCACCTCATTGGCCCTTACTGCTTCCACCATCTCATCAGACTCTACCTGCAGCACCCTGGGATCGTTGGCCCCCTGAAGTACCATGACCGGCCTTGTGATATTTTCGGCATGAAACAAGGGGCTGATCCTATGCAACCGCACGGAGTCCTCCGAGAAGGGATCACCCAGCTCTTCATATAAGGCCTTGCGCTGGGCCTCCCACCAACTGGGGATTGACTTAAGGGTGCGCAGCCAGTTGGTAACACCAAATATATTGACTCCCACATCAAAAGCTTCCGGTTCAAAGGCCAGGGCAGCCATCACCATATAACCTCCATAAGAGCCTCCTATGATCCCTACCCTGCTGGTATCAGCCCAATCTACTGTGGCCAGATAGTTTTTAGCATAAATACAATCCATAAGATCATCTTCCCCATGGCGCTTGTCGTCCAGACGATTAAAAGTTTTGCCGTATCCGCTGCTGCCCCGGTTATTGACCCCTACAATAGCATATCCATGATTTACCAGATACTGAAGCAATGGGTCATAACCAAGTCGGGTTTGCCCGCCCGGGCCTCCGTGCACCCATATCAGTACGGGCACCTGGTTGTCAGGGCTAGCTTCATGAGGTTTGTAAAGAACAGAAGGGATCTCAAGACCATCAAATGATTCATAGCGGATGATAGTGCCATCTACCAAGTCCCTAGCGTCCATATCAGGATTTAAAGATTCGGTAAGTTTTGTTAATACTCCTGAATTAAAATCAAAAACATATACATTCCCCGGAGCTCTGGAGCTACCCACAGAAAGCCGCATTTTATTTTCACTTCTTGAAATGCTCACATCGGTAATATCCCCACCTTTGATTTCAGGCAGTTCTACCCTTGACCCATCGGCAGTTTTAGTGATCATTACTGAGGTATTTGCATCTTCATTGATGCCCAATACACGGTAAGAACCCTCCCATGAATGATATGCATACCATACATCCCAATCTGTCTCAAATACCTTTTCTGTGGTACCTGACTCAAGATCATATTTAGCCAGATAGGTGAATTCGCTGCCTTCATTGGTGGTGTAATACAAATACCGATTGTCAGGACTGAACTCCTGGGCATCGAATCCTGCCTCAGCTCCTTCAGGTGAGACCCTTGTCTTTTCTCCATTTTCCAGATTGATGATGAATAGCTCTGTGATGGAGGTGGTGACGGGATTTACAACAGCCATAAATTTCTTATCATTTGAAATTTCAGAAGGAAAGACCCCTTCAGTATTTTCAAAGATCATAGTGGACTTGAAACTTTCGATGTCCATCTCATAAATATCAAAAAACTTGGGGTCCCGTTTATTGGAGCTGTAGAGGAAGCTTTTAAGGCTGCGACTCCATCCAAAAAAATTTGCTTTTTCATTTTCACCCGGAGTGAGATCAGTTGTGGTGCCATCAGGATCAAGCAGATAAAGATGGTTGATTTCATTACCCCCTTTGTCTGCCAAAAAGAGAACCCGGTCATCATGAGGGAAATATGATATCGCCCTCCAGGTCTCCTCAGTATTTCGGCTTAGCGTATCTATTCCTGACCCATCAGTGTGAATGGCGTAAAGATTGTAAATGCCGGTAGCATTGGAAGTCACGAGTAGTTTGGACTCATCATGAGAAAAAGAGCCCCCAACATAGTGAACATTTTGGTAAAACTGATCAATGGTGTACCTGGCAGGGACGTGAGCCTCCTCAGTGGGAGCCTGACTACAGCCAAAGGCCATTATCAGCAGCAGGGAAAATAAATAAACTGGGTTTTTAGATTGCATAAAAGATTAGTTATTAGTGTATTGGGAATTTAGATAATAAAATTTCCATTTCCAATCAAAAGTCATTAAGTGGTTAGCTTTGATTTTAAAGCCAGTTAAATTCAGGGCGACTATGATTTGAACGGACCATATTCCTCATAAAATTTTGGGATTTTTTAAATAGCCTCCTTTTAAAACAGTAACCGTTTTTTTATGGCAGGATTACCCGTATTTTTGTGGCCTCAATGAAATTCTCCATCCACCATCAGGATTCGCGTACCAAAGCCCGTACCGGCACCCTTGAAACGGGTCATGGGAAAATTCCCACGCCCATATTCATGCCAGTAGGCACAGCAGGTACTGTAAAAGCAGTGCATCAGCGAGAGCTTAAAGGAGACATCCATGCTCAGATTATCCTGGGCAATACCTACCATTTGTTCATGCGGCCTGGGCTTGAGGTGATCAATGCTGCCGGTGGAATCCATGGCTTCACCGGCTGGGACCGGCCAGTGCTTACCGATAGTGGGGGGTATCAGGTTTATTCTCTGGCTGAAAAAAGAAAAATCCTGGAGGAAGGGGTGAAATTTCAATCCCATATCGATGGGACGAGGCACATTTTTACTCCTGAAAATGTCATTGACACACAACGGACCATCGGGGCAGACATCATCATGGCCTTTGATGAGTGCACACCCTATCCATGCGATTATACCTATGCAAAAAAATCCATGGAGATGACCCACCGATGGCTTGACCGCTGCAATTCCCGCATGGGTGAAACCCAGCCTCTCTATGGTCATGATCAGGTATTGTTTCCGATTGTACAGGGGAGCACGTATAAAGATTTGAGAAAGATATCGGCAGAAACCATTGCAGAAAAAGGCATGGCGGGAAATGCCATAGGTGGGTTGAGCGTAGGAGAGCCAGCCGAAATCATGTATGAGGTGACCAGCCTGGTATGTGAGATTTTGCCAGCAGACAAACCCCGGTATCTGATGGGTGTGGGCACACCGGAAAATATATTAGAGTGTATCGGCGAAGGCATTGATATGTTTGATTGTGTGATGCCTACCAGAAATGCCAGAAACGGAATGTTGTTTACCACTAAAGGCATCGTAAATATCAGGAATGAAAAATGGCAAAAGGTCTTTGAGCCCATTGATCCAGACCTTGGCGGCTACGTCAGTACATTTTATTCCAAATCATACCTCAGGCATTTGATCATTAGTAAGGAAATTCTAGGCGCACAGATCGCAAGCATTCATAACCTTACCTTTTACCTTTGGTTGGTAAAGGAAGCCAGAAACCAAATTGAATCTGGTACCTTTTTTGAGTGGAAAGAGAAAATGGTAAAAACGGTAACCACAAGATTGTGATATGAAGATTATTGACCGGTACATATTGACCCGATTTTTGCAAACCTTCTTCTTTGTGGTGCTGATCCTCATATTGGTAATTGTGGTCATTGATATTACTGAGAAGACCGAAAAATTTGCCAAAAATAACCTGAGTGCCTCGGAGATTCTGGGTTATTATCTTGATTTCATACCCTTTATGGCAAATCTCCTCACGCCTATTACCGTATTTATTGCCACGGTGTATGTGACGGCTAAAATGGCCGGCCATACAGAGATCATAGCCATACTGAGCGGCGGGACTAGTTTTAGAAGGCTAATGCTACCCTATTTCATCGGTGCTGCCATAATCGGGGGCATCAGTTTTTACCTTACTGGCTGGGTGATTCCCAATTCCAATAAATCCCGAATTGCCTTTGAATTGGAATATTTTAAAAGCAACTACAGATACGACAAAACCAATGTGCACATCCAGGTGGCTCACAATACTTACCTGTATCTCATGCGTTTCAACAACCAATCCAACATTGGTTATCGTTTCACTTTGGAGCGCATAGATAGCACCGTTTTATTAGAAAAACTGACGGCAGATAGAATCCAATGGCTTGAGGAAGAAGAACGATGGCGCCTGATCAATTGGCGCAATCGAAAGATTGACGGGATGCATGAAATCATTACCCAGGGCAAAGAAATGGATACCACCCTGGTAATCCTCCCCAGTGAATTTGGTAATGATTATAAAGAATACGATGGCATGACCATCCCTGAACTCAACGACCAAATCAATACGCTGCGATTTCGTGGGGCCAGTAACGTAGAAGTTTATGAGGTGGAAAAATACATCCGATTTACCTCTCCCTTTACAGTCATCATTTTGGCCATGATGGGCGTGATCGTGTCAGCAAAAAAACGACGAGGAGGCGCAGGATTTCAAATCGCCCTGGGATTTTTTCTTTCATTCGTTTTTATCCTCTTGTTTACGATGACTAAAAGCATCGCCGAAACAGGAGCCATCAATCCGATGTATTCAGTTTGGATCCCAAACATTACCTTCGCCGGGATTACGCTATTACTTTACAAAACTGTGCCGCGATAATGCAAATCCTCTCGGCTGACTATCTCAAGCTGCATTTCACCGTGTTCATCTGGGGGTTTACGGCCATCCTGGGATTATTAATTACCATTCCTGCGGTAGAAATTGTTTTTTACAGGACTCTAATCTCTTTTTTGGTGCTTGGGCTCTTGTTATGGTTCAGGGGCAGGTCTTTTGACCTTGGTGGTATCACGATCCTTCAAATGTTAGGAACAGGCCTACTTATAGGAGCCCACTGGATTTTATTTTTTGCCTCCGCCAGGATTTCTACTGCTTCAGTTTGTCTTGCTGGCATGGCCACCTGTTCATTATGGACCAGTTTTCTCGAACCATTAATGAACCGGCGCAAGATCAAGGTTTTTGAAGTGGTACTTGGATTGGTCGCCATCCTGGGCTTATATGTAATTTTCAGGTTTGAATTTGACCATGCCCTGGGTCTGGGACTGGCTGTGGCTTCAGCATTTTTAGGGGCATTATTCACCGTGATCAATGCGAAATTTACCAGAAAGCATAACCCCTACATGATCACTTTTTATGAAATGATTGGCGCTTGTGCTGGTACGGCCTTGTTTTTTCCGGTCTATATGAAATGGTTTTCAGATGGAACGTTGAGTCTGGTGCCTACCGAAATGGATTGGCTCTATCTGGGGATTTTAGCTATAATTTGTACGGTATATGCTTACTCCCTTTCGGTAGAACTCATGAAGAGGATTTCAGCTTTTGCTGTGAATCTTACCGTGAACCTGGAGCCGGTCTACGGCATTATCATGGCCTTGATTATCTTTGGTGATAAAGAAAAAATGGCCGGTGGCTTTTATTGGGGTACCCTGATTATTCTGGCATCGGTATTAGCTTATCCTGTGCTAAATCATTACTTCAATAGAGATCCGCTAAAAGTGCAGAAGTTAAGATAGGCAGATCCTAAAGCATTTTGATTTCTGCCTGGTTTTCGACAGGGATAACCTCATCAACTTCCCTTGGATGATATTTTTTAAACCAGCTTTTTATCTTTAAGTTCATTACCCCAAAAAATGCTTCCTTAAATATGCCAGGGGTCATTTTGGAAGTGCCTCTGGTCCGGTCTGTAAAAATAATGGGGATCTCCTTAATCTTAAAGCCCAATTTATAGGCGGTGAATTTCATTTCTATCTGGAAGGCATATCCAACGAATTTCACACGGTCGAGATCAAAGGCCTCCAGTACCTTCCTTCTGTAACAGATGAACCCAGCCGTGGTATCCAAAATGGGCAATCCCGTGATAAACTGTACATATTTGCTGGCCATATAGGACATCACCACCCTGCCCATTGGCCAGTTGACCACATTGACTCCAGTGATGTACCGGGAACCAATCGTCACATCATATCCATCCTCACTGCATGATTTGTACAGTCGCAGCAAATCATCAGGATTATGTGAAAAATCAGCATCCATCTCAAAAATATATTCATACCCTTTCTCCAGGGCAAATTTAAACCCATCGATATAGGCAGTGCCCAACCCAAGCTTACCGGGGCGCTCCATGAGATATAATTGATTTTTGAATTGTGCTCTTGACTTAAAATCCTCCTGCATCTCCCGAATGATGGCGGCAGTACTATCCGGTGAATTATCATCCACAATCAAAATATCAAATGGCAGGGCAAGATTAAAAATAGCCTTGATAAGGTCACTAATATTTTCTTTCTCGTTGAAGGTCGGGATGATTACCAGGCTATCGTTCAAAGCAGCTTTTCTTAATGATGTCACAAAATAATCAAAATAAACGGTTAAAGACAATTTATCCTATTTGTAAAATGTCATTAACCCTTCAGGTGATGATTTTATCCATTAAAACAAATTGACATTCTGATGGTTCATCATTTAATATTAAGATAAGCAATAATATTTTTTTAGATTTATCTAAATTAATTTTTAGTACGCAAAAAAATTAATAATTTTGTATATCACACAATTTAAGGATGCATTTCAAATACATAATTACCACTTTAATTGTTTCTCTTTCTATTTCAGGATACAGCCAAAAGATCCTGGGTACGGTCCATGATGAGAATGGGATACCCCTTAGGTATGCGCATGTCATCATTCCTGCATTAAACAAAGGGTCAGTTTCCGATTCAAATGGTACCTTCACCATCGGACCGATTAACCAGGGAACGTATTTGGTGCAGGCCTCACATGTGGGTATGAGTAGTGTCAGCCAAAAAATAGTGGTAGATCAGGAGCGGGTAATCATTGCCTTCATTCTGACTTTAGGATCTACTTCTGGTAATGAAATTGTAGTTTCTGGTGCCTACATTCAGCGCAAGGATGACTCCCCGGTTTCGATTGAAAGCATGGGTATTGATGCCATCCTCAGCACCGGTGCGCCTACCATGATGGAATCCCTTACAAGAATACCGGGCGTTTCACAAGTCAACTTCGGCCCCGGGATTGGCAAGCCGCTTATAAGGGGTCTTTCCTTCAGCAGGATTCTTACCATTTACCAGGGCAATCGTTTTGAAAATCATCAATGGGGTGCAGATCATGGGCTGGGATTAAACGAGACCGGGGTAGACCGGGTGGAGGTAATCAAAGGACCTGCTTCGCTGATTTATGGCTCAGGTGCCATAGGCGGCGTGGTACAAGTGATCGAAAAGCCTATCCCTGCTCAGGCAACCATAGAAGGGGATGCCAGAGTAAGTACCTTTTCGAATACTTTGGGCATCAAGTCCCAGGCTGGGGTAAGGGGCCATCAAAAAAGTGGTATTTTCTGGAATCTTAATGCCGGCCATGAGAGCCATGCCGACTACCTCGATGGCAATGGAAACACCATTGGAAACTCCAGATTTCAAACCAAGACCATCAAAGCCGGGGCAGGAATACAAAAATCCTGGGGCCGCACCCGGTTTGCTGTCACGGGGCACCACCAGGATATAGGGATAATTGAGGATGATCCTGAGCTGGCCACTACCCGAAACGACCGTAAAATGCAACTCCCTTTTCAGGATGTGAGAGACTATATCTTTAGCAATGAAAGCAATATATATCTGGGTAAGGGTAGGCTACAGACCAGCATTTCATACCATCATAACTTCCGTAAAGAAATTGAGGATGACTTCAATGCGGTAGACCTGGGTCTTGAGCAAAAAAATATCTCTTATGACTTCCGGTATTATTTCCCAATAGGCAATTCAGGGGAATGGATTGCAGGTATTCAGGGCTTCAGACTCCTTAATTCCAATATGAATGACGTGGAAGAGATTTTAATTCCTGATGCAAGATTGAACGATATTGGACTGTACGGAATGTTTCATTACGATTGGGACCGATGGAATCTGCAAGGCGGCCTTCGGTATGATTATCGAAACACCATCGCTGATGCAAGTTCTGACCAGCTTGTAGAATACGGATTTATTTTACCTGGGGCACCGGATGCCAGGACGCTTAGCAAAGAATTTGACGGATTCAGCGGGTCTATCGGCGCTGCCTTTAAAGCCAGACAAAATATAACCATCAAGTCAAACATTGCAACAGGATTTCGGGCTCCGGACCTTGCAGAGCTTTTCTCCAATGGTCCACATCCTGGCACCACACGATTTGAAATTGGCAATGCTGAATTTGACAGGGAACAAAATATTGAAGGAGACCTGGGTTTTGTTTACCGGATTAATGGTCTTGAAATAGAATCCGGGCTTTTTTACAACCATATCAACAATTATATATTTTTCTCTCCTACCTCTGAGACCATAGATGATCTGGTCGTTTGGCGGTTTGAGCAGGCCAACACACGGTTGTATGGTATGGAGCATGCAGTGGCCTGGAATCCTGTATTTTTAAAGAATCTTACCTTTAAGTCTTCTTTGGAAATGGTGCAGGGCACCAGACGCGATAATGACACCCCGCTTCCCATGATTCCACCATTTCAGCTGCGCCATTCCGTAAGATGGGACTGGGGCCCAACCGGCAATTCCCTAAAAAATAGTTTTGTAAACATAGAATTACATCAGGTCAGTGCTCAGAACAGAATTGGTATGGATGAAATCACCACACCGGGTTATCATTTAGTAGGCATGGCTGTAGGCACAAAATGGAAAACTGCTGAATTCAAGTTGACCGTTCAAAATTTATTCGATGTGGCGTACTTCGACCATTTAGCATTATTCAGACCCTTCGGTATTAGAAATATGGGGCGGAACATAGGGTTTCATGTCAGAGTACCATTTTCCATCCAAAATTAAATGGCTGAAATCTTTATCCCATTATTTCAATCGCAAGTATATATAGGTAGCAGGTCCTAATAGCGGCACCAGGCTCACCACTAAAGTGGTCAGCAATTTGGCACTGTTGGAGGGCTTCTTTCTCTTCCATATCCGATAAAGAGCATACACCCAAAGGGTTATGCCGGTTACCAGAATTAACTGCAAGATTAGTAGTCCGATTTCTGTTTTGAAGAATTCCATAGTTGAAAAAATAAAACCAAGACTGAATCGTAATAACAAATCTACATAAAATTTAATAAAATGTCCAGCACACCCCTCTACAGCCTCCAAATACGTTTTTGATCCGGCAATACTTTTTTATTTAGATTTAATCTAAATAATTATTAACTTTGACTCGAACAAAATTCTATTCGAATGAAGTATATTTTTTGGCTATTCGTAGGAGTGATAGCTATATCTTGCACTGAAAAAAAAGAGGGCCAGGACGATAATGGAGCAGTAAATATTTATTCCCACAGGCATTATGAGACTGACCAAATGCTGTTTGATAAATTTACAGAACAAACAGGCATTAAGGTAAATGTAGTCAGTGCCAGTGCTGATGAGCTCATCAAGCGCCTGGAACTGGAGGGTGAAAAATCCCCCGCTGATGTCTTGATCACCGTGGATGCCGGAAGGCTGCATAGGGCAAAGAGTCTCGGATTATTACAAGGGATTGAATCCAGCATCCTTTCCGAGACCATCAAGCCGCAATTCAAAGACAGCGAAGGTCACTGGTTTGGTCTTACCTATAGAGCGAGAATCATTGCTTATGCCAAGGACCGGGTAAACCCTGATGATATTCAAAATTATGAAGATATGGCTGATCCACAATTTAAAGGAAAGGTCGTGATGCGCTCCTCCGAAAACATCTATAACCAATCTCTTCTGGCTGCCATGGTGGCCCATCATGGGGAGGAAGTCGCTATGGAATGGGCAGAGGGTGTTGTAAAAAACCTGGCCCGGTCGCCAAGAGGTAATGACCGCGATCAGGTAAAGGCTATTGCTGCCGGAGCAGGAGACCTAAGCCTGGTCAATACATATTACTTAGGACATATGGCCGAGTCAGAAAGTGAAGAAGAAAGGTTGGCCGTAAGTAATGTGGGAATCATTTTTCCTAATCAGAATTCTACAGGCACCCATATCAATATATCCGGTGCGGGAGTAGCAAAACACGCGCCTAACAAAGAAAATGCTATTAAATTTCTGGAGTTCATGGTTTCTGATGAGGCCCAAAAGGCCTTTGCTGAAGCCAATTATGAATATCCCGTTAAGGAAGGTACCGCATGGTCTGAAACGGCCACTAGTTGGGGCCAACATCAGATTGATACCCTCAAGCTTGAGAAATTAGGTATAAATAATGAAGTTGCTGTCAGAATTTTTGACAAAGCAGGCTGGAAGTAAAAGATGCTATTAATCAAGCGAGGTGATGCTGCAATCAGTCGCAGCCGCAGGGGATTGAAAAGGATCAATATCTGGGTAATTTATGCCCTCCTCATCGCCCTGCTTGTAGGCACTCCCCTTGCTACTATCGTATATTTTTTATTTGATGGGCCTTCAGATACCTGGAAGCATCTTTCCGAAACCGTTCTGGGTCATTATGTAGCAAATTCACTCCTGCTCATTTTGGGGGTTAGTGCCATTACTCTGATCCTTGGAGTTTCGACAGCCTGGGTGGTTTCCACCTGTAATTTCCCCGGAAGGAAGATCTTTGAATGGGCATTGGTACTCCCCCTTTCTGTGCCTACCTACATCATTGCATTTGCCTATGCCGGCATTACGGATTATACCGGCCCCATTCAGACTACCCTGAGAAACTGGGGCCTGCACCCTGATCCTTCATTTTTTGAAATCATGAACCTCCAGGGGGTGATGCTGGTGATGGCTTTTGTGCTATACCCCTATGTATATGTCATCACCAGAGCATCCTTTTCGCGGCAAACCCGCAACATTCTGGAATCAGGAAGGATATTAGGGAGCAGCCCCTCCAGAACATTTTTCTCTATTGCACTGCCGATTGCCAGACCGGCAATTGTGGCAGGTGTGAGTCTGGTCATTATGGAGGTGCTCAATGACTATGGAGCTGTGAAGTACTTTGGAGTAAGCACCTTCACCACAGGGATATTCCGGGCGTGGTTTTCTTTAGGAGATGTCAATGCTGCAATTTATCTGTCCTCTTTACTGCTCGTGGTGATTTTTCTGGTATTAGGATTGGAGCGGCTCCAGCGCGGCAAGGCACGATTCGATGACAATTCCCCCGGAAGTAAACCGATCAGTAAGTTTAAGTTGTCTAAGCCTATGCAGGCAGTTTGTGTTGCTACTTGCTTCATGCCGGTATTTTTTGGGTTTATATTACCCACACTCCAACTCATGGGTTGGTCTTTGGACACCGCCTATAAGGTTGTTGATTTAAGTTTTTTCAGGTTGATATTTAATAGCTTTTCACTGGCGGCAGGTACCGCAATGCTTTGTGCATTTCTTTCTGTCATTCTCATTTATGCAGTAAAAATAAACCCCACGTTCTTTATGAGGGTATTGGGCAAATTTTCCGTAATGGGCTATGCTATACCGGGAGCAGTGATAGCGGTAGGCGTCATGATGCCCCTGCTATTTTTGGATAAATCCTTAACAACCTGGCTACAAAACTCGTTTGGAATAACGATGGGCCTGTTAATTAGCGGCACTATAGGGGCTTTGATTTTTGCCTATATTGTTCGCTTCCTGGCCGTAGCCTACAATCCTATTGATTCAGGATTCAAAAAAGTGTCAGACTTTTATACCGAGGCCTCAAGAGGATTAGGGGTGGCACCATTGGCTACACTATGGAAGGTCAATCTACCCCTAATTAAAGGGAGCGTCATCAGTGCTGCGCTATTGGTTTTTGTGGATGTTTTAAAAGAATTACCTTTGACACTCATTATGAGACCATTTAATTTTAATACACTTGCTACCAAAACCTTCGAATTGGCAAGTGATGAAATGGTTGCAGAATCATCTGTTCCAGCCCTGATCATCATTGCCACGGGCATCGTACCCATCATTTTTTTAAGTAAATGGATATCCAAAACCTGAGATGAGTACCGTACTTGACATAAAAAATCTTTATAAAAAATATACCCGCAAGGATGCCTTTGTGATCAGGGATGTCAACCTCCAGGTATCAAAAGGGGAGCTCCTTGGCTTGCTCGGCGAAAGCGGCAGTGGTAAGACTACCCTCCTGCGACTCATTGCAGGTTTTGAAGAACCTGATAGGGGTGCCATTTTGGTCAATGGGCAGGTGGTAGTGGATGCCAATGTATTTGTGGCACCGGAAA
The DNA here is from genome assembly GCA_041749015.1 of Cyclobacteriaceae bacterium. Lineage (GTDB taxonomy): Bacteria > Bacteroidota > Bacteroidia > Cytophagales > Cyclobacteriaceae > JBGTCD01. Next base: position 27,304 of record JBGTCD010000030.1, read on the forward strand.
AAAGGAAAGTGGGCATGGTATTCCAGGATTATGCTTTGTTCCCACATATGGATATTCAAAAAAATGTCTGCTATGGTCTGCATGGTTACAGCAAGGAGGAAATAAAAGATCGGGTAAAAGAAGTGCTTAAGCTGGTAGGTTTACAAAGCTTTGCCGGGCGATACCCGCATCAGCTATCCGGAGGTCAGCAGCAACGGGCTGCCCTCGCAAGGGCTCTGGCTCCCCGGCCATCCATTTTGCTCCTTGATGAGCCCTTCAGTAATCTAGATGTCGTGCTTAAAGAGCAGGTCAGGGAAGACCTGAGAAACATTCTCAAACGGACTGAAACCACAGCCATTTTTGTAACCCATGATACCAAGGATGCCTTATCCACAGCAGACCGTATAGCCCTTCTCAAAGATGGCCACATCCAGCAATCAGGCAGTCCGAAAGAATTGTACAATAAGCCCTCAAATATCTACACAGCCAGCTTCCTCGGTAAGGTCAACATCATTCAGGCTCTCACCAAGCCCGGCGGATATGAATCACAAATAGGGTTTATCCCCTGCAACAGAGCCAATGGTACTGATCAAAAAGTAACCCTTGCCATAAGGCCGGAAAAACTTGCCCCCTGCAGCGAGGGTCACAGCGATCTGTATGGTGCAGCACAATTAATCACCTATCAGGGAGATCACCAATTGATTACCCTTCAGGTAATCTCCGGAAAATCACAATATAAACTGGTGATCAAAGCCAATAGTGAGGTGAAAGTCAGTAAAGGGGAAGTAGTTCATTTTCGAATTGAGGAAGATTATATCAAAGTGCTGGATACTTGCTGGTATCCTGCAGCCGCAGAACAAAGTCCTCTCGAAAAAGTAGTAGAAACCACCGAAAAGCCCAGAACATAGGTTTTATCGATTGGCGCACTTGATGCAGCGGGTACTTTCAGGCATGAAAAGTAACCGTTTGATATTGATCTCTTCCCCACACATGGTACATTTTGCAAATCTTGATGCATCATCGTAGAGGCTGATCCATCGTTGCATGGCTTTCAGCTTTTGCTCACTGGACCTAAGACTGGCTTCACTGACAGATTTATTATTGATATAGTCCATTCGGCTAAGTCTGCCCACAGCACTATCAAGCCCCAAAGGCTTGGTGGCCTCCTTCAAATCAATAATGGTTTCCTCCAATTCCTTGATTTTTCCTTCAAGGGCCGCCTTAAGCTGTAGCTTTTCCTCAGGTGTCATGGTGCAAAATAGTCAAATTTACACAGAAGGATAACAATTGATATCTGCTTAAAATTTATTTATTAAATTGAGAAAAAATCAAATTGAATGAAAAAGTTTAATGTTTTGCACCTTGCTCTGAGCCTGCTCCTAATGGCCTCATGCAACAATAAGCCGGAGGGAGTATTCGATAGCCTCACTAATATTTGTGGCCAGGAGGGCAGCGGCCAGGTGATCTATCCGGAAGGTGACGATAATCCATTTAAAGGAGCAACTCTTTTCATGAAAATCGAATATTGTGGTAAAGACTCTCTGCGCATCCCTTTTCACGTGGGTGAGGACCGCTCCAGGACCTGGATTCTTACCAGGAGCGAAAAGGGCATCCTGTTGAAGCATGATCACCGGCATGAAGATGGCACCCCTGACGAAGTAACCATGTACGGCGGCTGGTCAAATCATGACCAAGCTGCGGGTATGGCACTCCACTTTCCGGCAGATGATTATACTGGAAAATTATTACCAGCTGCAGCCACTAATGAATGGGTCATGAAGCTTTCCGATGACCAAAAGATATTCTCATATATACTCTACCGTGATGGTGAGTTGCGATTTCATGCAGATTTTACACTTTAATTTAAACAGGATGAATAAAGGCTTACTAATTATTTTGATTTCCCTACTGATATCACCGGGTATCAGTTATTCTCAGGAATACTCCGAAGTTTACAATGAGATTAATTCCTACAAAGCTGATCAGGGGGCTTTATTGAGGAAATATCCCCAGAAATACAGTGGGATTCATCTGGATCGGATGGCATCCTTTTATCAATCCTGGACTTCAAAGCTGGGCAGTATCAAATTTAATTCTTTAAGTCTCCAAGGCAAAGTAGACTTCGTTCTCCTGCAACGCAATATCAACAGAGACCAGTTTTTTCTGAAAGAGCAACGGCAGCAATACGAGGAAATCAAGACCTACCTGCCCTTTGAGGCAGAATTGAACACCCTGATTACAGAACGCGGCCGAGGCAAAGCCTTAAAGGCTGAAGCTACCGCAGGGCAATACGATGCGCTTCATAATCAGATAAAAGAGCTGAAAACCACCGTAGAAAAAGGAGCCAAATTGCCGTACCGGATCAGTGGTCAGGCAGCAGAAGCGGTAAAACAATTTCAGGAAGGCCTTAAGGATGTTCATGAGTTTTATTCCGGATATGATCCCCTCTATTCCTGGTGGTGTCAAAAACCATTTGAAAAACTCAACAGCACCCTGACAGAATATGCAGCACTTCTTAAAAGTTACCGTGCAGAGGATAAAACAATGGATGATGGCAGCGGGATTATTGGCACGCCTATCGGGCAGGAGGCTTTGAAGAAAAGTCTTGAATTTGAATTTATTGCTTACTCACCCCAGGAATTATTAAAAATAGCTGAAAGAGAATTTGCCTGGTGCGAAAAAGAAATGCTGCAGGCATCCAAAGAAATGGGTCATGGCAATAACTGGAAAGCAGCCCTTGAGCAGGTGAAGCAGACCTATCCCGAACCCGGATCCCAGCCCGAACTGGTAACCAAACTGGCTGAGGAAGCCATCACTTTTCTGGAGGAAAGAGATATGGTCACCATCCCGGACCTGGCCAAAGAAACCTGGCGCATGAGGATGCTCAGCCCTGAGGAGCAACTAATCTCCCCGTTTTTTCTTGGAGGGGAGCAAGTGCGGATCTCCTATCCCACTGATGCTATGGAGCATGAAACCAAAATGATGAGCTTGAGAGGTAATAACCCCCATTTTTCTAAGGCAGTAGTGCATCATGAACTCATCCCCGGGCATCACCTGCAGCAATTCATGAATCAAAGACACAAACCCTACCGGTGGCCTTTCAGAACGCCCTTCTGGACTGAAGGCTGGGCTTTATATTGGGAAATGGTATTATATGATGCGGGATTTCCAACAAGCCCGGAAGATAAGGTAGGCATGTTGTTTTGGAGGATGCATAGATGCGCACGCATCATCTTCTCCATCAACTACCACACTGGAAAAATGACACCACAACAGTGCATCAACTTCCTGGTTGATAAGGTAGGCCACGAACGGGATAATGCTGCTGCAGAGGTCAGGCGCTCTTTAATGGGCAACTACGGCCCTCTCTACCAGATGGCATATATGCTGGGCGGCCTTCAGATCAGAGCCCTGCGACAAGAGCTGGTAGACACCGGAAAAATGACTGAAAAGCATTTTCACGATCAAATCCTGAAAGAAAATAACATGCCCATTGAAATCCTCCGAATGATCATGACCGAAGAAAGCCCCAAAAAAGACCATAAACCTTTCTGGAAGTTTTAGGGCATGAAGGGCAGTACTAACCCTGTTTTTCTTATTGGGTCATCTCCTCTGCGAGGATCAAAGCTTTATAGGCATTGACTACGCCACCTATGATACTCAAGCTACTAAAAGGTAACTTGTTACCGAGTGGTCCGGGCTTGTTAACTTCAAGCCCTTCCGGCTTATACACTGACTTTTGCAAAATCTCGATTACCTGTTGAGGCTTAAGTTCAGGATAGTAAGCCATAATCAGTGCAGCTACTCCTGAAACTGCAGGAGCTGCCATGCTGGTGCCACTATTGATACCATATTCATTTTCAGGAAGGGTGCTATATATCCCTTCTCCAGGAGAGAAAAAATCTACCCCTCTGGCACTGTAATTGGAAAAACCAGAGGCC
>JBGTCD010000031.1:0-11314 GCA_041749015.1 Cyclobacteriaceae bacterium
CCACCATCAATTATGAAACAGACCCTCCCGGTTTGGAATTGAATGTGGATGGTCGTTGGGTTACTACCCCCCATCAGGAAACAAGTGTAGTGGGCATCTCCCGTACAGTGGAAGCCCGGGAATTGATTATTCTATCGGATCAAATTGGGATTTTTTCAGAGTATAATACAGGCCAGACAGAAAAGATTCTCAATTTTAATGCATCTGTGGAAGAGATGACGATCATTGCCAATTATGACCTGGCCCCGGCAGGGGATGGTAATGGACTATTTGGAGAGTATTTTAATCTCACCAGGAGTTTTAGCAATGACCCTGACTTCATTAGAATTGACCCTGAGATCAATTTTGACTGGGGTGAAGGATCACCAGATGAAAGCCTCCTGGGTAATGATTTTTTCAGAATCAGATGGACGGGCTTTATCAAGCCACCCGTAGACGGGACCTACACCTTTTATGTAGAATCTGATGACGGGGCACGGTTGTGGGTTAATAATCAAATGCTCATTGACCAGTGGGTGCCCCAGGGCGCTACCGAATGGAGTGGTGAAATTGATTTAATTGGTGGTAATGTATATCCGCTAAGATTGCTTTATTTTGAGGATGCCGGTTTGGCCTCGGTCAAACTCGCATGGAGCAGCAACCTAATTCCGAAAGATATTATCCGACAAAATTTTTTAATGACTGAAGAAATTACCGGCCTTAACGATCAGGAATTACAAGAGTTGGAAATCTTTCCAAACCCTTCAAACGGTAAAGTGTATCTTAATTGGAATCATAAAAATGAAGATCTAAGGGAAATAACCATTATGGATTCGGCGGGTAAGCAGTTGCTTATACTTAACTATGAACAAAACTTTCAAAGTAATTTTGTTGAGCTAAACCTGAATAGCCTGCAACCAGGAATGTATTTTATAAAATGCACTGGGGGTAATGGCAATACGATGGTTCAACGGTTAATTAAAAATTAAACAAACTATGAAGACCTTATTTATTTCAGCACTCCTAGCGTTTATCATCTTTTCAGGCTGTCAGAAAATTTCTGACCACTTTGATGTAAAGGATGATGCCATGCTCAGTCTGGTGGATGCCAACGCCCCACTGGAAAAATTAGCCACAGGATTCCGGTTTACGGAAGGCCCTGTATGGTCTGTGAAGGACTCCGCCTGGCTTTTCAGTGATATCCCTGCCAACATTGTTTACATCATTAGACCGGGAGATGCTGAAGCCCAGGTATACCTTGAGCCGAGTGCCAATTCGAATGGATTAAATTATGACAGCAATGGGCGACTCTTGCTATGCAGGCATAGTGGCAGGGACCTGGCAGTAATGGTCTCTCATGACAGTATTAAATCTCTTGCCTACCAATACCAGGGCCTAAAGCTCAACAGTCCCAATGATTTAGTACTCTTTCAGGATGGGTCGATAATCTTTACCGATCCGCCATACGGACTTCAGGGCCAGGATGACAGCCCGGATAAAGAACTTGCCTTCAATGGGGTTTATTTATTTAACGGGGATTCACTCCGCCTCCTTGATAGTACGTACAGAAGGCCTAATGGCGTAGCCTTATCCCCTGATGAAAAAACGCTTTACCTGGCACAGTCACAGATAGAGCCTGGAATTTTTAGGTTTAAGGTATTGGGAGACCGATCCATACAGCTTCTGGATACTTTACTGGATGCCATCACCATAGATAAGCCCGGCACTCCTGATGGTATGAAGGTGGATGAGGATGGCAATCTCTACGCTACGGGACCCGGCGGGGTATTGATCTTCAGCCCTGCCGGTAAGCACCTGGGGACCATCAACATCCCCGAGGTACCTACCAACCTTGCCTTTGGAGGCCCAGACGGCAAAACCCTTTTTATCACCGCCCAAACCAGCGTATACTCCCAAAAAATGATGAAAAAAGGCTTGGACTAGCCTCCAAAACGCTCCTCTATCCTTTGGATTACCAGTGGGAGTGACTCATACAAGGCCTGGTAAGAGTCTATGACGAAGTATTGGGTCTGGAAAGCATCTTTCCGGTACGGCGTATTCAGTACCTTGTCAACATCGTATTCAAGATGCTCAGGCTCCGAACCCAGGCTGTACTTGGTCTCCCCTGCTGAGGATAATATCCCTGCTCCATAAATTCTCAGTTCGCCCTTCTCGCGGATCAGGCCAAATTCTACGGTATACCAGTAGATTCTGGATAGGGCATGGATGGCATCAGGATTGTGAACAAAGCGTGCCCCAATCCTGCTCAACCCCTGAAGAAAATCAACAAAAGGTTGGTTGGTCAAAAGCGGCACATGAGCAAATACGTCATGAAACATATCCGGCTCTTCGAGGTAATCAAGCTGCTCCATAGTCCTGAGCCAGGTGGTAGCAGGAAACCGCTTACCCGCCATCAGACCAAAGAATAAGCTGTCGTCTACAATCCCTGGAACTGCGGTAATTTCCCACCCGGTAAGGTTTTTGAGAATATTATTAGTCTCGGTGAAGTCTGGAATCCTATCTCCTGTATAATTTATCCGCTCCATGCCTTTGAGATACTCCATGGTTGCAGCTCCCGGCAAATTGCTGATTTGCCGGTCAAACAAGATTTTCCACACTTTCTGATCCTCCTCAGTATACTGATCATACACCTGCTTGTCGCCTTCGAGGGTTGGGATCTTTCGCTTCATTTTTTCTTCGATCATCATTTTCAGGGTTGTTAAAGGTTAAAAAAAACAAAAAACCCGGCTCCTTGTTTCGGAACCGGGTTGGTTTATTGTCAATTTCTTTTGATTACGACAAACACCTACTGGCCAATCCGAAACTACGGGCTGGGTTATAATAGTAGTAATAGTAAGTGTGGTTCATCATATCGGGTCAAATATAGTAGGGTGCTTTTATTTTTCCAATTTTAATTTCCAAAAGGATTCATGCCTGCCAATGCCTTCTTGGCTCCCACCTTATTCATGGTTTTCATCATCTTACGCATATCGCTAAATTGTTTCATCAACTGGTTGACCTGCTGGATGGAAGTGCCGCTCCCGTCAGCCAGCCTTTTTCTTCTGCTGCCGCTGATGATATCAGGATTTGAGCGTTCCTCAGGCGTCATGGAAAGTATCACCGCTTCTATTGGCTTAAATGACTCATCATCAAAATCCATTCCCTTCAGGGCTTTGCCCATGCCTGGAATCATCCCCATGATGTCTTTGATATTACCCATCTTTTTGATTTGCTGCAATTGGGATAGGAAGTCTTCGAAGTCAAATTTATTTTGACGCATTTTTTTACGGAGCCTGCCGGCCTCCTCCTCATCAAAGGCATCCTGTGCCTTCTCTACCAGTGACACCACATCACCCATCCCCAGGATCCTGTTGGCCATCCGGTCAGGGTGAAACTTATCAAGGGCATCCATTTTTTCCCCTGTACCAATAAATTTAATGGGCTTGTCCACCACCGTACGAATGGATAAGGCCGCACCACCACGGGAGTCACCATCAAGTTTGGTCAGCACCACCCCGTCAAAATCAAGCTGCTCGTTAAAGGCCTTTGCCGTATTCACAGCATCCTGACCGGTCATGGCATCTACCACAAACAAAGTCTCTGATGGTGATAATGCTTTTTTCAGCCCTGCGATCTCTTTCATCATGGCCTCATCTACCGCCAAACGACCGGCGGTATCTACGATGAGGATTTTTACATTCTGGTTGCGGGCTTCCTTGATAGCATTTTCTGCTATTTGAACCGCGTTTTTATTGTCCGGTTCGGCGTATACGGTCACGCCAACTTGTTCACCAATCACTTTTAGCTGGTCAATGGCTGCCGGGCGGTATATATCACAAGCCGCGAGCATGACGGATTTGCCTTGTTTCTTAAGATAATGAGCCAGCTTTCCGGAGAAGGTTGTTTTACCTGAACCCTGCAAGCCAGAGATCAGAATGATAGCCGGATTGCCTTCAATTTTGATGTCTTCATTGCGGCCGCCCATAAGCCGTGCGAGCTCATCGTTGGTGATCTTGGTGAGCAACTGACCTGGTGAAACAGCGGTTAGTACATCCTTTCCTAGGGCTTCCTCCTTGATTTTATCAGTGACATCTTTGGCTACCTTAAAATTGACATCGGCATCAATTAGGGCCCTGCGAATTTCCTTGACCGTAGTGGCTACGTTGACTTCAGTAATACTGCCTTGGCCTTTGAGCATTTTAAAGGCCTTATCCAACTTCAAACTCAAATTCTCAAACATAATTATTGCATTTTTGGGATTGCAAAATTAAGAAATTTTTCCGCTTTTATGATCGTTTTTCGAGTTATGAAAACCCGTTCGAAAAATGGCACCCATAATTTATTACTGAAACCACCTTATAAGATTTAAATAACTCCAACCTTTTTGTTTATTTACTATCGGAACCTTTAATAAATTAAAAAGAGCATTTTTAAAAACTAATAATGAAGGTAGCAAAGAAGGCATTAAAATATGTCCTCATTTTTTTTGGTATTCTATGTATAGCACTCGCGGTGGCACTAATAGTCGATTGGCAACAAACCACCTATTTAAAACTTAAAAACAATATTGATGCTGAAACAAATTCTTACATAATCCAAAATGTAAATGTAATTCCTATGACTCAGGACACTGTTTTAGCCAATCAGACAGTGTACATTAAGGATGGATTAATTGCATCCATTGGAGGTCATTTTGCAATTGATAACATACCGATTATTGATGGCAAAAATGGGTATTTAATGCCGGGCCTGGTGGATATGCATGTGCACGTATGGGACAAGCAAGAACTCGGGTTGTATTTAGCAAATGGGATCACCACGATAAGAAATGTTTGGGGAATGCCCATGCATTTAAGAATGAAAAAAGAAATCAGTTCCGACGAAATATTTTCACCATTGTTTTTTACCACCGGACCAAAACTTACCGGACCAGATTATAAAGGATCTGATAATTTACAACTTTCTTCAAAAGAAGAAGCAGTACAGAAGGTTAAGAGCTATAAAGCGAGAGGGTATGATTTCATTAAAACCTACAATGGTTTACCAAAAGAAATATTTGATGCTGTCATCGAAGAGGCCAAAGTTTCTGAAATGGATATCGTTTCCCACCCATCTCAAAAGGTACCGTATTCTTACCACTTCAATCCCCAAATTATCACTATTGAGCATGCTGAAGACATCATTCAACAGCCTTTAGACTATCAGTTGGACACATTGAAGCTAAATCAAGTAGTAGATGAGTTTTCCCAATCTACTGAAACTTCATTCTGCCCAACCCTCATTGTTTATTACAACATCTACAACTTGATCATCAACGATGACATCCTGACTTCCAAAGAAATGGATTACATGAATCCGCTCATTAAACTATTTGACAGCAAGGGCCAATTTGACCGATGGGAAAATGCAAAAAAGAATGATCCCTCAATTGAAACTAAGATACTTGCCCAACACAAATTTCATCTGTTAACAATTAAAAAATTGCATGATTCAGGAGTAAACATCGTTTGCGGAACTGATGCCGGGATTGGAATAACTGTACCAGGGCTATCAATCCATCAAGAACTCTATTTTTATAGCCAGGCGGGACTTTCCAACTATGAAGTTTTAAAAACTGCAACCATAAATCCTTCAAAAACACATAGTGCCATGAGTGCCATCGGGTCTATTGAGAAAGACAAAATAGCAAATTTGATTCTTCTAAAGAATAACCCTTTGGAGGATTTACAAGCATTAGAGAATCCTGAGGTAGTTTTTATAAAAGGTAGAAAATTAGATATGGAAGTCTTAGATAAGTTTAAGGCAAAAGCCAAAAACCGGAATAATCTAGTCGCAACTATTTTGAGATATTTAGAAAATATGGTTGTTGAAAAATAAACTATTACTAATAGCACCTTTTCAATGAGTAAAGAAAGGATCATGTTGTTGGTGCTGGCTATGGCCATGTTTACCGACATCATGGATTTTATGATCATCATGCCGCTGGGCCCTCAACTCATGCGGCTGTTTGATATCACCCCTACGGAGTTCAGTTTGTTGGTGGCTTCCTATACCTTCACTGCCGCCATCACGGGATTTCTTGCTGCATTCGTAATCGACAGATTCGACCGTAAAAGAGCCCTTCAGTGGGTATATCTGGGATTTACCATAGGCACCTTGGCCTGTGCCTTTGCTCCAGGGTTTGGGGTGCTGCTGATCACCAGGTCCATGACCGGTGCATTTGGAGGGGTGATGGGGGCGCTTATTCTGTCCATAGTCAGTGATGCACTGCCCCTGGAGCGCCGGTCCACCGGGATTGGATTTGTAATGGCTTCCTTCTCAATGGCATCGGTGTTTGGTGTGCCATTTGGCCTGTACCTCTCCACTGTATTTTCATGGCATGCCCCTTTCCTGTTTCTGGGTGGCCTGGGGCTCATCAACTCCGTGCTCATATTTTTCTTTGTGCCTGCCCTATCCGGCCATCTGATCAAAGGCAGCAAGCCACAAAATCCTATCCAGATAATAAAGACCATATTTGGACGGCGCAACTCCCTTACCGGGCTGGTATTCACCTCTGTGCTGATGTTTGGGCATTTTACGATCATCCCATTCATTGCCCCTTATATGGTGGGGAATGTAGGCCTCACCGAAGGGGAGCTGACTTATATTTATTTGTTTGGTGGGGGCCTTACCATTTTCACTTCGCCCTGGGTAGGCAAGATGGCCGACAAGCACGGCAGACTCCGGATTTTTACCATTTTCGGGTTATTGGTTATGATCCCCATTTTATTGATTACCCATCTGCCGCCCATACCGCTCTGGACAGCGCTGGTTGTGACGGGCTTGTTTTTTATCCTTGCCAATGGGCGCATGGTACCCTCGACCACCATGGTCACGGCAGTGATTCGACCAGAAAACCGTGGGAGTTTCATGAGCCTCCGGTCCTCCATCCAGCAGCTTTCATCAGGCATAGCCGCCTTCATAGCCGGCCTCATCATCACAGAGACTACCTCTCCTTTTGATCCGGAGGCCAAGGCCTTAGTAGATTACGAATGGGTAGGCTATGTATCAATAGTAGCCAGCCTGGGGGCATTGGCTTTGGCTTCGAGGCTAAGGGTAGAGCCGGGGAGTTGATTGGTACTGGAACAACTTGTCCCTGTTACTTTGACCTTGACTATGACCTTGACTCTAAATCAAGAAGGGACTGCTTACTGGATGGCTGTTGGCAATTGGCTGTTGGCCGACTTTGATTTGACTATGTCAATGACCATATTACTAACTAATTGCTGGTCTTTATTTCTCCTATACTCAGATCTACTTATTTGTTAGGTTAGTTCGGAACAAACCGAACAAATGGTTTATTTTCTGATATTTTAGCTTAAGAGCAGAGGAAAAAATTATGCCAATCGTCACAAACACTCCCCAGTTGGGGAGTTAATTCACCTTAATGGTTATGTTTCTTGTATCCAAGTTAACCTTAATTTGAGGGTAGATAAAACTGGTGAAATAAAGATTCTTTTCAATTTCTTCAAACCCATCAAGATACAAAGCCCACCCGTCCAAGTCTTTATCAGTTGTAAAAGCATATTTGCTTACATTGCCATTGCCATCTATTTCCTGCACTACAGTTTTGTTACTCGTGCCCATAAATGCCTTAACTTTTTTATCACTGGGGGCCAAAGAATAATTTGCTGGATTATCATTATAAATTACTAAAACATCCGAGCCGGCTGGCAGGAGCAAATGGCCAACAAAACCATACCCATTGATTGCTTGTTTCTTTCTTATAGTTCTCGACCACTTATGAGCACCAGCCTCATTAAAAGAAACAACGTAGGTGTTGGTCGATACAGGAATCCCTTTGGAAGTATACTTTAAAGCTTCTATGGATGCAACAACTGAATGGTCGTTCAGGTAAACAATATCGGTAACCTTCCAATCTCCTGTCTTAACTAAACGGAAATTTGAAACCTTAAAGACCTCCTCAGGAATAATTACTGACTCTAATTTTTGTACTTTCTTGGTTTCAATATCAAGTTTATCAACAAAACACGAGACCCTTTTACGATTTTCGTTTAACCCAACTACATAAGGCTTTTCTCCATTAAGAATTTCAAGCTTTGTACCATAATTTTTACCATCAGGCAAGCCAAGAGAAGCCACCTTAAGTGACTGATCTTTCCAGAAATAGGAATAGAGTTGGGGCTTATACAATTTACCCACCTTCAGATTGATTAACATATGAATATTACCGGAATTATCTACCTTTGTAGACCTGACGAATGTGTCTTTATCCATTCCTTCAGTCTCAAAAATGTTAGACCATGTCTCCGAGAAGGATTGATTAACCATTCGGCAATCAATCTTCGTCTTCTCTTTAGCCCTATTATTATAAAAGCGATAGATTAGAATATGCTTCTTATTTTCAGAAATGGATACTAAAATTCTTTTTCCATATTGATTCAGTTTTTTATAGTTCTGAATGACTAGTGGAGTTCCCAGCACTACCATATCTTCACTCACCTCGCTTACGTAAACGGTAAACTCATCAAGTTCAGGAAATTCCTGACTATAAATAACATATGTCTTATCATCAATAGCGATGAATTTACGCAGATTCACTTTATCAGTGATAGATTCTGCTGTAAGCTTTTTAACCCCCGAATAATTAACAAAATCTTCAAGTACCGCAAAATGAAATTCCTTATTATGGAAGCCAAATCCAGAATATGTTAGTTTCTTGTGTGGGTTAAAAAAGGTAGTGGATGTATAGCTTTTGTACCGAGATCCAACTATCAATTTTGGAAAGCCTATCTCATCTCGGATATCTTTATTATTCAATATAGGGCCTGTAGTGATTTCTAAGCGTTGACTAAAACTTATATGCGTAGTGCCTATTAAAAACAAAAAAAGAAAATATTTCATATGCATTATATTTTTGGAAATAAAAAAAAGGAAATCTAATTGAATCAACCAAGCAATTCAGTTTCAAAGGTCCTCCAAACTTGTACATAAGCTACTACTTTGTAAAATAATTCTCTCAATTGAAAGTAATCGATCTAAGCTCAAAGACGCACGATAGCTTTAGTAAAGCTTTCAGAAATGAACCACCTCTGGCGCGGAAGTTATTTCCGTGCCAACATCCTCTCGATTAAAATTAATCGATGCAGCATCAAGTTCCAAGAAAATTCTTGATTCGGGAAGTTGATGGTTCCTGAGGACCCTAACCATGGCGTTAAAAGGTAAGGCATTTCAATTTTTGAACTGAGTCATCGATAAAATTAATTTCTTTAAAGCCACATGGACTGCAAATCGGCGGGAAACTCAGGTTTTATATGGGGATGGACTGATGAAGTATTAAATGTTAGTAAATCCCAACACTAACCTATAAAAAGGAGTGTAATGATGGCATATACCAACAATGGCTATTGGCCCTTACCTTTCAATAATTCTGAGAGGAAGCCCAGGCCGTAGGCTATGAGCATGGTGAAAGCAGCCCATACAGCTTTGGAGGCTACCGGGAGGCTTCGGGTGGTGATGAGTGCCAGGACCCAAACCAACAGCCCATAAAACAGATACAGGCCATAGGCCATATAGACCAGCCTTAAATCAATGAGGTATAGCAGGGGCGCCAATACCAGGCCCAGGAAAAAGAATACCGGAAACAGATGAGTGAGCTTGATCTGGTCAGCAAAAAACCGGCCTACATTGACCCGGGCACGACCAAAAAAATGTAGTTGTCTGAAGAACTGCCCCATGGCGGTGCGCCGCTTATGATACACAAAGGCCTCAGGGATCAGCCCTGCTTTGAACCCGGACCGGATAATCCTGATGCTGAACTCAATATCCTCCCCCATCCTGGTAATGATGTACCCTCCGGTGGCCTCATACACCTGACGTGAAATCCCCATATTAAAACTTCTGGGATGAAAATCAGCCGTGCGGACCTTTCCCCCTCGGATCCCTCCTGTTGTCAGGAATGAGGTCATGGCAAAATTTATGGCCTTTTGGGTAGTAGTGAAGGAGTCCATAGCCCGGTCAGGGCCACCAAAGGCATCAAGAGGCTCCCTGGTCAAATGATCCTCCACTGCCTGAAAGTAATGAGGGGGGACAATACAATCAGAATCAAAAACGATGAAATAATCCCCTTTGGCCTTATCAAAGCCGAAATTTCTACTGAATCCCTGACCGGTGTTTTCCTTAAAAAAATACCGGATATTCAACTGGTCTTCAATGGTCTTTGCTACTGCATCGCATTTCTTTGAGGAGCCATCCTCCACAATCAGCACTTCGAAATTTTGATAGGTTTGCTGCGTTAGGCTCTGCAGCAGTTCCGCGACCTCCTCAGGCCGGTTGTATACGGGAATCACTACGGAGTAAAAGTACTTCATGATACCTGTTAATCACCCAAGCGCTCCCGGATTGGATACTCAGTTTTGGCCTGGACATCCCTGGTGAGCATCTCTGCCAGAAATCCGGCAAGAAATAGCTGCATCCCTACAATTAGGGCTACCAGCGCAAGAAAAAACAATGGCTGATCCGTAACATCTCTGGCCGGAAGATGGTGGTGCAGACTCCAGAGCTTGTTAAAAATAATACCTGCCGCAATGAAAAATCCAACCAAAAAGCTAATAGTACCCAGGGTCCCAAAAAAATGCATGGGATTCCTTCTAAACTTTGATACGAACGTAACCGATAGTAAGTCCAGAAACCCATTAATGAACCGCTCCAAACCGTATTTGGTCTTCCCGAATTTTCTGGGATAGTGGGTCACAGGCTTCTCACCGATCTTAGAGTACCCACTCCATTTGGCCAGCATGGGAATGTAGCGGTGCATCTCCCCATACACCTGTATGTCCTTCACCAGGTCCAGCTTGTAGGCTTTGAGGCCGCAGTTGAAATCATGCAGTGGAATACCTGATATCTTACGGGAAACAAAATTAAAAAACCGGGACGGTATGGTCTTTGAAATAGGGTCCTTTCTTTTTTTCTTCCACCCTGATACCAGGTCATAGTCATCCTCCATGATCATCCTGTATAGTGCCGGAATTTCTTCGGGGCTATCCTGAAGGTCGGCATCCATTGTGACCACTACATCCCCACTGGCAGCCTTAAATCCACTGTTTAAGGCTGCAGATTTCCCAAAATTCTTCTTAAACCTAAAGGCTTTAAGATGAGGGTGATTCTTTTGCAGCCCTTTTATAACTTCCCAGGACCCATCAGAACTGCCATCATCCACCATGATGATCTCATAGGCCACCCCCATCGGCTCCACCGATTGGGATATCCACTCAATGAGATGTGGAAGCGACTCTTCCTCATTGTACAAGGGAATAATTATAGAAAGGGCTTTATC
>JBGTCD010000032.1:0-19914 GCA_041749015.1 Cyclobacteriaceae bacterium
GTCAACACCGCCAAAAGTAATAAGTACATTCTTATGAATGTGCCTGACGAGGCTATCGAAAAAATCACCTCCCTTATTCCGGGAATGAAAAGCCCTACCGTGACCCCGCTCAGTAAGAAAGGCTGGTCTTCCTTACATTCAGTAGTAAATGAGGACGACTTTTGGGAAAAAATCGATTTGCTCAGAGCAGCGGGAGCCGAAGGGATTTTAGTGATCCCAATTGAAAAAATGATTATCTGAAATGTTTTAATCGGAACCTGATGATGAAAATAGTTAAAAATCCCCCTCCCTCCTCCTGGGAGCAACTCACCAAAAGACCGGCATTGGATACTGCCTTCCTGGAAGGCACCATCAATAACATCCTCTCTCGTGTCAGGAATGGTGGCGATCAGGCAGTAATACAGTTTACCAAACAATTTGACAAGGTCGAAATCAGTAATCTTGAAATTCCTCTGGAAACCATAAAATCTGCCGGTGACCAGCTCGATGATGAACTCAAGCCGGCCATTCAAACTGCTGCTGCCAACATCCGCAAGTTCCATGCAGCACAGGCCAATGGCTTATTGGACATGGAAACCAGCCCCGGAGTGCAGTGCTGGCGTAGATCCGTACCCATTGAAAAGGTAGGCATATACATACCAGGTGGCACTGCCCCCTTGTTTTCTACAGTGCTAATGTTGGCCATCCCTGCCAATGAGGCCGGATGCAAGGAAATTATTCTATGTTCCCCACCGGGTACTGATGGCCATATACACCCTGCCATCCTTTATGCTGCAAACATCACCGGGGTCACGCGCGTGTTCAGGGTTGGTGGTGCCCAAGCCATTGCTGCCATGGCATACGGCACGGAGTCTGTGCCCAAAGTTTATAAAATATTCGGCCCTGGCAATCAATATGTGACAGCAGCCAAACAGAAGGTAAGTCAGGAGGGGATAGCGATTGATATGCCTGCAGGGCCATCTGAAGTTGCCGTGCTGGCCGATGAAACTGCCCGGCCAGATTTCATTGCTGCTGACCTGCTGTCTCAGGCTGAGCATGGCCCTGACAGCCAGGTAGTACTGGTGACTACCTCAGAAACCATCGCCTCAGAAACTGCTTCTGAACTCCGTAAACAATTGAGCCGGTTACCCAGAGTGCAGGTGGCGATTAAGGCCTTAGAAAACAGTCTGGCAGTGGTGGTACCTGACCTGGAAACAGGGGTTGACTTTATTAATGCCTATGCACCTGAGCACCTCATCATTGCCTGTAAGGATGATGAAATTGTATCGGAAAGAATTATCAATTCAGGATCCGTATTTTTGGGGAACTATACCCCGGAATCAGCAGGAGACTATGCTTCCGGCACCAATCACACCCTGCCTACCAACGGGGCGGCCCGCGCCTATAGCGGGGTGTCTTTGGAAAGTTTTCAAAAGAAAATCACCTATCAGAAAATCAGTGCTGAGGGTTTAGTAAACCTGGGTCCGGTAGTAGAAACCATGGCTGCAGCTGAGCTGCTTGAAGCTCACAAGAATGCGGTTACGATCAGGCTTAATGCCATAAAATCTACAATTTCATGAACATCCAGTCACTGATCAGACCCCACCTCAGGGATTTAATACCCTATTCATCCGCCCGTGATGAGTATCAGGGGCAAGCCTCCGTATACCTCGATGCCAACGAAAACCCCTACCCCTCCCTGGTTAACCGATACCCTGATCCACTGCAAAAGCAACTCAAGGAAAAAATTGGAGCCCTTAAAAAAGTAAGTGCTGATCAAATATTTTTGGGAAATGGTAGTGATGAGGCGATAGATCTGCTGATTAGGGCATTTTGCGAGCCAAAGGAGGAATGCATCGTAATTACGCCACCTACCTATGGCATGTATGAGGTGAGTGCTAAAATCCAAAACGTAACGGTAAAAACTGTGCCGCTAAAACCCGGATTTCACCTGGATGAGGAGGCCATACTCCGTGAAAATAATTCAGAAAATAAGATTCTTTTTATCTGTTCGCCCAATAACCCTTCCGGCAATTTAATGGACCAAAAAACCATAGAAAGGTTGCTTGAGGAATGGGCAGGGCTTGTAGTTATTGACGAGGCCTACATCGATTTTGCAGACTCAATTTCATGGACTACCAAGCTAGACCAATTCCCGAGGCTGGCGGTGCTGCAGACCTTTTCCAAAGCCTGGGGCATGGCAGGAATCCGGCTTGGGATGGCTTTTGGCAACCAATCGGTGGTGGATATCATGAATAAGATCAAACCGCCTTACAACATCAATACCTTAACTGAAAATGAAGCTAGTAAGGCTTTAGATCATCCGGATTACCGGCGAGAGGCCGTAGAAAAAATTTTGGCAGAGCGAAAAATCCTGGGGCGTGAGTTGGGTAATACCCCACTGGTAACCCAGATATATCCTTCAGATGCCAATTTTCTTTTAGTGAAGCTGCCGAATGCACGGCAAGTTTATGAGTACCTGGTGGGTTCAGGCATCATCGTTCGTGACAGATCCAAAGTACTTTTATGTGAAGATTGTTTAAGAATTACGGTAGGAACTCCCGAAGAAAACAGGGAATTTATTCAGGTTTTGCGTAAATTTTGACGATAATGAAAAAGAAGGCATTATTTATTGACCGCGATGGCACCATCATCAAGGAGCCTGCTGATGAGCAAATCGACAGTCTTGAAAAGCTGGAGTTTCTCCCCGGAGTTCTGAGGGCTTTGGGTGATATTGCAAGGGGCACCAATTTTAAATTAATTATGGTCACCAATCAGGATGGATTGGGAACATCAAGTTTTCCCGAGGAAACCTTCTGGCCTGTCCAAAATAAAATGCTTAAGATTCTCGAAGATGAAGGAACTTCATTTGAAGCCATACATATTGATCGGTCATTCCCAAATGAGAATTTACCCACCCGTAAGCCCGGAACAGCCATGCTTACCGGATACATAAATAATGACTGGGATTTAGCCGGTTCTTATGTAATTGGAGACCGCATCACTGATGTGGCCCTTGCTAAGAATCTCGGGGCCAAAGCCATTCTCATTGATGATGGCAGTCTGCAGAAAGAATTGTCTGCAAATAATTTAATAGAAACTTGCTCCCTGATAGCTAAAGGATGGCCAGAGATTGCGGATTTTTTACTCAAAAAACCACGGACGGGTTCAATTAATAGAAAAACAAAGGAAACAGATATTCAGGTCGATATTAATCTTGATGGATCGGGAAAGGCAGAGATTCAAACAGGACTGGGTTTTTTTGACCACATGTTGGAGCAGATAGCACGACATGGAAGTATCGACTTGCAGGTAAAGGTCAGTGGTGACCTCCATATCGATGAGCACCACACCATAGAGGATACCGCCCTTACCCTTGGAGCAGCTTTTGACCAGGCCCTGGGTGATAAACGGGGGATAGAGCGATATGGATTTTGTCTTCCTATGGACGATGTATTGGCTCAGGTGGCCCTTGATTTTGGCGGGAGGAGTTGGCTTGTCTGGGAGGCAGAATTCAATAGAGAAAAAATTGGTGAAATGCCTACCGAAATGTTTTATCATTTTTTCAAATCTTTTTCTGATGCCGCCCGCTGTAACCTTAACATAAAAGCCGAGGGAAACAATGAGCACCATAAGATAGAAGGGATATTCAAAGCATTTGCTAAATCCATAAAAATGGCCATAAGAAAAGAGGAATCAGTATATACCCTCCCTACAACAAAGGGAATCATTTAGAATGAAACGATGAAGGTAGCCATAATAGATTATAATGCAGGTAACATCCAATCGGTATCATACGCATTGGAACGATTAGATATTGAGCATGAAGTCACTGATAATGCAGAGGTGATTACCAGTGCAGATAAGGTTATTTTTCCCGGGGTTGGAGAAGCTTCTACTACAATGAATCACCTCAAAATTATGGGTCTTAACAGGCTTATAAAAGACCTTAGACAGCCAGTATTAGGCATTTGCCTGGGCATGCAGTTAATGTGTCGCCACTCTGAAGAAGGTAACGTTGACTGTCTGGGTATTTTCGAAGTGGATGTAAACCGATTTGACAACAACTTTAATCCTGACTTCAAAATACCCCATATGGGTTGGAACCAGCTCCAGAATATTCAAGATTCCTGGATACCTAAAGAACTTAATGGGGAGCATGTGTATTTTGTCCATAGCTACTTTGTGCCTGTTAATGAAAATACCATGGCTAAAACTGATTACATTACGCCATTCAGCGCAGCCATTCAGAAAAATAACTTCTATGCTGTCCAGTTTCATCCGGAAAAATCGGCAGCAGCAGGGCAAAAGATTTTAAAGGCATTTTTAAATATAGAATCATGAGGATTGTACCAGCTATTGATATTATTGATGGGAAATGCGTCAGATTGACACAGGGCGATTATGAAAAGAAAAAAATATACCGCGAAGATCCTCTTGAAGTAGCTAAGGAGTTTGAGAATGCGGGCTTCCAATACCTGCATTTGGTAGACCTGGATGGTGCCAAAGCCGGTGCCGTTGTGCATTTAAAAATTCTTGAAAATATCACTTCCAATACCCGGCTTCAGGTCGATTTTGGAGGGGGGATCAAATCAGCGGCAGATATCAGGGCTGCACTTAATGCTGGTGCTGCCCAGGTCAATTGCGGCAGCATAGCAGTAAACGACCCGGATTCATTTAAATCCTGGTTGGGATCCATAGGACCGGAGTTTCTCATCCTAAGTGCTGATGTGCGTAATGGCCTGGTGGCTGTAAGCGGATGGCAGGAAAACTCAGGCATATCCCTGGATAAGGTGATCGAACCATTTTTTAAGGCAGGCCTTAGTTTTGCTACCGTAACAGACATCGCTACAGATGGCATGCTTAGCGGGCCCAACTTTAAGCTCTATGGGTATTTGAGAAGAACCTACCCTGGATTGCACATAACTGCCAGCGGAGGGGTATCATCAGTAGAAGACGTTAAGAAACTTAAAACTATGGGGATGGATGGCGTGATTATTGGCAAGGCCCTTTATGAAGGAAAAATTAAGGCAGAGGAACTCCTTTCTCTAGAAGATTAATAATTTTGAATTTAGACTTAAACCATTGTGCTGACTAAAAGAATCATACCTTGTTTGGATATCAAAGACGGTCGCACCGTCAAAGGGATAAAATTTGAAAGAATCCGAGATGCCGGAGACCCCGTAGCCCTCGGCAAGCTATATGCCGATGAGGGTGCAGATGAACTGGTTTTTTTGGATATTACGGCTACTAATGAAGGTCGAAAAACCTTTGTCAAGTTGGTCAAAGAAATAGCCCTCCATGTAAACATTCCTTTTACTGTGGGGGGAGGCATCAGCTCCATAGAAGATGTAAAACCACTCCTTGATAGTGGAGCGGATAAAGTGACGGTAAATAGCGCAGCAGTAAAAGATCCATCCCTGATCAATGAACTGGCGGTAGCCTATGGCTCCCAGTGTATCGTTTTGGCCATAGATGCCAAAAAAGTTGACAACCAATGGATCGTCCATACAAATGGTGGCAAGAAGGCCTCCGATAAAAAGCTGTTTTCCTGGGCTAAAGAAGGCCAGGAGCGTGGTGCAGGAGAAATACTCTTCACCAGCATGGACCATGACGGCACCAAGGATGGCTTTGCTGTTGAAGCACTCGAAAAACTCTATAATTTGCTGGAAATACCTGTGGTAGCTTCCGGGGGAGCAGGTGAACCAGGTCATTTCATGGATGCTTTTCTTCTGGGCAAAGCTGATGCTGCTTTGGCTGCCAGTATTTTTCATTTTGGGGAAATCAGGATTGGCATGCTTAAAAAGTTTTTAGATGAAAAAAATATCCCTGTTCGGTTATGAGGAATCTTGAAAAAAAGGATATAGGGCAGGTTAAATTTGATGAGGGCACAGGCCTTGTGCCCGGAATCATCCAGGATTATTTTACGCAAAAGGTATTAATGCTTGGCTACCTTAATCTGGAGTCACTAAATACTACTTTTGAAACTGGAAAGGTCACCTTCTTCAGTCGCTTAAAAAATAGGCTCTGGACCAAAGGCGAAACTTCCGGGAATTATTTGGAATTAAAATCGATTGCTCTTGATTGTGATGCAGACACCTTATTAATTAAAGCCATCCCTAAAGGCCCCATATGCCACACAGGTTCTGATACCTGTTTCGAAGAAGAAATTAAAGATAGTAGCTTGGCATTTCTGGAAGCCATTATAGCTGAAAGAAAAAAATTCGGGGGTGAAAAATCCTATACCAGTAGCCTCTTTGAATCGGGTATCAATAAAATAGCCCAAAAGGTAGGTGAAGAAGCTGTAGAGCTAATTATAGAAGCAAAAGACCAGAATAAAACCCAATTTTTGGGAGAAGCTGCTGACCTACTGTTTCATTATCTGGTCTTGCTACAGGCCAAGGATTATGACCTTAATGAAGTCATTACCGTGCTTAGAGAAAGGCACACTCAAAAGCCTTAAAACCACAATCAACCTTCATGGTCTGGGATCAAAAACCTTGGTTAACCTTACTATACCTTTACCGTCTCTTCTTTAGGCTCGGGAATTTCTCTTTTGAAGGGCCGTATTATCAATCGAATATTTTGACGGTAAAAAATATAGTACCAGAGCCAGTTAATAAAAACCAATAAGCGGTTGCGGAAACCAACAATGGACATTAGGTGAACGAACATCCATACAAACCATGCCGCTACGCCTGTTAGCTTAAATGGGCCTAAGTCAGCCACCGCCTTGTTTTTTCCTATAGTGGCCATAGCACCTCGATCCTTATACTTAAATCCATTTTTGGCTTTTTTTCTGAACAACTTAGCAAGATATTGCCCTTGCTGAATGGCCACAGGTGCTACCATTGGCAGGAATGTTTTGCCCTCATCAGCAGAAAATCCAGCTACATCCCCTACCGCATAAATATTATCATACCCTTTAACCTTTAAATTTTCATTGACCAAAATCCGGCCTGATCTGTGCAGACTTTCATGGTCAAGCCCCGGAATCGTATTTGCCGCTACTCCGGCAGAGAAAATCAGCGTGGTAGTGGGGATCTCCTTGCCGTTATTAAACTTGGCTACTTTGCCATCAAATGAAACCAATCCGGTATTGAGCCATATATTGACGCCTAACTTTTCAAGAAACTGTTTCGTTTTACGGGAAGCCTTTTCAGACATGCCAGCCAAAAGCTTAGGACCAAGCTCGACCAGATAAATATCCATGCGATTGAAATCAAGCTCAGGGTAATCAGCCGGCAGCACCCGCATTTTTAGTTCAGCAAGGGCACCCGCAGTCTCTACGCCTGTTGGACCCCCTCCTACCACTACGATATCGATAAGGGTTTCTACCTCATGCTCAGTCACCGTGTACATGGCCTTTTCCAGATTTTCCAGGAGCATGGCCCTTAAATCAATGGCCTGGGGGATGGTTTTCATCGGCATGGCGTAGGTTTGTACATCAACCATTCCGAAATAATTGGTCTTAGAGCCCGAGGCAAATACCAAATAATCATAATCAATATGACCAATATTAGTGTACAACCTTTTTTCTTCAGGATCCACCAGCTTGGCTTCGGCCATCCTAAAAATAAAGTTGCCCTGACCGGTGAAAATTTTTCTAAGGGGCGTTCCGATAGAATCAGGCTCCAACCCTCCTGTCGCAACCTGATACAAAAGCGGCTGAAAAGTATGGTAATTGTGTCGGTCGACCATTACCACCTGATATGGTGCATTTTTGAGATTTCTGACTAATTGCAAACCGCCAAAACCACCGCCAATAATTAGGATGCGTTCCTGTTCTGTTTGAGGGATTTTTACAGGAAAAGAATTGGATTTGTCAATCATAAAACGAACGTATTCTAAAGGGCAAATTTACAATCTTAATCATTGATATTTCTAACATTTCGTAATTTAAAATGTTCCGGAAGGGGTTTTAAAGTAAAGGATCTAAAAATTCAAAAGCTCTGGTATTCATCCAATTTGGTCCGCCTCCAGCGGGGGTAAACCCGACATGCCCACCGAGTCTTGGCACCTCCAGGTATACCTTATCATGGCCTGCGGCTAACTCAAAAGGATAGCAGGTTTGGGGTAAGAAGGGATCGTTCCAGGCGTTAACCAGTAATAAGGGCACCCTCACCCCATCCAAAAACTGACCGCTGCTGCACTGTGCGTAAAAATCTTTTGAATCCTTAAACCCATGTAATGGAGCAGTATAGACATCGTCAAACTCAGAAAATGTCTTAATTTTAGGCAGTCGCTCAATATCAAATTGGTCAGGATAAAGCGCATGCTTGGCAATAATTTTTTTACGCAGTTTCTTCATGAAACGGTTAAAATAAATTCGGTTATGAGGTTTTTCCAACTCCTGGGAACTGCCAGCCAAATCACATGGTACAGAAAATACCGCTGCACCAATTATGGGTGGTTTAAGTTGACTGCCTCGTTCCCCTAGGTATTTCACTGTAAGGCTCCCACCCATACTGAACCCCGCCATGGCGACTTTTCGATATTGGTATTTATTGATTGAATGCTGCAATACCAGGTCCAGGTCGTCTGTGGCCCCATGATGATAAAAGATAGGCAGCCTGTTGATCTCGCCACTACAACTCCGGCAATTCCATGCCATAATGTCCCAGCCACGTTCGTAAAAATACTGAGCCATCCTTTTGATATAATACCGGTCAGAGCTCCCTTCAAGGCCATGGGATAGCACTAATAATTTGTCAGCATCCTGTGTGACCCAGTCAATATCCAAAAAATCCCCATCCGGAGTATCTATCCGCTCCCTGGTAAAAATGGGTTCTTCTGCAGCACCCCATAGGCTCGGAATGATGGTGGCCAAATGGCCATTGCGAAGATAAAATGGAGGGCGGTAATCAGAGTCTTTTATAAATGGCATTGAAATACGGTACTTTTAAAACCCTAAAAACCTCAAAATAATCACTTCGGAGAAAAAATATTTTCCTCCAAAACAGGCCCAAATATAGCCAGTTTAAGAAATCATTAAAGGAAATTAAAATTTATAACAATTAGGTAACAATAAATCCTAACCTTGTAATAGAAAAATCGTATATTTGATGTAAGTAGAATTTTTCTTCATAAAATTCAAGGTTATTGGTTTGGCCGGAGTTTCTCCGGCCTTTCTTTTTTACTTTTTTCCTGACAACTTTGGAAGTTCAGATTTTGTTTTCCCTTTATGGCGAAAGATCGTGACGTAAAGCATATTGCAATTTCTGGCAATATTGCCTCCGGCAAAACCACCTTGACTGAGATGCTATCCCGGCATTACGGCTGGAAGCCCATCCTTGAACCCGTAGATGATAATCCTTATTTGGAAGATTTCTATGCAGACATGCATCGGTGGGCCTTTCATCTTCAGATATACTTTCTCAATCATCGATTCAAGCAAGTTAAGGATATCCGTGTTGATGGTGTCCCCTCTATTCAGGATCGCACGATTTATGAGGATGCCCACATCTTTGCAAAGGCTTTGCATGAATCCGGCTATATAAAATCACGTGACTACGCCAACTATCTGGATATATATGAGTCTATGGTCAGTCTTGTGGAGCCTCCGGATCTTTTGGTTTACCTACAGGCAGATATTCCTCGATTGGTCAGTCAAATACAAAAGCGGGGCAGGGAATATGAAAATGCCATCCGTCTGGATTACCTCAAAAATCTTAACCGGCATTACGAAGACTGGATCTCCAATTATAGCGCAGGTAATCTATTAGTCGTCAATGTGAACGACATTGATTTTGTTACCAATGATGGAGACTTTTCAGATATCGTTCAAAGAATTGACAGGGAATTGTTTGGCTTGTTTTCGAAGTAAATCGCTAATCTTAATCGACCTTCAAAGAGTCTCTTTTGGCATCATTATCTTTTAAAATTCGTTCCTTAAGCTGCGGCTTAGATCCGGGAAAGGTCGTCTTGCGGCTGATGTCATAACTTACAGCAAGGATAATTATCAAAAATATGATGGCAATTATTAAAAATATCTTTTTTGACCTCTTCATTCTTTTTTAGAATTAAAATCCTTTCTGCGTACATAAACAGTTTTATCGACTTCTGCCACAATCTCGCCTTCCTTATTTTTCACTAAGCAATTAAATATAAAATCTTTTTTTCCGACAGCATCCACCGCATCTTTGATGGCTTTTACCTGTGCCTCGGTAAGCTCAAATTCAGCAGTCACTGTCCCCTTTCCGGGTAACTTAAAACGAATATTGGCCGCCTTGTCCCACACAATGTAATCCCGACCCAACTGTTGCATCAGCATGAGCATGTACCAGGGGTCACACATCGAGTACAATGACCCCCCATAATGCACCCCCACATAGTTGCGATTGTACCACCGCATTCTAAGTGCCACCTTCACCCGGAGCAATTCCGGATGCATGTACTGCACCCTGATGCCCGCTCCCCATAATGGCGGCCACCAATTAATTAGTTTAATTCGTTTACTTTTTCTCACACTATACTTTCCTTTCTTTATAAAATACGAACCCACAAAATAACCCCATCAATGCCCCCGACAGGTGAGACTCCCACGAAATGGTAGGATGTGAGGGCATTACACCATATAGTATGGAACCATAGGTTATGATTACCAAGGCCGAAATGATCAATGACCAAAAATCTCTTCTGAGAAGTCCAAATGATATCAAAAAGAAAGCTAGTCCATAAATCAACCCGCTGGCTCCAATATGGTTGGCATCCCTGCCGATACCCCATACGAGTATATTGGTTCCCAAATAGCAAATAAAGAACACCTTTCGGGCAATCCGGTTATAAAAATAAAATAAAATTGCTCCTAAAAACAGCATAGGGACTGTATTGGAAATGAGATGTCCCACATTCCCGTGAAGCATTGGTGCCATGACGATCCCTATGAGCCCGTGAAATGTTCTGGGGTAGATGCCAAAATTGCTCAGATAAATGCCGTAAGCATATTCTAAAGTGAAGAATAGCCACATCAGAAATACTAGTCTGATTGCAATTACAGAGCTACCGATCAGCGTAGGTTTGCCTGCCATTTTAAGCCTTAAGCAGCTGGATTTTTAATCATAGAAAGTGCAATCAATTCCATTTCCTCTGCCCCAATTTTATTCATTCCAAAAATACCACCAGATGCTTCTGCCACCTTTTTGGCAGTGTCCAATAGTGAAACATAGAGTTCTTTGGAAAACTTGGGGTCCAGGTCTGGAAAAATATCATTCAACATGGATAGCTCTTCCTGAATGACTATATTTCGCTTAGTAGCTTCTGAAGGCAAATTCATCATGACCACCTTGAGCTTGTCCTCAAAACTGTTATTGACCTCTTTGTAAAAATTGTACAGCACAGGACTTGAAATTTTCTGCCGTTTTCTGGCTATAGATGCTGCCTCCCTGATTTCATTTTGGTCAATATGGTCATCAGCGCCCGCTATAAGAAGAGAAACCAAAAAAGGTGCTTTGATTAAGGTTTCTATTTGATGATCGGGTAGATGATGCAACTCAGGAATCATAGACTATTATTTCAGCAGGAAATTAAAGTTAGCAGAAAAAGGAAAATAATTCTACCAATTAGGGGTAAATTTATCTATGAAGATATTAGTTTAGAAAAATTTTCTTAATCTTACTCGAAGACGGCCATTAGGTATGTATCAAAACGAACCTTTTAAGATTTTTGTGGTTGAGGATGACCCGGCCTATATAAAGTTTTTGGAATATGTATTGAGTCTGAATCCTGATTTTGAGGTAAAGGCTTTCCATAATGGCAAGGACTTTCTGGTCAAGCTCCATGAGAAGCCTTCACTGATTACCCTTGATTATACCCTTCCCGATTTAAGTGGTGAGGAAGTATTGAATCAGATCAGAGCCTTTGATCCAGGTATACCGGTGATCATCATTTCAGCACAGGAAAAGGTAGGTACGGCGGTACAACTGCTAAAACTAGGGGCCTATGACTATATCATCAAAGATGAAGATACTAAGGACCGGTTACTTAATTCAATTAATAATGCACGCAAAAATATCACCCTTGTAAAAGAGCTGGATCTCCTGAGGGAAGAAATCTCTGAAAAATACGAATTTGGGAAAAGCATTATAGGTAATAGCCCTGCTATTAAAAAAGTCTTTAAAATTTTAGAAAAAGCTGTTTCCACCAATATCACAGTGTCGATCACTGGTGCGACCGGTACCGGTAAAGAGTTGGTGGCCAAGGCTATCCATTACAATTCTAAAAGAAAAAAGAAGCCTTTTGTAGCTGTCAATATAGCAGCCATCCCTTCTGAACTAATTGAATCAGAATTATTTGGTCATGAAAAGGGAGCATTTACAGGCGCCAACACCAGAAGGACCGGAAAATTTGAAGAAGCACAGGAAGGCAGCATTTTCCTGGATGAGATTGGTGAAATGGATCTTAACCTCCAGGCCAAGTTACTTCGGATAATTCAGGAGCGTGAGGTCACCAGAATCGGTGGCAGCAATACGGTAAAACTCGATGTGCGGATCATTGTAGCCACACATAGAAATCTCGCTGAGGAAGTAAAAGAAGGTCGGTTTAGGGAAGATTTATACTACAGACTCCTCGGGCTTCCAGTACAATTACCTGCCCTTAAAGAGCGGGATCAGGACATCCTTATTCTCGCAAAATTCTTCCTGGATCAGTTTATCAAAGAAAATCAACTTTCAAAAATTTCTCTTTCCGCCGCTGCTCAGGAAAAACTCATGAGACACGGCTACCCGGGAAATGTCAGGGAATTGCGGTCAATAATTGAGCTGGCTGCGGTGATGGCCAACGAGGGCTTTATAGAAGCAGAGGATATTTCTTTTAATAGTCTTACCAAAGCTGAGAACATCATTCAGGAAGAAATGACCCTTAAGTCCTATACATTTAAAATCATACGACATTATCTGGATAAATATGATGGGAATGTGCTTAAAGTTGCTGAAGTTCTGGATATTGGCAAATCCTCCATATACCGGTATTTAAAAGATATGGAATCTGAAGGTTATTAACATGAGCAAGACTAAACCACTAGAGGATTACGTAAGCCAGGGGCAGTTCTATAAGGCTGTAGTAGAGGATGGTTCGGATATCATACTGGTGGTGGATTTTGAAGGCAACATATTGTACCACAATCCTTCTGTAGAAGACACCTTAGGCTATGCCCCCGGCAGCCTGATTGGCGAAAACTTCTTTAGGCTGGTTAAGCCTGAAACCCTGAATGAAGTAAAGAAAAAATTTATAGCCAGCACAAAAAAACCCTATACAGAAGGTGTGGAATTCCTGTTTTTATGTGCAGACCAAACCTACAAGTATCTTGAATTTAATGCCATTAATATTAAACAAAAGGAGGGCATCCAGGGATTGATTCTGGACTGCAGGGATATGACCCAAAGGAAAAAGGACGCAGAGGAGCTCCTCAGGGCTCAAAAAGCCAAGGAACAATTTTTGGCCAACATGAGCCATGAGATTAGAACTCCCATTAATGGTATTGCAGGGATGGCCCAGCTATTGTCGGAAAGTGACAGCAAATTCGAACGGGAAAAATATATTGCCGCTATTAAAAATTCAGTGGATAACTTAAAGGTTATCATCAATGACATTCTGGACCTATCCATTATCGAATCTGGTAAAATCAAACTGGAACGTGTAGGATTTGATATCCGGTATCAACTTATGGCGGTGATTGACACCTTCGTCTATCAGACCAACGAAAAAGGAATAAAACTAAAATATGATATTGACCCAAGTATTGATAAAGTAGTCATAGGAGACCCGGTGCGGCTCAATCAGGTATTAATCAATCTTATTAGTAATGCAGTGAAATTCACCCATCAGGGTGAGATTAACGTGAGTGTTAAAACAAAGAAAAAAGACCTTAACAAAGCTATAATTGAATTTGCAGTAAGTGATACCGGTGTGGGGATCCCCCCGGAAAAATTTGAAAGTATTTTTGATAGTTTTTCTCAAGCCGATGAAAGCGTAACCAGAAAATATGGTGGCACAGGTCTGGGACTGACTATTTCCAGGCAGTTGGTTGAAATTCAAGAAGGAAAAATTACCGTAAAAAGCAAAGAAGGCAAGGGAACCACTTTTACTTTTTATATACCCTACGAACTGGGTGCAGAAAGGGACCTGGTGGAAAAGGATTCCGGGTCCCGAAAATATCAACAGTTTTCTTATAGCGGTGAGTTTGATGGCATGAAACTATTGCTCGTTGAGGATAATGACATCAACAGGCTTTATGCTGCCAATGTCCTCAAAAAATGGAATTGCGAACTTGATACTGCAGAAAACGGATTTATAGCACTGGAAAAATTAAGAAAGAAAGATTATGACGTAATCTTGATGGATGTACAAATGCCGGTAATGGATGGATATGAAGCCACTAGAACCATTCGCGGTGAATTCCCAAAGCCTAAATCAAAAACACCTATTATTGCCCTTACAGCCAACGCCATCAAAGGAGATAATGAAAAATGTATTGCTCTTGGCATGAATGATTACATTCCAAAACCATTTGTACCAGAAGATCTGTTTAGAATACTTCTGAAATTCAGAAAAAACATCAAAAGACCTAAAACCATAATTTCCGATGAGACCTCCGAAGCAAAAAAACTGGTAGACCTGAGCTATTTAAGAAACGTATCCAATAATGATGAGAATTTCATAAAAGAAATGATCGATACCTTTCTGAAGAATATCCCTGTAGCCCTGGAGGAAGCACAAAAATTCAGCGAAGAAAAAAACTGGCATGAATTAGGGCGCACCATCCACAGGATCAAACCCTCAATTACCTTTATGGGAATCACCAATATGAAAGAGCGAGTTACTGCATTAGAGGCTTTATGCAGTCAGGAACCTATCAATGAAAATTTCATCCTATTAGAACTTGACCATCTCCTTCAAACCTGCACTGAAGCTCTCAATGAGTTAAGACAAGAGGTTATTTAGTTCCTATTTTGAGATTAAATTCCCATATTGGGTTTTTTATCTTAGCTTACTTTAATTAAATAACTGATTTTCAATTACATATAGAAGTGGAATTATATTGGTATTATATTCGTCAATCAATTTTTTAAACTTTACAGATATGAAAATTTTTTTGGTTGAATCGGATATTTTTGATGTGAGAACCCTTCGGTTAGGGCTAGAACAGGAATTGGAGGGTGCTGTATACAGTTTCTTCAAACCAGAAGAAATGATGATGTATATGGACATGCAACCTGATGTAATTATTTATGATAAAGAATTCGAGTTATCCAGCAAAACCGACTTCAGGAGAGATGTAGTGCAGGCATGTCTGAAAAAGAATTTGCCGATAAACTTCAAAATGATCAGCATGGTGGCCGGGCTGGAGGAAGAAATTCATTCCATATATAAGGTGGAAGATATTGCTGTACCTACTATAAAGCTACCTATCACAAAGGACATTGACCAGGAAATAATTGATGCAGTAAAAAACCTTAAGGCACTTTAACCTGGGCTTTTACTGTAACCCAGGTCGTTGGGTTCTGTGGGTCATTACTGAATATTGTAATCATTTTTTGTTGAGTGCCTTTAATCTTATCTGTTTCAAAAATAACTTCCATATTGGCTGAAGCCCCGGAAGCAATATCCATAGCGGGCACGCTAACTTTTAAGCATTCACAATTGGTTTGAATATGCCTTATATTAAGTACTGACTTCCCCAGGTTTTCAATTTTAATTGATTGAGTAAGGACCTTACCTTGAGTGGCCACACCAAAATCATACAAATTTTCACTGATTTTAATTTTTGGGGCTTTTTCTAGTGCTTCCAAACTTTTATCATCAAAGAATTCTTCAATATTTGAGAAAAAAGAAATTTGAATAGGGTTCCTGGCACCTTCATGATTATAGTATACTGTTACCTGATCAGAAACAAATCCCCATTCATTCCTTGCCTTGCCATCATAGAAAAAATCAAGGTCAAAAAAGCTTTTTGTGGCTAAGGTATCCTGAGTGAATGCTGGTCTTATGTATGATGGACCTTCAAATTCACCGGTAAACACCACCGGATGCTCACTATCATTATATACCTTGATGCCGCCTCGTGTAGGAATTGGAGCGGTCAACACCCGCCCCATATTTACCATACTGGATTTCATCCTTAGTGGCCCAAGTTTAGAGGGGAAGTCGTCTTCTACAGTCCTCAATCTGGGGTTTACATGACCTTTTATATTGAGAAGTATAATTTCTTCTTTAGGGTGGCTGGTGTTAACGGTCAGTGACTTGTAGAAATTACCGGGCCGGTTGAAAGGGTTATAGGCTGCCTCAATATATCCTGCCCCACCAGGAGGAATTGGTGCCTCAGTCCAGCCCGGGGTAGTGCATCCGCATGACGCATTGACCATGAGAATCGTGACGGTGTCCTCCGAAATATTCCTGAAAATAAACCGATGGGTTGCCTCGCCACCCGTTTCCTCTATGGTTCCGAAGTCATGAATTTTTTCATTGAACTGCAAAACCCCGTAAGTTTTCTGGGCATTGGCCAGACCAGAAAGGAATAGCAAAAAGATCGGTACCAGTATTTTTCTCATAGATGCAAATTTACTACTTAATGACTAACGAAAAAAACTTGAGCAAGTATACGGGATTCATATGGGTAAAATCAGAAAGACCCTATATTTGCAAAAAATCAAGACACTATGGCCAGAATTCTGACAGGGATACAAAGTAGTGGAAGGCCTCACCTGGGGAACATCCTGGGTGCGATCCAGCCAGCCATTGCACTTTCTAAAATAGCGGAAAACGAATGCTTCTATTTCATTGCCGACCTGCACTCCCTGACTACCATCAAAGACGCGGAGGTGCGCATCAAAAATACCCATGCTACAGCAGCTACATGGTTGGCTTTGGGTCTTGATACCAAAAAAAATCTATTGTACCGGCAATCGAGGATTCCTGAAGTGTGTGAGCTCACCTGGATGCTTAATTGTTTTACACCCTTTCCAATGCTAGCCAATGCCCATTCCTTTAAGGAAAAGGCCGATAAGCTAGCTGATGTCAATGCCGGGCTATTCACTTATCCGGTGCTCATGGCTTCAGACATCATCATGTATGATGCCGATATTGTACCGGTTGGAAAAGACCAGAAACAGCATCTGGAAATGACGCGTGATATTGCCGCTTCCTTTAATCATCAGTATGGGGATACTTTTGTACTACCTGAGGCCAAAATCGATGAAAATGTAATGACCATTCCGGGCACTGACGGGCAGAAAATGAGCAAGAGCTATGGGAATACCATTGATGTATTCCTTCCTGAAAAGGAATTGAAAAAGCATGTCATGAGCATCATCACTGACAGCACCCCAATTGAAGAACCTAAAAATCCTGATACCTGCAATGTTTTCGCATTATACCAGATTGTGGGTAACACAGAACAGATCAGGGAGATGCGGGCCAATTATGAAGGTGGTAATTTTGGATATGGCCATGCTAAAACAGCACTGTTTGAACTTCTGATGAATAAATTCTCTGAGGCCAGAAAAGGATTCGACTACTATTTAAATGACATTGAGGCTTTGGAAAGCATACTTCAGGACGGGGAGGCACGGGCCAGAAAAATTGGGCTAGAGGTCTTGGGAAAAGTTAGAGATAAATTAGGTTATAGTTAGACTCAGGCAGCAGCCAACTTCATTTTCATCTTTTTTCTCAATTCGCCCATCTGCGCTCTAAAATTAGCATTGGTATCCAGCATATCATTGACAGATTGGACTGCATGAATCACTGTGCTGTGGTCACGGCCTCCGAAGTGATAACCGATATATTTGAGGGAATGGTTGGTATATTCTTTGGCAAAATACATGGCCACCTGCCTGGCTATTACAATTTCCTTTTTGCGAATCTTGTCTTTCATGGCAGCAACGGTGATTTTAAAGAACTCCCCTACCGTCTTTTGAATATAATCCAGGCTTACCTCTGAGTCAATATCATGTACAATGTTTTTGAGCGTTTGCTTAGCAAGCTCAAGATCTATTTCCATCCTGTTCAGTGTAGCATGGGCGATTAAGGATATCAATACCCCCTCCAGATCACGGATGTTAGTATCCACACTATAGGCCAGGTACTCCACCACATCCTCTGGAATATGGATACCATCAGCATGCATCTTTTTTTGAATTATAGCCAACCTGGTTTCAAAATCAGGAGAAGTAAGGTCGGTTGTCAGGCCCCATTTAAATCGGGAGTGCAGCCGCTCATGCAAGCCTTTAAGATCCCTTGGTGGACAATCACTGGTTAAGATAATTTGCTTGCCAGACTGGTGCAGGTGATTGAATACATTAAAAAATATTTCCTGAGTCTGATCTTTCCCTGCCAGAAACTGTACATCATCAATGATAAGTACATCTACATTCAAATAGTAGTTATGAAAGTCCGGCACCTTATGCATCTTGATGGCGTCAACAAACTGTTTGGTGAAAGTCTCAGAGGAAACATAAAGCACAAAAGAACCTTCTACAGTTTGCTTGATTTCATTGCCGATGGCCTGGATCAGGTGTGTTTTTCCCAAACCAACTCCACCATAAATCATCAAAGGGTTAAAAGAAGTTAGCCCCGGGCGTTCAGCAACGGCATACCCGGCAGACCTGGCCAACCGGTTACAACTCCCTTCTATATAATTATCAAAGGTATACTTACCATTGAGGCGCGAATCCTGATGAAAGGGATTTACCTCTTTGTATTCAAATGGTGAGGCATAAGCTACTGCAGTGCCGTTGCTACCTTCTTTATGAACTGATTTTGCCTTTTCCGCTGATCCGCTATTGGGGTAATTTACGGTGACAGGATTCTTCTTTCCAAAACCCCCATCCACCACAACTGAGTATTCCAACCTGCCCTCTTTACCAATGACCTTATCAATGGCAAGCTTTAAAATATGAACATAATTTTCTTCAAGCCATTCATAAAAAAACTGGCTAGGCACCTGAATGGTCAAAACATTTTCCTCTAACCTTACGGGCTTAATTGGCTGAAACCAGGTATTAAAGCTTTGTTCTGCAATGTTTTCCCTTATTACAAGGAGGCAGTCATTCCATACTTGGCCATAATCTGTTTGCATTAATTCTAAATTATTAAGAAAGAACTTGTCAGAGGTTCTTGTGTAAAAGGGTAACAAATTTGGAAAAAAATTCCCGAACTTAAAAACCAAAATGGCCCCTCTTTTATTTAATTTTTAATAATTAAGAAATCCCTACTTTCAGCATGGTTTTTGTGGCACAGACCCCACCTTCTGAAAGGGTATTCTCATTTTATTTTGG
This sequence comes from Cyclobacteriaceae bacterium, assembly GCA_041749015.1. GTDB lineage: Bacteria > Bacteroidota > Bacteroidia > Cytophagales > Cyclobacteriaceae > JBGTCD01. Next base: position 19,251 of record JBGTCD010000032.1, read on the forward strand.
TAATTTCAAAAAATTATTTTTAATACGATAATTAGGAAAATTGTAGATTTACAAAAAGTAAAACAACCGTTTTAATGAATAAAAAAACAGGAGCTTTATTCAACCATCTGAAAAAGGAATCCTGGGCAGAGGCAGCAAGCAATGAGCTTAAGGGAGATTCAGCCGATGCCCTTAATTTTGGTTTCGGCCAAAGCATCAGCCTAAAGCCCTACTATTGTAAGGAGGATATGGCTGAGGTTTCCTGGGTTGATAATTTTTCAAACTCCTATAATGCCACCGATCATATTACCGGAGCAGCAAGAACCTGGGTCAATGTGCAAACCATACCGGTCGGTACCCATACTCAACAGGCCAATGAAGCGGCACTATCAGCCTTAAATAGTGGTGCAGAAGGAATTATTTTTGATATCCAACAACCGCTGAATGAATTTACTCAACTCCTCAATGAAATTCTGCCGGAATTCTGTCATTTATATTTTAAATTAAATAGTGGTGAGATGCCTTCCCTGATTACTGGATTGAAAAAGCATTCGCAATGGGATGATTTCAATGGTGGTGTATGGGTAAATGATCCGGATACTGAATCATTGGGCATGGTATTGAAACAGACCACAGGCCTGCCGGATTTTAAGACTTTTATTTATTGTAAAAATGAAGAGGGGGA
>JBGTCD010000033.1:0-13169 GCA_041749015.1 Cyclobacteriaceae bacterium
ATCACCTTTTCATTAAAAATTACTTTCTGCTTTCACTTACCCAATGCCCAAAATGGCTCCAGTTAAATTCTACAAATATCAAGGAACAGGCAATGACTTTATCCTGATTGACAATCGAAAGGCCATATTTCCTGAAGGCAGCGAAGTCATAAAAAAAATATGTGATCGTCGATTTGGAATTGGTTCTGATGGACTCATTTTAATACAAAATCATGCAAAGGCCGATTTTGAGATGGTATTTTTCAATCCCGACGGCAGCCTCAGCCTCTGTGGTAATGGCAGCAGGTGTGCAGTCAAATTTGTATTAGATCAAAAAATGATCTCTACCAAAAATCCCGTTTTTCACGCTTATGACGGTCTGCACCAGGCTACTTTACTAGGAGATGATGTGCGCATATCCCTGCATGATGTCCATGAATTGATGCCCCACCCGGAAGGCTTGTGGCTCAATACTGGCTCTCCGCATCTGGTAGTTTTTGAGAATTTAGATGATGCATCCGATATCACCGAAAAGGGAAGAAAATTACGATCAGATTCAAGGTTTCAGCCAGGTGGTACCAATGTCAATTTTGTCAAAATGGAGCAAGGAAATGAAATTACGGTAAGGACCTATGAGCGGGGCGTGGAGGCAGAGACCCTGTCTTGTGGCACTGGGGTTACAGCCGCGGCCCTATCGGCAGGGGCAAGAGGCAAACAGAGCCCCATTCTGGTCAATACTCTAGGTGGTCAACTAGTGGTAGGATTTTCACCGGAGGGCGATTCATTTAAAGATATTTACCTTCAAGGGCCTGCTCATTTGGTATTTGAAGGCACCATTACCATTTAGTAGAATGGTTTATCACATAATTGGTAAAAACACGTTAACTTTGAATAAGAATTTAGATAGGTATTAGAGAAATATGTTGAATTATATAGCCAAAATTTTTGGCACAAAATCGCAGAAAGACATCAAGAAAATGTTGCCCCAGGTTGGGGAAATTAACAAGGTATATGAGAGCCTTTCCTCTTTATCAAATGATGATCTGAGAAGCCGTTCAGAGGCATTGAAAGCAGGGATACAGGAAGCCTTAAAGCCCATTGATGAGGAAATCAATCAGATAAAAGCTGACATAGAGGCCAATCCTGATATGGACCTCAATGAAAAAGAGGCCCTTTACAATAAAATAGATCAGCTCAAAAAAGATCGTGATACTGAATTGGAGAAAGTCCTTGACTCCATGGTTCCTGAGGCTTTTGCCATCATGAAAGAAACGGCAAGAAGATTTAAGGAAAATACCACCCTTGAAGTCACGGCCAACCACCTTGATAAAACTTTAGCCGCTGACCGCGAGCATATAAGCATTAATGGTGGTAAGGCTATTTGGCAAAACTCCTGGACTGCCGCCGGTAATAAGATCACCTGGGACATGCTGCATTATGATGTCCAACTCATTGGAGGCATTGTATTACATAGTGGTAAAATCGCTGAAATGGCCACGGGAGAGGGTAAAACCCTGGTCGCTACCCTGCCGGCATTTCTTAATGGACTCACAGGGCTGGGCGTGCATATTGTCACGGTCAACGATTACCTTGCCCGTCGTGATTCGGAATGGATGGCCCCACTCTTTGAGTTTCATGGGTTAACCATCGATTGTATCGATAAGCACTCGCCGAATTCAGATGCCAGAAAACAAGCCTATCTCTCAGACATCGTTTACGGTACCAATAATGAGTTTGGTTTTGACTATCTCAGAGATAATGGTGCTAGAGATCCTGAGGAATTAGTGCAGCAAAAGCATCATTTTGCAATGGTAGATGAGGTGGATTCGGTGCTTATTGATGAAGCAAGGACCCCTCTGATCATTTCCGGTCCTGTGCCCAAAGGCAATGAGCACGATTTCCAAGAGTTAAGACCCAGAATTGCAAAATTAGTAGAGGCCCAAAGGAAACTCATCGGCCAATTGCTTTTAGAGGCCAAAAAATCCATCGCAGATGGGAATGAGAAAGAGGGTGGATTAGCCTTGTTTCGGTGCTACCGCGGACTGCCCAAGCATAAGCCTTTGATTAAATACCTTAGCGAAACCGGGATCAGACAGGTTCTGCAAAAAACAGAGAACTTTTACCTTCAGGATAATTCTAAAATGATGCCAGAGGCAGATGGTGCTTTGTACTTTACCATCGATGAAAAACACAATAGCATAGACCTGACCGACCAGGGTATCGATACGATTACCGGTGATGGAGAAGATCCTACCTTCTTCATCATGCCCGATATCGGTGATGAGATCGCACAGTTAGAAAAAAATGAAGAAATTTCTGATGAAGAAAAGGTATCCAGAAAAGATGCCATATTAAAAGATTACAGCATCAAGGCAAAGCGCATTCATACAGTCAACCAGCTGCTGAAGGCCTATTCGCTTTTTGAGAAAGATACAGAATACATCGTAGTAGATGGTAAGGTGAAAATTGTAGATGAACAAACCGGTAGGGTTATGGAAGGCCGGCGGTACTCCGATGGATTGCATCAGGCCATTGAAGCCAAGGAGAACGTTACAGTTGAAGATGCCACCCAGACTTATGCTACCATCACCCTACAGAACTATTTCCGAATGTATCATAAGCTGGCTGGTATGACGGGTACGGCAGAGACTGAAGCCGGTGAATTTTGGGATATTTATAAGCTTGATGTGGTAGTAATCCCTACCAATAAGCCTATCACAAGGGATGATAGAAATGACAAGGTCTATAAAACCATCCGCGAAAAATTCAATGCCACCGTAGAAGAAATTGTTAGCTTAACTGAGGCCGGTCGACCCGTACTGGTGGGAACTACCTCGGTAGAAATTTCAGAACTGGTCAGCCGGATGCTCACCTTAAGAAAAATCCGCCATAATGTACTGAATGCAAAGCAGCACAAAAAAGAAGCCGAAATTGTAGCTGAGGCAGGTGTGCCAGGCACAGTAACTATCGCGACTAATATGGCAGGTAGGGGTACCGATATAAAGCTGACTAAGGAAGCCAAAGGAGCCGGAGGCCTTGCTATTATAGGTACTGAAAGACATGAATCCCGAAGAATCGACCGGCAGCTTAGGGGTAGAGCCGGACGACAAGGAGACCCCGGATCATCCCAATTTTACCTTTCTCTTGAAGACAACCTGATGCGGATGTTTATGCCACCAAGGATGGCCAAAACAATGGATAGGCTCGGGCTTAAGGAAGGTGAGGATATCTCCCATTCCATGGTGACCAATGCTATCGAAAGGGCCCAGAGAAAAGTTGAAGAAAACAACTTTGGCATCAGAAAACGACTGCTGGAGTACGATGATGTTATGAATTCGCAGCGGGAAGTAATTTATTCAAGAAGGAAAAATGCTCTTTATGGCGACCGGTTGCAGTTGGATATTATGAATATGCTTTATGATCTCTGTGAAGACCTGGTACTCAATGCCAAGGGAGTCGAGAATTACGACAGTCTTAAGATCAACATACTGAGCACCTTAGCACTTGATTTTGAGGTGTCTCAGGACGAGTTTTTGGAGATGAATGAAGCCGATCTGACAGAAAAGCTATACCAAAGTGCTCTGGAAAGCTATAAGCGTAAAAACAAAGAAATTGCCGAAAAATCATTCCCCATCATTAAGGATATACAAAAGTCCCGGGGTGCGGTAATCAAGAATATTTTGGTGCCATTTACGGATGGGAAAAAGACGATCCGAATTACAGCCAATCTTGAAAAATGTGTGGAAACACGGAATGCAGAGCTGGTAACAGCAATGGAAAAAATGATTTCTCTTGCCATCATTGACCAATTGTGGAAAGAACATCTTAGGGAAATGGATGACCTGAAGCAATCGGTACAAAGTGCCGTATACGAGCAGAAGGATCCATTGCTGATTTACAAATTTGAGGCCTTCAATTTGTTTAAGATATTTATAGGGAAGGTCAATGAGGAAACCATCTCCTTCCTTATGAAAGCTGAATTGCCGGTAAGCGAGCCCGAGCAGGTGAGTGAAGCCAGAAGGCAAAGACGGGAGAATCTCAATGAGCAGAAGGAAGAATCCCGATCCTTGCTTAGCGGTAAGCCTGCTAACCGGCCACCAGCCCAGAAAATGGAGCCGGTAAAGTCGGAAAAGGTAGCCGGGAGAAACGAGAAAGTCTCTGTGCAATATGCTGATGGTAGCATCAAAAAAGATGTTAAATTTAAAACGGTAGAAGAGGATATCCGAAATAATAAATGTGTACTGATAGAAAATGAATAAGGGCCTAATCACCATTGGACTATTAATTTGGCTTGGATTGTTTTCAAGTTGTGAGGTCCTGAAGCCAAAAACTACCGCCAATGGCAAGGCCTACAAGGAGGATCTATCAGGTCTGCGGACTGAGTTTGAATCAAAAATGCCTGATTTTTCCGATCAAGGCGGATCACCATCTGAAAACGGGATCACTTATCCTGATTATGCTTTTGGCCCTGCCGCGGACATCAATCAGCCCTTACATAATCTTCTCGATACCATTGCATACCAAAATCTTCAAATTAACTACGTTGAAGGTTTCACTATTCAGGTTTACAGCGGTAATCGTACAGAAGATGCAAGAAAAGCTAAGGGTAGGGCAATGGAAATTCTGCAAAATGACAATGTTTCTTTAGAGTATGATCAGCCAAACTTCAAAGTAAAGGCCGGTAATTATTACTCACGCTTTGAAGCCCAGAAGGATTTTATGCAACTGCGAAGATCCTTTCCAAATGCCATAGTGATCATGCACAGAATCCCTATAGTCAAAAAGAATTAGCTTTGATTACCGCCATCCAGATAAAAGCCCTTGCCAAAAAAGTGGCGCCTGAAGTGGTCGAAATCCGAAGACATATTCATGCCAACCCTGAGTTATCATTTCAGGAACATGAAACATCCAAATTGGTCCTAGAAACTTTAAAAGGCCTGGGCATCACCTCCATAAAAAAAATTGCAGGGACTGGGATCATTGCTGCCATAGAAGGCAAAAATCCCGAAAAGGCCACTTTTTTTCTCAGGGCAGATCTTGATGCGCTTCCCATTTTGGAAACCAACGATATACCCTATAAATCAAAGAATGAAGGAATCATGCATGCTTGTGGCCATGATGTCCATACTGCCTGCCTTCTGGGTGCTGCGAGCATCTTTATGGATATCAGGGATCAATTTGAAGGGACCATTAAACTGGTATTTCAGCCAGGAGAGGAGAAATTACCTGGAGGGGCAAGCATGGTCATCAAAGAAGGTGGTATTAAAGACTCCAATGCTATTGGTATTTTGGGACAACATGTAATGCCTTTGATTCCTGTTGGTAAGGTAGGCTTCCGGGAAGGCATGTACATGGCCTCCGCTGATGAAATTTACCTGGAGGTAGAAGGCACAGGCGGCCATGCGGCATTACCGGAAAAGTTAGTGGACCCTGTACTGATCGCCTCCCACATCATTATCGCCTTGCAGCAGGTAGTGAGCAGGAATAATGCCCCCGGTAAACCCAGCGTGCTATCATTTGGAAGATTTATTGCAGAGGGGGCTACCAATATCATCCCTGATAAGGTGAATATTTCCGGGACTTTTCGCACCATGGATGAAGAATGGAGAAAGATCGCTCACGAAAAAATCCGAACCATCTGCGAGCATACTGCCCTGGGAATGGGTGGCCGCTGTCATGTGGATATTCAGGTAGGCTATCCCTATCTTGAGAATGATCCCAGACTAACCCAGCTAGCACGTAATAGCGCTGAAGCATATTTAGGTGCGGAAAATATCGAAGAGCTTCCATTATGGATGGGAGCAGAAGATTTTTCATTTTACTCCCAGGAAATGCCAGCATGCTTTTACCGCTTAGGTACCCGAAATGAATCTAAAGGTATCACCTCCATGGTACATACCAGTACCTTTGATATTGATGAAGAAGCCCTGGAAATAGGGTGCGGGTTAATGGCCTGGATCGGGCTTAAAGCACTGGATACTTTCTAGTAAAGAAAATGAAATAGTTCGCGTCTGATTTGCTCATTGATAGCTACGGCCAGTATCAAAGAAATGATCAATCCTATTGAAGCGTAAAGGAGATCTCTTCCCAACATTTTCAAGCTCATTATAATCCTGCTCTTCTTCTTTTTCTTTTTTATCCTGCCCATTGCAATGGCCAATTCGCGACCTCCTAGTAGGCCGATGAAAACCCAGGTAGTACTGATTGGTATGGTGCTCACCACCTTAAAATAAAAGAGCAAAATGGCATAAATCAAATCTACGATGGTAGCAGCCCGGACGTCTCTTACACCACTTTTCTCAGTGACAATTTCTTGAATCTTATCTCCTTTAAGATAAAAAAGAATACCAAGACCCAGAAAAATATAGGAAGTAAAAGCAATAAATTCACCTACACTTAAGCTCCTTGGCAGATAAACTGCAATGTTTGCAGCATCCTGAGAAATCCATGCCGACCACAAAGCACCACTGGTAACCCACTGAAATATGAGCCATTTTCTTCCCGCTTTCCCTTTAAAAAATTTCTTAGTAAAACGCGCTATTACAAACCACACCAATATGGCGATAACAAAAGCCAAAAAATACCCTACAAAACTTTTCGACAAAACTGCTTTGATAGAATCGGCCTGTGTAGAAAAAGCACTCAGTAAAAGGAAAGTCGTGGAAACAGGCATCCTAAGCCTTGTCAGGATTAACAAAATGATTGGGGCGGCTAGCTGCAAATAAGAAAACGAGGTAGGCGCAGTATCAAAGCCTTTTGATGTAAGTCGCTGACTACTTACATCTCCATCATAAACAAACCAGCTGTAAGACACGGTAGCTACAAATATCAACCCCATAAACAGCCAAAGTACCCACCAGGGCCTTTTAGAATTGGAGGCTAAAAAAGTACCTATAGTTTGAATACTATCATTGGCTATGGCAGAATACCCTGCCAGCGCAAAACCAAGCCACATCGCAATAGGGGCATAAGGTGTGGCTATGGCACATACCACAAAAAGGGTGCAAATAAAAATCAGGAATGCACGCTCCTTTCGGAAAATATCAAAAATCTGGTAAATACCCTTGGCTAAGGCATCTTGTCTGATGGGAGCGTCAATCTTTGATTTGGCCATTGAACCAGCTTCGAGTATTTTGAAAATTAAACCCGCATAAAGTTATCGAATGCATTGCAGAATCGGATAACAAAACTAAGGATTCCCTTTAAGACCAATGTTAAGGAATTGTTAATAAAATCTGTGAGTTCAAATACAGACTGGAAATCCAGTTTTATAAATTAATACGAAATAAACATTATGTTTACAGCGAAGGCATGCAATCGTTCCAACAAATATTTAACTTTGTGAAATCTGGAATCTTTACGGGTTCCTAAAAGTTGCCAGACCATTGAAATCCGACCCACTATTTTCTCACTCCTCCAAAACCCATGAAGAAATCAGGGATAACAAATCCCTGGTGAGGGATGTGTCAATATTGATTTTTTCTATTGTTCTGTTTTTTATTTCCATAGATCTGATGGGTGCGGGATTTATCAAAATGGGCACCGGCATCACAGATTACATAATATTTGCTACATCAAATCCATTAGTGGCACTTTTTATCGGTCTTTTAGCTACAGCCATCCTCCAAAGCAGTAGCACCAGTACCGCATTAATTGTAGCCATGGTGGCTTCAGAGGCCATTTCCTTTTCTAATGCGGTGCCAATGGTGATGGGCGCTAATGTAGGGACGACCATCACCAGTACAATTGTTTCTTTGGGGTACATGAATAATAAAAAGCGTTTTAGGAAAGCCATCTCAATCGGTACCGTTCATGATTTCTTTAATATCCTGGTGGTGATTATTATTTTTCCATTAGAATATTGGTTTGGTGTTTTATCCGGTGCCTCAAAGTTTGTAATCAATTTGTTCGATATTGAAAATAGCACCACACTTTCAGATGCACCTAAAGAACTATCACTCTATGCTGAGACCAAGCAAATGTTAGTGGAATTCTTAAATTACCCTGCTATTATTATTATCCTCGCTCTTGCCCTTTTGTTTATTGCCCTTAAAGTCATTTCCAACACTTTATCAAAGCGTGTTATCGGGCAGAAAAAAGAAAAACTTAAAAATTATGTGTTCAATAAACCATTAAAATCCTTTGGTTGGGGGGCACTGGTTACAGCCTCAGTTCAATCCAGTTCTCTCACTACTTCCCTGATGGTGCCATTTGGTGTCAATGGTAAAATTGCCTTGAAAAAGGTTACTCCTTTCATTTTCGGAGCTAATGTCGGCACTACCATTACCGCTCTGATGGCCGCATCATTCAGATCTGAGGCAGCAGTTAATATCGCTCTGGTACATCTATTATTCAATCTTTTTGGGGTAATGATTTTTCTGCCGTGGAAAACTATGCGAAGAATTCCAGAAAGTATGGCAAAGTCTCTTGGGAACCTCACCAAAAAATTTCGTCTGGCAGGGCTGCTCTATATCTTTATTGTTTTCTTCTTAATTCCTTTTACTCTTATTTTTCTCAACCGTCAAAGCGTCGTCAAAGAAACCTTATAACAAACTGCAAAAGAAACCTTTTCGTCACCGATTGAGTTAAAAAACCTTGAAGATTAAATTCACTACCTGGTCGATAGATTTTTTTTGCGGGTAAATTTCTAATCCACTGTTCCTTTAAATACCAGCCTGCATATAAAATCATTATATTTACATTACAAAATTTCTACTAGCTGTGACAGAAAAGAAAAGTTGGTTAAAAAATCTCATGCTATCTGGGCTTTTAGATAGCCTTTCTGGTTATATAGAGACTAGGATAGGTCTGGTAAAAATTGAGTTCAAGGAAGAGTTGGCCAAAACCGTTGCCAAACTCATTATAATCCTGATCCTAAGTTTACTGTTTCTACTCTTTATTGCCTTTGTCAGCCTGACTGCTGGCGCCTGGCTAAATACCATTATTGATTCCCAATTTCTTGGATACGCCATAATAGCCGGGTTTTATCTTATTTTATTTTTACTGATATTCATATTCAGAAATAACCTGGGTGTGGCCGAAATGGTATACAAATCAATGAATTTAGGTCTTGTAGACGAAAATGATCAACAGGAGGAAGCAGATAATTAGAAAATGGAAAACAAGGATAAAAAAGAGCATCTTCAGATTCAGTCTGAGGTATTTAAAAGGAATATCGAAAATGAGGTAGATAAAATTGCCTCCCATGCAGAAGAAGTGGGCAAAAAGGTACTGGTAATCGGAGGTGCTCTTTTATTGGGATATTATCTGGTGAAGGCATTGACCGCCCCTCAAGAAAAGGAAAGTGGAAAAGGTAAAAAGAAAAAATCAACTGGAGATCAGGAGTATCAAACAGAGTCTACTGGTTCTGTTGTAAAAAATATTGTAGCTAACCTTGCTGACCAGGCAACACTTTTCCTGCTTACTGTAGCCAGAGAAAAGCTTTTGGAGTATATTGATAAGGTCATTCAAGAAAAGGAACAGGATGTCTATACTGAAGACGCTGAAGGAACGGAATAGAATAGGCCAAAGGTCTATGGCTGTACTCATTGACCCTGATAAAGTCCATGACGTTTCATATATGGTCAAACTGGCACAGATCTCTAGTGAAAATTATGTAGATTTCTTTTTTGTAGGTGGAAGTCTGATCACCACTGGCAATCTTAATCAAATCATTGAAACGATAAAGAAAAACTGTAGCATCCCGGTAGTATTGTTTCCTGGTAGTAATATGCACATTGATCTGTCTGCAGATGCCATTTTATTTTTATCACTCATTTCAGGTAGAAATCCTGAGTTTCTGATTGGTCAGCATGTCTCTGCTGCACCATTGCTTAAATTCAGTAAATTGGAAATATTATCTACCGGTTATATGCTGGTCAGTTCGGGGAAAAATTCTGCGGTATCCTATATGAGCAATACGACTCCTATCCCGGAGGATAAATATTCGGTAGCAGCTTGCACTGCCATGGCAGGTGCCATGCTTGGTCTTAGCCTGATCTACATGGATGCAGGCAGTGGTGCCTCCAACCCTATCTCTCCCCGAATGATTGGCGCTGTGAGAAAAGCAGTAGACGCCCCTTTAATTATCGGAGGCGGTATCAATACCGGCCAAAAAGCTCAGGCTGCATTAGAAGCTGGGGCCGACATGATTGTGATTGGAAACGGCATAGAAAAAGACCCCAATCTTTTGATTGAGGTCTCTGAAAGAATATATGATTTTAACCGAAGGCTAATCAAGCCTTAAACGTTCATCAATGTTTCCCGCTTTCTCATTTTACCAGCAGGGATACCAAACATCATTTTGAATCTACGGCAAAAATAAGCTGTGTCTTTGTACCCACAGGTTCTGCCAATATCACGAATTTTCATTTTTGTAGTACGCAGCAATTCCAGTGCGTATTCCATCCTCTGATACTCAATATAATCCTGTGGGTTAATGCCGGTAAGCATTTTGAAATATTGACCGACATAATCCTCAGAAACTCCTGCGACCTTGGCCAGCATTTTATTTGATAGCTCACCTCCTAAATTATCCTTGATGTATCTGAATACTTTGATCAATCTTGGGTCCTTAAAGTAGGTGCTATTGGTAGCCATCTGCTCAACAAATAAATTATTATCGATGATGTGGCGTACCACCTCTACTACCAGATGCTCTGTTTTTAATTTAATCACCCTTTCACTGCCATGGGCCATGGCGCCCTTTTCTTTGACAATATCAAAAATGATACCATTGACTTTAGCATTTTCAAAGCTGAATGGTGGTATGTTAAGAGAGGTGAAAAAGTTTACGGTATCAAACACCTTTGCTTCAAAGGTTACCATTGTGATTTCGGCAATAGGTGTCGTCCCAGGATCTTTTTCTTGGGTATGAAAAAATTCAGCCTGCCTGAAAGCAAATTCCTCTGCATCAATAACAGGAGTCCGGCGGCTGGTATGCCCATAGTCAATCGAGAGCTCGCGATTGGCAGGTATGAATAATGCACTACCCTCAGGAATTTCCTCTCCACCCTTATCAAATTTCATTTTACCTTTTCTTAACAAAATGAGGACATTTTCACTATCCTGAAAATTAGAAATTGTAAAGGTTTGTAATATTTTAATATTGTTGGCCTTCAGGAATCTTATCCCCAAAGATTCGATAATTTTATTGTAATCTTCCATATTAGGTTTATCGTAGGTTAAAAAAGTGAGTTGATTTATTTTAAGAATTAAACAAATCTAATAAAGAAAAAATACTAAACAAAACCCCTTGAAAAAATTATATGAACGGTAAATTTATTCAATTATTTAAAATCTCTCTGGAAATGACAATCCGCTGAATTTCGGAGGTTCCCTCATAAATCTGGGTAATTTTTGCGTCTCTCATGAGCCGTTCCACATGGTATTCCTTTACATATCCATAACCACCATGTATCTGAACGGCTTCAACTGTAATATTCATAGCTGCCTCAGAAGCATATAACTTGGCCAACGCACAAGCATAGGCATAGGGTTGATTGTTATCTTTGAGCCATGCTGCTTTCATAATTAGCAGCCTTGCCGCCTCTATCTGCATGGCCATATCAGCAAGCTTAAATTGTATGGCCTGGTGTTTTGAAATTTCTTTGCCAAAGGCCTTCCTTTCCTTCGAATATTTTAGAGCTAGTTCATAAGCTCCTGATGCAATGCCTAAGGCTTGGGCTGCAATGCCTAACCTACCACCATTCAAGGTATTCATCGCAAATTTAAACCCGAAGCCGTCATCACCTATTCTATTTTCTTTAGGCACTTTGACATCAGTAAACATAAGGGAGTGGGTATCCGACCCCCTGATCCCTAGTTTATCTTCCTTTTTCCCAACAGTAAATCCTTCCATACCGCGCTCCACAATGAGGCAGTTTATACCCTTGTGCTCTTTTTCTACATCCGTCTGTGCTATTACCAGATAAATACCAGCACTGTTTCCATTAGTAATCCAGTTCTTTGTACCATTTACAAGGTAGTAGTCACCTTTGTCTTCGGCGGTTGTGCGCTGGCTGGTGGCATCAGATCCTGCCTCAGGCTCAGAAAGACAGAAAGCACCCAGAACCTCTCCCGTAGAAAGTTTGGAGAGATACTTTTCTTTTTGGGCTTCGGTGCCATAATTTTCAAGACCCCAGCACACCAGAGAGTTGTTGACTGACATGCAAACTGAGGCCGAGGCATCAATTTTAGAGATTTCTTCCATAGCCAGGACATAGGAAATAGAATCCATACCACCCCCATTGTATTTGGGGTCTACCATCATACCCATAAACCCCAACTCACCCATTTTACGGACCTGCTCTTTAGGAAATTCTTGTTTATTATCTCGCTCTATCACTCCTGGAAGTAATTCAGTTTGGGCAAATTCTCGGGCAGCGTCCCTTACTGCCAACTGCTCTTCTGTCAAATCAAAATTCATAGTTTATTAAAAGTTAACTTTATTAAAAAGAAAGGGCTTGTTCGATAACAAGCCCCTAATTTAAAATTTAAAAATAGAAAAATCAGTCTCTCCCCAAAAAGATAAAGATGTAGTACAACAGGGTAACCAGAGCACCAATTGCTGCCACCACATAGGTCATGGCTGCCCACTTTAATGAATCCTTAGCCATATCATATTCACTGCTGTCCACAATTTGTCTTTGCTGCACCCAGGCCAGAGCTCTTTTGCTGGCGTCAAATTCTACCGGTAAGGTAATAAAAGCAAATAAGGTAAAAACAGAGTAGCAGCCGATAATTACCAGAATGGCCAAATCAAAAGAAATAAGTGAAGGCAAAATAAATGCACCAAAAAGCATGGCCATAAAAATGAAGTTGATCACCTGAGCACTTACATTTTGAATGGGCACCATCGCTGACCTCAACTCCAGCATCGGATAGGCCTTGGCATGTTGAATGGCATGGCCACATTCGTGAGATGCCACGGCCGCGGCAGCAGCATTTCTCCCGTGGTATACTTCTTCGCTTAGGTTTACAGTTTTGTTGGCTGGATTATAATGGTCCGACAGCTTACCTGGCACATGCACCACTTCCACATCGTGAATACCGCTATCAGCCAGCATGAGTCTTGCAATTTCAGCTCCGGAGAGGTTTTTATTGAGCGGAATCTTGGAATACCTCGCAAATTTCCTCTTCAAAGTAGAAGAAACTGCGAAACTAATGATCATAAAAACTATCGCTATTAC
>JBGTCD010000034.1:0-1679 GCA_041749015.1 Cyclobacteriaceae bacterium
TTCTGATTAATGATATTCCAGAAGTAAAATAACTTTCTTTTCCACCAGTTGGTGTTGAGCCACTCCCTATTTTCTCACAGAGGTTTTGAAGCTTCTCGACCCTCCACCCCTCAGGCAAACCCTCCAAATCAATCCCTTCCACAAACCACTCCCTATAAATCGCCTGTGCGGTTTCTTCGAGTTTTTGGATCAGTTGTTGGTTGAGGGCAATCCGGTTTTGGATGACATTGTATTCCTTGACGATTTCTCTTTGTTTGGTGATTGAGGGGATGGGTAATGCCATGCTTTCAAAATCTTCCCATTCTAAACTTCCTCTTACACCACCTACTGCGTGAAAACATGCCTCTCGGTCAAACTCTGACCGGGTAAACCACATCATTAAATATTCAGGCAAAAGTTCTTCACTGTTTTTTACTTCAAAAATCGGATAAGCCTGTGAAATAATGGCTTCATCGACTTCCTTCAAAAGCGCTACAGGCATTTTCTTATCACGCCTCACCTGCATGGTACTGCAGGCAAATTGGTTCTTTCGAATTACCTTATAATTCTCCATATCTGTCCCAATTATATTGGCAACAGAAGGGATAAACTGCTTAGAAATACTTAAACCCAAAAGATTTTTTACCTTCAATCCTTTATTTCGTTTATCCACTTGCCGGATATGGTCACCGATCCGTCTATAATTCGATTTCATAACCTAATTCTTTAAAAACGCTTAGTAAATCATTTTTGGAAGTGGCTTCGGCTTTTAGCAAGTCGACAAACTCACTTTTTAAGGTTTGCATCTTTTCATCAAAATCAATGTTCTCATCCCTGTTTACAAATTCAATGTATTTGCTTGGGACAAGCGAAAAATCTTTTTTAACCACTTCTACAAAACTTGCTGAGTAACAAAACTCAGGTACATTTTCATACACTGAACCGTCCGAAGTCTGCCACTTGTGGTAAGAGCCGGTAACCTTACTTAAATCTTCTTCTGAAAATTGAATGTATTTTTTCTCAAATGGAATACCTATTTGACGCAAATCCATGAATAAAATCTCTTTTTCTCTGTCACGGTAGTTTCGGGTTTCATCACCAATTATTCTCGTGTGGGCTTTTTTATTCTTATTCAGAATCCAAAGCGTAACGCTGATATTGGTGGTGTAAAACATATCTTGTGGCAATACCAAAATCGCTTCCACCAGATTATTTTCGATCAGCTTCCTACGTATTTTGTATTCTTCTCCACCGCCACTGAGTGCACCGTTAGCTAGGATAAAACCCGCAATACCATGTTCTGATAACTTGGACACCATATTCAAAATCCAGCCATAATTGGCATTGCTCTTTGGCGGTACATCATAGCCTCTCCATCGCGGATCGTCTTTTAGTTCATTTTCTGCCCGCCAGTCTTTTTGGTTAAAAGGAGGGTTGGCCATGATAAAATCAGCCTTCAAGTCCTTATGCTGGTCATCAGCAAAAGTATCTGCTGCTTTTTCTCCCAGATTACCACTAATACCCCGGATGGCAAGGTTCATCTTTGCCAGCTTGTAGGTGGTATTGGTATATTCCTGCCCATAGATGGAAATCTCTTTTTTATTTCCATGATGGGCTTCAATAAACTTAATACTCTGCACAAACATACCGCCCGAACCACAAGCAGGGTCATAGATAATCCCTTTGTAGGGTTCTATCAT
>JBGTCD010000035.1:0-13808 GCA_041749015.1 Cyclobacteriaceae bacterium
CAATCAATAGATATTTTGTTGATAATTTATAAATATCAACAATTTTACAACCAACTCTCAAATCCACATAAAATGATGGAATATTTAGGGTCGGGTAAGATGATAATTGCTAGTTGGACTAATGAATACGAAAGCCTTCAAGACGAAAAGTTAATATTAATGGCTAAAAATGATCAGGATTTTTCAAACAATTTTAAAATAGCCATTAATAATGTAAAATACTGGAATTCACCTGATAAGCGTATTAGTAGAATAAAGTTCGCTTTAAATAATACCTACGATAAGAAGATTAAAAAAATTGAAAACATAATTAGCAATATTGAAGATTCTAATAATCATAGGCACCAGACCTGAGGCAATAAAATTATTGCCTCTTTGTAAAGTATTAAAGCAATCTGATTTTGATGTTATTGTGGTTAATACCGGACAGCACCGGGAACTGACAGATCCATTATGGCAAATCTTTAAGGTGAGGCCAGATTATAATTTAAATGTCATAAAAGAAAATCAATCGTTATCGGAATTGTCTGCCGTTTTATTGGTCAAAATTGAGAATATAGTAAGGCAAAGCAAACCCGACTATATTATAGCACAAGGTGATACCACATCATGCATGGTCGGGTCTTTGGTAGGCTTCTACAATAGAATAAAAGTAGCCCATGTAGAAGCAGGTTTGAGAACTTTCGATATTACTTCACCCTTTCCTGAAGAGTTAAACCGCAGAATAGTATCCATTCTCTCTGACATTAATTTTACACCTACAGATCAGGCCACTCAAAATTTGAAAAAAGAAAATGTCAAAGGAAAAATTGTAAAAACTGGAAATACGGGTATCGATGCATTATTACAAATACTACAAGAAGTCAGGGAAAGAACGCCCTTTTATTCGAATAAATTTAATATCATTCTCAAAAAGCAAAACATATTAATAACCGGACATAGGAGAGAGAATCATGGCGAAAGGTTTGATGAAATTTTCACAGCCATAAAAGAACTTGCCAATGAAAATCCTGAGGTTTCATTTATATATCCGGTGCATTTTAATCCAAATGTAAGGAAACAGGTAAATGAGATTCTTAAGGGGATTGATAATATTCATTTAATTGAGCCTGTGAACTACGATGAAATGATTTTTTTAATGGATTGCGCCTACATCATCATGACCGATTCAGGTGGTATTCAGGAGGAAGCACCTTCTTTGAATAAGCCGGTTATTGTATTGAGAGATACGACGGAACGGCCGGAAGGTGTGCAATCCGGATGTAGTGTGTTAGCAGGTTTTGAAAAAGATACTATAAAAAAAGTGTTCTATAGTATTTTCAATAATCCCAAAAAATACCACTCCATGGCCAATAAGAAAAACCCCTATGGTGATGGAAAGGCATCTCAAAGAATAGCAGAATATTTTCTAAATCAGCGTGTCTAAAAAATTACTTTTCGTATCTATTGCCTTTCCTCCTAAAAATGACCCTGAGTGTGTGCAGGCAGGAAAATATGCCTTTTACCTTAATAAAAACTTTGATTGGGATATCACCATTGTTACCTCAAAGATCCCCACTCTTTTTATGCCATATGATGCTACTTTAGAAAGGCTGTCGAAAGGAACAAAAAAAATTGAAATACCGATTGTTGAGTCAAAACTTATTAATAGATTTTCAAGTATAGTATTTCCAAAGTTTTTAAGCCAACCAGACTCAAAATTCTCATACTATAGGCAGTGGAGAACTGTCATTAAAAAATATGACAAACCAGACATCATCTATTCACGGTCCTTTCCATTAAGTTCAACATTAATGGCTTTGAAACTCAAGGAGCATTACAATGTGCCGTGGGTTATGCACCTAAGTGACCCATGGGTAGCATCACCACTTCATAATATGACTAGCGATTTTCATATTAAATATGAAAAAATCACTTTTGAAAAAGCGGACTTCATTTCATTCACAACCGCTGAGGCTTTGCGGCTTTATGAGAAAAAGTATCCCTCCTTTAGAGACAAATTTTTTCTAAACACCAATGTGTATGAATCAGAAGTTAAAAATCCTAATAAGTCAGATAGAACAAATCAACAAGTAAAAATTGTTTACACTGGAGGCCTGGCCAACACTCGAAATGCAGAGGTATTTTTAAGAGCACTTAAAGTCGCTAGTGAGAAGGAACCTAAAATTCTAAAGACCCTGAACGTGATTTTTGCCGGAGATATGGATTCTAAAAATAGAAAGAATTTTGAATCATTAGATCGGTTGAGTAACCTTCAACATTTGGGAATTCTGTCCCAAGAGGAATCTACAAATTTGCAGTCATCAGCTGACCTGCTCCTGGTTATTGATAGTGAGATTAAGGAATTAGAAAAAAACGTGTTTTTGCCATCAAAAATCATCGATTATGCTGCACAGAATAAGGACATATTAGCAATTACAGAAAAGGGAAGCCCCAGTGACAAATTCATCAAGAAATATGGAGGTTTTTCTTATTCTTTTGATGAGAAAGAGAAGTTAGCTGATTTTTTAATTGCCCTTGTAAATAATCCTAAATTGCTTGACCAAGAAAAGGTGTGTCCAAATGAATACACTGTTGAAAATCAGGTAAAAATATTGAATACTAAACTCTTATCCTTACTATAAATTTCCATTGAAAACTATCTTTGTTTTTGCCTACTACAGCTACAGTGATCCTGTTTTTCAATCGGCTGTATTGCCGTATCTGAAATTGGTTAAATCTGATGATTTACGTTTTGTGGTTTTAACATGGGAGCAGGCTGTTTTTAAATTGAATAAGGATGAAATTAAAAGCGCTAAAAAAGAGCTGTTGAAGCACAATATAATCTGGCACAAAACAAGGTGGCATTCAGGACGATTTAAACGCATAAAAAAAGCTTTCGATTTTACTAAAGGCTTATTAATAAGCCTTTTTTTTATCATTAAATATAGAGCTAGTAAAATTTATTCTGAGGGATTTCCTGGAGCTATTTTTGGCCATTATCTATCGATTATAACAAATCGGAAACACGTTATCCATACATTTGAACCCCATTCAGACTACATGAAAGATGCCGGGGTTTGGACTAGCTCAAGTTGGGAATACCGATTGCTCAATAGACTGGAAAAGCCAATTGCAAAAAGAGCAGAATATATTATAACAGCTACTCAAGCCTATAAAGAGGTAATTGAACAAAAAAGTGGGAAGAAAAATGTTTTAGTAATCCCATCATGTATTGATCTGGAACAGTTTAAGTTTGATGATACAGTCAGAAACCAAATCAGGAACCAACTTAAAATTAAGGAGCATCAAATAGTGATTACATACCTCGGCAAATTGGGTGGAATGTATATGGAGGATGAACTGTTTCAGTTTTTCCAGCTTTGTTTAAATTCGGATTCAGAGCGATTCCATTTTTTTCTATTTACCAATGCCGATCAAGACTTGGTGAAAAGTAAGCTAGAGCAATTTAAGATTCCAACAAGTAAAATACTAGTCAGGTTTTTGCAGAAGGGAGAAGTTGCTGATTATTTGTCAGCCTCTGATATAGGTTTTTGTGGAGTAAGACCAATTATGAGCCAACAATATTCATCTCCAATTAAAACCGGTGAGTATTGGGCATCAGGTCTTTATACTTTATTGCCCAAAGGCGTCTCTGAAGATTGGAAATATTTATCTGATGATTTAGGGCTGGTTTTTAACAATATTGACAAAAGCCTTGTAGAGACACTCATCAAGCAGAATCAAATTCAACCTTTTTATAAAAGAAGGAATGAAGTTGTTACAAAATTGGCTTCTTTACGGTCAATAAAGAATTATAAATCCCAAATAGAAAAATTATTCCATTGATTAAAATACTCATTTTCATAGCAGAAGCATCGCTTTATGGTATTCAATAAAAACACAAAGCCCTATCAATGGTTTATAATGACTTACTTTTGAATAAGTGAAAAGCCCGGTTTAGAAAATAACATTTCGTAATTATCTTTACCAGAAATACAATTCACACCATGGCCACACCCAAACTCGATAAAATTGACCGCAAGATACTGGATATACTCCAAGCCAATGCTAAAATCACCAATGCCCAACTGGCCCAGGATGTGGGATTGTCCCCTGCCCCAACGCTGGAGCGGGTCAAAAAACTGGAACAGTCGGGCATCATCAAAAGCTACCATGCTAAAATCAATAGTGAGGTGGTAGGCCTAGGGGTGAGTACCTTCGTGATGGCTTCTCTTAAAGGCCATAATCGCGATAATATCGAGAAGTTTATCAATGCCATCAATACAATTGAGGAGGTCATTGAATGCCACCATATTACCGGTTCAAGTGACTTTATATTGAAGGTGATTGCCAAAGACATCAATGCCTATCAGCACCTGATGCTGGAAAAGGTTAGTAACATCGAAGTAGTAGACAATCTTCAATCGATGGTCATATTATCTACTTTTAAGGATAGCAAAATCCTTCCAATTCCTTAAATTTAGCCCATGGTAAAAGATGAGGAACTAATCCTAACCGAAGAAACCATCAGGCAGAAAATTCGCCGGATGGCATTTGAAATCTATGAAAATAATTTTCAGGAAAAGGAAATCATCTTAGCCGGGATCTATGATAAAGGGTATATTCTGGCTGATTTTATTAAAAAGGAGCTGGAGGAAATAAGCCCTATCAAGGCCACTAAAATCAAAGTAGACCTTGATAAATTTGCTCCCTTGCAAAGCGAGATTACCCTGGATTGCGACCCAAAAGTCCTTAAGAATAAAGCAGTGATTCTCATTGATGATGTGCTCAATACCGGTCGTACTATTGCCTATAGTCTTAAGCCGTTTTTTAACGTAAAAGTAAAAAAGATAGAGGTGGCCGTATTGGTCAATCGCAGCCATTCAACCTTCCCTATATTATGTAAATATACCGGGTATGAACTTGCCACCACCATCAATGAACATGTGGAAGTGATCCTCGGCGGTCCCAAACTTGCGGTGTACCTTAGATAACCATTGTATTATGTCAGCCTCCCAACCGGAAATTAAAAAAGTCACCACGCAGCGCCTTCTTGAAATGAAGCAAAGGGGTGAAAAAATAGCCATGCTTACCGCTTATGATTTTTCGATGGCAGGCATGATTGACGCTGCAGGTATTGACGTCATCCTGGTGGGCGACTCCGCCTCCAACGTCATGGCAGGCAACGAAACCACCCTGCCCATCACCCTTGACCAGATGATATACCACGCTACCTCAGTGATCAGGGCGGTAAAAAGAGCTTTCGTGGTGGTGGATATCCCCTTTGGTTCTTACCAAGGCAATAGCTCTGAGGCCTTGAGATCGACCATTAGGATCATGAAGGAGTCTGGTGCCCATGCGGTAAAAATGGAAGGCGGCAGGGAAATAAAAGAGTCTGTGAGCCGGATCCTGAGTGCCGGTGTACCGGTAATGGGACACCTGGGTCTTACCCCACAGTCGATTTTTAAATTTGGCACTTATACCGTTAGGGCCAAGGAAGAGGAGGAGGCTCAAAAGCTCATTGAAGATGCCCAACTTTTGGAGGAATGCGGATGCTTTGCTTTGGTAGTAGAAAAAATACCGGCAGAACTTGCCGGGAGAGTGGCTCAAAAACTTACCATCCCGGTGATTGGCATCGGAGCAGGGCCCCATGTAGATGGACAAGTCCTGGTGGTGCACGATATGCTGGGCATCAATAAGGAATTCAAGCCACGATTCTTACGCAGGTACGCTGACCTGGATACTACCATCACCAAAGCGGTGGCCTCCTATGTAGAGGATGTCAAATCTAATGATTTCCCTAATGAGGAAGAAAGTTATTGATCAGGATCGTATCCGCTTCCATTTACACACTTCCCTATCCTGAAATTTTGATTAATAGATGGGAGTTTCGATCAAACTTTCCAAGTTTTAAAACTTGGAAAGTTCTATTTAAGATGTTTTTAAAGGATTTTTTCGGCTCAATAATACCAATCCCAAAAAGGTCAAAAGGCCATTCACAATTAATATTTCAAACCCAAACTTATAACCCCAAAGCCAGGCTTCCGAATATTGATTTATCATAAAAGAGAGTAGCGGGGCTGCCACGCACACCCAGGGAACCCACCGGTCCCGCACAGGCATCTTTGTGAATAACCCAAAGGCATACAAGCCCAATAAAGGACCGTAGGTATATCCTGCAGCCTTGAATACGGCACTGATCACCGCCTCATCATTAATCACCCTGAAGATCAAAATCACCACAAATAATAACAGGGTAAAGCCCATATGTACTTTGAGCCGGGTGCTTCGGTGCTTGGTTTTGTCAGACTCCTTTTCAAATCCCAGGAAATCCACACAAAAGGAGGTGGTCAGGGCGGTAAGTGCTGAATCTGCACTGGAGTAGGCAGCAGCAGTAATGCCCAGCAAAAAGATAATTCCTGCCGCCAGCCCCAGATGATTCACCGCGAGAAGCGGATACAGGTCATCAGTTCGTTCCGGTATGGCGATGCCCTCTGCGGCAGAGTACAAATACAGCAAAGCCCCGAGAACCAAAAAAAGCATGTTCACAAAAACCAGGATTATGCTGAACCAGAACATATTTTTCTGGGCGTCCCCAATATTTCGGCAGGTAAGATTTTTCTGCATCATGTCCTGGTCAAGGCCTGTCATCACAATGGCGATAAAGGCCCCTGACAAAAACTGCTTGAAAAAGTTCTGATCCGAGCGCCATTCCCAAAAAAATACCTGGCTCATATCACTCCCGGAAACCAGGGCCGGCACCTCACCCAGGTTGAAATTGAGCTTGTCAGCTATGATATAAATGGTGAGGCCCACAGCTAGCAACATAAAGAGGGTCTGCAGGGTATCCGTATAGACAATGGTTTTAATACCCCCCCTAAAGGTGTACAACCATATCAAAATTAAGGTAACAAAAACCGTAACACTAAAGGGAAGTCCCAGAGCATCAAACAACACTACCTGAAGCACTCCGGCTACCAGAAACAGCCGGAAGGCAGAACCAATGGTGCGCGAAAGCAAAAAATAAAATGCTCCGGTCTTGTATGACCAAAACCCAAACCGAGTCTCCAGATAAGTATAAATTGAAACAAGATTGAGCCTATAGTAAAGCGGCATGAGGACCGTACCAATGACCAGATAACCCACCAAATAGCCCAGCACCACCTGGAAATAGGAAAAATGCGTATCCCCCACCCATCCAGGAACGGAGATAAAGGTAACCCCGGATAGGGAGGCCCCAATCATACCAAATGCTACGAGATACCAGGGCGATTGTCGGTTAGCTGTGAAGAAGGTGGTGGAGTCAGCATTACGGCCTGTAGCCCATGAAATGGCTACAAGGATTACAAAATAGGCGGCAATAATGCTTATAACTAAGAAGGGGCTCATAAATCCCTTGGGTGTTGAATCTTTATTCTCTTTATTATTTCTTAATTTTGACAAATAAAAGGAATTGATATGGAATTCTCTTATCAACATGAGAAATTAGTTGAAGTACTGGAGGATGTGGACGCCACAGAGGAAAAAAGCCTTGTGGTTTATAATGATGATTTCAATACCTTTCAGCATGTGATCGACACCCTTATCAAGGTGTGCAAGCACAGTAAAGAACAAGCAGAGCAGTGCACCTGGCTGATCCATTATAAAGGGAAATGTGCAGTAAAAAGCGGGTCCATGAAAGAGTTAAAACCCATGAAAGAGGCCATCTGTGAGGCTGGGATTGAAGCCCGGATTCACTCCTGATGGATGCATTGTAAATCATTATATGGAATATCCATCCAAACTTATTGAAGAGGCCGTAGAAGCGATCTCCACACTACCCGGTATTGGTAAGAAAACAGCATTGAGGTTGGTACTTCACCTCCTCAAAGAGGATGAATATGCCAGCATTCGGGTGGCTGAGGCCATCACCCAAATGCGCAAAAATACCTCCTACTGCAAAACCTGCCACAATATATCTGACAGCGAATTGTGCAGAATCTGTAGCAGTACCAGGAGGGACAAGAGTATCATTTGTATAGTAGAAGACACCAGGGATGTGATGGCTGTTGAGAATACTTCTCAATACACCGGGCTGTACCATGTGCTAGGCGGGGTGATTTCTCCCCTTGACGGAATAGGACCAGAAAAACTCAAAATTGACCAACTCCTGAATCGAATCAAATCTGCTGAAGAACCGGTAAAAGAAGTAATCCTGGCTCTAAGTGCCACCATGGAAGGTGATACAACCAGTTTTTATCTTTCCAAAAAAATATCAGAGCTCGGTGAAATCCGTGTTTCAACCATTGCCAGGGGCATCCCAGTAGGGGGGGAACTAGAGTATGCGGATGAAATCACCCTGGGCCGCAGCATTTTGTCAAGAACTCATTACAATAGCGCTTAAATATTTTTACCAGAATTATAATTTTGCGAAGTGCCCCTCATCGACTTATTTTTGCTTGCTGATACTATTAAAACCTTTAAAAACTAAATGACACAACTCTCCGAACGCATTACCCAAATGGAAGAATCTGCTACCCTGGCCATGGCCGCAAAAGCCCGTGAGCTTAAGAGCAGCGGAGCCGATGTGATCAGCCTAAGCCTTGGAGAGCCTGATTTTAAAACCCCAAAACATATTTGCGAAGGGGCTAAGGAAGCCATTGATACAGGGAAATACTTTGCATATCCACCCGTAAGCGGATACCTTGATCTGCGGGAAGCCATTGCCTCTAAATTCAAAAAGGACAATAACCTGGATTATACTCCGGAAGAGATCGTGGTATCTAATGGCGCCAAGCAGTCGATCGCCAATGCCATGCTTGCTTTACTCGATCCGGGAGATGAGGTCGTTGTGTTTGCGCCTTATTGGGTTTCGTATGATGCCCTTATCAGACTTGCCGGTGGGGTACCAGTGTATGTAGGAGGTGATCTCAGCACTGATTTCAAGCCTTCTGCCGAACAAATAAAAAAATCTATTACCGCAAAGACAAAGGCCATTATCTACTCCTCCCCCTGTAACCCTACGGGTTCAGTATTTACAGAAGATGAGCTAAAAAGTATTGCTTCGGTGGTCCTGGAGCATAAAAATTTGATGGTTTTTTCTGATGAGATTTATGAGCATATCGTCCATGAGGGGCAACATTTCAGCATTGGTGCTATACCAGGAATGAAGGACCGCACCATTACAGTGAATGGGTTTGCTAAGGGCTTTGCTATGACGGGATGGCGTGTCGGATACCTTGGTGCGCCCTTATGGATGGCCAAGGCTTGTGCTAAGATGCAAGGCCAGTTGACATCTGCTAATGCCTCCATTTCCCAGAGGGCAGCTCTCACAGCACTTACCTCCTCACTGGAGCCTACCAGGGAGATGGCCAAAGCTTATAAAAGCCGCAGAGACATGGTACATGCCCTGCTTCAGGAAGTGCCTGGTTGGAAAATTAACCAGCCTGCTGGTGCCTTCTATTTCTTCCCTGATGTATCCTATTGGTATGGAAAGGGCGGCATCAACTCAGGGAATGACCTGTGCATGTATCTCCTGGAGAAAGCGCATGTTTCGCTGGTAGAAGGGGCTGCCTTTGGTGCTCCTGATTGCATCAGACTCTCATATGCTGCCAGTGAATCCGACCTTAAAGAGGCCATCAAAAGAATCATCAAAGCCCTGGAGGATCTAACTTAGCCTCTCGGCATTGCAGCGCTGAATTCTTTTACTGCATTGACAAAACATTTCACCTTTTCCGGGTCAGTATCAGGGTATACGCCATGACCCAGGTTGGCGATATGGCCATAGGGACCGAAGGCCTCCAGCATTTTTTTTACCTCCTTTTCGATTTCTCCAAAGGAACCGTACAGGGCACAAGGGTCAAGGTTACCCTGGAGTACTTTTTCATGGCCTATCAGTGATCTTGATTCAGCTACATTCATATTCCAATCCAGCCCAAGGGTCTCACAGGGCAGTTTACCCAGGGAGGCCCTTGCAAAATAGGCGCCTTTGGCGAATACCGTTACCGGCACCCCTTCAATGGCCTCACAGATCCTGCGGAGGTAAAGAAGCGAAAATTCTTCATATTGCCCGGGCGTGACTATGCCTGCCCAGGAATCAAAAATTTGGATTAAATCCGCCCCTGCTTTGACCTGCTCTTTAAGGTACGCAATGGTGGTGTCGGTAATCATCTGCAGGAGCCTGTGCGCCAGGTCAGGGGCCTGATACAACATCCTCCTGGCTTTGGAAAAAGTTTTACTGCCTCCCCCCTCTATCATGTATACAAAAAGGGTGAAAGGGGCTCCTGAAAAACCGATAAGTGGCACCCTTCCGTCCAGCTCTTTTTTGGTACATTTGATGGCCTCCATGACATAACCGAAATCTTCCAGACTTCCCTGATGCAATCGGTCAATATCCTTTTCTGACGTAATCGTTTTGGGGAAACTAGGGCCTTTTTTTTCTACCATTTCATAAGGGAGTCCCATGGCCTCTGCAATGACCAGAATATCTGAAAATATGATGGCCGCATCTACCCCTAGCCTATCCACAGGCTGTATTGTGACTTCTGCCGCCCTCTCTGGGGTTTTTACCAGCTCAATAAATCCACTGAGGCTGGCCCTCACTGCGCGGTATTCCGGAAGGATTCTTCCGGCCTGCCGCATGATCCATACGGGTGTTCTTTCGGTTTTTTCTCCCCGCGCGGTTCGGAGCAGGAGGTCGTTTTTCAAATTCATCCCGCAAAGATAACCCTGTTTTTTCTTCAGAAAAATTTTTATTTAATACCTCCGGCTTAGGATACTTTTTAGTTTTTAGGGGTTAGAAGCTGGTAAGAGCCGGAGGAGAAGTTTATGCTGTCCCGAAGGGCGGGCTTGTCCTAAGCTGGCAGCGTACCGCCTTCAAGCGGCAAACTTTTGGAAAGGTATTAAAGTTTCTTTTTTTTAGGATTTTGTCGATTGTCGAACATAGTGATTAGCTCTATTTTATCTTTCTTTATTTGATAATAAAGGCTGGTTTGTTTACTTATTACACACCTACTTACTTGTTTCTTTTTGCCTGAAGAAGGGTACAGGTCAGGCCTGTCAGATATAAGTTTAAGAACCGATTGTAAGCGGTTATTAAACTTATTGATCGTCTTGTTTCCCCATTTGTCCGCTAGGTAGTCAAGTAATTTCAGATAGTCCTGTCTGGAACGAGGTGACCATTCAATCGGTTTACTCATAACCTGTACTTCTCTTTAACCTCTTTCATCACTTGCTCATGTGGTATGCTTTCCCCTCGATTTAGTTGAGCTAAACCTTCATCAATAGCTGATCGTTCCTCTTCACTAATTTCATCCCACCAATCAGCTTCTTTGGATTTTTTTAATGTAATGAACTCTTTGAGTGTTTTGGGATCATTCATTCCTGCCAACCATTCTAATAAACTTAATTTTTCAGCTCGGATGTCCATGTTTTTTTAAGTTTGTTTTTCTTAAAGATAACATTTTCATTTTCTATTTTAGTTTCATTTTTTTGATTTTTACCCCAACGGATGGAACTGCTGTACTACCTCTTTGAGCCCTTCCATTTCGTTTTGTAAATACCCTTCCGTGCTACTGATATAGCGGTGACAGCCTACTATCGAAGTGGCTTCTAAAATATCCAGAATTTTAGGGGTATCCCTGGATTATCTGGTGGGCAATTCAGATATGGAACTCGATAAAACAGTCATTGACCGCGTGATGGAGATCCAAAGCCTGCCCGATGAAGATAAAGGACACATCCTTTACACTCTGGATAACCTGCTGCAAAACGTCAGAACTAAAAAGGCTTTTGCTAAATGAATAAAACCGCCAAAACAAAAGTATTTACATACTATTAAAAATGTCCTGAGTTGCAAACTCAGTACAGCTATAATTTATAGTTGACCTCAAACTACGGATAGCGGGGGCGTTCATGCTCCGATCATCGGACGATATGAACGCGGTGAGGTAAACCCTTCTATCGAAGTGGCTACTAAGATTGCGGATTCATTGGGGGTTTCTCTGGACTATCTCACAGGACTTTCTGATCAACTTTTAGATAAAGATGATCAAGACCACCTTTTGGTAATGGTGGATGCTTTCTTACGAGATGCCAAAACCAGAAAAGCCTATGCTAAGTAAAAAGCCCTAGATTTCTCGAAGGCTCGGATGACTCGGTCTCATGGTTGAGGGCAACATCAGTGCCAGACGGGGGGTTAGTTTCCTATCTACTAAAATATGTTCGAAAGCCAAATATTAAAAACCAGGAAAAGTAGGTAACTATTGATAGGTTGGTCCTTATCCAAGTATCATCATTATAGACAAAAGTACTTAGGATACTTAATGCCAAGATCAGTGCGGCACATAGGAGTGTAAACCATTTCAATATTTTGTCTTGTGAAACTAAATCATTTGCATTGCTTACCAAAAAAAAGCTAACAAAGCTTAAAATAATCAATACGATCAATCTAATTAATAATAGATGATTTGCAAACTCGTTTGTGAAGTCATAATATGAAATACCAAAGCTTAACCATAGCATGCCACAAACCATTAATAATATCTTGCCGGCTAGCCCAAGAGACAGTTCAAGATTAACTTTTAAAAGGCTTATACAAAAAAAGATGTTTAAAAATCCAGTAATCCCATACAAAACGAAGGCTGCCCATAACCGCCCGCTCATTCCTCTTATATTGTAGGACGCCAAACTGAGATTGTTGAATTCATGGAAAGTCTGAGGATTCAAAACAAAAAGTATGAATATCCCCCCAAAGAAAGAAAGACCAGTAAGTATCGCTATTATAGCCGTAAAGCGCATACTAATCATTAAAAAATGACCAAATTATAAGGAATGCCCCAACACCGATTAAAAGATATACGCTCCATGAAAACTGTACACCAGTATAGGACTTATCAGAATAATCTTTGGTGTCTGCCTTAATGACTAAACCAATTAATCCAAGAAGAAATGCTAGTAGGCCGATTAACAAAGTATCAATGTTCATCCGTTACTGTTTGATCCCCCTGTATTTTATCTGACACCCATTGAAATAATTTGCTAAATCCAAAACTGTGAGCATCAACTGCTTTATCAAAAGTTTCTTTACCAGCTTCTGAATGTTTCATTGTAGATTTGGCTGCTTTTCCTAATCCACTAAAGGTTTTATTTATTACACCTTCAACAGCAAGGTCTTTTCCTGCATCAGGTATTGATTTTCCTTCGAGTGCTACCTGTCTTCCTTCATTCAGGACTGTGGCAACTGTGCTTATAGCTCCACCAGCTGGGGCACCAACACCTGTTAACATTAGCCCATCACCAAGCGCTTTGGCTGCTCCTAATCCATCCTTACTTACTTCATTTGTTAGGGTTTTTGTATTCTCTGCTACAGCATCTGTTAATATTTTCGAATCATTAACTTTTCCTAATGTTTTATTGTCCACCATAGAGAAATTATTTGCCCCTTGCACGTTTTCAGGCACAAGGGTTGACTTATCAGTTGAAATTCTGGTCATAGCTGCTGTAGGCGAACTTGAATTCATACTGGCCATAATTGTGCCATACTTGATTGTAAGCTTAGTTACCAAGCACGGTATACAATCTCCTTCAGGATCATTATACCTAATTGGATTATTGAAGGCAAAATTATATGGAGACCAAATTTCCTGACCCGCATGGTCTGCTTTAGGGTCAACTTGCCAGAACCTGCCTAACTGATAATCATACATTCGGAACTTGGTCAAATCAAGGTTAAAACCTAGATCCTTAATTCTTTCTGTTTTAAAAGTTTTATCGCCTGTACCCTGATTAAAAAGATAAGGGTTCTCCTTCTGATCCATCCTCTGGTAGGAGTTAAAAGAAAGGCCAAA
>JBGTCD010000036.1:0-18226 GCA_041749015.1 Cyclobacteriaceae bacterium
GTTGTGGATAGCCTTATTGTTAATGCAGACGGGACATTCCGAAATGTTTTAAGAAAATTAATTTATGGCCCCGGAGGAAATGTACTGAATGTGGCCTGGACTCCAGGTACTGAAAGGGAGATCGAGGCCTCCTGGACTATCAATGTGCCGGTCTACAATCCTGACGCGCTCAGACTCATCGTATTTGTGCAGGATGTGGTAAGCGGTGAAATTTACCAGTCAGGTAATTTTGATATAGCGCCGAAGGTCCCCGGTGTGATATCAGGTCTGGAAGAGCTGTTGAAAGAAGAAGCTGAAACCATTGCGATTTATCCTAACCCTGTCTCACACGAGTTGAATCTGAAACCACAGTTTACCTTGTCGAGAACCTACAACTGGAAGATCATTGACCAGCGCGGGGTGGAAATGCTGGAAGGTACCATTAAACCAGGTGAGTCCTTGAAAACCATTGAGACCGGGCATCTAGCCAATGGGATTTACTTCCTGGTCATTGGAGACGGTGATAAACCCCTGACCCATAAGAAGCTGGCTGTAATGAATCGCCGATAGGGATCCTTGATATTATTTCGTAGAATTTATCCTTATAGGTTTAATCCGTGGGCCATGAAAATTTAAATCATATCCCAAACCGTTTTAACGGATTCAAAATTTATCTCCGGGGTCTGCCCAACGCCTTTAATTCATCACAGCATTACTTTCCAATTAATATAAAAGGGGCCCAGTAGTAAGGAGAAGCATAAGCACTGTTACGAATCATGTCCAACTTGGCTTTTTGTAATTCAGATCCAAATACTTCTGCATCATTTTGAATACTGCTTTCGTAGAAGTTGGTCATCAGCATGGCAGTAGACCGGTCGCCTACATTCCATAATGAAACTACCAGATTATTGGCTCCGGCATAAAGCAATGCCCTGGATAAACCAATAATTCCTTCCCCCTTTACCAGTTGTCCAAGTGCTGTCTGGCATGCGGATAAGGTCACCAACTCTGCATCGAGACTCAAATTGAAAATATCACCACTGAACAAGTATCCTTCATTCTCAGAACTTGCGGGATGCAGAAATATTCTTGAAAGCGCTGGAGTTTTTTCATCCACGAGTCCATGTGTTGCAAGATGCAGGATTCTGTAATCCTTCAAATTGCTTTCCAATAAAAACTTATTGGTAGCATTTTCAAAAGTTTTTACTTCAGGCTCCCATGCATTCGAGGCCAGCATGGCGCCAATACTGATCACTTCCTGTTCTGTAGCAGGCAGGTCTATAGCCCGGACAGAAAAATTAACCGGTGCCATTAATAGGGCAGATTTATTTTCCCGGTTGGTTACTTTTGCCTTAGCCTGTAGAAATAGTGGGGTAGAGTAATGATAAAGGACGCTATATTTTTTGAGCAGATAAGGAGCATTATGAAAAGAAAATTCTGTTGTTGTCACCTCCGTTAACAATGCCTCAAAAGGAATAACGCCAAGTCTACCTTGTGGAATTACTACAAGTTCGGTAATCCCTGAAGGTATTTTCGATGGGATCAACTGGTCATGTAATGTAGTGCCGGTAAGTTTGTACACTTCCGGGATTTCAAAGTAGATGCTGTTTCGAAAGCCAGAAATATACCTATCAAAATTTTCTTCCAATGGACGTAAATCTAATCTGAAGTGATTTTTACCCACAGAAAAAATGTATAATTGATTTTCCTTTTCGGCAATAAAGTAGCTAACCAATAGTTGGTTGGCACTTAGAGTCTTCTGGATTACTGATATGGTTGGAGTTGTACTGGCATATTTTAACTCATAATACTCTGGGAACGAATTTTCGAGGTTTTCGATAAATTGCTCATAGGCCCGTGTCTTATCAAAAAGCTCAGATCGAAGGTTTTGGTTGTCTCCTGAACTGCGGGCTATTTGTTGTTCCAGGTAGGCTATGGCACCTTTCAGGGATTTCTCCTCTTCGATCATTTCCTGAGGGATATTGGCAAATGACCTAGCCTCGACCTCTGCAATGCTTTCCTGCAGTACTGCGGATTTACTTTTTTCCGAGTAAAGAAAGGCCTTCTCTTCAAAGGGACTACTTCTGAAATTTATCTGCCCCAGGTAATAGGAGACCCGAACCGCATCTTCATACAACTCTGACGATAACCTGGCAAGAGCAATTTTGTCCTGCTCACTGGTGCGGGTTTGTCTGATTTTATCAGCCAGCGTTATGCCGATCTCCAAAGTGGTCATCGAAGTTTGTATTTCTTTACGACTCAGGGACCATGCCAGGTGTCGGGCTTCCAAAGCCTGGGCCTTAAGTAGGAGAGAGGCCAGCAGGAGTTCTGGATTCAGGTAGTCATCTGGCTTAGGATTAGTGAGGTATTCCTCATTAGAGAATTCCGTACTATTGGCTATCAAGGCTTTGTGAAAGCTCTTTATAGCCTCCAGGTGCATGGATTCGGATAACTGAAGAGAACCCAGATTATTATAAACATTGGCTATGGAAGGGTGTCTTGGGCCATAATAAGCCATGTACATTTTGAGGGCATCATTATAATATCTTCTGGCACCATCAAGGTCATTAAGTGCTTTATTGGTTTCTGCTATTCCGTTAAGGGTAAATGCCACATTAGGGTGGCCGTCAGGATATAAATTCATCCAGATTTTTAATGCTTCATTAAAATGATTGCTTGCATCGCCATAAAATTCCATACCAAGATTAGCCAAAGCCATATTATTATGGGCTATTGCCAGACTTGGGTGATCACCATCATGAATCTTTTTATAAACCTCAAATGCACGTTCATAATAATCCAGGGCAGTTTCAGGATTTTCGGTACTAAAAATTAATCCAAGGTTGTTGTAGGCTCCAGCTACCAACTCATGGTCTTCACCGTAGGTTTCCTTCCTTTTTTGGAGGGCACTTTCCAGATACCCCCTGGCTCTGTTAGTATTCCCCGAGTTCCAATAAGCGAGGCCCAGGTTGGTTAGGGATTGGCTGTATTCCGGCTTGGTGGTTAATTCGTGTTGTTCATAAGTGCCAACAGCAGCTTCAAAGGCTTCTATAGCCCCTTCTGTCTGCCCCTGGTTGAGCAGGATTTCCCCCTCAAGATTTTTGACTTCTGCCAGGGCATTGGGTGAGATTGATTGGCCATCCTTATGTAGCTTTTCTATGGATTCAAGCGTGGTCAGAGCCTGATTGATATCACCGATCCTTACGAAGCATTTTCCAGATAAGGCATGGCAGATGATTGTGTTTTCGATATCCCCGACCTCCTGATAATAAGTGGCAGCTTGTCCTGCAGCATCCAGAGCGTTTTGATAAGAACCCTGGTCAAAAAAGTTAACGCTTTTTTGATACCAGTCCCTGGCAGTTTCCTGACCAAAGGTAACGGTGTAGCAAAATAATAAACCTAAAATAATGATATGTCTCATGGTATGGTTAAAATCTGATGACATAAGAAATGGTGGTTACGATATCACGGGAAAGTCCATCGGGGTTTACCTTGCGGTTTGTAAGTCTGAAGCCTTGTTGTATTCTAATTGTATTTCTTACATTAAGATGGTATCCAGCTCCTATAAGGGCGGAAAGTGCCAACCCGGTAGTACCATCAAGTTTTACCCTTTCGCCGGTATCGAGGTCTGTAATTTCATCCTTTGTGATCCTAAAAATAGGAAGCAGGCCCGCATTAATATTGAATTTGGCAAATCTCCAGTTGCGCTCCACCCTTGCCATGACATCAATCCCACGCTCCAGCTCGTTGGCAATGGTGCTGCGCTGCACATATTCCTGATCGGGGTATTCAGGTTGTGAGTCAAAAGTGAAGCTGTTATTAACTGTACCGAATGGCTGTTGGTATCCTACAGCAAACATCCAATCTCTGGTAATCAATGAAGCACCAGCCACAATATCGTAGGTACCCAGACTTGGCTGATAATACATCGGCACCGATCTGCCATCGATTCTAACGTCACCATCACCCATAGGGATTTTTCCTCCCAGGGTAACACTAAGGTCATAATTGGCAGCACTCTTTACTATTCTTGTGAAGGAAAATGAAATATCACTCAGGTCGCCAGTAGACCCGAAGTTGCCCGAAATATGCTGGTAGGGGATTTTTAATTGGGCAAAAGTCTTTTGGTTAAGACTAAAGTTGAAATCAGCCGAAGCTACATAAACCACTGGCGAGAGCAAGGTTTTGCCTCTGTAAAACCCAAGCTCCACAGCAAGCAACTGAAATTTGAGGTTTTTATCATAAGGCTGGTCAGGCTTCATAGCCCCCATGGTGCAAAAACCAGCGTCACTGCAGCCCTGAGCGTATCCATTTAACACCAGAATGCTGACCAGAGAAAGGATTAAAATAGCTTTTAATAGACTCATAATTTCAAGTATTAAAATGCAGATAGTTAGGACCTAAGGTGCGACAAGGTAATCAAACAAAAATAAAAATTAAACCAGAAGCTTATAAAATTGTGTGGAAATATTTGTGGTTATAATTTAGAGAAGTATTCTCTTGCAGCTTTTTTTACTTTG
The DNA here is from genome assembly GCA_041749015.1 of Cyclobacteriaceae bacterium. Lineage (GTDB taxonomy): Bacteria > Bacteroidota > Bacteroidia > Cytophagales > Cyclobacteriaceae > JBGTCD01. The sequence continues at coordinate 4,500 of JBGTCD010000036.1, forward strand.
GGCGCAAGCAGCAATGCTGACAACATGGTGGGTATCGCCATAAGCGCATAAGCACTGTCTATTACACTGATGATCACAGAAAGGGAGGCTGTGGCCCCGATCATAATGGTCAGCACGTAATAGTAGTTATAGTATGGCCCCCATTTAGCACCAAAAAGGTAGGAGAGGCATTTGGTGCCATAGTAGCTGTAGGAAAACAGGGATGTTATAGAAAATATGGCTATGCAGGTCATGAGGATATAGCTCCCAAATCCGGGAAAAGCAGAATTAAAGGCATCTGCAGTAAGCGTGACTCCATCTCTGTCGCTGAACTGCCAGGCTCCAGTAACCAGGATCGCCAGTGCCGTGAGTGTACATACGAGCAGGGTATCAATAGCCGGTCCCAACATGGCTACCAGGCCTTCACGAACCGGCTCTTTGGTTTTTGCTGCGCCATGAGCCATGGGGGCAGTACCAATTCCAGCCTCATTTGAAAACGCCGCCCGTTGTGCCCCCCATACTATCATGGTGCCTATTACGCCACCTAACATGGGCTCACCATTGAAATTTTCACCGGTGAAGGCATTGGAGATTATCATCCAAAAATAATGTGGCACCTCACTGATATGCAATACCAGAATGATTACCACGGTAATAAAATACAATACCACCATCACGGGCACCATTTTACCGGCCATTTTCCCTATCCGCTTGATGCCACCAAAGATGACCATAGAAACAAAAATCATGATGGTAAGGCCTATAAAAAAATCTACCGAACGGATATCAGTACCTAATACATCCCATGTACTACCGGTGATGCCATTGGGTAGCAACACAATATCCCGCACTGCCTGGGTGAGTTGATTAGCCTGAAAAATGGGTAAAGTGCCTACCATGCAGGTGAGACAAAAGAGGATGGCAAGGGGCTTCCATTGCTTCCCCAGGCCTTCGGTGATCACATACATAGGTCCTCCCTGGATTTCCCCATTGGTATCTTTTCCGCGGTATAGGATGGCAAGGGTGCAGGTAAAAAACTTGGTAGCCATCCCTACAAAGGCACTCACCCACATCCAGAATATAGCGCCGGGACCGCCCAAACTGATGGCCACTGCCACCCCGCTGATATTTCCCATACCTACAGTGGCAGCCAGGGCTGTAGACAAGGCTTCATAATGGTTGATCTGTCCGGGGTCATCTGGGTCATCATATTTACCCCTGAGGATATTGATGGCATGTCTGAAATAACGGAAGGGGACAAACCCGGAATAGATAAAGAAAAACAGCCCTCCACCCAGAAGAATTACTAATAATGGGATGCCCCAAATCCAACCTGAAAAATCGACAAAAAACTGGCCTATCTGGTCCAAATTATACCTTATTTGAGGGTGAGTTTACCTTGAGAAACTGCCTGAAAATTGCAGAGGTCAAATAAAATCCTGCTCCCCACATTAGCATCCCATTCGTCATTGCCAGGTGCCACCTCACAGAGATCAAATCCTATGATAAAGCGCCCGCTTAATACAATTTTTTTCAATAAGTATTTTAGCTCAGAATACTCCATACCTCCCGGCACCGGTGTTCCGGTATTTGGGCAATATAAAGGGTTGAGCCCATCGATATCTACAGTAATGTAAACATGATCAGGCAAGTGAGAAATAATTTCATCACAAATGGCATCCCAACTTTTCCCTTCAAATTTGCTTTCCTGGATGTATTGATCAAAAAAAGTAACAACTCGTCCTTCTGAATTTTCGATATAATCCATTTCTTCTTCACAAAGGTCCCTGATCCCAACCTGGACCGCTTTAGCCACCTTGGGATGCTCCAGAATATTATACATGATGGAAGCATGGCTGTATTTAAAGTTCTCATAGCCTTTTCGTAAATCCGCATGGGCATCGATCTGGAGTACTCCAAAAGACTCATAGATTTCACCCATGGCCTTTACCATCCCCAGAGGGGTGCTATGATCTCCTCCCAGTAATCCCAGCATTTTGCCATCCTTGTGATACATTAATGCCTGTGACTTGACATAGTTATTGAGTTTTTCGCAGACTGCATTTACAGTGCCCGGTATACCTGCCATTTCTTTGGAAGGGCTATCAGTGGCATTACTTTCGATCCATTTTATATATTGAAATGCCATCTTTCGAAATTTCTTATTTTCCTCAAAAAGGGTATCGGAAATCGGCAGCATGGCTATCCCTAGTTTCCAGGCATCTGGTATATCCCTGATGAAAAGGTCTACCTGTGAAGAGGCTTCTAAAATTGCCGAAGGACCCTTAGCAGTACCGGATCTATAGGATACCGTAACCTCCCAGGGTACGGGTATGATCACCTGAAAAGCGTTTTCCACGGAAAATGGGAGTCCAAACAAGGACCCGGATGCACCCGCAGTATTAGGATCAAAATTGTTTAAAATCTCTTTTCTGGATTCTAATTCCATAAATTCATTAAAAATTTAAAAGGTCAGGATATTCATAGGTTACCAAAGAGCCGGTTTTTTCTCCTATATCTGACCAGAGTTTTACTTTAAACTTCATATGGGCCACCCCGCAGGTGCTCATATCACCGACTTCATCACCGGTTAGGTATTCCACCAAATAGCTTACAGAGGGGTTGTGGCCTATGATCATTACTTTCTGCCATTGGTCCTTGAGTTGGTTAATTACCTGTAGCAAAGTTCTAATAGAGGCATTATAAATCTCATCATTTAAATGTATCCGCGTGTCTTCATAATTAATTTGTTCGGCCATGAGACGGGCAGTGGTAAATGCCCTTGTGGCAGGACTTGAAATGATAATATCAGGGGCTACCTTTTTATTTTTGAAGTTAATCCCCATCCTGGTGGCATTTTGAAGCCCAACTGAAGTCAGGTCCCTTTCGATGTCTTTCTGGTCCCCTTGTTTTTCGATGGTTTGTGCATGTCGGATGAGATAAATTTCTCGGGTCATAACAAGAATGTTTTAGCCACGTTCTATAAGGAGTTGTAAGTTTGAGAATATTTTTTCAAATGCAAATATGGGTTTACAATGTTTTTTTTTTAAATTTTTTTCATCAAACTTGAAAATTAATTTTCCTAGGGAGCCATCCCTTTAAAGATTTAATTTTCCTAATTAATTGAAATACAATATTATATGTCCAAAAATCTTGTTATAGTAGAGTCTCCGGCTAAGGCCAAAACAATCGAAGGTTATTTAGGAAAGGACTATAAAGTAGCCTCAAGCTATGGCCACATCCGGGACCTTCCGAAAGGCGACCATGCCATTGATAAGGAGGATGGGTTCAAGCCTACCTATGAGATTTCTAAAGACAAAAAAGAGGTAATCCGGGAATTAAAAAAGCAGGTTAAGGCTGCTGAGATGGTGTACCTTGCCAGTGATGATGACCGTGAAGGCGAAGCCATATCGTGGCACCTTAAGGAAGTATTGAATCTGAATGATGCCAATTCCCGCCGAATTGTATTCAGGGAGATCACCAAAAACGCCATTGAAAATGCTCTGAAGTCACCAAGAGGGATAGACATTGACCTGGTCAATGCCCAGCAGGCCCGTAGGGTACTTGACCGGCTGGTGGGATTTGAGCTTTCCCCCATCCTTTGGAAGAAGATCAAGACTGGTCTTTCGGCTGGGAGGGTGCAGTCTGTGGCCGTGCGGCTCGTAGTAGAACGGGAGCGTGAGATTGAAAAGTTCAAGCCGACATCGTCCTACAAAATAGCTGCTTTTTTCAACCTGGATGACCAAAAGCAGTTGAAGGCTGAGTTGCCTTCCAGGTTTAGCACTATCTCCAAAGCGGAAGATTTTTTAAAGCAGTGTATCGGGGCTACCTTTAAAATTGAGGACCTTAAAAAAACACCATCTAAAAAATCTCCGGCACCGCCATTTACCACCAGTACTTTACAGCAGGAGGCTAGCCGGAAACTGGGATATTCAGTATCGCAGACCATGACCCTCGCTCAAAGACTGTATGAATCGGGACATATTTCTTATATGAGAACGGACTCTCTGAATTTATCAGATGAAGCCATCAAAAGTGCTTCCGGCGAGATTCGCAGCAGTTTTGGCGATCAGTACCTTAAGACCAGAAAGTTTAAGACTAAGTCCTCAGGAGCCCAAGAGGCACACGAAGCCATTAGGCCTACTAATTTTAGCAGAACCAGTGTGGATGGGGACAGGAATGTGCAAAGGCTCTATGAACTAATTTGGAAGCGGGCTATTGCCTCCCAAATGGCTGAAGCACAATTGGAGAAAACAACCGCTACCATAAGCATATCCACCATTCCCGATTCTCAGCTCATTGCTCAGGGAGAGGTGATCAAATTCGATGGTTTTTTGAAAGTATACATGGAATCTACCGATGATGATGAATCTGAGGAAGAGCAAAGTGGCATGTTGCCTCCACTAAAGGTTGGACAGGTGCTTGATCTGGACCATATGTATTCCAGGGAGGGCTTTTCCAGGCCACCTGCGAGATATACCGAAGCCAGCCTGGTGAAGAAGTTGGAGGAAATGGGCATTGGCAGACCTTCTACCTATGCCCCTACGATTTCTACTATACAAAAGCGGAATTATGTAGAAAAGGAAAACAAAGAAGGCGCAGATCGGCAGTATCAGGTGATTACCCTCAAGGCAGGGAAAATCGAAAAGTTTCAAAAAACAGAAATTACCGGTGCTGAAAAGAGTAAGTTATTTCCTACCAATATAGCCATGGTGGTCAATGATTTTTTGGTGGAGCATTTTCCTGCAATAACGGATTACTCTTTCACCGCCAACGTAGAGAAGGAATTTGATGAAATTGCCAGCGGGGGAAAAGCTTGGCAGTCTATGATCAAGAATTTTTATGGGGATTTTCATGATAAAGTGATTATCACGGGAAATCTTGATCGATCCTCCGTTCCGGCATCAAAAGAATTGGGTATTGATCCCAAAACAGGCAAGAAGGTAATTGCCAGGTTGGGAAGGTTCGGCCCCTTGGTTCAAATTGGGGAAAATGACGAAGAAAGTGGTGAAAAAGCTCAATTTGCCAGTTTGAGGCAGGGACAATTTATCGAAAATCTCACCCTTGAAGATGCACTGGAACTTTTCAAACTTCCCAGGGAGGTAGGCACCTATAAGGATAAGAAAATTACGGCCGCCATTGGACGGTTTGGGCCCTACCTTAAATATGAAAATCTATTTGTTTCCATTCCAAAGGAGGATGACCCCTATACCATTGCTGAACCAAGGGCCATAGAGCTAATAGAAGCCAAAATAGAAGCTGAGACTAATAAATACATCAAGGTTTTTGATGCAAATCCTGATATCCAGGTGCTCAATGGTAGGTACGGGCCATACATCAAGGCTGGAAAGAAAAACGTAAAAATTCCAAAAGACATTAAGCCAGAGGACCTTACTCTGGAGCAATGCATGGAATTGGCAGAGAAGGCTCCCGAGAAAAAGGGCAGGGGCAGACGAAAATAAGTACTTAAATGAAACACCTGGTTGTTTTTAGCGGATCAGGCATCAGTGCTGAAAGCGGAATCCCTACATTCAGAGATTCCGGGGGACTTTGGGAAGGCTTCAAAGTAGAAGATGTAGCCACACCGGAGGCTTGGAGACGCAATCTCCATCTCGTTCAGGACTTTTATAATCAAAGGCGCAAACAGGCCCTGCAGGCCATGCCCAATAAAGGTCATCAGGTGATTGCTGAACTGGAAGATCATTTCAAGGTGTCGGTGATCACACAGAATGTTGATAATTTGCACGAGCGTGCAGGATCATCCCGGGTCATTCACCTCCATGGTAATTTATTTGAATCCAGAAGCTCCATAGATGAAACCCTTATCTATCCTATTGACGGATGGGAATTAAAAATGGGTGCATTATGTGAGAAAGGGTCTCAGCTCAGACCCAATATTGTATGGTTTGGAGAACTGGTACCCATGATTGAGGTAGCAGCCAAAATTGTCACCAAAGCGGATCTGTTTATTGTGGTAGGAACCTCCCTGGTCGTATATCCGGCAGCCGGTTTAGTAGATTATGTCCCTTTCGATACCTCAATTTTTGTGATTGATACAAAGCCTGTCAGTTTATATAAAACTGACAGGGTCACTCACATCCTGGCTCATGCAGGCAAGGGGCTCACGGATTTAAAGGAAATCCTGATTAGGGATTATTGAACCCAATAGAAAACCCTCACCTTCCACCTTTTAGTAATGCGAACTCCTGAACGGTGTATTGAGGAAGTGACCATTTTTTGATACTATATTTCTGGTATGATGATTGATTACTAAGGAATTACCTAATAGCTTTGATTTCTAAAATTGATTTTTACCCACGGTGGGTGATCTAATTGGGCATTTGAGAGTGGATTATTTTTTTTGTAAATTTCGATAATTATGAAACAATATAGATTGGCTTTTTTTCTGATAATGGGTGCTATTCTGGTCGCTTTGCCTATGCATAATGTTTTGGGTCAGAAAATCAAGTACAAGGATCTGCACGAGTTTCTACAAGCCAACCGGTTTGATGAAGCTGCACCACTGCTTAAGGCATTTCTGACACAGGATAAAAACCAGGACCATCCCAACGGTAACTTCTACATGGCTAGAATTTATGACCAGTTTAGCAGGAATGCTGACATTTTTATGGAGTTTGATAAGTTCATGACTTATGCTGATTCAGCAATCATCTACTACGATAATGCTGCCAGGTATGTTGATGAAAAAGAAGTTAGAAAAAATGATGATTTTTATATTGAGTACACCCGGAGAGATGTAAGAACCGGTAAAGTGGGGATTTCCCTTTCAGATGTACTCCTGGACATTGAAAACAGAACTTCGGCCATTAAGGATTACCGAAGTGCTGTCCTGCGCTCAAAGGAATTGCTTGACAAGACCGTGAAAGCCCACCACGAGGTATATCAAAATTACGAAAGCCTAAGGAGTCAGTTTAACACCATCAAGAATCTTTACTTTCAGTCAGAAGAGACTGAGCTACAAGTCCTTCAAACCATTGCAGCTGGTTTTGCTAGTTTTGAGGAGGGTTTTAATGAGTACAAAAAAAGTTTAAGTAAGGTTAATGGCACCCAATATAACCAAAAGGTAATCCCTCGTGAAATTGAAGGATTTCCAAAAACCGAGCAAGAAATTGATTTTTTGGAACCGGTGGTAAACCTTCCTAATTACAAAACTTGGGCGGATAACGCCACAAAAATAATAGTTACTGATATTATACCCCTTCGTGAGCCTATGGTGGCTATGTACGAAGAAATCTCAAAGCTTTATGAAAAGGTCGCTGATGGTGTGGTAGTCTATGACGCTATTGACGCGCTTCCTTACCGGCTGCTGAGAAGTCAAATGTTTAAGCATGATTCCCAACCGCTTCCAGTTCTGCTGTTTGATCTAAGCATTGCAGAATTAAAATTAAAATCACTGAGGCTTGAAAAACAGATCCCTGCTGATTCCATCGATTGGGTTGAGGCATCTGATATAGCTAATACCAACTTTCGGATGTTACAGAGACTTGATAGTATTGGGGCTTTGCTTGTATCAGCACAGATAGATCCTGACAACACCAATAATTACAAAGGTTTTATTTCCAGGAGTTTTGGCTCAAAAGATGATTTTTTCAAACATATTCATGATAAAATCACTTGGGTAAAAGCCGATTTTAAACTTTGGGAGAGCAAAAAGATTAGCATGGAACAGCGGCTGGAATGGGTAGCTCATGAGGAGAAAAAGGTGCCTTTGAAAAAAATTGATTTTATTGATTTGCCGAGGGAAGGGGAATTCTTTTATCCTTTAATCATTGATTCGTTGTATTCCGCAGGCGTTTATTTCAATGATGAAAATATGTCCTACGGATACCTCACCGATATCAACCCACACCGGGTAAGTAAATCCTGGTGGCAGTTTGAACTCAATAAAGAGCTTTTTGCCAAAACTGATATTGAAAGCTTTAAGGCTTTGATAAGGTTTGATGAAAATGGCCAGGGCCACCATGCCATATTCTATTCTGAAAAAGCAGCGGACCAAAAGCAATTGCAAATTCAGCACCATGGTAGCCCCAATAATAAACCCTGGAGTACCACCATTTCAATCGCCAGAACCCCCAACTTGCTTCAATATGACGAAGAGTCCAAAAGACTCCAGTTATTGCAGCAAAAGGGAACAAGTAAACCTGAATTACTGGCAGTTTTTAATGCAAATGGGGAGGAACTCGATCTTCAGGAAGTAAAATCAGAATGATTTTTTCCTTAAAATTAATACCCTTTCACTGCAAGGGTCATAAATTAATCAAATTCAAGGTATGGCAGGATAGTAATGCCGCAGTTTCTGTTCGGAGTCTGTTTGGGCCTAAACTGGCAGGCATGAATCCTTTCAGGATTAATAGGGCTTTTTCATCTTCAGTAAAATCCCCTTCAGGCCCAATCAAGATCAATTGTTTTTTCTCCTTTTTTGCCTGGTCTTTCAGAAGCAAGGGTGCATCCTGTAAGCCTGCAAATTTTTGTTCTGCATCAAATGGGGTCTCCAGAAAGGTCTCCAATTTTTGTATATCATGAATCTCAGGTAAATAGTATTGGAAGGATTGTTTCATGGCTTCAAGGGCCTTTTTTTGTATCCTGCTGAAATTGATTTTGGTGCGCTCGGAGTTTTTGGTTTGAATGAAATAAATGTTTTCAACACCTGTTTCAACCATTTTCTCCACCGCCCACTCTATCCTTTCCTGATTCTTGGTTGGGGCTATCCCTATAGATATTTGAAATGGCCTTTTGGGTTGGGTGATTGTGTCTTTTAATGAAAACTGACATTGCCTTTTATTTATGGCTGTCAATACTGCCTCGGCTATAGTACCTTTGCCATCGGTGATATGTATGAGTTCCCCAGTTTTTTTTCTTAATACCTGAAGGCAGTGCCGCGCCTCTTCAGCCTCAAGAAATAAAGCACCCTCTAGCAGTCGGGGCTGGTAAAACAGGTTCATGAAGCTTCATTGGCATGGAGGGTATCAATTAGATGGATATAGGCTCTTTTGGCGTCATCTTTAGTAGTACCTTTTAAAGAAGCCCATGCATCATACTTGGCAATTGCTTTAAAGTCAAATCCACCTGGCCGCTCACCCTGTATATCGCCTTCTGTTCCTTGTTTGTAAAAGGAATATAATTTAAGCAAGTCCTCATTTGAAGGGCGCTGGGTCAGCTGATCAGCTTTTTTTATCGCAGCTTCAAATTCCTGTTCGATCTCCATTGCGAAAAAAGGGCTTATCTTTTATTTATTTCTACAAAAGGTCTGGAAGTCTGGCCGGTATAAATTTGCCTTGGCCTGCCAATAGGTTCATTATTTTCACGCATTTCTTTCCATTGAGCAATCCAACCAGGGAGTCTGCCCAAAGCAAACATCACTGTGAACATATCCACAGGTATCCCTAATGCACGATATATGATACCCGAGTAAAAGTCCACATTCGGGTACAATTTTCTCTCCACGAAGTAATCATCACTTAAGGCTTCCTCCTCCAGGCCTTTGGCAATTTCAAGTATCGGATCATTAATTCCCAATTTGCTTAGTACATCATCAGCAGCCTTTTTGATGATCTTGGCTCTAGGGTCAAAATTTTTGTACACCCTGTGGCCAAAGCCCATCAACCGGAAGGGATCATCTTTATCCTTGGCTTTAGCCATCCATTTTTTGGTATCCCCCCCGTCTTTTTTGATGTTTTCCAACATTTCAATTACGGCCTGGTTGGCGCCACCGTGAAGTGGTCCCCAAAGGGCATTGATTCCAGCGGAAATAGACGCATAAAGACTGGCTCTTGAAGAGCCCACGATTCTTACGGTGCTGGTACTGCAATTTTGCTCATGGTCAGCATGCAGGATCAAAAGTTTATCAAGTGCATTGGCCACCTCGGGCTCTACTGTGTATTCCTCGGCAGGTAGGGCAAACATCATCTTCAGAAAGTTGCTGCAATAGTCAAGTCTGTTGTCAGGGTAATTGACCGGATGCCCAACCTGATTTTTAAAAGCCCAGGCTGCGAAAGTCGGCATTTTCGCAAGAATTCTAATAATGCTTAGATTAACGCCTTCTACTGAGCGATTTGGATCAAGAGATGCCGGATAAAAGGCCGTCAGTGAGCATACCAGTGAGGATAGTACCCCCATAGGGTGGGCATTGGAAGGAAAACCGCTTAAGATTTTCTTTATATCCTCATGAACCAAAGTATGGGTTTTAATCCTTGAAGTAAAGTTATTGAGCTGGTCTGCAGTCGGTAATTCGCCAAAAATCAGCAGGTAAGAGACCTCCAGGAAGGAAGACTTCTCAGCTAACTCTTCAATGGAGTACCCGCGGTAATGCAGGATTCCTTTTTCACCATCTAAAAATGTGATAGCACTAGTGGTGGCACCTGTGTTTTTATAGCCAGGATCCATGGTAATTACACCGGACTCTGCCCGGAAATTTCCAATATCTATGGCTTTTTCATTTTCAGTTCCCTCAATTACCGGAAGGGTGTAGGTTTTACCGTCAATCTTGATCTCAGCAGTTTGCGACATGCTTATTAATTTTATTTAATGATTTGCGAAAATAAGGAATTTATAGGGTAATTAAAACCAGAATTAATTTCCTCCCAGGATCAATGGAAGCCCATCATCACCACTACCTACGATCACCACCTTAGAATTAGGTGACTTTGCCAATTCAAGGGTAGCTTCAATACCCCTCATTTTTAATAAACGGTCAGTAAAACTATTGCTCACTATGTTGTTGGCTACGGCTTCACCTTCAGCGGCAATTTTTTTCCTTTCCGCCTCACTTTTTTCGCGCTCCAGCCTGAATTGATAGGCAAGGGCTTCCTGCTCTTGCTTCAGCTTATTTTCTATAGCCTGACTAATATCTACAGGGAGGTTAATAGAGCGAATGAGCAATGCTCTCATGCTGATATGATTTGCAGAAAGCGCTTTTTCAGTTTCAGTTTTGATTTCAGCTTCTACCTCACTTCTTTTGGTAGAATAGATCTCCTCAGCGGTATACCGCCCGGTCACCTGCCTCACTGCAGACCTAAGCTCTGGTATTACAATCCTTGAGACAAAATTTTGCTCGAACTTCTCATGGAGGTCTCCAATCTGGTCAAATTTTGGGTGAAACCTAATGGTTACCTCTACATTGATGGATAGACCATTTTTATCCAATACAGGCATGTCTTCTTCTGCAGTATTTTCTTTCACGTCATAGATATAGATATCATTCCATGGGGATTTCATTCCAAATCCTGGCATGATGATATTTTCTTTATCCAGTCCAGTGGTAAACTGTCGGAATATTACGGCCCGCTCACCGGAGTTCACCTTATAAAATATACTCGAAGATAATCCGACTACAACCAGAAAGGTGATGACGCCGATTACAATAATGGGTACTAATCTTTTGTTTTGCATGTTTTTGGTGGTTTAAATTATTTACAAATTCGTTTCATTTTTTCAAAATCTTCATAATATCCCAAGCCTCCGGCAGTGTACCAATCTTCACAAGCAGCCTCTTTATGGCCGCGGGTATAGTGGAAGTTGCCTCGGGCAGAATAATAGGTGCCTTCGTGAGGACTTTGGAAAATTGCCATGGAATAATCTTCAAAAGCATTGTCGAATCCTTTTAAATTTTCGTATGCCCGAGCCCTTTTGTAAAAGGCATCAGGATTGCCATGGTTAAGATCAATGCTCTTGTCATAGTGGTCAATGGCTTCTTTTGATTGCCCAAGCTCTAAGAGGGTATTAGCTTTATAATAATAATAGGCATAATTCTCTGCATCGAATGAAAGCACTTCATCGATTTCCTTCAAAGCCGATTTGAAGAGTTTTTTATCGTACAAAGCCAGGAATTTATAGTAATGATATTTTTCTCTGAATGGGTCCAGTTCTGTGGCTTTACTAAAATCATCGACTGCTCCAGAAAAGTCACCATCAACATGGCGAATTTTTCCTCTCAAAATATAGGCGTAAGCCGAAGTATCCCTGGGATTCATTTCGATATACCTTGAGTAAAATTTAATCGCTGTTTTAATATCTCCCAATTTCCGGTAAGCAAATCCCTTATAAATGTATACTAGACTCTGATCCGGATCTATATTGAGTACCTGGTCAAAATCTTTAATGGCATTTTCGAAGTCATCATTTTTATAATGTGCAAGGCCTCTCTGCAGATAGGCCTCAATGTACTGGGGTTCTTCTTCAATTGCTCTGGTGAAGTTTTCTATGGCTTTATCACGATCTACATTTAAATAATGAAATCCGGTATTGTACAGTTTTGCCGCCGTCTGTGCCCATACAGACAGGGCAATGAACTGAAAAAACAAAGCCAATAAGCAAACACGAATCATGTAAATCTGTAAATTCTGTAAAGTTACAAAGCTATAAAATTATCTCTCAAATTTATATTGAAGACTTCTAAGCGGTACACTTAATTTAAAAACAGAGGGCTTTAAAAAGTGTTTTTTTAATATTTGTCAATTCCATGACCTTTTTGATAGGGGAGAATCGAGAAATTTGATTTTCAATAGAGATGAAACGATCAACGCACATAGCACTCTTCTTAACCATCATATTATCAGGCTGTATAGGTACAGACCGGTTAAATGATGAAATTACTAGAGTAAATATTCAATCAGAAAAGACTGCTACACTGATTGGTGGAGAGATTGAATTTTCAGCCTTTCTGGAAAATCAGTTTGGAGACTTTTTTACGGCTCCTGTTGTTTGGAAATCCAGTGATGAAACTATCTTAATGATAAATTCATCAGGCCATGCCCAAGCCATTGCTAAAGGACAAGTAATGGTGGTCGCTCAATATGATCATATAATCAGCAATGAGGTATTAATCACTGTGGTGGAATCAGAAAACGATCCAGCCGAAATAAGAATCCTTACCGATGTCTCTACGGTTGCAGTGGGCGACACCATCCAATTTATGGCTGAGGTCACTAATATTCTGGGTGAGGTCCTCCATGACCTGGAAGTAGAATGGTCCAGTTCTGAACCGCAGGTTTTCAATTTTTTTTCAAGTGGCAATGGCGTGACAGTTATGGAGGGTATTTCTATGATTAAAGCATCCTCAGGAATGATCATGAGCCCAATTAAAAACATTGAAATTGGCTCTGCTCAAAATTTAGAGGCTACTTTCTCAGGCCTCAATGGCTATACAGTTTCAGGTATGGCGGTGCTTTCACAGTCAGGACCAAACCTGGTTTTGAAGTTTAAGGATAATTTCAATGCTCAGCCTGGACCGGGCTTGTTTGTTTATTTATCAAATAATATGAATTCGGTTGCAGGGGGCAGGGAGATCAGTACACTTAAGGCCAATTCGGGAAGCCAGGTCTACGAGATAGCTAATACAGATATCAATGCGTTCCAATTCGTCATCATTCATTGCAAGCCTTTTAATGTTCCTTTTGGGGCTGGAAAATTTGAATAATATGGTCAGAAAAATTCTTTTCATACTTATGGGTACTCTTTTTGTCACGATGGTGGCTTCTGCACAAGGTGCCTGGGTGCCTGAATATCAAAAGGGTTTTATGAAATTAGATCAAAGGGTCATCATTGCAAATCAGTTGTATAATCCCGATGGTGACATCATTCCAATAACTACTGCTGGTTTTTTTGCTTCTGGTTTTTTTGGTGAAATAGGATTAGGTAAAAAGTCAAGTATTTCTATAAACTTACCCTTTCTGGTTATTTCTACCTTAAATGAGCGGGAATTTTTAATGAGTGGTCGCCAGGAACCAGGG
>JBGTCD010000037.1:0-5918 GCA_041749015.1 Cyclobacteriaceae bacterium
GCACCTGCTGGAATTTGGGTACCACAAAGGGGTGCAGGACTGGATCAAGCATCTCAATAAAACCTATAAGACAACACCGGCACTTTTTGACTATGATTTTGAAGGGCGTGGATTTCAATGGGTGGATTATTCAGATACCGAAAACAGTGTGATCAGCTTTTTGCGGAAGGGCAAGGATCCCGACGATATATTGCTTATCGTACTTAATTTTACGCCGATGGTCAGGGAGAATTATAGGGTAGGCACACCCGTAAAGGGCTATTGGAAGGAGATAGCCAATAGTGATAAGGGTTCCTTTGGGGGAAGTGATGTTACCAACCCTGGAAAAATCCGTTCTATGCCCGTAAAATTTCATGGAAAAGATTATTCCGTTTCTGTAACTTTACCACCACTTGGAATAATAGCGCTGGCTTTGGATGAGATGGTGGAGACCTTTGAAATGAAAGTATCCTGATCCCAGGAACAAAAATTCCCAGAGAAATTTAAAGATGAAAAAATACATTTGCATTCACGGCCATTTTTATCAGCCGCCGCGAGAGAATGCCTGGTTAGAGCATGTAGAATTGCAGGATTCAGCCCACCCGTTTCATGATTGGAATGAGAGGATTACGGCAGAATGCTATGCACCAAATGCAGCCTCAAGGATTCTTGATGAGCGGGGCGTGATCCAAAATATAATTAACAACTACTCCAGGATCAGTTTTAATTTTGGCCCTACATTACTCTCCTGGCTACACCATAATGAGCCTGACACCTATCAGGCAATACTTGATGCTGACGCAGAAAGTTTAGAGTATTTTCAGGGCCATGGGTCTGCCATAGCCCAGTCCTATGGTCACATAATTTTGCCTCTGGCCAATAGCCGGGATAAGGAAACCCAGATTGTATGGGGCATCAAGGATTTTCAACATCGATTTGGGCGGATGCCCGAAGGGATGTGGCTGGCCGAGACGGCAGTAGACAATGAGTCTCTGGACCTTATGGCAAGTCATGGGATTAAATTCACCATCCTGGCTCCAAGACAAGTAAAAAGAGTCCGTAAATCAGGTTCCCAGGAATGGGAAGAGGCCAATGAAAATACGGTTAACACGCGCCAACCTTATTGGTGCCATTTGCCCTCGGGTCGCAAAATCGCCATTTTTTATTATGATGGAGAGGCTTCTCAGGCGGTTGCTTTCAATAATATTCTAGCCAATGGCAGCGCATTTGCAGAGCGGTTGTTGAGCAGGTTTGTAGATGATGAATCGGGACCTCAATTGGTACACATCGCTACTGACGGTGAAAGCTATGGTCACCACCATAAGCATGGGGATATGGCCCTGGCCTATGCTTTGAATCACATTGAAACGGTACCTGATGCCAGCCTGGTCAATTACGGCATGTATCTGGAAGAGCATCCACCCGAGTATGAAACGGAAATTTTTGAGAACAGCTCCTGGAGCTGTGTGCATGGGGTAGAGCGGTGGCGGGCTAATTGCGGCTGTAATACCGGAGGCCGTCCGGAATGGGACCAGAATTGGCGGAAGCCATTGCGGGAATCTCTCGATTGGTTAAGGGGCCATCTGATTAGAATCTATGAAAAGGTAGGAAAAGAATTTCTTAAGGATCCCTGGAATGCCCGGCAGGACTATATCCAGGTAGTGCTCAATAGAGATGAGGATAATGTACAGGCATTTATCGAAAAGCATGCTTTGCCTGGAGTTTCCATCACCCGGGTGCATCGCCTTCTGGAGATGCAGCGGCATGCCATGCTGATGTACACCAGTTGTGGTTGGTTTTTTGATGAAGTATCAGGGATAGAAACCACTCAAATTATGCAGTATGCCTGTAGGGCGATACAGCTTGCAGATCAGGTAAGTGGGGAGGATTTGGAGATAGAGTTCATCGAAAGAATCAAAAAAGCCAACAGCAATATTCCGGAGTTAGGGAATGCCGCCGTTGCCTATAAGAAGTACGTAATACCATCAAGGATAGGGTTGACTCAGGTAGGTATGCACTATGCTGTAGCAACTATTTTTGAGAAAAATCCGGAGTCTTTTCCGGTATTTAATTTTATTACCAAGAGTGAATTTTTTGTCCGTAAAGAGGCCGGGGTACAGCGTCTTGCCATCGGCATCACAAGGATTAAATCCAAGGTAACCTACTCTGAGCGGCTGTTTAGTTTTGCTGTATTGTACCTGGGCCAGCATAATATTATTGGCAATATCTCCAAGGATATGCCCCGTGAGGAATTTGATAAAATGACGGAACAGGCGGTGGCATCCTTCGAAAAAAGCAATTTGGGCGACCTCATCAGCACCATGCAAACCTATTTTGGTCCGGAGAAATACACCATGTGGCACTTGTTTAAAGATGAAAAGCGTAAGGTGCTCAATGAAATCATGCAGAAAAATCTGGCACAGGTGGAGAACGCCTTCCGAATGATTTATAACCGGGATTATCAACTCATCAACGCGCTTTCAAATGATGGCATCCCCATCCCCACAGCTTATGAGACCACGTTGAAATATGTGCTCAATGCTGATTTGTCCCGGGCTTTCCAAAGTGAGTTTTTTGACCTCAAGGAACTTGACCGGATTGCCTCCTCCTTCAAAAAATGGAACCTGAAGATTGATGACAGCCTGGCCCTGCAGAAGCAGGCTGGTCAGAGCATTACCAATGCCCTCCTTAAATTACAGGAAGAAATAACAGATGTGGACCTGATATCCCGTCTGAACAGGTTTTTTGATATCATCAGGGAATTCGACCTCAGCCCGGATCTGTATATTGCACAGAATCTTTATCATGAGATTTCCAAAGAAGCAGGGGATACCCGGCAGAAGTGTATGAACAATAGAGATTGGCACCAGGCATTTGGCAGGCTGGGTGAAAACCTTGGCATCAGGCTCAACGGCAACCCGAAGTAATTTTGATTGTCCTGGCCGGATTATTGTTCCAGTGAACCTAAATCATTTACCATGACTTTAAAGGCCAACTTATGGTTATTGCTTTTGCTGCTTCCTGTGCCTCAGCAGGATTTTTACAAAAAGCTATCAGATGCTGCCATCGAAACTACCAAAGTTCAGGTAGTCTATGATCCGGCTTATCGATCCATAACATATCCTAATGGTGATGTAGCACCCGCCCGTGGGGTTTGTACGGATTTGGTGATCAGGGCTTACAGAAAATTGAGCATAGACCTGCAAAAGGAGGTGCATGAAGATATGAAGACCCACTTTGCTCTTTACCCAAAAATTTGGGGTCTTTCCAGGCCTGATCCTAATATTGACCACCGGAGGGTGCCTAACCTCATGAAGTTTTTTGAGCGCCACGGGGTGGCATTGCCAGTGACTTCAAATCCTAAAGACTTCCAGCCCGGCCACATCGTAACCTGGGACCTCGGTCGGGGGGTGCCCCATATTGGCATTGTGGTCAATCAAAAATCTAGGGATGGAAAGCGGTATCTTATCGCTCATAATATTGGCAAAGGTCAGGAGTTGGCGGATTGTCTATTCGACTATACTATCACAGGGCACTACCAATACCGGAAGCCTTAATTTATATGTAAACAGAATTTTTCCTTTAAATTGGCTTAAAAAAAAGGCATTTTATCAGTTATATTTGCTTTTAAGACGTTTATACTAGAAAATCATTCCAGATGAAATAATCTGGAATTTACGGAAGCCTTTTTTTCACACGTTTTTTTAATCCTGAACTAGCCTATGTCGGATCAAAAATTAACTTTTGAAATGCTCCAAAATATGGACCTGCCGCCAATCATCGCGTATTCTGCTCCGGTCCTGTTTTCTTTGGTAGCCATAGAATGGTTCATTAGCCAAAGACAAAACAAAAATTTATATGATGGTAAAGACACCCTGGCAGCGGCTGCAGTAGGGGTGGGCAATTTATTTGTCACCGCCTTTGTCAAAGTCATCACCTTCGGAGCCATCCTATTTGTCTATAATTTAGCGCCCTGGAGGATTCCGGCTACATGGTGGTCGTTTCCGCTATGCCTGATTGCACTTGATTTCTGCAGGTACTGGGCGCACCGGATTTCGCATGAGCAGCGCATGTGGTGGGCCACCCATATCACCCACCATAGTTCGGTGAAGTATAATTTTTCCGTCTCATTCAGATTGGGCTGGACCCAGTTCATTAAAATAATTTTTTTCCTCCCGGTGGCATTTTTAGGATTTCATCCTTTAGTGTTTTTTATCTGTCATCAGATTGAGGTCCTGTACCAGTTTTGGATCCATACCGAATACATCAAAAAATTGCCAAGACCCATTGAATATATTTTTACCACCCCTTCTCATCACCGGGTGCATCATGCCACCAATGCTAAGTACATTGACAAAAACTACGGGTCTACTTTTATCATTTGGGACAGGATGTTTGGCACCTTCCAGCCTGAGGAAGAGCAGCCCATCTACGGCATCACCAAACCGGTGAACTCTTACAATCCTATTTACCTGGTATTTCATGAGTGGATAGACATTTTTAAAGACCTCAAGAGGTGCAAAAATGCTAAGCAGGTATGGCAGGTGTTGTTTTATCCTCCGGGATATGATGTGTTTGGTGATCAAAAACAAGCCGAACCCCCACATCAACTCGATCAGAAGCCGGTGCCTGTGGCGGTTAGAGAACCCATGGATGAGCAAAAGCGGGAAAGACGATCTGCCTGATTAGGATGGCGGGTTTACCAATAATTCGCTTTTCAAATTTTCATTTTAATTTTTAAGTAAGGCCATGGATCGAAAAAGAGACGTACTGGTATTCACCCCGCTTAAGTATCTCTCCGGGTACCTCCAGGACCTTATCAAATCCAAGCTTTGGGTTAAAGTACTCACAGGAATGGTGCTGGGGATTATTTTCGGCATTATCATGGGTCCCGATACAGGGCTGGTGCGGGAGGACATCTCTGCCTCGATTACATCATGGACAGCCCTTCCCGGCAATGTTTTCCTCAAACTGGTGCAGATGATCATGATACCATTGGTAGTGAGCTCTATCATCCAGGGGATTGCCGGAGGCGACAATGCCGGCCAGCTCAAAAAGATTGGACCCGGTATTGGGATTTACTTTCTCATCACCACAGCCGTAGCCATCGTGATTGGTGTCAGCCTGGCTTTGATGATCAATCCAGGTCATTATGCAGGGTTTGAAGGGGTAAAACCAGTCATGGTAGCGGCAGATCAAATACTTGCTGAAGATGGTGTCAAGGTGCCGCTAGCCTTGCGCATCACCAACCTCCTGCCTTCCAATCCATTGCAGGCGATACTCAGTGGTGAGATGCTCAGCATCGTGCTCTTTTCGATCATCATCGGTATCGCCCTGATCAATATTGAGACCAAAACAGCCCAACCCCTGATTGGACTATTTTACACCATTCAGGAGGTATGCATGACCGTGATCAAATGGGCTATGAAGATTGCGCCATTTGCGGTATTTGGATTGATCGCGCAGATCATTGCCAAGATGGGATACAGTGCCCTTACCGGGCTTGCCGTGTATGTGGCTACCGTGCTGGCGGGTCTTGGTATTTTGATGATGCTCTATCTTTTTCTGATCAAATTCTTCACAAGGGTAGGTCCTGTAGAATTTTTAAGGTCAACCAGGGATCTGCTGCTACTGGCATTTTCAGTGGCGAGTTCTGCAGCGGTGATGCCCCTGAGCATGAAAACCCTTGAAGAAAAATTCAATGTCACCCCCGCCATATCAAGGTTTATCATCCCCATTGGTGCTACCGTGAACATGAACGGTACCGCCCTGTATCAGGCAGTAGCTACCATATTCATCGCCCAGGTCTATGGTTTTGAACTGAGCCTGATGAACATTCTGCTGATCGTGGTGACTACCGTGGCCGCCTCCATTGGCACCCCTTCAAGTCCCGGGGCTGGCATCGTGATCCTGGGCACGGTGCTGAGCAGTGTGGGCAT
>JBGTCD010000038.1:0-67411 GCA_041749015.1 Cyclobacteriaceae bacterium
GCGGTTATAAACATGACTTTCCGGTTCAGTTTTCATATCTTCAACCAAAATTAATAACGAATGAGTAAAAAACCGGTTCCTTCAGATCTGGAGATTGCACAATCGGCACGACTGAAACCAATACAAGAGATAGCCTATAATTTAGGGTTGAACGACTCTGATCTCGAACTTTTCGGGAAATATATTGCCAAGCTTCCCCTTAATCTCATAGACGATTACAAAGTTGGCAAAGCAAAACTCATACTGGTTTCGGCCATGACCCCCACACCGGCTGGAGAAGGTAAAACCACCACCTCCATTGGCCTTGCTGAGGGCCTGAATAGGATAGGGAAGAATGCCACCGTTGTGCTGCGGGAGCCATCTCTCGGTCCGGTATTTGGAATGAAAGGTGGGGCTGCCGGAGGGGGCTATGCCCAGGTGGTACCTATGGAAGATATTAACCTTCATTTTACCGGGGATTTTGCGGCTATAGAAAAAGCCAACAACCTCCTGTCGGCCGTCATCGATAATAACCTCAATAATGGGGTAAAGGGCCTTGGCCTTGATCCCAGGACAGTGGAATGGAAACGGGTGATGGACATGAATGATCGGGCATTGCGCAATATGGTAACCGGTATGGGTGGAAAGCCCGGCGGCATTATGAGAGAGACTGGTTTTAATATTACGGCTGCATCAGAGATAATGGCGATCCTATGTCTGGCTAAAGATATGGATGACCTGAAAAAGAAGATGGGTAATATATACATTGGTGATACTTTCGAGGGAGATGCGATATATGCGAGAGACCTCAAAGCTGAGGGTGCTATGGGGGCCTTGCTAAAACATGCCATTAAGCCTAATCTTGTGCAGACCCTGGAGGGTAACCCGGCCCTTATTCATGGGGGCCCATTTGCTAATATTGCACAGGGCACCAACTCCGTTTTGGCTACTAAAATGGGGATGACACTCACTGATTATGTGGTGACAGAGGCAGGCTTTGGGGCTGACCTGGGCGCTGAAAAGTTTCTCAATATCAAATGTAGGTATGCCAATCTGAGCCCTGATGCTATGGTGCTGGTGGCTACGGTGAGGGCACTCAAGTTCCATGGAGGGAAGTCCCTCAGTGAGATAGGGAAGAAGATATAAAAGCCCTGGAAAAGGGCATGGAAAATTTGGAAAAGCATATTGAAAATTCCAAAACCTATGGGGTGCCTGCGGTAGTGGCACTGAATAAATTTTCATTTGATACGGAGAAGGAAGTATCATTCGTTGCTGAAAAATGTAAGGAGTTGGGAATAGAAATGGCAGTGTGCGATGGCTGGGCCAAGGGGGGCGAGGGTGCCGAAGACCTGGCCGGTATTATTGCAGAAATGGCAGAGACATCAAAAGGGACGTTCACTCCTGTTTATGATTGGAACCAACCTGTAAAAGATAAAATAGAGGCCATTGCCAAAAAAATTTATGGTGCCAAAGAAGTGGAATACCTTCCAAAAGCCAAGCAAAACCTTCATAAAATAGAACGCCTGGGTATGAATCATATGCCTGTGTGTATTGCAAAGACTCAAAATTCACTTTCTGATGATCCCAAGTGGCTGGGAAGGCCCAGGGATTTTACCCTCACGGTAAGGGAAATAGAAATTGCCTCAGGTGCAGGATTTGTAATCCCTATTACTGGCAATATGCTTAAAATGCCCGGACTACCGGCGAAGCCGGCAGCAGAGGACATGGATATAGATAATGAAGGTCGGATCACCGGATTATCCTGATATGCTGCCTTTGGTCCAAAATATTGAAGTAAAAAAACTTTCACCAGATGAGGGCATTAACGCTCCTGATTTGGTGGTCACGGAAGAGCCCCTTGAAATAAGGGTGGTGGCAGGTGAAGGGGCTCAGAGAATAGAAACTCCGGTAGCGGTGACCATGAGGACACCGGGCCATGACTTTGAACTCACCTTGGGGTTCTTATTTACTGAGGGGATCATCAATAGCCATGAGGAAGTTTTGAGTTTAAGGCATTGTAAGAAAGTAAAATCCGATCTGGAACAAGACAATATTGCCATTGTAAAGCTTTCAGAGGCCTGTACTTTTGATCCTAAATTATTACATCGCCATCAATACACCAGCTCCAGTTGTGGTATATGCGGCAAAACATCTTTGGACCTGGTCAAGACAGCCACCAAGCATCCCTTATCCGGAGCATTTACCTTTTCGAAAAAGATGTTGTTCACCCTGGATAAGAAGGTGGAAGGCACTCAAAACGTATTCAGGCATACCGGTGGACTCCATGCCGCTGCTCTTTTTAATAAAGAAGGCACTCTGATAATTTTAAGGGAGGATATAGGCCGTCATAATGCGGTCGATAAAATAATCGGGGCTTGCCTGTCAGAAAAAAAGGTACCATTATCGAATTGCCTTTTATGGGTTAGTGGCAGGGCAGGATTTGAACTGGTGCAAAA
This sequence comes from Cyclobacteriaceae bacterium, assembly GCA_041749015.1. Classification (GTDB taxonomy): domain Bacteria; phylum Bacteroidota; class Bacteroidia; order Cytophagales; family Cyclobacteriaceae; genus JBGTCD01. The sequence goes on from JBGTCD010000038.1 coordinate 2,436, forward strand.
GGCCACCATGGCAGGAATACCAGCCATGGCATCGGTAGGGGCGCCTTCCAGCCTTGCCGTTTCACTTGCTAAGGAATCAAAAATGATTTTAGTTGGTTTTTTGAGGGATCGCAAAGGCAATGCCTATGCCGGAGGGGATCGGTTGATTTGAGATGTTCGGTAAGGGTTTAAATGATTGACAAAAAATGAAAATACTGAAGATGTTTCTGGTTGTAGGAGCTTGCATGCCAATTGGCGCTAACGGCCAATGTCCACAGTTCATGACCTATGGTGACAATACGGCTCCCAATGTTCTGGAAATTATGCATGATGGCAGGAGGACGAAGTTTTACTTTAACGAGGCGGTGGCTGTTGCCCACTCAACTGAGGAATATAATATTCATGTCCCTTATTTTTATGATGAAAATGGTCAGTTGCTTCTGGGCTTTGGTGCCTTTTCATTTACCCCAGGATTTTTTCACAGAAAAGGCACAGTGGCGTATTTTGCTGGTTATGAGAATACTCCCGGAGGTTGTGTTGAGTTACCCGCCACCATGCCGGGCACCAGGGGCCAGGCAAATATTTCCGGACCTTTGCCCACCCTCAGTGGACGGATCTCAAGTACCTGGAGTCTTAATTTTGAGATTGCTGACACGGTCAATAAGGGTAGTTTTATAAAAGCAATATTCACCAACCTGGAGGTCATTTCCCCTGGTAAGGGGCAAAATGCTCCTGAAGGATCACAGGTGTTTATTGGTAGAAAACCCCTGCCGGCCAAAAGCTTTGCACTGGATTATTTTGCCAACAGAAAAGCAGTCAACTTCTATTTAGCCAGTGAAGAGAAGGCTATTGCGGGTACTTTTTCAGGATTTGATCAAAAGGAGGGATGGTACCATGGTAGGCTTCATGATGAGGAGCAAACCCCCATTCTGGCCCATGTTTTATATGCAGGAGAGAATATACGGAGTATTAATATTTTGTCCATTCCGGCGGCGGAGATTGAAAAGAGGAGGAAAATTTTTCCTGAATACCAACCGCATCCGGAAGATTTAAAAGCTGTTCTCCAAAGAGCCGCTAGAATTGGACCTGTCCAACCGGTGAAGAGGCCTGATCCCAGCCCAGTATTTTTTAATTCCAAAGGTGGAATGATACAACCCCAAGCTGGATCTGCCGATATTTTATTGACAGAAAACAAACCAACCCCGTTATGCCTCACCTATAAGCCTGGTCCTTCATCAAAAGTGGAATATCAAAACAAACTTACCCGTGAAGGATATCAGATTAACATGGCGGTCATGTTTGACCTTGAGCCTGGCTCCAAAGATGAATTACTGGTATTGCTGGATGATTTCTCTGACCTGGAGCGTAAAGTTTCTTCTCCGGCAGATTTTAGCCACAAAGCTGGGTCCTTACTGGAGCGATTCAAGATAGACCACAATATTGAGGGGGTTATGCCAAAAGGTGCCATCCAAAATACTTTCCAGGAAGCTATTTTAAAAAATTATGCTGCTCATGTAATTTCGGCAGCCTCCGAAGAGCATCGAAGACGAAGGATTAAAGAAATGGATCCAGGTCAATATCAACTTAAAGCTGATCAAAATGGCCGGCCTCTTTATAGAAAACAAGTCCTGGAAGTGGCTACAATTGAAGTCTTTTATGAGGAGGGTACCGCAAGGGTGCTGGTAAGTCAAAAAGGCCTGGAGCCTGTGGAGGCCCGGTTCAATCTGGAATCACAGGTTTTTGATGGGCTGCAGTTTTGGGCGGTTGTAGAGGGTGCCGCTGAAAATACCAAAATTAATTTTTTCGATATCAAAACTCAGTACATAAATGGGGCCTTAACCCTTAGGCCATTCATCGCTGAAATCCTGGTTTCTGGTAAGGAGAAAAAGACATTGAAATGGACCCATCAGGCCTTGATGCCCGTTCCGGTGCAGGTACTGACTGGAAGCCACTACACTTACGATAAGAACCCTGAAATAAAGATTAGCGGATCAGGCCAGTCGTGGCCAATAAAGCTTTGTGATGATTGAGATACGAACAAAATATATATTTTTCATATACCTGGTTTTGGTTGGGTTTATTTTTCCGGCATGTCAAATCGAGCAGGAGAAGGAAGTTTTTATGGATAAAGAAAAACACCGACCCTTATATCATTTCACCCCTCCCTCAGGGTGGATGAATGACCCCAATGGGATGTTTTATTTTGACGGGTTGTATCATCTTTTCTACCAGCATAATCCCGACACTACCATTTGGGCGCCCATGCATTGGGGGCATGCCATAAGCCGGGATCTGATGACCTGGGAGCACCGGCCGGTGGCCTTGTATCCGGACAGCCTTGGGATGATTTTTTCGGGAAGTGCGGTGGTAGACCACCGTAATACTACCGGATTGGGCAGGCCAGAAAATACCCCTTTAATAGCCATATACACCTATCACGATGAGGAAAAGAATAAGGCAGGATTTCTTGACTTTCAAACCCAGGGCATCGCTTTTAGTAATGATAAGGGAAAAACCTGGGAAAAATATGCGGGCAATCCCGTGCTTTCCAATCCCGGTATCCGGGATTTTAGAGACCCCAAAGTATTCTGGCACGAAGCCACTGCGGCATGGATCATGTCACTGGCTGTGGATGACCACATCCGTTTCTATCGGTCCTCTAATCTTCTGGAATGGGAATATAGCGGTTCATTTGGTAAGGATTTTGGGGCACATGGGGGCGTATGGGAATGCCCCGACCTTTTTGAATTGAAGGTGGATGGCAGTGATGTGTCAAGATGGGTCCTGCTGGTCAGCATCAATCCGGGAGGTCCCAACAGGGGCTCTGCCACACAATATTTTATTGGGGATTTTGACGGGAACACTTTTACCAGTGAGAATTCTGAAGAGACCATTCTATGGCTGGACTGGGGCCGTGATAACTATGCTGGCGTAACCTGGTCCGATATTCCTGAGGCAGATGGCAGAAGAATTTTTATGGGATGGATGAGTAACTGGGACTATGCCAACCAGGTGCCAACGGACAACTGGCGGAGTGCCATGACGCTGCCAAGACTTCTGAGTCTCTTTAATACCAGTGCTGGGATTAGGTTGAAAAATTATCCGGTTATCGAGACCTTATCGCTCAGAAAAGGCACATTAGTTTTGGGTGCGGAAGAAAAATCATGGGATGTAGGTCCAGCCTATGAAGGCAGGATTCGATTTGAAATGCCTGAAAATGCTGACAAAGATTTTGGATTTGAAATTTTCAATCAGGCTGGTCAGGTTGTCAGGGTAGGCTGGGATGCCGGATTAAAGAATTTTTATATTGACCGGACCCAATCCGGCACTAATGATTTTTCTGAAGAGTTCTCCGGACGCAGTCTTGTGCCTGGGGTACATGGAAATGAGGTTGTATTTGATTTTTGGGTTGACGTGACTTCCATTGAGGTTTTTATTGATGGGGGTAAGATTGGGATTACTGACATATTTTTTCCAGATAGTCCCCTGACCGGTCTTCGGATTTTTGGAGACGTAGAGATGATGGGGGGAGCGGTTTATACTATTCAATAGGTTCTTTTTTCCCATTATATTTCCCGATAGAACTAAAATTTGGGAGTATCTCTTATTTTTGTTTAACAGACCTTTTCCTTAATTTGGAAGAAATGGCGTCCTCTGAATCTCCTATCACCCCGCTTACTCCTGAGAAATTTACAGGTATCCGCATGGGGCCACCAAAAAAGTCGGCTGGAGGTATGCCCGCTGTTGTAAAAGCGACCCAATTCGTTTTTAGTAAAGTCGGATTTTTCAGAGGCAGTGCCGGCATCCTCAAAATGAATAAAGAGGATGGATTTGATTGCTCAGGCTGTGCCTGGCCTGATCCTGATAATGAAGGTGCTTTGGTTGAATTTTGTGAAAATGGCGCTAAAGCCTTCGCAGAAGAGGCTACTGATAAAAAAGCCGGTCCTGATTTTTTTAAAAAAAATTCAGTATCCAGTCTAAGTCAATGGTCTGATTTCGAATTGGGCAGTAGTGGTCGCCTGACCCATCCCATGATCATCAGAGAAGGGGAGTCGCATTATTCCCCGGTATCATGGAAGGAAGCTTTAGAAGTCATCGGCTCCAAACTAAGGGAACTGCCTGATCCCAATCAGGCGGTGTTTTACACCTCGGGCCGAACCAGCAACGAAGCAGCTTTCATGTATCAGTTGATGGTCCGGATGTACGGCACCAATAATCTGCCGGATTGCTCCAATATGTGCCATGAGTCGAGCGGGGTGGCCCTTACCGAAACGGTAGGAATCGGCAAAGGGAGTGTGACCTTGGAAGATTTCTATCGCACAGAGCTGATTTTGATATTTGGTCAAAACCCTGGGACTAACCATCCCAGAATGCTTTCGGCGCTTCAGAAAGCTAAAAATAATGGTGCTAAAATCATTACGATTAACCCTATCCGGGAAGCAGGCCTCCTGAGGTTCCGGCATCCTCAAAAACCCCTGGATATGTTGGGCAAAGGTACCCGCCTCACCGATCTCTACCTGCCTGTCCGGGTCAACGAGGATGTGGCGCTGATCAAAGCCTGGCTTAAGATTCTTCTGGATATGGAAGATGCCAATCCAGGTCATGTTCTGGATCAGGAATTCATTACCAATAAAACTTCAGGGTTTGAAGAATTAAAAGAGGATCTATCCCAGTGGAATCTTGAGGAATTGATACTCAGATCAGGAGTTGAAGAAGCAGAAATCCGCAAAGGGGCAAAATGGATTGCCGGGTCTGGACGCATTATCGCCTGCTGGGCCATGGGGCTTACCCAGCATGAAAATGCGGTGGACAACATCAGGGAGATTGTGAATCTTCTTTTATTCAAAGGAGCCATTGGCAGACCTGGTGCCGGCACCTGTCCGGTGAGAGGTCACAGCAATGTGCAGGGCGATCGTACCATGGGTATTAATGAGCGGGCACCGGAATCTTTTCTTAAAAAATTAGGAAGCAGAGTGGGATTTGACCCACCCCTGGCACCGGGATTCAATACTGTAGAGACCATCGCAGCCATGGCGGACGGGCGGATAAAGGCTTTTATTGCTATGGGGGGTAATTTTCTGTCGGCTACCCCGGATACGCCGCTTACGGCAAGGGGTCTGCAGCAATGCGATCTTACAGTAAGTGTCTCAACCAAACTCAACAGGACCCATCTCCTGCATGGCAAAATCGGACTTATCCTGCCTTGTCTGGTAAGGTCAGAGGAGGACATCCAGGCAGCAGGCCCGCAACTGGTTTCGGTGGAAAACTCTACAGGCCTCGTACATAGTTCGAAGGGTACAATGCGCCCTGCCTCTGAGCATCTCCTCAGCGAGCCGGCCATTATTTCCTTCATGGCCAAGGCCATACTCGGTGGAGAGGGTGCGGTAGACTGGGAGAGTCTGGCCGCAGACTACGACCGGATCAGAGACCTAATAGAAGCCGTCATCCCCGGTTTTGAAAACTACAATGAGCGGGTAAAAAAACCAGGAGGGTTTTATTTGCCTAATAGTGCAAGGGGTGGGGTATTTGATACACCATCAGGTAAGGCCGTGTTCACCATTAATAAGCCCGCCAACCTCCAGCAGGCTAAGGAAGACTTGGTCATGATGACCATCCGGAGCCATGACCAGTTCAATACCACGATTTATGCCCTGGATGACCGGTATCGGGGAGTCTACAATGAGCGGAGGGTAATTTTTATGAATGAAGAAGATATGGCCTCAAGGAATCTGAAAAAGGGCCAGGTCGTCAACATTACCAGCTACTATGATGGTCAGGAGCGTATAGCACCAAAATTTATAGTAGTGCCCTATGATATACCCAGAGGTTCGGTAGCTACTTATTTTCCGGAGGCCAATGTATTGGTGCCTGCCAACCGCAGTGCCAGGGGTAGCCATACCCCGATTTCAAAATCGGTACTGGTCAGGGTTAATGCTATTGATTGATTCCGCTCCTATTGCCAACCTTCGGGATCTACTCTCCACGATTTAAGGGATAGCAATTCATCATCATTAATTTTGCCGGATGCCAAACTTTCTTTAACCAGGCTGGGGTAGTTGCACAGGGTGTAGAGTGGCACCTTTGCTTTTTCAAAATTCTCATCCGCTACTTTAAGGCCATAGGTAAAAATCGCTGCCATGCCTATGACTTCCATCCCGGCTTCTCTTAAGGCAGATACTGCTTCAAGGGAGCTTTTCCCTGTTGACACCAGGTCCTCAATTACTACCACTTTCTGGTTCTTGTGATACGCCCCTTCTATTTTGTTTCCCAGGCCATGACCTTTTGGCTGGCTTCTCACATATATCATTGGCAGGTATAACTCATCAGCAACCAGGGCCCCCTGAGGAATCCCTGCAGTGGCCACACCGGCAATACATTCTACATCAGGAAATTGTTTCTTGATCAAAGCTGCCAACCCATTTTTAATGGTGGTGCGTAATTTGGGGTAGGAAAGCGATTTTCTATTATCACAATATATGGGAGAATACCATCCTGAAGCCCATTTAAAGGGTTTTTTAACTGAAATTTTTATGGCTTCAATATGGAGTAATTCAGCGGCAATTTCGCCGGCAAGAGCTTCGGAATATAGTGTCATCAGAAAATTTTTATTTTAATTCTGTAGTTTTACAAAAAGTTTTTTTAATGTAGTGTAAAGTTATCAGATTAATCATTAATTACTTTCAGAGGGCTGGATGAAAATTTTTATCAATGAGGTCGCGGTGAATCTGACGGACAGCCAATCCCTGAATGGAGATGAGCATTTTCAATTGGTTTTGGATGGGTCTGACAACCAAAGTTTGCATCCATCAATGCTGCATCATTCGGTGTTGGTGCAAAATAGTGGACCGGGGCATTTGGATGAGATTCTGCACTTGCTGTCTACGAATATCCTAAATGACCTCAAGTCCATTACACTGGCCACCAATGATTACCTGGCTCTAAAAATTCACCTAAAAAGTAAATATAAAGTAATCAAAGCCTCGGGTGGTCTTGTGAAGAAAGGTAAAAAAGTATTGATGATCTATAGGTTGAAAAAATGGGATTTGCCCAAAGGGAAACTTAAAAAACGGGAGGATCCCAGTGATGGTGCAGTGCGGGAGATCCAGGAAGAATGTGGTGTGATGGTAAAACCCATATCAAAAATTTGCTCTACCTGGCATACCTACACTATGAATAATAAAAACATTTTAAAAAAGACGACCTGGTACCTGATGAAAAATCTGGACGACTCTGCCATGAAGCCCCAGCATGAAGAGGAAATAGAAGAAGTCAGGTGGCTTGCTCCAAAGGATATTTATCTGGCTCTTGACCAGTCTTATAACTCGATTCATCATGTTTTTGATTGCTACTTCAAAATGAGCAAGCTGGAACAGCCATGATGCTTTAAAATAGGACCTTTATTTTTTAGCAGGTAGTTTATAAGGCAAAAAGTCCTCTACACTGCCACCGTATTTATGCACTTCCCTGATAATCGTGGAGCTGATTGAAGCGTACCTGGGTGAGGTAATTAGAAATACAGATTCCAAATCAGGATTGAGGTGGCGGTTGACCTGGGCTATGCTGTTTTCATATTCGAAGTCAGTAGTATTTCTAAGACCACGGATCAGATACTGGGCATTATATTTTTTGGCTAATCCTGCTGTCAGTTCATCATAGGTAACCACCTCCACTTTTGGGTATTTAGCGAAGGATTGCTGTATTAAGGGGACCATTTCATCAATATCAAAATACCTTTTTTTCTGAGTATTATGACCTATTGCTATGATGACCTTATCGAACAAGCCAATGCTCCTGAGCACAATATCCATGTGCCCATTGGTAAAGGGATCAAACGATCCAGGGAATATGGCGACTCTCATTTCTGACATGGTACTAACTTAAGTAGTAGTTGAAGATAGACAATTAATCGCAGAGGTGCATGCTGTAAAGATCAAAGAACTGGTGGTCCTGCACTTCATCAAACATATATCCAAATTTCAGATAATCCGGCCGGTCTCCAAATGAAATATTCTTGATGTATTTGTAAAACTCATTGTAATGTGGAGACTGCTTACCAATATAACCCCAGATCACCACCTTACTTCTATTTTGGTCATGGTTTAGCCCCTTCAAAACCAGCATGATGTAATTGATATAATCTGAAAATTGCTTGATAATGAATTGGTTGTAATAAAGTAATTTTCCCTTCTCTATGGAGATGATGTGCAATTTAAACCTATCTACATAGAGGTATAAGGTATTTCCCTTAAGGTTTTTGGCAAAATTAAAAGCCCCTTCTGCCAAAGCTGAAGACTGATGGATGAAACCAATTTCCTGCTTGGGATAGACTTCCTGCAGCCATTCATAGATTACCTTATTCATGGCAAACACCGTCACTGCACTGGTGTTGATATTTTTATAATACAAAAAGACTTCAGATTGGGGATCTACCTTAGCATTGAGCTTGAGGTAATTTTCAAGTTCATTTTTATCAAAAAGTGCTGGGGGCACCAAGGTAAACTTATTATTTTTGATGCTGACCTTTACCGTTTTCCAAAACCCGGCTTGCAGGAGATGGTGCTTATCAAATATTTCTGTCAAAACTGATTTTAACTGGCCGTATGACTTCACACTGGCCAGAATAAAATCTTCTAAAAATAAGAATTTATTGGTGCGGGTATCAATAATCCCAACCTGAAAATCACGGGCTCCAAACTGAAGCAACAGACTATAGTGATGAAGATGATCAATGTCAAATTTATCATCTTTAATCTTTTTTATAAGCTTATAACTTACTGTAGCCGTCTCCAATCTGTTTTATTCCCAATTTCCTGAAGTTGTCACGTCTGTTCTTGAACCAAATCGTAAAGGCCTTCTTGATTTGGTCTCATTTGATTCTTTACGTAAGGGATCCAGAGGCGCTATGTCCCTTACTTCTATTACTTTTACTATGGAATTACCCTTTTCTACAGTTCCAGTGTAGATTTCAAATTCCTTACCATCTGAATAAGGTATTTCGGCCAGTTTGGCAATTTCAAAATCAGGCTTAAACCGGTAATTCCAATAAGTGATTAGAATCTGCCCTCTTTTAATATCAGTGCCGGACTCAATATTCTCTATGTTTGTAATAAACCCTGATTCAATAGCATTAGGCTCGATAACCCCTCTGTCAGAAGTCCTCATCCTGTAAGTTTTGGTGCCTTTAATTACCTCCGTTGCGCCCGGGTCCAGGAGGTATCCTAAAAACTCTCCAGTTCCGGCTGCTTCAATGGTGAAGGTCCTTTTAAAAATTCTTTCTTTTGCCGGCACTGTTGCTATGGTGTCAATGGAGACTACCACACTATCTGCACCATATGCCAAAGGAATAATGGTTTCAGTTCTTTTCTTAATATAGAAGGTGCCATGCTCAATAAAATTAATAAGGGTAGCCCAATCATCTGTGTATTCTCCATAAACATCGAGATATACTATTTGAGCTTCCCGAATAAGTTTTAATTTCTCGATTACTCGGGCCTCTTTTCTGATAATTTCTTCTTTTTCGATGATGGAGCCTGCGATGCTACCATATAAAAATCTGGCCAATCCTATACTTAAAGCAAGGAATACCATAGAAATAATCATTACTTTATTGAGTTGCTTGCCCATTCCAAATTTACGGACCAGAGCGATAATAATCAGGACGGCAAAAGCGGCCCCAAAGAAAATTAATGATGCGACTAACGGATTATCCATGGGTTTTCAGTTTATAATATGCAATAATAAAAATTTTAAAAGTAAATCATATCCTAAATAGACGGTATTTTTATTTTTTGTCTTTATGGATACCGTACTCAATAAACGACTCCAGGTCTATAATACTATTAAAATTCTTAAAAATTTGGTGCAGGGCTTTTGGGTTCATGCTTCTGATCTCATCCATTGAGAAGTATTTAACCGCAGAAAGTATTTGGTCTTGGATATTTAATTCAGGATCCTGGCCCAAAGACAATTTACCACCGGTAGGCGTAACCCTAAAGAAAACCTCTACGGCATGCAATGGTGGACTAATATACTCTTGAACTCCTAAAAATCTATCGACAGAAACCTGTAGCATAGTCTCTTCTAAAAATTCTCTTTTTAGATTTTCCTTCAGATCCTGACCGTATTCTACAGCCCCACCTGGAGGGGCCCATAAGTATCCCAATGGTCCAATACCCATGTGCTTGATAAGCAGAATTTTTTCCTGGTGCATGCATATACCGCACACCCTTAGCCGGACCTTATTACCATACTGTTTTTCCACGTTACTTTTATTCACCCATGCAAGTAAGTGTTATTCAGTATTTTTTTCAATTTTGATTCAGGTTTTAGGTCATTGAATGGATAAGACTTACTTTTAAAGTAAAGAAGAATTAAATACGAATTTTATGAAAAGAAATCCGAAAGTAAAGGTGCAGAATCCCAGATTTAAAGAAAGAATAGAAAAGGTATTGGGAGGGCAGCATTTTATGAATCTCATCGGGTTTAAACTTACCGATATTTCCCCTGGTGTTACCTCAGGTTTCATGGACCTAACCCAGGACTACAGACAGCAAAAAGGCCTGGCTCATGGCGGCATAATTGCCACTATCGCTGATATTACCACAGGTTTTGCCGCTTACACAGTAGTGCCTGAAGACAACCATGTAGTGACAGGAGAGCTGAAAATCTCCTATTTAAATCCAGGTCTGGGCACTCAACTCCGATGTGAAGGGTGGGTACTGAAGCAAGGCAGAAAAGTAAATTTTTGTGAAGCGGAAGTGTGGGATATAAGGCCGGAAGGTGAGGTGCTGATTGCAAAAGCATCAGCGACTATGGTCACTATTTTTCCCGGCGAACTAGATATAAAGTGAGTACCTCATCAGCTGAATTAATAAAATATTTTGACCACACGCCTACCAAGAGTCAGGAGGCGCTTTTTCAAACTATTGGCTCATTTTTAGAGTATAGCGACAATAAAAAGGTGCTCCTGATTAGGGGTTATGCCGGCACAGGGAAAACATCGGTCCTTTCTGCCTTGGTACGATTTTTACCAAAAATGGACCTCAAATATCAACTTTTAGCCCCAACAGGCAGGGCGGCAAAAGTAATTTCATCTGCCACCGGCAGGCCAGCTTACACCGTTCATAAGGCCATATACAAGCCTGCTGAACAAAAGGATACTGGTCAGGTGTATTTCAAAAAGCAGAAGAATTACGCCAAAAACACCATTTTCATTGTAGATGAGGCCTCTATGCTTCAGGAAAAAGACGGTTTTTCTTCTTCCGGGGTATTGTCTGATTTGGTCAAATTTGTTTATCAGGATGAATCAAATGCACTAATCATGCTCGGTGATGATGCCCAGTTGCCTCCGGTGGGGCAGACATTTAGCCCTGGGCTGGATGCGGCCTATCTCGAAGACAGGTTTTCACTTTTTGTATTCGAGGCAAGGCTTACGGAAGTCATGCGCCAGGAAGCCTTATCAGGCATATTAGAAAATGCCACCCGCCTCAGGCTTGCTCAGGATGATGAGACTCAGAAATTTTGCTTTCGAACTTCCGGTTTTAAGGATATTTATCCTGTGCCTGGGGAAAAAATAGAGGACGGTATCCGATATGCCTATGATAATTTCGGACAAGAGCAGGCCATTTTGATTTGTCGGAGCAACCGCCAGGCCAATCAGTACAATCGATTTATAAGAGGGCAAATCCTTTTTTATCAGGAAGAAATTGAGGCTGGAGATATCCTTATGATAGTGAAAAATAACTATTCTTTTGATAATGATGAAGTGCCTGGAGGGTTCATTGCCAATGGCGATTTCGCACGGGTAGAAAAAATTGTCAATACCGAGGAGCTTTATGGGTTGAGGTTTGCCACTTTGAGACTTACCCTTATTGATTATCCCGGCAATCCAGTGGTAGAGTCGATGGTGATCCTGGATACTTTGCTATTGGATGGTCCTTCCCTGACTCAGGAAGCCTACAAAAGTTTTTTGGAGCAAGTAGCAAGCGGGTATCAAAACCTGGGCAATAGAAAAAAAATTAATGAAGCTATGGCTGAAGATCCTTACTTAAATGCACTTCAAGTTAAATATGCCTATGCCTTGACCTGCCACAAGGCGCAGGGTGGCCAGTGGAAGCTGGTATTCGTAGATCAGGGTTACCTGCCTGATGGAAAAGCAGATAAAGAATATATGCGGTGGCTGTATACCGCGGTGACAAGGGCTACCGACCAGTTGTTTCTGATAAATTTTCATTCCGAATTTTTTGAAGAGGGACTATCAAATGGAACAAAATTGGAATAATAATTGTAATATTGGATGTAGATAAATTTAAAATACAATGAAAAAAAGCATTCTTTTCCTGTTAAGTTTTGTAGTGGCCCTGGTATCATTTGCTCAGCAAGATCCAGGTGTAGATCCATCAGGTCCAGCCATACTATTTGAAGAATCTGAAAAAAACTTTGGGGATATCACTCAGGGAGAAAAAGTTAAGCATGTTTTTGTATTTGAAAATTCAGGAACAGAGCCAGTCATCATTACCAATGTGCAAACCACATGTGGGTGTACTGCACCATCATGGACCCGTGACCCTGTAATGCCCGGACAATCCGGTGAGATCACCGTAGAGTTTAATAGTGCCGGAAAAATGGGTCGTCAGAATAAAATGATTACCATTATTTCAAATGCACCAACTACGCAATTGAAAATTGTGACCAACATTTTGCCTGTTAAGAAAGAAAGTTAAAATAAGAATTTATAAAATAAATTAAGCCACAGGTCCTCAGGATTTGTGGCTTTTTCTATAATAACCGTTTTGCCATCCAAAATAAGCGGTAATACCAATGCTGACCCAGCCTGCTATTAGCAGTAACCCTCCAATAGGGGTGAGCCACCCCAAAAAACTGGTGTGAAAAAGTGAAATCAAATACAGGGACCCGGAAAACAAAAGGATGCCACCAGTAAATAAAATTACCAGGAGTTTTTTCCAAAATGGTTTGATTCTGTGAGCCATCAACCCAATCAGCAAGAGTACGATAGTATGATAAAAGTGGTACTTGACTGCCGTCTCGTAGGTATCCTGGTAGTTATTTTCTCTAAGGTAATCCCCTAAAAAATGGGCCCCGGAGGCACTTAAAACTACGGCACCGGCACCCAATATTGCGGCAATCAGAATGATCTTCTTTTGCATCTAATAAGTTCTTTCTCCAAAAATAGCACTCCCAACCCGCACCATTGTTGAACCGGATTCGAGGGCTATCTCAAAATCCCCACTCATACCAATGGACAATTCTTTCATTTCCATGTTTGCGGGTAAGATATTGGCAGACAAAGATTTAAAAATACGATTAATTTTTTCAAATTCCATACGGACCTGTTCTTCATTATCAGTGAAGGTGGCCATCCCCATTAAACCGCATATTTTTATATTACCTAATGTTGAGATCACATCAGATTGGATGGCCTCAATAAGCTCTTCCTCCGAAAACCCAAATTTTGAGGACTCTTCAGCAATATGAACTTGAAGGAGGCATGAGATGATGCGGTCATTTTTTTCACCTTCTTTATGGATTTCTTTAAGTAGTTTTAATGAATCAACGGAATGAATCAGGTGAACGAAAGGGGCAATGTATTTTACTTTATTCCTTTGCAAATGGCCAATCATATGCCATTTGATATCCTCAGGTAATTGGTCTTTTTTATCCACCAGCTCCTGTACTTTATTTTCACCGAAATGCCTCAATCCTGCATCATAGGCCTCCTGGATAATTTCAGGGGGGTGGGTTTTGGTCACGGTAATCAACTTACAATTATGCGGCTCCAGAATATTTAAAATGCTTTGTATATTATTTTTTATTTCCATTGATTAATTTTAGGTTTTATCCGGCCTATTAAAATTTAAAGATGGATTCAGGCTCTTCAATGATCACCAAAAACCCAATGCAAAATGGCCATACTCGGTACCCTAATTAAAAAAGGGATAAGGATACGCGAAAGTCTTGACCAGGAATTTTCAGCTCCGGCTGATCTGCAAAAAGCCGAACTTCGAAAGTTAATGATCAGTGCCAGAAATACAAAGTTTGGCCAACACTACCAATTTAAAAACCTTTTAAAGGCTTTTAAGAATAATGCCGACCCATTGGCTTATTACAGGGAATATGCCAAAACGGTTCCCATTCATAATTACAATAAGATGCACGATGAGTGGTGGCATCTTAACCAAAAAGGCCAAAGGGATGTTTGCTGGCCTGGCAAAGTAAAGTATTTTGCTTTAAGCTCCGGCACCTCCGAAGCTTCATCCAAATACATCCCGGTCACCAGGGAGATGAAAAAAGCCATCCAAAAAACCAGTATCCGCCAAATCCTTACCCTTTCCCATTACGATCTTCCGGGGAAAATATTTCAATCAGGCATCCTCATGTTAGGCGGCAGTACCCATTTGAATAAAGAGGGAAGCTATTTTTCTGGTGACCTGAGTGGTATTCAAGCAGCACAACTCCCATTCTGGTTTCAGCATTTTTATAAACCAGGCAAGAAAATATCCAAAACCAAAGACTGGGAGTCAAAGCTGGAAGAGATCACCCATAAGGCTAAAGATTGGAATATTGGCATCATTGTGGGTGTGCCGGCATGGATTCAGATACTTCTCGAAAAAATTATTGAGCATTATAAAGTCGCACATATTCATGAAGTTTGGCCAAGTTTACAGATTTATGTTCACGGAGGGGTTTCCTTCGAGCCCTACCGAAAGGGATTTGAGGCACTCCTTGGCCGGGAATTAACTTATATTGAGACTTACCTGGCCTCGGAAGGATTTATAGGCTTTCAGGCCAAACCCAATGTTAAGTCCATGAGAATGGTGATGAACAATGGCCTTTTTTATGAATATGTACCCTTTGAAGATAGTAATTTTGATGAGAATGGCGACTTGCTGCCCGGGGCAAAAACTCTTACCGTAGGGGAGGTAGAAGAGGGAAAAGACTATGCTCTGCTGCTATCTTCATGTGCCGGAGCCTGGCGATATCTTATAGGGGATGTAATTCGATTTGTCTCAATGGAGGAATCTGAGATCATCATCACGGGCCGCACAAAGCATTTTTTAAGTCTTTGTGGAGAACACCTTTCGGTAGATAATATGAATAGGGCAATTAATCTTGCTGCCAGGGATCTTGGGATTAGTATAAAAGAATTTGCGGTAGCAGGAATACCTTATGGTTCACTTTTCGCTCATCAGTGGTATATTGGCTCTGATGACCCTGTGGATCGTCAAAATCTAAAAACCCTTTTGGATGGGCATTTGGAGGCATTGAATGATGATTATAAAGTAGAACGCAGTGCCGCACTTAAGGAGATATTTGTAGAGGTGTTGCCCAACAAGGTTTTTTATGATTGGATGGAGTCTAAAGGAGAAGTAGGAGGGCAGCATAAATTTCCCAGGGTACTCAAGAAAGCCCAGCTTGACGAATGGCAGGAATTCATCAAAACTCATCATTAAATTGATCAACCTTATTTTCAATGCCCTTGTTTTTGGCCTGATCCTGGCACTGTTGATTGGTCCGGTATTTTTTACCTTGATAGAGACCAGTCTGGAAAAAGGATTGAACAAAGCCATTATAGTGGCCATTGGGATTTCATTAAGCGATATTGCTTACATTATAGTTTCCTATTTTGGTGTTTCAAGCCTTTTGGTTCGGGGGGAGCTTCAAAATTATATCGGATATGCCGGTGGCGGCATTCTTATAGGTTTTGGAATTTTCTCAGTTTTAAAATTTAAGAGAAAGGTTCCAAAAATAGATTCGGAGATTAGATCAAAAGGATTTTTTAGGTATTTGGTCAAGGGATTTGTTATCAACGGGCTTAGCCCATTTGTCCTTTTGTTTTGGGTAGCGGCCGTAAGTCTTGTGACCTCTGAGTATAACTTTTCAGTTTCCTACAGCTTTTATTTTTTTGCTATTGTGATGATCACGGTATTCCTAACTGATGTTTTAAAGGCCTACCTGGCCGGAAAACTTCGGACTTTGATAACCACCAGGGCATTAAGAATTATGAATATCATCACTGGCATCGCATTAATACTTTTTGGAGGGCGCATGATACTCATTAATATATAGGCAGTAATCTATTAATCGTGAAGGATATGCACCATAAAGGTTGATTTGAGCAGAAGCCATATGAGCAATAAGGAAATTCCCCATTTGAGGTAAACCGGATAATAATCCATGGTATTTTGATAACGGGTCTCCTTGATTTCGGCCTTCTCCATCCGATCTATATGGGCAAATACATCCTCTAAGGCCTGATTATTATCAACTCTGTAAAAGTCACCCTTTGTGATCTGGGCTATTTGCCTCAGGGTGGTTTCATCAAGGGTATTTTCAATATAGTGGGGATTGCCGAAAAAATCTTTTCCATACGGAACCCGCCCTTCCTTGCCGATAGCAATCGTATAAACCTTAATACCAAAAGCTTTGGCCAACTCGGCAGCTGTAATAGGATCAATATTGCCTGCGTTATTCTCACCATCACTGAGCAGAATGCACACCCGGGATTTGGATTTACTATCCCGTAGCCTGTTGGTACCTACTGCCAATGCGGATCCAATGGCTGTACCACTGGTTTCAATCATGTTAAAGTCTATAGAATTGATATGACTGACCAGAAGATCGTAATCTGTAGTAAGAGGAGAGAGGGAAAAGGCCTCCCCGGAAAACACTACAATTCCGATCCTGTCGCTCATCCGCCCTTCTACAAATTCTAAAGCTACATTTTTGGCTGCTACTAGGCGGGTGGGTTTGAAATCTTCTATTTTCATTGATAAGGAAATGTCCATCACTAAGACGATGTCAATACCCTCCGTCCATTGCTCCACCTGCTCATTGGTTTTTTGTGGCCGGGCCAATGCAAGCAATAGCATTAGCAAAACCAGACTGAGGAGGGCTTCGGGAATAAATCTCAGCAATGCAGACCCGTTCCCTTTCAAATTTTTTGAAGGAATAGCAACAGGGAGCTTTTTGATAGAAAAATATCGAATGGTCCAGCGAAGGATAAAAAATAATGGGATGAGCAAAGCAAGCCACAGCCACCAGCTCTGATCCCAATTGAAACTTTTCAGGACCGATGGTGCAAACCAGTTCCATGAGAACCAGGGTGCTGCAGAATCCATCTCATTCATTTTTGATAGAGTTTATTTTTTGATCAAACCTGTTGGTAGCAAAATCTTCCAATAGTTTAGGGGCACCATCCAGAGTCATGCCCTCCCCTTGCGAATAAATGGCCTTTTCTATAGTTTTTAGACTTTCATATAATGATGGGTCACCATATGTTACATGGATTTCTTTGGCTGTGAATGTGGTCACCGGGATGTCCTCTACTTTTTCAAGAAACTGTTTCCATAATATAAGTGGACGTTCTACCAGTTTTATATCGGTTTTCATAGTGTCACAGGCTTCGTGGTACTCTTGCCTGAATTTCAGGAAGGCCTTATTCAGCTTCCTTATTTTGAGGTATCTCTTTACTCTTTTCCCAAATAATACATAAGCCAGTATCAGGAGAGTTATTAGCAAGATTATGCTTGCAGACCAGTAGGGATAGTTGAACAGCAGGGGCACATGTAGGTATATGGTATTGGTGATTAGTGGCGCCTGATCTGCGGTGAGCGAATCTGGCACATCCAGTACTCTGAAATTTAATTGAATCGAAGCTTCAGGCCCATCTACCTGGATGCTATCACCTTTATTCTGATCTACCACCCAAACGGGAAGGCTAAGAAATTGAATGCTGTCAATTTCAAAAGTAGTCAGGGTATAGAGAGCACTGTCATAGCTTTGACCCGCATCTGATTTGGTAGAAAATGCATATTGCTTTTCCCATTCAAACCCTTGGAAATCATAGGTTGAATCAGGAAATACAACCTCCAAGCCACGTGGATATTTTGCCGTATGATAAAAATTTACTGGTTCACCTATGGCTACCGAGTCGCGGTCAAACCCAGCATTCAAGGTTACTTCCTGACTTAAAGCAATACCACTCAAGCACAGGAAACCAAATATGGAAAGCATTAACTTCTTTTGTTCCATTGATTATTTTTTCATTCTCCTGTTTCTGACTTGAAATAATTTGAGAAGCTTAGGCACAAAGTCTTCTCCAGTATCTACTGACACAAAGTTAATTTGATATTTTAAGCAAAAGGTTTTTAGGGCAGCCTCATTGTCCTGGTATGTCCCCTTGATGAGTTTCCTGAAATTACCGGAAGAGCTGTTCACCCAGGAGGTATGGCCACTTTCCTGATCCACTACCGGGATAATGCCCAGATTGGGGAGGTAGGTTTCTCTTGGATCCGTGATTCTAATCATTACCAGGTCATGTTTTTTAGCCAACCCTTTCATCACATGCTGGTATCCCTGATCAATAAAGTCTGAGATCAGGATTACCACACTTCTTTTCTTTAGGAGATTGAGGGTATACAAAACTGCCTCGCTTAGATTGGTTGTTTTGGAGGAGGGTTCTAATTTATAAATTAGGTTGATGACCTCATGCGCTTGTTTTAAACCCTTGGCAGGACGCAGATATTTTTCTTTTCGGTCGGAGAAGCAAAGCAAACCTACCTGGCTTGATTCTTTGACTGCAGAAAGGGCCAAGACACCACATATTTCCTTGCCAATATCCAGTTTTTGCTGGCCGGGATTGCCGATATTTTGTGAAGCACTTACATCGAGGACGAACATGATCGTTTGTTCCTTCTCTTCCTTATAGGTTTTGACATAGGCACCGTGGCCTTTGGCGGATACATTCCAGTCAATAGAACGCACGTCATCGCCATATTGGTAAGGCCTTACATCATCAAACTCAAGCCCCGAACCTTTAAAAACCGAATGAAAGTCGCCCTGCATTTGGCTGTTGATAGCCTTTCTGATACGGATTTCGTATTTTCGTAACTTATTGAGGTATTGCTTCATTTTTATTTTTGGAATCCAAAATTAAATAATTTTGTATTACCCATAATGGTCTTTGGCCTGATTGATGCTTTGGGAGACTTGTATTTTTTGAATCTTCAACATGATATCTAATTTAAAAATTTCGTTCAGCAGATTGTTTTTACTGGCACTTATAATTGCCTCATCTTTTTTCGGTTGTAACAGGTCAACAAAAGTGCCTAAAGGCGTCATTCCACCGTCGGCAATGGTAGTGGTGCTGACTGACCTGCATATTGCTGATGCCCGTCTTGGTGAGATTAGGCTTCGTTCGGACTCCCTGCAAAATCTTTCCAAAAGATATAAATCTGATATCTTAGACCGACATGGGTATACTTCTGAGGATTTTGAGAGAAGTATGGTTTTTTACTTAGATCACCCGGTGATATTTGATGATGTGTATGAAGCCGTAATAGATACACTAAATTTGCGGCAGCAGAAATTGCAAAAACCTAAGGAGGAGGAAAAAGAAGCCGAAGCACCATCTGAGAAAGTTGCCAAGCCTTGACTTGTCTATGATATACCCAGCAAATATTGAAGAAAAGATAGGGTTTAATCAAATTAAAGATTTACTCTTGAGGTCATGCAAGTCTGTAATGGGGGCTGAATTGGTAGAAGCTATTGAATTTGAAACAGATTTTAAAAAAATACAGGAATCGCTTCACATCACTAATGAATTTTTAATCCTTCGCAAAAAAGACTTTGCCATTCCTATTGCCCATTTTCATGATATCAAACCGCACCTTAGGGTAGCGGCAATTGAAGGCTCTTATCTTAACCCAGGCGCTTTTTTACAAATTTTTCAGGTATTGCAGGGCGTAGAGGCCAGTTTGAAATTTTTTGAACGGCAAAAAGAAGACTGCCCCAGCACCCTTGCGCGGTTGTCGGCCCTGGAGACAGCGCCCGATATTCCTGAAAAGATCATGAAATGCATTGATGATGAAGGTAATATTAAGGATAGCGCCAGCCCCGAACTCGCAAGGATCAGAACAGGAATGAGCAGGTTTCAAAATCAACTGCGCAAGGTCCTGTCTGCGATCGTGAAAAAGGCAACATCTGAAGGATTTATGCCGGATGGAGGGAATATCACAATCAGGGATGGCAGGATGGTGATCCCCGTACTTGCCGAATATAAAAGAAGAGTTAAGGGTTTCATTCATGATGAGTCAGCCACGGGACAAACTGTATATCTTGAGCCGGCAGAAGCTCTGGATATCAATAATGAACTCACCTCATTAAGGAATGCAGAAAAACGAGAGGAGATAAAGATCCTGGTGGATTTGACCAATGCACTTAGACCCAGCATTCCTGTATTAGAATCCTACAACACCTACCTGGGGTGGATAGACTTTTGGATGGCTAAAGCGGGTCTGGCGTTTCGCCTTGGTGCTGGACTGCCAAAACTGATCCCAAATTCTGAACTGGAATGGAAAAAAGCCTATCACCCATTGCTTAAAATTCATTTTGAAAAGAATAAAAAGCAGGCTGTTCCATTAAATGTTGGCCTGGATTCAACTCATCCCTTACTATTGATCTCGGGGCCTAATGCCGGCGGTAAATCGGTGGCATTAAAAACGGTTGGTTTAAATCAGTATATGCTACAATGCGGTCTCTTAATTCCGGTGGATGAAGACTCCACAGCGGGCATTTTTCAAAGTATGTTTGTCGATATAGGTGATGAGCAATCCATCGAAAACGACCTCAGCACCTACAGTTCCCATTTATATGGGATGAAGATTGTTTTGGCAAATGCCAATAAAAATTCGATAATCCTTTTTGATGAATTTGGAGCAGGCACAGATCCCAAATTCGGGGCTGCAATTGGAGAATCTATCCTAATGTCTCTGATTAAGAAGCAATGCCGTGGGGTGATTACCACCCATTATGATAATCTAAAGAATCTGGCTGCTCGTGAATCAGGTATTCAAAATGCCGCCATGAGATATTCCCTTGATCGGTTGGAGCCGCTTTTTATAATGGATACCGGAAAGCCCGGAAGCTCTTTTGCACTCCATATTGCCAGCAAAACAGGGCTTGGTGAGGATATTATTAAGGAGGCTAAAACCATTTTAGGAGCTAAGGAAGCTGATTCAGAAAGTCTGCTTGCTGAGCTGGAGGCACAGCGCAACAGGGTAGACCAGTTGGAGCAGGAGCTGAGGGAAAAAAGGACGCAGCTTGATCAGCAACTCCAGGAATATAAATCAAAAAATAGCCAGATTGAAAAAAACCAAAAAGCGATTATAGAAGCTTCTAAATCTGAGGCAAGAGCCTTGCTGGATCAGGCCAACAGACAGATAGAAAAGACAATCAGACAAATAAAAGAACATCAGGCAGAAAAAGAAGCCACCAAGGAAGTAAGGGCTTCATTGGATCAGTTTAGAGCAACTCTAAAGACCGAAAATCCGAAAAGAAAGCAGTCCAATTCAAATAAACCTACTTTTAAAGTAGGGGAAATGGTAACCATTAAAGACCGGGATATCCAGGGCCAAATTATTAAAATTAAAGGCAAGAAGGCAGAAATCAGAATAGGTACTGCAAAATCGATCATTGCCATAGACCAATTGGAGTCAGGTAACAATCATTCCAAAAAGCAAACCCTTACCCGGAAGATCAAAGGTCTGGATATCAGCCAAAAGTCTGCAGATTTCAGAACCACCCTGGACTTGAGGGGCAGGCGTGTGTCTGAGGCATTAGCCATGCTGGATCAATGGCTGGACGATGCCCTGC
This sequence comes from Cyclobacteriaceae bacterium, assembly GCA_041749015.1. Classification (GTDB taxonomy): domain Bacteria; phylum Bacteroidota; class Bacteroidia; order Cytophagales; family Cyclobacteriaceae; genus JBGTCD01. Next base: position 24,087 of record JBGTCD010000038.1, read on the forward strand.
TTTTGAATAATACCCACCTTAAAATATTACATGGTAAGGGCGACGGAATCCTCAGAAAAGCCATCCGTGAGCAAATGGGTAATTACACTTTTGTGAGTGATTTTAAGGATGAGCATGTGGAGCATGGCGGTGCAGGAATTACACTAGTCACCCTAAAATAAAAAAACCCGACTTTAGGCCGGGTTTTTAATGTTTTTCAACTTGTACTTTTACTTGGTGAGCTCAAACCTCCATTGGCCGTCTACGGCTTCAAGGCGATTGGTTCCATGAGTATCTTCATTATAAGTAAAATTCAAAACTAATGTTTCATCAGCATCGGTAAGGCTTACACTAATTGTTGGGCCATTTGATAAGACCATTTGGTTGATATTGGGACTTTCAGCGGTACCACCAAAATTCCAGTTTCCACTTGGAGCCCATGGTCCAGGGCTGGTAGAATTAGAAGTATTGTAGGTAGGGCTTGCCAATGTGCCACCAAGTGTTAGAGTGAAACCACTGAAATCTGCAGTTCTGTCGTCGTTATTGTTAAATTTTACATCAACAACATTCCATGTTCCCGTTAACTTGTTGAATTGAGCCTCTGCAGGAGAAACAGATGGGCTGTCATCTTTGCCGCAGGAAATTATAAAAAGTAACCCCAACAAAGCCGGAATACTAAAGAGGAAAGAAAGTCGTCTCATATTTTCGTAGTTTAATTAAGTTTTAAAGATATTAACCGCAAGGTTTATATGCAAATAAAAAATTTAAATTAATAGAATTGTCCTGCACCGTACTGTAAGTGCTAAAGACCTTAAATCGTTGAGTAAATTTAACATTATCCCAACGCCTTTCCTAATTTAATATTTTATCAGGAGATGCCTTTAGCTGATTTAAACCTCAAAATATCAATGGTATCTGTACAAAAATCATATTCATAGCTTTGATTGGAGGCTATAAACAGCATTTTTTCTGATATTTTAAACTCTGAAATCAAGTTTTGATACCAAGCAATGCCCGATGCATCAAGGTTGGTGGTTGGTTCATCCAGGAAAATGGCTTTGGCATCTGAGAAAAATACTAAGCCTAGCCTGACCCTTTGCAGCATTCCTGAAGAAAAATTTTTAATGAGTTTATTTTCAGCCTTTTGTAACCCCAGCGATACTATCATACCATCGATGGTCATACCATTTTTGGTTTCTTTAAGCATAAAATGGGAGTGCAATAATTCCTTTAAAGTGAGGGATTCAGGTAATGTCAGATAAGGCGCTGCAAAGGCAATGTGCCGGTAATATTGGTCAGGATCAATTTTTATATCCCCTAACCAGTATGAGATTTCACCTTTGCTGGGTAATTGAAACCCTGCAAGGATTTGTAATAGGGTGGACTTCCCGCTGCCATTGGGTCCAGTAATGGCATATGAATTTCCTTCCTGAAATGCACCAGAAAAAGACTTAAAAATCCATTCTTGTTTGAATTTTTTACTGATATCAGTGGCCTTGATGGTAAGCATTACCTCAATAGGCATAGCCTTTTATCACACCACGGTCAGAGGTTCTGATGAATTTTATGATCTCATCTCTTTCCTTACTTGGTGATAACTCCAGTTCAACCAGTTCCAGGGCTTTAGAATTGTTCATGCCTTTAAGGAAAATATACCGATAGATTTCCTGTAGCTCCTGAATTTTTTTGGCAGAAAAACCCCTACGCCGTAATCCTACAGAATTAATGCCACTATAAGTGAGAGGCTCTCTTGCAACTTTTGTAAATGGTGGGACATCTTTGCGCACCAGGGAGCCACCAGATATCATTACGTGGGCACCTATTTTGACAAACTGGTGCAGGGCACTTGATCCGCCAATGATGGCATAATCATCTACAACTACATGGCCTGCCATTTGTACAGCATTGGCTAGTATGCAATTGTTGCCAACGATGCAGTCATGAGCAATATGTACATAGGCCATAAGAAGGCAGTTTTGGCCGATTACAGTTTTTTGTCGGTCCGTGGTGCCTTTGCTTATGGTGACAGATTCCCTGATCACAGTATTGTCCCCTATTTCTGTGGTTGTTTTCTCTCCGCCATATTTAAGATCCTGGGGTACTGCAGAAATAGAAGCCCCAGGGAAAATCTTAACATTTTTTCCGATTCGGGCCCCTTCAAAAATAGTAACGTGTGATCCTATATAGGAACCTTCACCAATTTCTACATCTTGATGAATGGCAGCAAAAGGCTCAATCACTACATTATCAGCGATTTTTGCTTCGGGGTGGATATAAGCAAGCGGTTGGTTCATAAGTCTTTTCGTACAATTCTGGCAGTCATGGCCCCTTCACAAACAAGGGTTTGTCCTACATAGGCCCTTCCGGTCATTTTTGCGATGCCTCTTTTTATGGGAGCGCTCAGATCACATTTGATTACCAAAGAGTCACCGGGCAATATCATTTTTCTAAAGCGGAAATCCTCAACTCCTAGAAAATAAGTCCAGTAATTTTCAGGATCTGGCACTGTATTTAACACTAAAATCCCCCCAACCTGTGCCATAGCCTCGATTTGCAGCACTCCAGGCATTACAGGGTTGCCAGGAAAATGCCCTTGAAAAAAGGGCTCATTAAAGGACACATTTTTCACCCCAGTGACGCTCTCTTCATCCAGATGTAAAATTTTGTCGATGAGCAAAAATGGATATCGATGAGGTAAAATATTACGCACCTGATTGATATCCAAAACAGGGGGAAGATTTGGGTTATATCTTGGGGCATGCTTGCTGTTTTCAGCATTCATGGCCTTTTTTAATTTTTTTGCAAAGGCTACATTCGCGGCATGTCCGGGGCGGGCAGCCAGAATCTGGGCCTTCAGGGGTCTGCCAGCCAATGCCAGGTCACCTACAATATCCAGTAACTTATGCCGGGCGGGCTCGTTTTTGTAGCGGAGCTCCACATTATTGAGGATCCCTTCTTTCTTTACTTCTACTTTTGGCTTATTAAATAATTTAGCAATGTGTACCAGTTCATGATCTTCAACCACACGATCAACCACTACGATGGCATTATTTAGGTCACCCCCTTTGATCAGATTATTTTTATGAAGCATCTCCAACTCATGGAGGAAACAAAATGTACGGCAGGAGGCAATATCCTTTTCAAACCTCGTGATGTCGTTAAGTGAAGCATGCTGACTACCAAGTACCGGAGAATTATAATCGATCATCACCGTCACTCTGTAATCATCAAGGGGTAAAGCGGCTATCTCCACATTTCTGTCAAGTTCCCTGTAAAAAATCCCTTGCTGGACCTCAAAAAAGTGACGAAGGGCATTTTGTTCCTCAGACCCGGCTTGTTTAAGTATTTCTACAAATTGCCTTGAACTTCCATCCATGATAGGTGGCTCCGGCCCGTCCAGTTGGATCAGGACATTGTCTATTTGTAAGCCTACTAATGCAGCAAGGGTATGTTCTACCGTATTGATTCTTGCCCCACTTTGCTCAATAGTAGTGCCTCGTGAGATGTCTACCACATTGTCAACATCGGCATCCACATAGGGTTGTCCCTCAAGGTCTGTCCTCTGAAATTTTATGCCGTGATCAGGCTTTGCAGGCAAAAAGGTCATATTGGTGATCACACCTGTATGAAGCCCTACACCTGAAAGAGTTACTGATTTTTTAATTGTATGCTGTTGTATATTCATGTATTTATCTTACTCCTGAAAAGTCGGCAAATTTAGCACTTTTTCTTCAAGTTGCTTTAATCGGTCATTCATTTCGGGGAGATTTTTAAATACAGCATAAGCTTTGAAATATTGGCGGATGTCATAGGCAGGGCTGCCCAATATTTTTTCACCTTCTTTTTTTACTGATTTAGAGATACCGGCTTGTGCCCCAATACTCGTTTTAGACGCTATTTCCAGATGCCCGGCAATACCAACCTGCCCGGCAAAAATACAGCTTTCTCCAATTTTAGTGGAACCGCTGACCCCACTCTGTGCGGCAATTACGGTGTTTTTACCGACTTCTACGTTGTGAGCTATTTGGATGAGGTTATCCAGCTTGACCCCTTTTCTGATGATAGTAGCATCTCCTGGAAAAGTAGCACAATCAATTACAGTATTGGCACCGATGTGCACAAAATCTTCGATGGTGACTTTCCCTAATTGAGGAATAGTTTTGTAAGTACCATCTGCCTGTGGCGCAAAACCAAACCCATCAGAACCTATTACCACCCCGGCATGAAGCACACAAAAACTACCAATTTCAGACCCTTGATAAATTTTAACTCCATTATGAATGATGGTATTGTCACCAATTTTTACTCCGTCACCAATATAAGCGTGAGGGTAAATCTTCACATTGTTGCCAATCACCACGTCATTTCCTATGTAGGAAAATGCACCCCTGTAAACTTCTAAACCCGTTTTGGCATTATTACTGATGTAGCTCGGCTCCTCGACACCCAATTTCTGAAAACTGAGGAACTTGTGATACTCTTCAAGCAATATGGTAAAAGCCAGATAGGGATCCTCTACTACTACCAAACTAGGTGCTACTGCTTTTCTGGGCTTAAACCCAGATTTAACGATTACAGCTGAGGCTTTACTTTGGTATAAGTGGTGCTCATATTTTGGATTGGAAAGGAAAGCAATATAACCCTCGCCGGCATCCTGAATTTTACCCAGCATATGAATCTTTCGACCCCCATCTCCGACTACTTCACCTCCTAAAATACTGGCTATTTCTTTTACGCTGAATTCCATAAAATTGGACTCCCCTTCAGGATTGATATTTTACAAAGATATGTTTTTGGGCCAACTTAGGTAATATTTTTTGACGATTTTACCCATTGTGCCGATGTGCGGTAAATCTGATACCTGAGTAATGTCAACCACCTGGCCCTTTCGGGTAAGGATGTTGATGGTTTGACCCTCAGCGACATAGGCAGCATTGGTCACCATTCCTTGCGCCATATAATAGACGGTATCCTTTTTTAAAATGCCCATATTGTGATGGATGCTATCCTTCAATTTTAATAGCTCACCCCGCTTGATGGGCTCATTATCAAGACGAATTTTAAATAGTTTTCGGTCAAGCAACCTTGAGCACAAATCTGCAAGTATTGGGTCCTTGAGGTTCATCCACATTTTGACGGCACCCCATACATCATAATCATCGAGCCTGGCGAATTGGTTTATCATTTGGGGATCCTTAGTAAATGAATCCAAATCTGCCTCGGTGGTCAGGAAAATTCTAAGTGCCTCACTGCAAGGGGTGTCAACATTAGCCCCTGAAAGAACCTGAGCCCGGAGTATAATATTTCCCAAAAGTTTTTCGGCACTTAAAGCAGTCTTATGCAAATACACCTGCCAGTACATAAATCTACGGGCATGAAGCATATTTTCAATATTGTAAAGCCCTTTTTCCTCTACCACAATTTGATCATCAACTACATTCAGCAATTGTATGATCCTTCTGACGCTGATCTTTCCTTCGGATACCCCGGTATAAAAGCTGTCACGGTTGAGGTAATCCAGCCTGTCAGTATCAATCTGGCTGGAAACTAAGGCATGGAAAAATTTCCTCTCATAGCTGTTTCGGAATATCCTTAAGGCCAAATCTAATCTTTCTCCTGACTCCTGATTCAGGGCCTTCATGATCAGGTAAGTCATGCTTTCATGCCTGACCCCCGGCAAAAGCACCGATTCCAGGCTATGAGAGAAAGGGCCATGGCCAATGTCATGCAGGAGGATGGCTGCCATTGCCGCCTCATATTCCTCATTTGAGATGTCGATACTTTTACTCCTTAGCGTGTCGAGGGCTAGCCCCATGAGATGCATCGCTCCTAAGGCATGGTGAAACCGCGTATGCAATGCCCCTGGATATACATATTCAGTAAGGCCGGTTTGCCGGATCCTGCGGAGCCGTTGAAACCAGGGGTGCTCTATGATCCATTCGAGCAATTCGTTTTCTACGGTAATGAATCCATAGATGGGATCGTTGAATATTCTTTTTTTTACCAATCTTGCAGAAGTATTTTCCGTATGGGATAAAGAGAACCTCTTAACTATGCAAAGATATAATATTTTATGGGCCGATGATGAGATCGACCTGCTGAAGCCTCATATACTTTTTCTGGAAGGCAAAGGCTATGACATCATACCCGTTAATAATGGAACAGAGGCGGTAGAACTTTGTGAACAGCGCAATTTTGATGTGGTCTTTCTGGATGAGAATATGCCGGGCATGTCTGGCCTTGAGGCACTTGGTCATATTAAATCAAACAAGCCCAATACACCCGTAGTCATGATCACCAAAAGTGAAGAGGAGTCCATTATGGAGGAAGCTATAGGCTCCAAAATTGCCGACTATCTGATCAAGCCGCTCAACCCCAACCAGATTTTATTATCCGTAAAAAAAATACTTGATAACCGTAGACTAGTCACAGAAAAAACCAACCTCAATTACCAGCAGGAATTCAGGAATATCAGCATGGCCTACCAGGAGGATATGGACCATAACGAGTGGGCCAGTATTTATAAAAAATTGATCTTTTGGGAATTAGAAATCGACAACACTGAACAAAAGAGCATGGCCGAGGTCCTATACATGCAAAAGGAGGAGGCTAATTCAAACTTCACCAAATTTATCAAAGAAAATTATGAGGATTGGCTGAATCATAGTGATGGCGCGGTGCCATTGCTATCCCATCAGGTCATGAAGCAAAAGGTTTTTCCGGAGATCAACTCCCAGAGACCGGTATTTTTTCTGGTGATCGACAATTTGCGCTATGACCAATGGAAGGTCATAGAGCCTGTTATAACCGAGTATTTTTCCATAGAATCGGAAGAGTCATACTATTCCATACTGCCGACTACCACCGCTTATTCCAGAAATGCACTTTTTGCTGGGTTGTTGCCATCAGAAATAGCCAAATCTTATCCTGACCTATGGGTCGATGAGGAAGTAGATGAGGGGAAGAATATGCACGAGGAGGCGCTTTTGGAAAAAAATTTAAAAAGAAATAATCTCAATTTTAAGTGCTCTTACCACAAGATCACTCAGGTACAGCAGGGTCGCAGCCTGGTAGATCAGGTTAATAATATGATGACCAATCCCCTCAATGTAATCGTGTATAATTTTGTGGACATGCTCTCTCATGCCCGCACTGATATGGCCATGATCAAGGAGCTGGCACCCGACGAATCCGCTTACCGGTCCATTACCAAATCCTGGTTTGAACACTCTCCCCTGCTTGATGTGATGAGAATTATTGCTGAAAAAGGAGGTAAGCTCATGATCACAACAGATCATGGTACCATTAGGGCCAAGAAGCCTTTTAAGATTATTGGTGACCGGAATACCAATACTAATTTAAGGTACAAGACAGGCAAAAATCTGGGATATGACGATCGACATAGGGTTTTTGAAGTACCAAAACCTGAAAGGCTATTCCTGCCTAAAGGGCATGTTTCAAGTTCATTTGTATTTGCAACAGAGGATCAGTTTTTTGCCTATCCCAATAACTATAATTACTATGTCAACCACTATCGGGATACTTTTCAGCACGGAGGAGTTTCAATGGAAGAAATGATTATTCCATTTATTTCTTTAAATTCGAAATATGGAGGTTGATTCAGCTATTAAACTAAGTGGTTTAGAGGGCATTAAAGTGGTAGCCTTCCAGCTTTGGGAACTTGGTAAAGATAGAAATATATGGTTTTTTGAGGGTGATTTGGGTGCGGGTAAAACCACATTGATTGCGGCCCTGATGGAGGTAATTGGGGTGCAAGATTGGGTAAGCAGCCCTACTTTTGCCATAATCAACCAGTATGAAGGGCCCAAAGCAGAGGTCTTTTATCATTTTGATTTGTATCGGCTTAAGGATTGGGAAGAGGCATTTGAAGCTGGTATTATAGAATTAATGGAGGAGGATCGTTACTGTTTCATCGAATGGCCTGACAGGCTGAAGGGCAAGCTACCGGATCAATATTTTTTAGTCAAAATCGATGTAGCGCCAGACGATCAGCGGATTATTAGTTATTTTAAAAAATGAGTAAAACTTCAAAATCAGGTTTTGAGGCTCTTGCCAAGGAGACCTCTTTGTACCCTCAGGAATCTTTGATGAAGGTAAAGGGTAAGAATAAGAAATTTTTCATTGGGATTCCAAAGGAGGTTTCCTTGCAGGAAAACCGGGTCAGCCTTACTCCGGATGCGGTAGGGGTATTGGTCAATAATGGGCATGAAATCTGGATCGAGACAGGTGCTGGTAAAGGTGCCAAGTTTTCTGACCGGGAATACAGTGATGCTGGGGCTAAAATTGTCTACTCAGCCAAAGAGGTATATGAGGCTGAGATCATTCTCAAGATAGAGCCACCAATTAAGGAGGAACTAGGTTATTTTAAGACAGGAAAAACGCTGATCTCTGCTATACAGATGGGGAGCCAGACACCGGAAATTCTCACAGGACTTAACGATAAGAAAGTTACTGCTATCGGTTATGAATACATAGAAGACAAGGTGGGAGGGATGCCCATCATACGGGCTATGAGCGAAATTGCGGGCAGTTCGGTGATGCTGATTGCCGCTGAATACCTCAGCACCGTAAGCAATGGCAAGGGTATTATTATCGGGGGAATCACGGGGGTGCCGCCTACCAAAGTGGTGATCCTTGGGTCTGGTACAGTGGCGGAATATGCTGCCAGAGCCGCCTTTGGTCTCGGTGCTCAAATTCAGATATTTGATAATCATATTTATAAACTCCGAAGGATCAAACATACCCTCGGATTTCAGGTGTATACTTCCACCATCGACTCTACCACGCTCACCGACTCCCTCAAAACCGCTGATGTGGTGATCGGTGCGCTTAGGGCTGAGAAAGAATGGACCAGATATGTGGTCACTGAGGAGATGGTAAGTCAGATGCGGCCAGACTCCGTGATTATTGATCTTACCATTGATCAGGGGGGGTGCATCGAAACCTCTGAACTCACTACTCATGACAGCCCGATTTTCAGGAAGTATGGAATCATTCATTATTGCGTGCCAAATGTAGCATCCAGGGTTGCCAATACGGCTACTACCGCCCTAAGTCATATCTTTACCCCTATTTTATTACAGGCAGCCGATGAAGGCGGGATGGAGGAAATGATCTTTAGTAATAAATGGTTTATGAAGTGCGTATATGCCTAACGTGTTGCACTCACCAAAGAGCCACTCGCCCGCAGGTTTGGGATGAAACACAAAAATCTGGATCTTCTTATGGCTGCGAGGTTTTAATAGACACTATTTTTAAATCCAGGTATCTTTCCACAATTAGAAAAATAATTCAATCCCCTTGGTTGTTTTCTGATGGAGAAGAAAGCTTTATAAGCATTGGGCTAGTGAGTATCTTGCTGATCATGGACCTGTATTCTCTCAAATACGGATACTCTTGGGGCGTAAAGTACGCGCTTTGTTGTATCTGGATACTTATTTGAATTTGATTTTCTCCCTCCAGTAAACTAAATCCAAAAATCCCCTTTCTATTAGGTAAGGAGAAAGTTTGATTTTCAGGAACTGCATCCAAAGTTGCTTCTGACGGAAAGGTATAATTATATATTAAAGTGCTATTTGTGGAGGCATTTAAATCTATAGGGAGGTTTCTTTTTTCGCTAACAAAAGGATTTTCTTTAAAGTATTGAAATAGAAAGGGAACCATTTCATAAACATTATCTTGAATCCTGTTAACAGGAAATTTGCCTTTGAAATAAATTTTTAATGGCTCGTCAATATCATACAAGTTTATAAGTTGAAGAGAATCAAATGTAGTATTCTGATCAAAATCAAACAGAGTTTTTAAAATTTCACCTAAAGAGTTCTTATTATTTAATTGAGTAATAATTTTTCTTCTTTTCTCTATTCCGTCATAACCATAAAATGCTAAACTTGATTCTGCCAATAGCTCAGCATTTTTATTCATTTCTATATTAGTAATACCCACAGTTTTGGTTGGAGGTTTTGGATCCAAATCAATCCATTTATGTTTTAACTTTTCAATCATATACCCACGATTATTCAAATCGTTTTTTGTGAGGAATTTAAGTGGAGTCAATGGGTCAATGGCAGTAAACAAAATTTCTTCATTGTCTATGTAAGCGACTCCTAATACATTATTGTATTGGGATAATAGCGGAAAATATTCATTCACTTGCCCATTAGACTTAGTGCTGGAAATAATTGGATAAGCTTCAATACCATAATTCTTCAGCCATAGAATTAAGAAAAGATTGATTTCAGCGACATTTCCATTTTTTGATTCAATAAGATCTTTAGGCTTTTGTGTGGCCCAGGCACTAAACTCACCATTCCAATTTAAATTTGTTTGAACGTATTGATACATTTTTGAAATTAGCTCCTTTTGAGGCAACTCTCTATCAAACTCGGGCAAACCCATCCGGTTTAAAATGGTCTCTGAAATATAATTTTTGAACCTGGTTTCTAAAACCCTATCAACAAAATCATTCCAACTCTCCGCAAAGCTCACCTGAACAGAAGTGGTATATTGAACGCGAGCATGACTCCTTTTATAATATGAAGCAGCCTGGAATTTTATTGCCTCAACAAAATCCTGTGGGTTATGGCAAAATGGTTCTTCATAGTAGGAAGGAATATTAGTGAGCTCCCATTTATTGGTACTTTGACCTGCATATTTTGGTTTAGTAATTGGGCCTTGGGTAAATACATTATAACTTACTGGTTCTGATGGTATTTTTGCTTCGAAAATACTACTTAGTGTTGGGTATTTAGTTTGAAAATACCAATTATCCAGATACACATAATTTTTGCTGAATTTTGTGTATTCCAATTCTATAATAGAACCTGCGGTTACTGAAGGAAAAGTAATCCTGACCTCTCTCCAATTTTCCGAAACGTCAACATCAAAAATGGACGATTTTTCTACCTTCACCACTTCCTTTTTTCCATCTATGAAGTTGATGGTTTGAGCCCGTATCTTTTTTACATTTTCCAAACCATCTTTAGAAAAATAAGAGATGGTCTGATCAGCTGGGCCTTTCTCCAGGTCGGTAAGAATTTTGATCCGCTTTCTTCTCACTAATTCAATAAAGCCAGCATTATTTATTGTCATTTTTCCATAATCTCCCAGGATTACAGCACCAGCCTCTGGCTCAAACTCACAAAACTCAATTGTTATTTCATCATCCGAAAAATCGCCCCATTTTGGAAAGAAGTCCTGACCGGAACATGGGATACTGACCCAAAACAGAATAACAATCAGGAGCAAATGGGTTTTAAATAACCTCCAGTCCTTGCAATTGGGCTTTAAGCACTTTGATTTTATCTTCTGCATCGGCTTTTTTCTTTTTCTCGTTATCGATGACCGCTTCGGGAGCATTGCTGACAAATCTTTCATTTTTAAGTTTTTTATCAACGGAGATCAAAAAACCTTCCAGATATTTTAACTCTTTTTCAATGCTTCCCCGCTGCTGACCTTTATCAACGGCATGTTCAAGGGGCACAAAACACTCATCCGATCCGGCTAAAAAGCTCGCTGCACCTGAAGGAGCCTCATTGACCAAACTAATATCGTCAATATTAGCTAATTTTTTGAGGTATAGATCATATTTTTTATAGACACTCGCTTCCCTGGCCCTGATTTGGAGGTTGAGGGCGACTTTGGGGTTGATCTGTTTTTCGTTCCGTACATTCCTCATTTGGGAAATTACCTCAAAAATCATGGCTACAGAAGTAATCGCCTCTTCGTTAACCCTTCCAGGCCTTGGCCAGGGGGCTACGATCAGGCAATCTCCCGGTGTGCGCTCCCGAAGCAGGCTCCAGATCTCCTCAGAAATAAAGGGCATGAAAGGATGCAATACCTTTACAATCTTTTCGAAAAAATTGATGGTCACCTCGAGTGTTTTGGGATCGATGGGTTGTTGGTAGGCGGGCTTCACCATCTCCAGATACCAGGAACAGAAATCATCCCAGGCCAGCTTATATACTGCCATCAGGGCATCGGATATCCTGAATTTTGAAAAATGATCTTCAATCTCCTCCAAAGCCTGGTCAAACCTGGCTTCAAACCACTCTGCCGCTACGGCATGGGCATAGGGTAGGGAAGAGTCGATCTCCCATCCTTTTACCAGCCTGAAGGCATTCCATATTTTATTATTAAAATTCCGGCCCTGCTCACATAGCTTTTCGTCAAACAAAAGGTCATTGCCGGCCGGTGAACTAAAAAGCATTCCTGTACGCACCCCATCGGCCCCGTACTGCCTAATGAGGTCCAGAGGGTCCGGGCTGTTGCCCAGAGATTTACTCATTTTTCTGCCTTGCTTGTCACGCACAATCCCTGTGAGGTACACATTTTTAAAAGGCATCTCACCCCTGTATTCATAACCGGCGATGATCATTCTGGCTACCCAGAAAAACAGGATCTCGGGAGCTGTCACCAGATCGTTGGTAGGGTAATAGTACTTGATATCCGCGTTTTCAGGGTTTTTAAAACCATCAAAAACAGAAATGGGCCATAGCCATGCACTGAACCAGGTATCGAGCACGTCTTCTTCTTGGTTAAGATCTTCAGGTTTGATATTGGCTTGTTTTTTTTGTGCCTCCTTTAAGGCTTCTTCCGCATCATGAGCCACTACAAAGCTGCCATCGGGCAGGTACCATACCGGAATTCTATGTCCCCACCAGAGTTGGCGTGAAATGCACCAATCCCGCACATTCTCCATCCAGTGCCGGTAGGTATTCTTAAATTTTGGAGGGATCAGCCTGATGTCATCATTCATCACATGCTTCAATGCAGGCTTGGTGATATCTTCCATTTTTAAGAACCATTGCATGGAGAGGCGTGGCTCGATCACCGCATCGGTCCGTTCAGAAAAGCCCACATTATTGACATAGTCTTCTTCTTTGACCAGGTGGCCCTCTTCCTGTAATTTTTTAACAATTTTTTTCTTGACCACAAATCGATCCTCTCCTATGTATAATTGAGCCTTTTCATTCAGGGTACCATCATCATTAAAAATATCGATCGATTCCAGGTTATGCCTTAGCCCTATTTCATAGTCGTTGATATCATGGGCCGGAGTCACCTTGAGGCAACCTGTTCCAAACTCCATAGAAACGTAATCATCTTCTATGATGGGAACGACCCTGTTGATCAGTGGCACCAGTGCTTTTTTGCCTTTCAGATGGTTATATCTCTCGTCATTAGGGTTGATGCAGATGGCAGTATCACCCAGGATGGTCTCAGGCCTGGTGGTAGCGATGGTGACAAATTCATCACTCCCCTGAATGGCATACCGGATATGGTATAGCTTGGAGTTGACCTCTTTATGGATGACCTCATCGTCAGACAGGGCAGTCTTGCCCTGTGGATCCCAGTTGACCATACGGATGCCGCGGTAAATATGCCCTTTACGAAACAGGTCCACAAATACCTGGATTACCGCCCTGGACAGGTCTTCTTCCATGGTGAAACGGGTGCGGTCCCAATCACAGGAGGCACCGAGTTTTTTGAGTTGTTCGAGGATGATGCCCCCGTATTTCTCCTTCCACTCCCAGGCATATTTCAGGAATTCTTCCCTGGAGATATCTCTTTTATTGATACCCTTTTCTTTGAGCATGGCCACCACCTTTGCTTCGGTGGCGATAGAGGCATGGTCGGTACCGGGTACCCAGCAGGCTTCCTTGCCTTCCATCCGGGCTTTGCGGATCAGCACATCCTGGATGGTATTATTCAGCATATGACCCATATGCAGTACCCCTGTAACATTCGGTGGTGGTATTACGATGGTATAGGACTCCTTATCAGGATGAGGTTTGGAGCTGAAGAAGCCTTTTTCCATCCAATGGCTGTACCATTTGTCTTCTACTAGGGTGGGGTCGTATTTGGTGGATAATGACATATAAATAGGAAAGGCCCGGGATTTTGAATTAATAAATGGCAAAATTGCAAACTCATGACGAGAGGTGAAAGTGTTTCTTTAAAGAATTTGCCTAATAATAAAAGTATTCTCAAAAAACCATCAGGGTTTTATTGAATTTGGTATTGATAGACCTAAAAAACCATTAGGTCGGTTTGATGGCATGATTTTCACTGCAGAAGGGGAGTAATATAATTTTCCTAAATTTGCACAAAATTTAATTCCCGATTATGTCAAAATTTCATCAGGCCTTTGCTCTGCTTATTATCGGATTATTCTTTTTTCCAATCGATGCTATTTCTCAGAGGACGACTACTTACGATAGTATCCTGGTAATTAGCGACAAAACCTATTTGGCTAAATTTCAATTTTATACGGAGGGAAAAGATACCATTTTTCATGGTCCCTTTGAGCTTTCTCAGCAGTTTGAAAGCCAGCAAGATGAATATGAATTTTCCTCACTGAGTGGGCATTTTGAGCGCACTGTACCTGTCAAAAATTGGGAATTAAGGCAAGGTACCTTTGTGCCGACCGGCGAAGGATTTTACAAAGATTATACTTTCTCATATAAGGTAAACGGGACCGAGTTTCTGGCTCTGGGAGGTTTTGAAAAAGGCAATAGATCGACCGAATGGGAAATTTATGATTTGAAAATAAAAAATTCCAAAATCAGTGATACCACCTTGTATGTAAAGATGCCTTTTAGATTCAATAAGGCTTTGGGGGAGTTTGAAATGCAAATGGAGAACGATTTTTTTGAGGGGAGAATCGGTGAAAAAGAGTTTACGGAGGGGACCTGGTCCTACTATCGGATTGATGCCAATGGAGGAAAGTCACTGGTAAAACAATGGGTATTTGAAGAGCACTTACTCACTAAAAAAATTCTCTATAAAAATGGGGAGACTTTTGTTCTGGACCTTTCTCAAAATCCTGGAGACATTGGTAAACTTGTCAATGTTAAGCTGGACGAGAAATACCTTAATATTCTTGATCTTAAAGCCTTTATTAATAATCCCCAATTATTAGGGGAGTATAGGGAGGAACAAAAAATCAGTGATTTATTTGAGAAACTAATCAATAATTTTGAGAAAATTGATGATAAATCTTTTGCGGTGACTGGGGTGGCTTTGACTCCCAATGTGAATACCAAGCTTATGGAGTTCCCTTTTTCTGATAAAGAGGAGGCGCTTATGTCTGATATTGTAAGCAGCTATGCATTTGCTGATAGTCTGGTCAATTCTTTAGTAGATGATACACAAATTAACATTGCCAGCATTTCTACAGAAAAGGTAGCCTGGTATAAAGCTGCGATAATTTCTATAAGGGAAAAATTTCTTGAGCCAGTAAATGAAATGATTTTATTATATGAGAATCAAAGTCTCAAATATTTGAACAGACAAAGATTGATCAATAAGAAAATAGATTTTACTGAAGCGGTTGATTTTACCTATTTATTTGAAAAGGATACGATACAGGATCAGTATAAATTTGAATCTGATTATTCATTTTTAGAGAATAATGGTCCCTCTTTAAAAACACTGAATTTATATTTTGAGAGTCTTAATAAGGAATTGCTCTCACTAAGGAATAGCTTGTATGAGTATATCGATATTTATCAGAAAGAAGAAAGACTTGTACAGCTCGAATCAGCAATGATGGAGCAATATGAAAGCTTGAAAAATTTGAATGACTCTATCATCAGTGCTCAGCATAATGATTTAGCTGGTTTAGATGTGCGGGTGGCGATTAATGATTTTGCTGAAAAAGAATTAAGTAAGTATTCTAATTTACCAAGTGTTGAGGAAAAAATGGGCGCTGTTGAACCATTGATTGAGTGTTTTAGTAAAGCACACGAACTTGTTTTTGCAGTTCAGAATACTCCTGAAAATACTTACACTATTAGGGGAGCATACACCAAACAGGTTTTTAACCCATATACTTTTACTGAAATGGAAGAGAAGATTAAGCCTGCTATTTTCAAGGCTTTTAATGAGCAACTGCTACCAGGCATTTTTGAAAATCTCCAAAAATTGAATTGTAATAATCTGGAGGCCTACACCAGAAATTTTGAAATACTATATGAAGGCATGATTGACTTGCTCAAGCAAGATACCAAAAGGCAGGAACGAAGAGTAAGAAAGTCCAATGATGCTCCAAAAGCGGCAAGTGCATTAAATTTAAACCTCAAGTTTTAATCTTCTCAAATTCAAATGAATAACAATATTTTAATATTGATTTTGGTACTTGTTATCTTTTTTCCAAAGCCAGTTAAGGCTCAGGAGGAGAGAGAAAGGATTTTGGAGGATATGGAATCCAATCTTTGGATGGGCTCTTATAATAAATTCAGATTATCCGACAAGCTATTTTGGAGAGCGGAGTTCCACTACCGAAGAGGAAATTACGAGGGCACCCCATTCGTAGGTAGAATGGCTCAGATCTATAACCGCCATGCCATTAATTATTTAGTATCACCTAATTTCAGTGTTTCTCTGGGAGGGGTGCTGCGCTTAAATTTTACCCCTGATCCCGGCAATGATGAATTTGAAC
This sequence comes from Cyclobacteriaceae bacterium, assembly GCA_041749015.1. GTDB lineage: Bacteria > Bacteroidota > Bacteroidia > Cytophagales > Cyclobacteriaceae > JBGTCD01. The sequence goes on from JBGTCD010000038.1 coordinate 40,531, forward strand.
CTGTAGTACATGAGCCTCGGATCTGGCACGAGTACCTGTTTGTCATGCCATTCCCCAGATTTCAGGTTTTCCATAGGATTCGCATCGAACATCGATGGAGCAAGTCAAACAGGATTGATGCCGATTGGATTTACCGAGACCGTTGGCGGTATAAGTTTTATATGAATATCCCAATCAACAACCGGCAATTAGTGCCCGGCACATTTTATTTTACGCCAGATGTCGAAATAATTATGCATAGTGGGAAGCAGGTTATTGACAGCCCTTTGGAAGATTTGAGGATTTACCCCTCAGTTGGTTATATTGTCAATCCGAGAATAACCTATACAGCAGGGCTGATGTATACCACCGGTCAAAGGTTAAATGACGGCACCATATACAGGCAAAGGTGGGTGATTAGAATCAATGCTTATATTTCCCTGGATTTCCGAAAAGAAGAAAAGAAAATTCCAACAATTAAATTATCAGACTAGATCATTTTATGCAATTATTCAAAAAGGTTTTAATCACTTTGTTTGCAATCATTTTACTGGTTGCATTATGGGCTACGTACCATCTTAATCAGAAAAATACCGAGCTGGAATTTGACTTACATGCTTCTCAGAGCAGACTAACCATTATAGAAAAGCAACTCAGCCTGCTCAATCAAAAATCTACAGCGGATGAGTTATTCATTAGAGGGAATTATGATTCTGCATTAGTCATCTACAATTCTATTGCCGATTCGTTGGAGGATAATTACTTTATGGAGGCCCGCTTTGCAACCATTAATCGGTATAAAAATTTACGAACAGCACTTGACAGTACCCAATCTACCGGCACTTATAAAATGGCGCAATTAGAAAGGACCATGGAAAATGAGATGGAAAGGCGTGCCGGAACTTTTGAAAATCAATTGGATTCGATCAAAGATTTTTACAAATCTGAGATCAAAGAAATTAATTTGAAACTGGCCGAGACCAGGAACAAATTACAGGAAGTTCCTAAAATCGACCGCCTCACTTTTTTTAACAGGAACGGAACCAGAATCATTTATTTTGGGGAAGTTAGTAATGGAAAAGCTGATGGCAATGGTGTAGGCCATTTCAGCACATTCAGTTTTTATGATGGAGAGTGGAAAAATAACATGAGGCATGGAAAGGGGACTTACTTATGGGTGGATGGCCATAAATACGTTGGTGAATATGTGAATGACAAGCGCGAAGGGGAAGGTACCTATTTTTGGATTACTGGTGACCGGTATGAGGGCAATTGGAAGGATGACAAAAGAAATGGATATGGCATCATGTATGATGGTGACAACCAGGTAAAATTCAAAGGAGACTGGAAAGACGGGGAGTTGGTAAAGGCGGCTAATTGAGGAATTCCTCTTACTCTTTGTTGGATAATGATTTAAAAAAGTCCTCTTTAAGTTTAAATCGACCATAAACCTGCAGTACCTTGGATAAAGGCAAACTTCGGTTATCGGCAAAAATATTTTCGTGAGATTGAAGGGGTACAAAACTGTGATTGTACCTGAGCCCAAAAGTGATCTGGTCATTCCAATCATATTCCAGACCGAATAAAGTGGAATAATCAAATCTGGGAGCAATCCCTCCTAATCCAATCTTTTGATTTTGACCATCCTCTGAAAATCGAAAAGCACCTCCCAAAAGCATGCTGGGTTGAAACCCTAAATTGAAGGTGACCTGGTTGGTAATCTCAATCCCAAAAAGGATGGGTAGATCAATATAATATAAATTGATATTTCTTCTGTTTTCCTGGTCCCAGTTCCAGGACCCTTTTTGGGTCAAAAGAAGCTCGATTTGTATGTAAGGGGACTCCTGAGGTCCAAATTTTTGGTAAGCCCCTACCTGCAATCCAGGCTTAATACTTGACCCGCCCTGCCCATTAATTGTTGAAAATACAAAGCCCCCCTTAACCCCAAAATCCTGTGCAAAAAGGACTGTCTGAAACGTAAAAGACATAAAAATGGCCGCTAAGAAAATCAGAACTATTTTCAAATTCTTTTTTTTCATGCTGCAAAAATATACATTAACCGTAAAAGAATAAACTTAAATGAATTTACTTTAGAAGGACCTTAGAACTTATGCGTTCATTTTGGAGTTTAATAAGTGTCTGTTTATAGGGTTATTTTCAACGAACTTAAACTAAAATTTATGAAACTATTCTTTTCAATGCTATTTATGGCTGGGGCATTTTTTATAATCTCTGCCCATACTACAGAAAATGCCAGCCAACTTTCAGAGGCAGAAATCGCTCCTTTAAAAACCAATGGTGACGGTTGGCATGTACGAATTTGTGCCACAGAAACCACTGCTAATGTCCTGAAATTTTCTGCCGGAGCAGCAAATGATAGTAACGACAAAACTAAAAATTTCAAATGGCGGCAGGGGCGTGATAATGTGGTGGAAATCCCTAAAGACTATAGGTACAAAACAGACTTGTATCTTGAAGTAAGCCTTGGAAATAATGAAAGAGCTACTATATGCCTTCTGTACGATAACAGAGTGGTCAAAACCTTCAATGTAACCCAGGAAATCAAGATCACGATCAATAATGCAGAAACTGACTCTTGTCCTTGTTAAATAATTATTTTTATGCTTGAATTAAAGGCCAATAACCCGGATCTGAAATCCTGGGTCGAGGTCCCGGTTGGCAGCGATTTCACTATACAAAATCTCCCCTTTGGCATTTTTAGTACCAAAGGCAACGACCCCAGGGTTGGTGTGGCCATTGGCGATCATATACTGGATCTATCGGTTTTAGCAGAGGCCGGAATGCTCAATATGGAGGCCGTCCCTGACCCTTCCGTTTTTTTTGAGAGGTTCCTCAATGACTTCATCGCTTTGGGCAAACCCGCCACCAGGGCTGTAAGGGATCGCATCTCAAAGCTCTTGCAAAAGGATAACCCTGAACTCAGAGACCATGCTGAGGTTTGCGATCAATGTCTGGTGCCAATGAGCAGTGCTACCATGCACTTGCCGGTGAAGGTGGGTGATTATACAGACTTCTACTCCAGTGAAGCCCATGCCACCAATGTGGGCACCATGTTTCGCGATCCTGACAATGCCCTGCTGCCCAACTGGAAGCATATACCTGTTGGCTACCATGGCCGGGCGTCTTCCATTATTGTGTCAGGCACCGATATCCACAGGCCAAAGGGTCAGACGATGCCAGAGGGTGCAGAAAAGCCGGTTTTCGGTCCTTCAAAGCTTCTTGATTTTGAACTTGAGATGGCCTTTATCATCGGCCAGGGTACACCGCTGGGGAGTTCTATTACCACAGCAGATGCAGACGACCATATTTTCGGCTTTGTGATCTTTAACGATTGGTCGGCCAGAGACATCCAAAAATGGGAGTATGTGCCTCTGGGGCCATTTCTTGGAAAGAATTTTGCCTCATCCATATCCCCCTGGATCGTCACCATGGATGCCATGGAGCCCTTCAGGACACCCGGACCAAAGCAGGATCCCGAGGTACTTCCTTATCTGAAGTATAAGGGCAATAAGCATTTTGATATGGATCTGGAAGTTTACCTCCAGCCCGAAGGCGGCCAGGTTACCAGACTGGCAAAAAGCAATTTCAAGCATCTTTACTGGAATGTCAACCAGCAGCTCGCCCATCATTCGGTAAACGGTTGCAACATCAATCCCGGTGATATGTATGCCTCAGGCACCATCTCTGGTCCTGAGCCAGGATCATACGGGTCAATGCTGGAGCTATCCTGGAAAGGCACCAAACCACTATCACTACAGGATGGCAGCACCAGAAAATTCATTCAGGATGGTGATACGGTGATCATGAAAGCCTCTGGAGAAAAAAATGGTGTAAGAATCGGGTTTGGTGAGGTGCGGACCAGGGTATTGCCGACGGTTGGAGGGTAGGGTCTTTTTATTCTGATTTAAAAACATTGCCAATAGAAATGGTATTGGTAAATCTGAAAGTTGCTTTGATTTGAACTTTATAAAGGAATTTAAAGCATATTTCCTGATATGACCCACCAAATAATTCCTGCGACAACACAGGATAATATCGTTTTCAGCATGTCCCACTTTAAGACAAAATAAACAAAAAAGGAAAGTGCAGTAATGCCCAAAGATGCAAAATTTACAGTGCTTAAATCTGGTATGAATATTCTCAATGGTCCAATATTTTCTTCATCAACTACCCGAAACAAGGTGTTGATTGAGAACCAAATACCCAGATTTAAAATTACGCCCGTCACTGCAGATGTTACCCCATTGAGAGCGTCAGTAAGATATTTATTGCCTCTGAGGTATTCAATGTATGGCGCACCCACAAAAACAAATAAAAAGCAGGGCGCAAATGTTACCCAGGTTGTTAATACAGATGCTAATATGCCTGCCCATATTGGATGCATATCTCCCGCCAGACGAAAAGCACCCATAAAGCCTACAAACTGCACTACCTGAATCAATGGGCCCGGGGTTGTTTCAGCCATGCCGATTCCGTCCAACATTTCACCGGGCTGTAGCCAACCATAGTCTTCCACTGCCTTTTGTGCGATGTATGCCAATACTGAATATGCTCCCCCAAAGGTGACCAAAGCCGCTTTACTGAAAAACACACTTTCCTTAAAAAAAACACTTTCATTTCCGAAAAGTATTAAAACGATTATGATGGGCACAAACCAAATAATCATCCAAAGCCCAATTTTTTTAATAGCTTTCAAGAAATTTGGCTTTTCTATATAAAGTTCAAAGTCTTCATCTTCCACCACAACTCGTCTTTCAACCGTATTTGAATAAAGTAATTTAGTCATTACGGTGCCCGCAATACCTGCCAAAAGTATAATCAAAGGAAATGGCAGGTTAAAGAAGAAAATTGCAATGAATGAAGCAATTGCGATGGAATACATCAAAGCATTCTTCAATGACTTTTTACCGATTTTTATAACAGCTCCGATTACTATAGCCAGAACAGCGGGTTTTATTCCAAAAAATATAGCCTGAACAATATCCAGATCATAAAAAGAGGCATATAAAATACTCAGCACCAAAATGGATAAAAAACCGGGCAAAATAAAAAGCAGACCTGCGGTCAAGCCACCTTTTGTCCTGTGTAGGAGCCAACCTGTATAGGTGGTCAATTGCTGGGCTTCCGGACCGGGAAGCAACATACAGTAATTCATGGCATGCAAAAATCTCTTCTCGCTAATCCATTTTGTTTCCTCAACCAATAGCCTATGCATAACGGCTATTTGCCCTGCCGGGCCGCCAAAACTATACAGAGCAATTTTAGTCCAAACTTTAAGTGCTTCTTTGAAAGTTGGTTTTGCTGGCATTTTTAGTGTATTGTCGTAATGTGAAAGATTTGGGGCAATCCAACATGCCAACTGATTTTGATTGCCCCACCAAATTCAACCTCATAATTGGTGGTAAATCAAGCACAGTTCTTCCCAAATACAAAGAATAAAGATTTTAAATGAAGTTGTAGCGAAGGGTTATGCCGTATGTCCTTGGATCTCCAAGCACCCCGGCAAAATGCCCAGCATTACCACCTGCTGGTAGTAGCTGCTCAAAATAGTCCACATTGCCCAAGTTCCTGCTCCAAAAGTAAATCGTAACGCCTTCTTGTGTTCTAAACCCCATTCTTGAATTAATCAAGGCATATCCGTCCACGTCAAGATATATGGAAGCCGAAGGACTTGAAGAAAAAGTTGAACGGCAAAAAACATCTGTACCAAAAAAATATTCACCCTCTTGACCAATGAGCTTTCCTTTTCGGAAGGTTTCAATACCCGTAGAAAATGCCCATTTTGAAATGCCGGGTAGCGATTCATTTGAAATGTCCTTAAAGTTTTCTCCTCCGGTTTCCTCCAAAGGTACGGGAGCATTGGTGAATGAAACATATCTGCCATCCGTATAGGCGATGGATGCTGTGAGTCTAAGGTATTTAGGTAAGAAATAACCTCCTTCAAGTTCTGCTCCAGCTACTCTTACCTGATCAGCATTGGCCAGGTAGCCCCTGTTGACTCCAAGCTCAGCCGACCTCACTAATGTTTGATAATTATAAACATCAGTATTGAAAACGGTGAAATTCAAATTCGAATTCCTGGTAGGTTCTGATTTTATACCGAGCTCATAGTGGCTTGCCCGCTCTGGCTTTATCACGGCAAGTTCGGTCAATGGCTGACCACCTTCGGTAGGAAGTCCACCCAAATTCAATCCAACCGGCTTAAAGCCCAATGAATATGTTCCGTACATCCGAGCCTTCCGGCTTACTTTATAGAGCAGTGATATCTGACCGGATGCATTAAAATCATCAATATTGGCCGTAAATGCCTGGTCGGTGTAAACACTGCGTTGAAGTGCTATCAATTCAGGGTCCGTGGTTTGCAGACCCCCATACGTTTCCCGACTGAAGTCTACTTCTTTTTGATCGTAGTTCAGCCGTATTCCGGGAAGAATGGTTAACCTATCGCTGATTTTCCAATCCACCTGCCCAAAAATGGCCCCGCTAAAATTTTTGAAACTCGGGTTGGTTCTGATACCATAGCCCTCCAGCAATCCAGGAGTCTGCCACAGATGGTTTTGGTTATTTTGTACAAATCGCCATTGGTCACGACCTGATTCTTCGCGGTGGGCTCCAACAGCATCAAGTTTCTGATAAAATGCAAATACCCCAATGAGACCACTTAGTTTATCATTGAAATCGCCCGCATAGCGTACTTCCTGAGACCATTGATGGTGGATGGATGGTGCTTGTGAAAGTGCAAGGGCTTGTAGTCCAGTGAAATCTCTGTCATTTGAAGGTCCCCAATTCCAGGAGCGCCAGGCTGAGGTAGCGGTCAATGTTCCCTTGCCAATATCAAAGTCTGCATTTAAGGATATCCCTCCCATATCCTGATCGGAGCGCCAGGGGGTGTCGTGATCGATTATCCTGTCGAATGGGTTACGACTGGGAAGGTCATAATTGAGATCAGCAATTATGTTTTCAAATTGTCTGAATTCGGGTCGTTGGGTAGGGGCGGTTCCGGCATACACCTGGGCATATCCGTCAGGTCGCTGTCGGGTGTAATCTCCTGCAAAGGTAATGGCGATATTATCAGATGGTATGTAAAGTAATTGCGCCCTTATACCTTGATTGTTAAGTGTATTGGTGTAGCTATCATTTGATACATTGTAAATGTTCCCGTCCCGGTGTGTACCCGTAAATGATAAGCGTGCTGCAAGTTTGTCTTTTACCAAGGGGCCTGATATCGAGCCCTTGGTTTGAATAAATCCAAAATTACCAAAGGACTGCTCAAATATTCCTGTTGTAATGAAGGTCGGCTTTCGGCTTGTGATGTTAAAGGTACCTGCGGTTGTATTTTTCCCAAATAGGGTGCCTTGTGGACCCCTCAGTACTTCGATTTGTTGAATGTCGATGAAATCCAGGGTTGCAGCAGCAGGTCGAGCGTAATAGACTCCATCTACATAAAAGCCCACACCTGGGTCTATCCCATCATTGGTCAACCCGAAAGTTGAACCGATTCCACGAATATTGAGCGTGGTGTTTCTGGGATTTGAAGAGTAAAGTTGCACTGATGGCACCAATTCCTTTACTCTGTTTACATTAAATGAGGTAGAATTGTCCAACTCTCTGGCACCTATTACAGCCATTGCTATCGGAATATCCTGAACTTCCTCACTTCTTCTTCTGGCGGTAACGATAACCTCATTGAGTGAAGATGAGGAAGGTATTAAATAGATTTCCAACTTTCTGTTACCATCAAGTTCTAATTCTTTCGCTTCGTATCCTAAGAAATTAAATATGAGTTTTACAGGGAATTCTCCGTTATAATCGAGGTTAAACTCGCCGGTTACGTCAGTGGCAGCACCGGTATTGGTCCCTTTTACAACAATAGTTGCACCGATAAGTGGTTCGGCTGTTTGGGCATCAATTACTTTTCCTGATAGAATCGTTTGTGTCAGACCCTGTGTCCCAGCCAAAGCCACCAACAGCAAAACGAATTTAAATTTCATCTTCATTTTTAAAAATTTTAAACAATAACATACTACTCCTACCAATTTTATAGGATATAAGCGCAAACATACAAAATGTTTATATCCTACCAAATTAATAGGATAAAGATGCAAGTTTTATTTTTTGCTAAGTCTGACTTCCCTTTCAATGATATTTGAGAGGGTGGCATTTTTGAGACGTGTTACGGTTTCGTTTCTAATTTCCATTGCAACTTGTCTTATTCCACACGTTTCTTCATCTACACATTCTTCGCAGCGTTCATAAAAATTGAATGTAACACATGGAAGCAAGGCAATGGCCCCATCAAATAGCCGCGTTACTTTTGCCAAATGAATTTTTTCCGGGGGTCCGTTTAGTGAATACCCTCCAACTTTTCCTTTCTTGCTATTCAGAATTCTGGCGTTTTTTAGCTCTGTCAAAATTGATTCTAGAAATTTTAATGGAATATTCTGTTCTTCCGCAATTCTACTTGCAGATATAGGCTGGTCTTCGATATGTTTAGCAATATAAACCAATGCGTTGATGGCGTATTTTGTTTTTTTGGATAACATGCTTCAAACTTCGTGATTTTTTGTCTTTGGTTTCGGTTTTCATTAAATATTCTACCCTGGCCATCCTCTCAGGGTGAGCCAGATTCATACGGGTCAATGCTGGAGTGATCTTGAAAGCCTCCGGAGAAAGGAATGGTTTAAGGATCGGGTTTGGTATGGTCCGGACAAGGAAATTGCCTACGGTTGGAGGGTAGTGTCTTTTTAGTGTAATATTTGATCTACTCCTTTTTTTCCCATCCAATAGGTAAAGTCTTCCCACCTTTGTGCTGTAAAGTCAATATTCAATACTTACCTAAGTAAGTTTCATTTTCATTGTACTGCCTGAGGTGCTCTTTATCAATTTTCTCAATTGATTCCACAAGTCGCGTTCTATTAGCTTTTGTGGATAATAAGTGCTCAGTTTCTTTTAGTGCATTGTATTCCTTAATTGACATTATGACTATTTCATCCTCTTCTTTGCTTCTCAGCACTAAGATGACTTCCATTGATTTTGACACATAGTCAAAATGCTCTTTTCAATCCCCTTCCCATTCCTTACCAGTAAAGAAATTTTTTGTAGGGTTCTTCTGGTTTTAACGTTTGGCCTTTAGTTTGAAGTAGGGTTTAAAAAACAGGATGGAGTTATTCTACTTTAGCTCTTGTATACAATTCCGTTAACCCCACAGTTAAAAACTCTTTAAGAAGCCGTGAGGTTTCTTTTTTATATAATTCGCCATCACAAGTAACCGCATGAGATGCTGTTAAAGATTTATCTGTGGTGACATAGACATAATTTGCCCAATTGGGAATATTTGTAGCTTGGGCTGTAGTGGTTTCACTGAATTTTTCGTCCTTAAAAACAGGAGCTTGTATAGGGATACTTTTCTTTAACTCATTTTGAATAGCGGCTGTTGCGGCAGTAAATGTTTTCCCATAACTGAAATTCACCTTTGACATATCCATATGAGGGCCAGGTGTCCTTTCAACTTTAAAATTCACCTTCCCTTTTACATTTGAAATATTAAGCAATTCGGACCGGAATACTTTCATATCAATAAAATCAACTGTAAAAGAAACATCCGCAATAATAGCATCATCCAATTCACTAGAAAGTGCAGGTGAACGGTCAAAGAAAGTGTCTTTCTCTTTCCCGGATTTTTTTTCGCCCGGAACAAAATAATCAAAACCTTCCGGTGTGACTCTCACAAAGCCTGTAGCCTCTGCACTACTTAACTCTCCTCCAGATTTTCTTACCCAATCACTATAAAGCTTGGTTTTAGCTGCTAAATCAGGGGAAACGATTTCAAAACCTTTACTTTCCAAATCACTAATAAAATACTGGTAAGCCTGGTTGGTTATTTCTATAAAATCTTCACTGTCTATTCCGTATAAAGCCACACCCATAGCTGTTGATGTACTGGAGTGAACCCTACCAAAACTTTCTCCACCGGTGGTAGAGGCTTCGGCACTTCCAAAGACTTCAAAATAAATATTGAAGCTATTGATGAATACCTTTTTCGGAGCACTCTTAAATTTAGCTTGACTAAATCCTTTTCCTCCTACTTCTTTTTCAGTAATGGTCTGCGAAAAGCAATTAAGAGAAGCAACAAAAGCTGATATAATTAATGCGATTGAATAGTACCTTGTTTTCATAGGTTGATGAATTTTTAAAGTGTGTATAAAAATTAAAAATATCATTTTTTACCAATGAGGTTGTTCCGATTTTTAAATCGGAACAAAAAAAAGTCTATTCTTCGTTAAAATTCGAGGGATTTTTGCCTGTGTATTTTTTAAATGATCTATAAAAAGCAGTCCTACTATTGAAGCCAACTTCGTAAGCGATCCCTTCTATCGAAAGATTATTTTTCGGAATTTTACTTAATAATATTTTTGCTTCCTCGACACGATTTTCATTTATTAAATCATAGAAAGTGGTTTTCAAGCCTTGGTTAATTTCTTTAGAAATTTGATAAGCTGGAACTTTTAATTCCGAAGCTAATTTGTGAAGGGTGATTTCAGGGTCTTTAAAAATTTTCTTTTGATTTATATACTGCATTATTTTATTTGGGAGGTCCTCCGGAAAATGTTGTTTTCCTTCTAAGACTTTTTTCAGACTCTGAATGGGAATATTAATTTCTTTATCAAGCTGAATATTAAATGATTCACTTGTAAAAATAGCATTGTAGTGAAAGGCACTATAGAGGATAAAGATGAAAACAACTAATATTACCAATGGTAGAAATATATATTCTACCAATACTGTATCAATTGAAGTGTACAAGAGAGTCGTTACGAACGTAAGTGACCAAAACAGTATAATGAAATACTTTAGGTACGAATATTTTGTTGCTTCAATACTGGAAACAACATCTTTTGCTTTCCTTTTGTATTGATAAATATCTATAGCCCCAAATGTAAAATAGACCAATTGAAGTAGGAAAAATAAAAGGCTGTAAATTTCCATTTCTAAAGGATAGGGCCCCTCCAATACTGATGAAATGTACTTTTGTTGTATAGTTTTATCCTGTAGACCAAAATCTACACTCATATAAATAATGAAACATAACAACAATCCACTGAGTAAAAACAAAAGCTTCTGGCGAGTGATTTTTTTTCCAATAAGCAGGAGAATGTAATAGTATACCAGTGGGGCGAATAAAATAGCCGTTCCCTGCACAATAAAGTAGGAGTACGGAAACCGGTAAATGGAACCTGAAAGTATAAGGATGTTATTGGCAAAATTAAGTCCGGGGATCAAAAAAATAAATGCCAATATTTTATTGGGAAGGGGATTGTTTTTTCTATGAAAAAGCAATGCGGAAATAATTAAAATATTGAATATTACAAGTGAATGGAGAATAATCATATTTTAAAAACTAAATCGTTCCGTACCGTTCTATTTGCCGTTTCCTGACCTATTAATTTTGCATCAATATATATCATTTTAGTTTTATCGGCAACCTGAGCTGAAGATAAGGATTAGGGTTAATATTGGCGTTAGCCTCAGGGTTTATTATCTTGGCATGGTTAAGCATTATGCCTTAGTTTTAATTACCTAATTGCTGCTTATGAGTACCTATCTCACCGTTGATCCGACCCAAGTAGAGATCCCCAGAATGCACGGGTTGCTACTGGGAGCCATTACCCCCAGGCCCATCGCTTTTGCCAGTACCATCGATAAGGCAGGCAAGATCAACCTGAGCCCTTTCAGCTACTTTAATGTATTCAGCACCAGGCCGCCCATCATGATTTTTTCACCGGCAAGGTCTGGGCGTGATAATACCACCAAACATACCCTCGACAATGTATTGGAAGTCCCGGAAGTGGTCATCAATGTGGTAGATTATTCCATGGTGCAGCAGGTTTCCCTCGCCAGCACCGTTTACCCAAAGGGTGTGAATGAGTTTGTAAAAGCCGGCTTCACTGAAATAAAATCTACTGTAGTGAATCCTCCCAGGGTAGCAGAGTCACCTGCTGCTTTTGAATGCAAGGTCAATCAGGTCATCCCCCTGGGAAATCAGGGCGGAGCCGGTAATCTGGTAATCTGCGAGGTGCTCCTGGTGCATTATGCCAGCCGGATTTTTGATGATGCCGGACAAATTGACCCGCAAAAGCTAGACGCGGTGGGGCGCATGGGCGGCAACTGGTATGCCCGTGCTTCAGGCGAGGCGGTCTTCGAAGTACCCAAACCCTCACATCCCCTTGGGATCGGAGTGGATCAACTGCCAAAACATATTCTTAACAGTCCGGTGCTTACCGGCAATGACCTGGGCAAACTGGGTAATATCAGCAAACTGCCGGACCCATCGGAAGTAGAGGCCTTCAGAAAAAATGATCGGCTGAAAATGGTGCTTGGGACTACCCTGAATGGCAGTGATGCCCGAAGGCAGGAATTGCACAGGCTGGCGGCCCAATTTCTCAAAAGCGACGAAATCGAAAAAGCCTGGAAAACTTTGCTCCAGGAGTAAACCTTTTGAAAATAGCTCCGTTAGACAAGTTAGGTTTACAGGTTAAATAGTTATTAATTTAACGATAGAATCACACCTCGTCCTGAGGTGTGATTTTTTTGTCTTGTAGGTATCATTCCTATCATTTACTTAAGGTCAAAAATTAGCAAGGTTTATCAGGATTAAATACCTTTGATGGTATGTCCCCACTATTAATCATCGGTCGGCACGAATGGGTCACCATCGCGGAGTTTGGGATGGCGGGAATCCCTGCCAAGGTAGATACAGGGGCTTATACCTCCTCAATTCATTGCGCTCATAGCGCACTGGTTGAAGATCGACTGGAATTCATACTGCTGGATAAGGGCATACCCGGATATACCGGCAAAACTTTGTCCACTTCCCGCTTCAAAAAAAAGAAAGTGAAAAACTCATTTGGTCAGACCGAGGAGCGTTTCATCATTACCACAGAGGTGGAAATACTGGGCAAATCCTTTAAAGCGGATTTTTCCTTAAGCAATCGGTCGGAACTTAGATTTCCAATCCTCCTCGGTCGGAAAATGTTAAAGAAGCGTTTTCTGGTCGATGTGTCTAAAAAATTTATTTCAAAAAATATATTATGAAAATAGCTGTTCTATCCCGCAATCCCCAACTTTATTCTACCCGGAGGCTGGTAGAAGCTGCTGAAGGACGTGGTCATGAGACCATAGTAGTAGACCACCTCCGCTGTAATATCCTCATTGAAAAAAAACATCCCTCCATCCATTATAAAGGCATTGACCTCAATGATATTGACGCGGTGATTCCCAGAATTGGGGCATCAGTGACCTTCTATGGTTCGGCGGTGGTGCGGCAGTTTGAAATGATGAAGGTTTTTACTGCGGTAGAATCTCAGGCCCTGATCAGGTCCCGGGATAAGCTCAGGAGTTTGCAAATACTTTCGAGAGCTGGCATGGGGCTGCCTAAAACGGTATTTACCAATTACAGTCGCGAAGTTGATGAACTGATCGATGCAGTGGGTGGCGCGCCTTTGATTATCAAGCTACTTGAGGGCACCCAGGGGCTTGGGGTCGTCTTGGCAGAAAACAAGAAGGCTGCTAAATCTGTCATTGAAGCCTTCCATGGGTTGAAGGCCAGGATTATTGTGCAGGAATTTATCAAGGAAGCCAAAGGCGCTGATATCAGGGCTTTTATTGTAGATGGCGAGGTGGTAGGGGCTATGAAACGCCAGGCTAAGGAAGGGGAGTTCCGGTCTAATCTGCATAGAGGGGGCAGCTCAGAAATTATCAAACTGACCAGGGCACAGAAGGCTGCTGCTATCGCTGCCGCCCGGAAAATGGGCTTGGGAGTGGCCGGTGTGGACATGCTCGAGTCCTCACGTGGGCCTCTGATTCTGGAGGTCAACAGCTCCCCAGGATTGCAGGGTATTGAAAAAGCCACCGGGATTGACATTGCCGGGAAAATTATCGATTTTTTGGAGCGCAATCAGGGTAAGAAAAAAATTCAAAAAGATAAAGTCAATGCATGAGGAATTAAAAATAGCCGGGCACAAGATTGAGAGAGGTACTACCCTCCAAATCAAGGCCAAGATTGCCAGGCTCCCATCTCATACTGAAATTGACATCCCAATTATCGTCCACCGGTCATTAAATGATGGACCAGTGCTCCTGCTCATGGCAGGCATGCATGGTGATGAGATCAACGGTATGGAAATAGTAAGACGTTGTATCAGAGATGAGTATAACCTCGTGGATAGGGGAACGACCATCTGCATTCCCATACTCAATATCTTCGGATTCATCAATTTCTCAAGGGCGGTGCCTGATGGAAAAGATGTGAACAGGTCTTTTCCAGGAAACAAGACCGGGTCTTTGGCGAGCCGGGTGGCCTATTATATCATGAAGGAGGTCATTCCATTCATTGATTATGGAGTGGATTTTCACACAGGCGGTGCTGCACGTACCAACTATCCACAGATCAGGTGCCTGGTCAATGATCCGGTCAATAAAGAATTATCCGCGGCTTTTTACGCACCCTTTACCCTGCATTCTGTTTACAGGCCCAAGTCACTTCGTTTTTCTGCCGGTAAGCTTGGCAAAAGAATCATCGTATATGAAGGGGGTGAATCGTCAAGACTGGATGAGGATGCCATCCAGGAGGGTGTCAATGGTACCCTGAGACTGATGAAGCACTTAGGCATGCGGGAGGATGCACCTAAACCAGAATTTGAGAACAAGGTGCTGGTGCGGTCGTCCTGGATCAGGGCGAGAAATGCCGGACTGTTCAGACCCAGGGTCGTTTCGGGAGACTGGATCAAAAAGAATCAGGTAGTCGGTACCCTTACAGATCCCTTTGGGGAGTTTAGGGTCGAAATCAAAGCCCCAGTCGGTGGGTACATTGTAGGGCTTAACTATAATCCGGTAGTGAATATGGGTGATGCGCTCATGCACATTGGATTAGAAAATGGTAAGATCAGCGAACAACCTAGTGAAGGGTTTGAGTGATGCTTTACTGGTGGCAATATATCAGAACATTAAAAATTATTTACTGGAAGCGGTTTAGAAATATTATTGCCCTGAAAAAAGGGCGCCACTATCAGAAATTCATCATCCTGTGTACCGGTCGCACCGGCTCTACCTATTTACACACCTGTCTGAATTCCCATCCTAATGTATGTTCATTCGGAGATACGGGCCTGGGCTGGGGGGAGCAGTTAATCAAAACAAAATGGAAGCCCTATGCTAGGCACATCCATGCCATTGGGATGAAGGTATTTTATGAGCCAGGAGACCAGGAGGTTTTTTCCGAGATGAAGCTGCCTGATGATGTCAGGGTGATTCACCTGACAAGAAAAGATGAATTGGCCATGTACTACTCCAGGCTTAAAGCGGAGGCAACAGGCCTATGGACAGGGCCTTCAGATCGTGGTCCTAAGATCACCATTCAGGATCAGGAATTCCTACATTTCAAAAATGCTTACCTAACTACCGTAGCAGCTAACCAACAGCAGCTTTCAGATTATAAAGTGCTGGATATTACCTACGAATCCCTGACCGAAGACACTGAAAAATCCCTTAATCAGATTCAGAAATTTTTAGGGGTCCGGCCCAAAAAACTCTTCTCCCTTTTGCCCAAACAGCGCGACTACCCACTCGAAGAAGGGATAGAGAACTATGGCGATTTGAGGGTGATGTAAGCGTGTACCAAACATTTCAACAGGTTGGCTTGGGATAAATTTTTTTTGCACTTAAACACTAAATTTAATAATTTCAGGGATATAATTGTCACCCTTGAATTTCTGGCTACCATACCCGTTTCTTCGGATTTCCTTGTTTTTTGCTATAGGGATATTAGCAGGGATTTATTTTCAGGAGTGGATTCCCGTGCAGATGGCAGGGGTAGTATTCATTTCCGGGATAGGGGTTTACTTATTTTTGACAGGTTTTTCTAAGCCGGAGCTGCTGATCCGGATTCATAATCAACTAGGCATGCTATCCCTGATCCTAGTCATGACCGGTGGGTATCTTACCTGGTATTATCATACTGAGACCTATAGGTCAAGCCATTTGGTCCACCTGGAAGAGGAGGTGGCACTTTATGAGGCAATAGTCACCGGAATCCCTGAAGAGCGGGAAAAAACCTTTAGGGTGCCGGTGAGAATCAAAACGGCAATTTTAGATTCCAACAAAATTTTGGTGCAAGGTAAAATCCTGGTTTATTTTCCGAAGGATGCCCCAATACCTGTTTATGGAAACCAAATTGTGGTGAAGGGCAACCCTAAATCAATCCCACCGCCGCAAAATCCTCATGAATTTGACTATGCCCGGTTTCTTTCCTTTCAGCAAATTCATCACCAGCAATTTCTTACCCAGGGAGATTGGAAAATAACAGGCCACCAGCCCCCATCTAAAATTTTGGAAGTGGCCTTTAAATTCCGGGCCAGGGCTGCGGAAATTTTGAAATCCAGTCTTTCCGATCACCACGGGCAGGCAGTGGCTTTGGCCCTGGTGCTTGGTGTCAAGGACGGGATTGATAATGAACTCAGAGATGCCTATGCTGCTGCCGGGGCCATGCATGTTCTGGCAGTATCGGGTTTGCATGTAGGCTTTATATATGGCGCCTTATTTTTGGCTTTGGGCCGATGGAGAAAAACAATCTATGGACGATGGATTCTGGCTATAGCAGGTCTTGGGATCTTGTGGTTTTATGCAATGGTGACGGGTCTTTCTCCTTCGGTATCCAGAGCAGTGACCATGTTTTCGTTTATCATTGTGGCTAATGTGTCCAACCGTACTACCAATATCTACAATACCCTGGCGGCCTCTGCTTTTGCTCTGCACTGCTACGATCCCTATCTCATCATGTCGGTGGGGTTTCAGCTTTCTTATGCCGCCGTTTTTGCTATTGTCATTATTCAGCCGCGATTGTATGCGCTCTATACCTTCAGAAATTTCTTCCTGGATAAAATATGGGTCATCACTACGGTTTCTATCGCAGCCCAGGCCGGTACCTTTATACTGGGCTTAGTGTACTTCAATCAATTTCCTGTTTATTTCATTTTCTCCAATTTAGTAGTTATACCTGGCGCCATGCTGATCCTGGGTCTTGGGATTTTGACCATCATTCTGGGATTGTTCACCGGCTTTGATGTTTACACAGGCCTGATATTGGAATACATCCTTCGAGCGGTAAATTACCTGGTATTTTTAATCGAAAATCTCCCCGGTAGTGTCATCAAGGATGCCTTGATTACCCCTTTCCAAGCCATTGTGTTAGGTTTCGGATTGACCTTTTCCGTTTTGTTATTGAGGCATTTCAGAGCCTATGCACTCTATGGTGCTCTGACGGCTTTACTTTTATTTCTGGCCCATGCTGCTATATCAGACTTTCATATTTTTAGCAAGGACTGTATTTACGTTTATAAAGTCCCAGGGCATTCAGTGATGGACATAATTTCCAACAGAAGGGCTTATACCTGGGCAGATGAGACCATTACTCAAGAACCGGCCAAAGCAGGATTTCATGTTGATTTGAACAGAAGGTATCATAAGGTGAAGCATACGCTGCCAGTGGCAGCATCTCATGAATTAGCATTTTCAAAAATGGGGCATGGGGCACTGATGGTCTTCAATGAGCAAAATATTTATATTATGGATGGTCCGGTGCCCACCCTTGAAGCCCCTTTGGTGGTGGACTATATACTGATCACTAAAAATGCCCAGCGAAATCCTGACCTATTGGAGCAAATTAATTTTAACTTTATGATTATTGACAGCTCAAATAATTATTTTGCAGGGAGGTACTGGGAGGATTTTTGTATAAAGCATGGCAAAAATCATCATAATGTTTCGACCTCAGGGGCTTATTCAATACCATAAGATAAGATGATGGAAATGGAATATATAGACTATGTTTGCTCGGAAAGGATCGGTTTTATCACCCTCAACCGGCCTGATAAAAGGAATGC
The DNA here is from genome assembly GCA_041749015.1 of Cyclobacteriaceae bacterium. Taxonomy (GTDB): domain Bacteria; phylum Bacteroidota; class Bacteroidia; order Cytophagales; family Cyclobacteriaceae; genus JBGTCD01. The sequence goes on from JBGTCD010000038.1 coordinate 58,467, forward strand.
ATTAAATTTTAAAGTTGTAAAGGAACTGAAGGAGGCTTTTACAGAAGCGGGTAAGGATTCTTCAGTGAAGGTCATCATTTTAAGGGCCGAAGGGAGTGCGTTTTGTGCAGGGGCTGATCTGGAGTACTTGAAACAGCTGCAAGCTAACTCTTATGAGGAAAACCTGGAGGATAGCAACCATCTGAAGGAACTGTTTCATATGATCTATACCATGGAAAAGGTGGTGATAGCCCAGGTACAGGGACATGCCATTGCCGGTGGTTGCGGTCTGGCTTCGGTTTGTGATTTTGCCTTTTCTGTTCCGGAGGCTCGATTTGGTTATACCGAGGTAAAAATCGGCTTTGTACCGGCCATAGTGATGTTTTTTTTAATCAGAAAACTCGGGGAAGCCAGGGCCAGGAAATTGCTTTTATCCGGGGAGTTGATAGGTGCTGAATTGGCTAAGGAATATGGCATTTTGTATGAGGTTGTACGACCAGATGCACTTGCAGAAACAGTAATAAATTTTGCAAAAAACCTCATAGAAAACAATGCTGCTCAATCCATGGCCCTTACCAAAAATATGATTGCTGAAATCCAGTCTAAAGACATGGATGCAGGATTAAATTATGCTGCTGAGATGAATGCAAGCGCCAGGGCTACTGCTGACTGCCAACGTGGGATAGCAGCATTTTTGGAAAAGAAGAAGATAAAATGGTAAGACATATTGCCCAACAGTAATCTATTCCTAAAATAATGGTGATGGAAAGTCCTGTAGAAATTTTGCGAAAGTACTGGGGCTATCAGAATTTCAGGCCGCTGCAGGAGGATATCATTCACTCTGTACTCAAAGGCCAGGACACCATGGCCCTCCTGCCTACCGGTGGGGGCAAATCCCTCTGCTACCAGGTGCCAGCTATGGTCAATGAAGGCCTATGTCTGGTGGTTTCACCATTGATCTCACTTATGGAAGACCAGGTGGCCCAGCTGATCCAACAAAAAATCAGTGCCTTGTCCATCCATTCTGGACAGAGTAGAAGGGAAATCGATATCCTTTTAGACAACTGTATTTATGGTAAAGTAAAGTTTTTGTATGTCTCACCGGAAAGACTCAAAACGGATCTTTTTTTAGCCAGAGCTCAAAAAATGAATATTAACCTCCTTGCTGTAGATGAGGCGCATTGCATTGCAAAATGGGGGTACGATTTTCGGCCACCGTACCTGGAGATTGCCGCATTTAAAAAATCTCTTGACCAATCATTCCCAACCCTTGCCCTGACCGCTACAGCCACCACATCGGTAGTTCAGGAAATTGTAGAAAATCTGGAACTAGATGATCCCAGGATTTTCCAAAAGAGTTTTAGAAGGGATAATTTGGTGTATGTGGTAAGAAAAACCGAGGATAAACAGGGCAAGCTTAAGGAGATATTAACCAAGACTCAGGGCACAGCCATAGTATATACCGGTACGCGGAAAAAAACCACTGAAATAGCTGGATGGCTGAACAAACAGGGCATAGGGTCCGGGTACTATCATGGTGGACTGAGTTACCGGTTGCGTGGGGAAAAGCAAAAGGAGTGGATGACGGATAAAACACGGGTGATGGTTGCCACTAATGCCTTTGGCATGGGAATCAATAAATCGGACGTCAGAGCCATTGTGCATTTTGATACGCCTGCGGAACCGGAGTCTTATTACCAGGAAGCAGGCAGGGCAGGTCGCGATGGGGAACGGTCATTCGCTGTGGTACTTTATGATCAGGCAGATATGGAGGACCACCACTATAAGGTTGAAGTCTCTCACCCGGATCCGGAAAAGTTGAGGAAGTACTATCAGGCATTAGCCAACTACTTTCAACTTGCTGTAGGAAGCGGATATATGGAAACCTACCCCATTGATATCGGTGATTTTTGCAATCAGTTTGAGCTCCCTGTTTCGGAGGCATATCATGTTTTAAAGCAGTTGGACCGGCTTGGTTTCATACAGCTTAACGAAGGGTTTTTACAGCCCTCGCGCCTCCATATCCGAGTTGATAAGAAAGCGCTGTATGAATTTCAGATCGCCAATGCAGTCTTTGACCCACTTATCAAGACGGTCTTAAGGTTGTATGGTGGGGAGCTTTTTACCGGATTCCTCAAGATAAATGAAGAGGAAATAGCCAGGTTTGGAAATATGGAAAAAAAGGCCCTGATACAGCAACTTAGGGCGATAGAGCAGCAAAACATCCTCATTTACCAGGCTCAGATTGAAGGCCCAAACCTGACCTGGGTGCTGCCAAGGATGGATCCCAAAGAGTTGGAGATTGACGAAAAGTGGCTTCAGATGAGGAAAGAAAGTGAAATTCACAGACTTAAAATCATGACCGAATACCTGGAGAAAGAGGAGGGGTGCAGAGAAATAGTTCTTTTGAAATATTTTGGTGAGGAGGCTGAGCCTTGCGGGCATTGTGATTTGTGCATTGAAAGAAAAAAACACATCAATGAGGATTTGTCGCAGGCTTATAAGGATCAGATTCTAATGCATATCGCAGAAAAGCCAATGGCAGTGGAGGTTTTGATGGACCTGCTTCAGCCAGAAGAAAAAGAAATTTTCCTCAGCCTTGTCAGGGAGATGGTAGACAAGGGGATTTTGGAATATGATAAAGCCTGGAGGCTGCACAAGGGGCGGTGAAGCCTCAGACTTTCAATTTTTTATGGAGGGCCATTATTTTCTCATAGTTCCCGAAAAGGTATAGAAGGTCATGCTGCTTAATTTTGGTATCCCCGGTTATTTCCACGATCACTTCATCATTCCGTTTGATGGCCAGCAATGTGACCTCATATTTTTGCCTTAATTGTGAATCGAGGATGGTTTTGCCTACGATGTCTTCATCCGGCTGGTCTACCCGCATGCAAATGATATCAATTCCCGGGATTTCACCCTTGAGAACGTTTTGATTCCATTTCAAGCTGTTATCGTACCGCAACATTTCATAATTGTCAGCCCTTATTTTCCTGGTGAATTCCTCTACAACATCAATCGGGATGAGAAATTTATTCAAAACACGAGTTAGAATTTCTACCGATGTTTCAAATTCTTCCGGTATCACCTCATCAGCACCTAGATCCAGGTTCTCCTCTACTTCATTCATAAATCTGGTTCTAGAAATAATGTGGACGGTTTTGCTAATACTTCTGATTGCTGTGACAATCTTTTTTGTACCCATGGGATCAGATACAGCAATTACCGCAACTTTGGCATTATTGATATGTAAATGCTCCAGGATAAATGGTTCTACTGCATCTCCAAAGATTATTTTCTCCCCTTTCTCCATCTCTGTTTTTACTGTGTTTGGATTGAGGTCTACAATCACATAAGGGATGTCTGCATCCCTTGCAGCATGGGCTACATTCCTGCCGTTTACCCCATAACCAATGATAACAAGATGGTTTTCCAGTTCATTAAGAGGTGAATCTTCGGGTTTTTGAAGATACTTCTTTTCCCTGCTACCCTTTAGGCTGATCCAGGTGGCAATACTGCCTGCATTGCCTAAAATAAATGGTGTGACCGCCATACTTAAAATAGAGATACTGAGGAAATACTGATACACATCATCGGATAGCAGGTTGTACGCCATACCCGTTGCTGAGAGTATGAAAGCAAATTCCCCCACCTGGAATATCGAGAGGCCGACCATGGATACTGTTCGTTTTGGATACTTCAGCACCCTGGTAGCACCAGCCGCGATTAATCCTTTAATGACCATAGTGGTCAAAGTGATGAGAAGAATCCAACCAAGGTGGTCCCATAAAAAATTTAAATCCATCAGCATGCCTATGGATACAAAAAAGAAACTTGTGAAAATTTCTCTAAATGGTATAATGTTGCTGGTGGCCTGATGACTATACTCAGATTCAGAAATGATGAGTCCGGCAAACAGGGCACCCAGGGCCAGAGACAATCCCACATAAGATGTGAGCCAGGCTACGGAGAAGCAAATCACCACTATGGTAAGTATAAAAAGCTCTCTGCTTCGTGTTCTTGCTACAAAAAACAACAATTTTGGCACAATGTACCTTGCACTGATCAGTAAAATTAACACTATGGCAACGACCTTAACCAATAGCCATAGCAGGGTGGTGGACACTTCTTCAGTGCCACCTGCGATCAATGGTGTGAACAAGATCATAGGCACTACTATGATGTCCTGAAATATCAGTATGGCCAGTGCTACCTTACCATGAGGCGTGCTCATTTCACCACGGTCGTTGAGTAATTTGAGTACAATAGCAGTACTACTCAGTGAAAATAGAAAGCCAAGAAAGGTGGCTTCTGGCAAAGAAAAATCCAGTAATGTAGCAAAACCAATGGTAACTAAAATAGTAACTCCGACCTGAAGGGCACCCCCAATCAATACTGTGAATTTTATCGCTGCAAGGCTCTTCAGTGAAAATTCCAGTCCGATTATAAATAGAAGCAAAATCACCCCGATCTCAGCGAGTATTTCTACCTCGTGAGACGCTTCAATAAACCCCAGGGCATGAGGTCCGGCCACAATGCCTGTAATCAGAAATCCTAAAATGGTGGGCAGCTTAAATCGCTGGAAGAATAGAATTACCACCACTGAAAGGCCCAGAATGATGAGTAATTCAGATAAGATCGGTATTTCCATAGACTATTATTTTACTATTCTCAAATAGTAGTTTCATTGATAACAAAATCCTTTAGGGTGTATTTTAATTATGATTCCAGGGCCTTCACTCCTGGCAACACCTTACCCTCCATGTATTCCAATAGTGCCCCGCCTCCTGTTGAAACATAACTCACCTGGTCGCCATAACCGAGTGAATTAATTGCTGCTGCAGAATCCCCACCACCGATCAGTGAGAAGGATCCACTTTTTGTAGCTCTTACCACAGCTTCTGCCACGTGTATGGTGCCATTGGCAAATTTGGTCATCTCAAATACACCCATGGGGCCATTCCATAAAATAGTTTTTGAGTTTTCAATTATTCTTGCAAACACCTCACTGGATTCTGGCCCTATGTCCAGGCCCATCCAGCCAGGTTTGATCTGGTGATTTCTGGCAATTTCGGTATTGGCATCCTCCGCAAATTTATCAGCAATTATGGAGTCTACAGGTAGATGTAATTCCACCCCTTTTTTCTTGGCTGTTTGGATCAATTCCCTCGCCAGATCTATTTTATCTTCCTCCACAAGTGAATCCCCAATTTCTCCTCCGAGGGCTTTGAAAAAAGTATAAGACATACCACCCCCGATGATGAGATGGTCTACCCTCTCAAGCAACTTTTCAATGATGAGGATTTTATCAGATATTTTTGCGCCCCCCATGATGGCTACGTAGGGCTTTTCAGCATTATCCAGAACTTTTTTAGCGTTTTTTAGCTCAGCATCCATTACATAACCACAAACCTTTTCTCCAAAGAACTGCGCCACCACCGTCGTAGACGCATGGGCCCGGTGGGCGGTACCAAAAGCATCGTTAACAAATACGTCACCAAGCTTTGACAACTTTCGGGCAAAATCTACATCACCGCTGGTTTCTTCAGGATGAAATCTTACATTTTCGAGAAGCAGGATTTCTCCTGACTTGAGGCTATCTGACTTTTCCTCCGCTAGTTTGCCAATGCAATCTTCAGCAAAGTGTACTTTGGTACCAAAGAAATCTTCAATTGTTGGAATCAAATGTTTTAATGAAAACTTTTCCTCCGGACCAGATTTTGGCCTGCCTAAATGTGACATAAGAATTGCGGCTCCTCCATCAGCAAGAATTTTTTTGATGGTAGGTACTGCTGCTCTGATGCGGTTATCATCGGTGATTTTAAAATCTTTATTTAATGGAACATTAAAATCTACCCGTATCAGTGCTTTTTTATCCTTAAAATTAATGGCATCAACTGTTTTCATTAGGATCCTGAAGGTTTATGGGTAAAAAAATGCATTTAAATTTTCTGGTTGCCTGAGATTGCAAAATCAAAGATAATATAATCGTTGGCAAAATCTTAATCGCGGGCCGCAGCCCTGGTCAACCTGTCGTTGATGGCCTTGCCCAAGCCTAAATCAGGTACCCACTCACATAAGATGACATTCAAAGGCAATTTATCCAAAGCCCTGAGCATATCAAAAAGCTGTGCAGCTGCCACACGCAAGTCACCGTCAGGAGAGAGCACCATACTCCGTGTTCCTAATTCCGGGAGGTATTGTTTTTTAAAAGATAAAATTCCGATTTCTTCTTTGGGGTATTGGGCAATTAGCGCATTGATATCTCCCAGTACAACGGGAACTTTTGGAGCATAATGGCTTTTAAGCATCCCTGGAGCCCTGGGGTCTGATGAGGTATTCAGTTTAATACGCATGGGTCCGGCAACCTCTTTTATCAGATCAAGATCGAGGCCACCGATGCGGTAAACTATCGGATCTCCATTCTCAAAGCCTATGATGGTGGACTCAAGGCCAACCTGACAAGGGCCCCCATCGAGTATGTATGCCACTCTATCACCTAATTGCTCATCAACATGTTCTGGTCGGGTAGGACTGATATAGCCAAAAGGATTAGCACTTGGTGCTGCAAGAGGGAAGTCCAGCTTCTTAAGTAATTTTAAAGTGAGGGGGTGCCGGGGTATTCTGATGCCCACATGATCAAGTCCTGCTGTGACGAGGTCAGGAATAGACTTGGATTTAGGCAGGATCAGGGTCAGGGGCCCAGGCCAGAATAATTTGGCTAATTTTTCCGCTAATGGTGGTAGATCCACTATCAAATCCTTGATTTGATCAAGATCATGAGCATGCACAATTATTGGATCAAAGTGGGGCCGATGTTTAGCCTCGAAGATTTGTGAAACCGCAATGCTGTCAAGGGCATTGGCAGCAAGTCCGTATACGGTTTCGGTAGGTATTGAAACCAACTGGCCGGCCTTTAAGAATGCTGCTGCTTGTTTGATATCGGTACCTATCTTTCCCATCCTTAGCAAAAGTAAGATTAAATTATGCTTTTTGAGGAATGAGATATTATATTTACCCTCAAAAAACAGTCAAATCATGAGTTCGAAAACCAGATCTATACTTAGAATCATTGCCATTATCTTTTTGATCACGGCAGTTATGATGGAGCTTAACCTCCTTCATATTGTATATCTCTCAGATTATAGATTTTGGTATGCGGTAATTTCTTGCGGGCTTTTTATGGTTTCCTCCCGCTAGTTGCATAGCAATGGATAGGTAGCTTCGGCCGATTCACTACCTTTTTCCTGGGAAATTTTAAAATTCATGCAGGCTTTTGCAGTATCAGAAGCTGTATAATAGGCATTTCCAAGCCAGAAATAATATTCCGGATTTTTACTATTGATTTCAATAGCTGCTTCAAGAGTCTCAATCGAACCGGCAACATCATTGAGGATAAGCTGAGTGCGGCCTTTATTAAAAAGTATCAATGGGTTTTTTGGCTCTAATTTAGCAGCGACTTCAAATTCTTTAATAGCCTTGAAAGGGCTTCCTACCTTTGAATAAAGCACCCCTCGGTTCAGATAGATATCTGCTACATCTGGTTTTATGCTTAGTGCCCTTTCATAAAGTTGAAAAGATTCCTCAAAAAGCTTTTGCTCACGCCTCACATTGCCAAGATTATAGTAAAACCGATAATCTGATGGATCCAGTGCAACTGCTTTCAATACACCAGCTGATGCAAGAGGATAATTCTCTAATTCAAAATAATTGATCCCGATCAAATTCCACGCTTCCGCAATGGTGCTGTCGTTATCTAGAATTTTGGAAAGTACAATGTTAGAAGCTTCAAAATCACCTTTTGCAGTAAGATTTTTAGCCTTTTCCAAAAGGTCGCCATTGTTGGCAGTACAATTGAAGAGGAAAAAAATGAAAGCACATGCCAGGTATTTTCTAAGAATCATAAATAGGATTTTTAATAAAATGTTTCAAAAAAAGTATTAAGCGAAAGCGAATATAATTTAAAAATAAACCAAATAAGTAAAACATTTTCTCAAAAATAACAGTTATAACACTAGTCGACAAAGCTGTTCCATTTATTTGGAATGTTTTAGTTGTTAGTTTAAGGTTGATGAATTCCTGCCCTTCGGGGCAGGATTTTTTTTACAATGATTGCAAACGATTGCGATTTCGTTTGTTGTATTTTTAAATTAATTTTATTGATTTTTATATGGTTTTCTTTCTAATTTTGATTGCTGGCTTTTGCCTGTATAAGCTTCGAAACTAAATGATCAATTGGTTATTGATCAGGTTGAGGCGAATATTATTAATGGTATTTTTGCCAATGGTAATTAGAAACTGCGTGCTGGCTGGAAAACAGTGGGAAACCAATAATGCATAACCCTTGGTTATTAAAGTGTAAATTCCCATTGTTCAATAATTTTTTTTAATTTACTACATTATGTTACAAAGATTATTACTGATATTGGCTTTGTTTGGGACTAGTTTAGGATATTCTCAAAATGTAAATTTAGTACCAGAAATTGAGCCATCTTTCTTTAGTGCTGACGAAGAAATAACTATTTCTTATGATGTAACGGGCACTGCTTTAGCCTCATTACCCGAAGCCTGGATTTGGTTGTGGGTTCCTAGAGAAGGCGAGGCCCCTTTAAATGCACCATCAAATATTAACCCAGCCTCCAGTAATTCTTCAGGAACAAACCCAGCAAAATTTACCAAAACTAACCCATCCGATAAAACGGTATTCACCATAACCCTTACGCCAACAAGCTTTACAGGGGTGGATAAGGAAAGTATCAAAAGAATCGGAATGCTCCTCAAAGGAAATGACTGGTCCAACGGACAAACCACAGATTACTTCGTTGATGTGACCGACGGATTTGCCTTAAAAGTTGATAGTCCCATTGGTATATTTGGTTTTTATCAACCTGGGCAAACGATCAATATTGATGCGAGCACTTCTAATCCCGCTGATTTTGAGTTTTTTATTGATGAAGTTTTGGATG
>JBGTCD010000039.1:0-79560 GCA_041749015.1 Cyclobacteriaceae bacterium
TTGTATTTACGACTCATGCTTTAAGACCAGGGCTGTTATTATTTTAATTCAAGATATCAAATTTTACGGTAAATGGTTAAAAAGTAATGATTTTATTGGCTAAATAGGCAGTATAGCACAAGCGAGACGCTTGCGCCTGAGAAAGGCAAAAGAAGTGTGTTATTGTTCCTGCAAGGCCCTGTAAACGCCATTGGTCCATCCAAAGCCATCCTGAAGGGAGTATTCTCCGCCACCGGCAAGAAGAGTGGAATCCATAACATTATATTTTTCAACCAGCTTGCCTGTATTCAAAAATACTTTTTGATTCAGACGCAGCCAGCGCCTGGTGCCCTCATCAGCCAGTGCTTCATATCCATAATTTCTCAATCCTTGAATGGCCATCCATTGAAGTGGGGCCCAGCCATTGGGGGCATCCCATTGTTCTCCGGTGTCATTAAGCGTAGTGAGGAAGCCTCCATATTGTAAAAATTTGGTTTCCAGGAGGTCTTTGACCTTTTCGGCTTGTGTAGGGCCCGCTAGTCCAAAATACAAGGGGAATACCCCTGCAAGAGAAAGAGTGCCGGTCACTTTCTCTCTTTCAAAATCATAATCGGCAAAGAAGTAAGCCTCCCCATCCCAGAGATGCAGCATCATCGATGCCTTGCGCTTAATGGCCAGGACCTCGTAAGCTTTACTGGTCTGATGATCATCGGCCGCCAAAGCTGCTCTTGAAATGGTCTTTTCCAGATGATAAAGGAGGCTGTTGAGGTCCACAGGAATAATCGCCGTAGTCCTGATTCCTGCAAGGTTACCGTCATTACCAAACCAACGGCTGCTGAAGTCCCACCCCGACTCACAAGCCGCCCTCAGGTCGGCATACAAACTTTCATGATCTCTGCCTGACTCCTCGACCAGGGCCACATCCTCTTTATAAGATTCAGGTCTTGGTTGAGGTAGGGCATCGTAGTATCGATTGAGATGCTGGTCATCGGCCAGTGGAACTACGTGGTTTACCGGCTTCCCTGTTTCAATAGCTTGATCCAAACCATCCATCCAGAAGTTATGCTCTTTTATCAATTGCGGCAGATATTTTGCCAAAACCTGGTCGTCCTCACCTGCCAAAAGCCCCACCATCAATGAAAAGAATGGGGGCTGAGACCTCGACAAATAGTAATTTCTGTTACCATTTGGGATGAAGCCTACCGAGTCAATTAGAAAGGCAAAATTATCCACCATGGCCTCCACCAAATCCATACGACCATCCACCTTGAGTCCCAACATGGTAAAGTATGTATCCCAGTAATAAATCTCTGCGAACCTACCTCCAGGCACAATATAAGGGTTTGGCAGCGGCAGAAGTGAAGATCTACGGTTATACTCATCAGGGCTTCTAGTTAGCACTGGCCACAATTGCTTGATATGATCTTCAATGGCGGCTGTGGTGTCAGCATCAAAGGTAACTTCAGGTGGCACAGGCAAATCGAAATGCTCCCTAACAAAAGCCTGCAAATCAAATCCCGGACCGGATTTTTCTTGCTCATATTGATCAAGAATATGACCTATATCTGATTTCGGCGTGCAGTCAGTAAAGGTTTTGGAATCGGGGAAAACAGCTGATAGCTGAACCTCCCTAAACAGTTCGGTCTGGTAAAAATCTATCACATCCTCACTGCCTGAATCCGGGTTACAAGCCCAAAACAGGAGAAGGGCCAGAAGCCTTAGACTACTCTTCAGTGCGGGCCAGCATTGCATCATTTCTTGTTTTTACGTTTCCCATAACCCATCGTCCTACATTCTTGCCTTGGGCTACACCATTTTCGATGGCAGGCATATAATGAATTCCCCCATACAACCTGCTGATGGCTGCCTCCTGAGATGCCTCCACAAAACTATTAAACTCTCTGATTGGCAGCCCATAATCTACTTCAGAGGAATCCACAAAATGGAAAGGCTCCCCAAGAAGCTGGGTAAGGGTGAGGGCCGCAGCACTGGAAATGACACTATGGCCGCTGGTATATTCGGGAAAGGGTGGCGTTTGCAAGGTAGGGATCCACTCCGGGTCAATATAGCGGTTGATATAGGTTTCAGGTCGGATCAAAGAGCTTCGATATTTCTCATCCCAGCAGCTTATGAAACCATCCATCAGAGTTATGGAGGTCAGGGCCAGAACTTCTGCCGTAGCCGGAAAGTCCAGCTCGGCAGTCTTAGAGGCTATGCAGGCGATGTGCATCCAATGCCCCCCTGGTGTGATTTTTTTAGTAGCAAACATCACATGCCCTTTCACATTCATCACATAAGGATTGCAATCCCAAAAGCTCGCTATGCCAAGTTGCTCTTCACTGAGTTGATTGCACACTTCATATACATGCATGACATCTTTGTAGAACTGACTGCCCGGCTCTTCAGAAAATGGGGTCCCAGGTAAGGGAATAAACTGGTTGGTGGAATCGAGGGTAAATGGTCTTATTTTATTCCAATGAGGCTCTATGCCCTCCATATAGGCTGGAGGAGTAGGCTTCCAGGCAGCAGGGTTTTCCGTAATGGTAAATTTTTCAAAGGTGCGGGTCTGAGCATAATTATCTTTTTTGGCCCATTGGATAATGGCCTCTCCCACTGCATCGCCATAGGCAATGGAGTTGTTAATGACTTCCTGGGGAATGCCGGCATTTTGGTAGGCTTCCATCACCGAGGCATGGTACTCTTCAATCATTTGTTCAGAAAAAACCAACTCCTGGCCTACCTTGAGAAAGGCATGAACCGATGCTACTGGAAAAGAATATTCATTTCCTGGTTGAGGGGCAGGCAAAGGATCCAGGTCATTGAGCTGCCCCGCAAGAGACAGATACCTGGTAGTATCCATAAATCGGGCCACCTCATAGGCTGCAATGCTGGGATAGGCATAAATTCTGCTGGCCACAGGTGGAGAAAAAATGTCATGCACTATGACATTGGAGAGCTCTTTGACTGATTGCAGCAAAAATAGGATATCCTGCTCCTTTTCTAGGTCACGCTCTACCGCAGGCTCCTTACATCCGAAAGCAAGCAATAACAAAAGTCCAATAACTAAATTTCTTTTCATTCAGTATTTCAGTAATGGTTTACAAAATTACAAAAAAGAGGCACTTTACTCAATTATAATTGATTGGAAAAGAATAGATATGAACAAGGCCATTATTTTCGGCTAGTAAAATAAAGCGTTGAGACTTGCCATTTACCATTTTTACCTTTCCAAATTCTTTATTAAAATTTGATCCATCCCTTAATTCTAGTCCTGAGAAATTTCCAGCCTCATCCTGAACAAGCTGATAAAATGACATCGCATCAGCCTTACCCAGGTCCACCGAATTGGCGAAGAAATTCCCAGCTATCAATATATCTTTCCTGCCATCATTATTGATGTCATAAATCAGCAGGTCATTTATCTGACTTAATTGGGCATCAAACGGTAACGCTACTTTTGAAAATCCCCCCTTTCCATCATTGACCAAAACCATTGTTTCAAATGTGTTTACCTTAAATTTTTTTGCATTTAATATCCGCTCTTTTCCTAGGAGATCCTGAGGGCCATCGTAGTTTGAAAAATCCCTATAGGTACGGAATCTCTTGTTGAGATAGGGCATTTGTTTGATAAGCAATGGCTTGGCATGAAATGGGATTTTTCTGCCCATCAGATAGTAAAACATAACCGGATCCAGTTGACCATTCCCGTCAAAATCTCCAAGATACAGTTCTAATGGTTCCTCACTGGAAGGGGAAAACTTAAGGTTTTCACCCACATTACCCAGTATGAGATCTGGATAACCGTCACCATTGATATCCTCAGCCTTGATAGCCCGCCACCAGCCTTCTGTATCTTTCAGGGCATCTATATTTTTCATTACATATTTACCTGACTTCCATTCAAATACCAAAACCGGCATCCAGTCTCCTACAATGATGAGCTCTTCAATACCATCGTCATCCAGATCAGCCCACGCAGCATCAGTAACCATCCCTGGTTCAATCTCCTGAATTACCTCGATTTTCCCCCTACCATCGGCACTTAAAATATAGCTTTTGGGTATCATTCCATAGCTGCCAGGCACAGAGCGGGAGCCTATAAAAATGTGAGTTTTACCATTTATTTGAACGCCACTCAATCTTACACAAGAACCATTAGTACCTGAATATTTAACACCGCTTTTAACTCTGGCAAAATTCCCTGATCCATCATTGAGATAAAGCCGGTCCTCATACAGAAAGTGACCCGGAGGATACCTGTTGCCACCACTGACCACATAAAGATCTAAGGCTCCATCTCCATCAAAGTCAAAAAATACAGCATCTACGTCTTCATATAAACTGTCGAGACTTATTTCATTCGGCCCAGATTTTTCAAAACCGCCATCACCTGTCTGGATAAAAATACTTCCCGGCTGGCCGTGGGCACCGCCAATAAAGAAATCCTCCAACCCATCACCAGTGATATCACCAACAGCAAGGGCCGGACCTTCCCGACTCATAAGGTATGGTATTAGGGGCTCAGATTTATAATCTAAATAATCATCTTCCCGGTGCTTATAATCGATGGTACCACCATGTTTTTCCAACCCTCCCTTTACACCTTTTTCAAAAATAATCAGAGGCCTAGGCTCCAACGAGTCCGGTTCAATTATAACCAAAACCTGGTTGGGGAGGATATCATACAATATCTGGGACTTATGGCCTCTCCAATAAATGATTAGGCTATCCACAATCCCGGCATTCCCCAAGCCAAAATGGGCTTCCGGCGATATTGAAGATTGAAAACCCCTGCTCAGGAATATCTCCCGGTCCATGATTTTACCACCCACAAAAACCCTGACCCTCGCCCCTATACCAAAGGAATTCGAGTCACTTTTCAGATTCACTTTCAGGTAATTACTACCCTCTTTTTTCTCTGAGGTATTTTCGTAAATAAATGCCTCCTGGTTAACATTATTGATGATCAGGTCCAAATCACCATCATTATCAAGGTCGGCATAAACGGCCCCACTGGAGTATGAAGGATGAGCAAGTCCCCAAACGTCGGTTTTATCCTCAAACCGATAATCTCCGACATAAGTAAAAGCATAATTAGGGATTTTCAAAGTAGGCATTTTGCGGATCAGTTCCCTGTTGATACTGTCCTGAGGCGCTCGGGTATTTGCCTGGTAATGCGCCATATCAGCAGTGAATTCTATATAATCGAGATCGTTAGGTCTCTTATATATCCCATTGGAAATGAATACATCCATCATGCCGTCATTATCGAGATCACAAATCAACGGGGCCCAGCTCCAGTCTGTAGCAAAAATTCCAGACATCCTTGCTGCATCAATAAAAAACTCGCCTTGGTTAAACTGAACTGCATTTCTTACATATTGAGGGCCATAACCAAAGCCCTTTTTGATATCATGCACCTCCTGCAAATCCTCGGCCGCCGACTTCATCAGGATACCGGGATCATCCGGCAGCATGTCAAGTGTAATAATATCAGGCCATAGATCACCATTGATATCGGCAATGTCATTGCCCATGGAGTACCGGCTGGTATGACCAATATATGTCTCCAGTACCTCTCTGAAAGTACCGTCACCATTATTTAGGTACAGGTAATCATTCTCATGAAAATCATTCGAAATATAAAGGTCAGGATACCCATCGAGATTGACATCAGACACCCCAACCCCAAGGCCATATCCGATATGCGTAGAATAAATACCAGCTTCTTCGGTCACATCGATAAAACCCTGTCCGCCTTCATTTTTTAGGTTTTTGTAAAGCCTGTCACCAGCAGTGGAATCGACATCAAGCCGCATTTCAGCAGAGCCATAGCTTCTAAAAGTGTGAACGGAATGATTAAGTAAAAACATATCCAGGTCACCATCAAGGTCATAATCAAAAAATACTGCCTGGGTAGAAAAGCCTTCAAAATCTAGTCCGTATTCATCTGCCCGCTCAGTAAAGGTAAGGTCCCCATTATTGACAAATAGCTGGTTTTTGCCTTTGGTGCCCTTGTATCCACTCACCTGGCATACATATATATCGAGAAATCCATCATTATTAATGTCTACAAGAGTTACTCCGGTGGTCCAGTCGCCAGTCCCTGCCACCCCTGCTGACACTGTAATATCCTCAAACTTCAGGTCACCAAGATTACGGTAAAGTTTGTTGGGGCCTTCATTGGAGGTAAAATAAATATCAGGCAACCCATCATTATCAAAATCTCCAACAGCAACACCACCTCCATTGTAATAATAAAGGTATTCGATAATGTTGAGCTGTTTTTCGTTCAGGTCATTGGAGAAGTGGATGCCGGTCTCATCGGGTGAAAGTAACCTAAACAGGGGCTCCTGCTTTTTATTTTTACAGCCCTGAATTAAGAGTATTCCTAAGATGAAAAATACGATGACCCTCATCCCTATTGTGGTTTGAATACCCGAACCCGGTCATCATTGAGGGTTACTATAATAAGTCTTCCTGCTGAAGTATTAACAGGGAGAATTTGCCGGATAGCACCTTTTACAAAAAATCCGGATTTCCCCTGTAGAATGGGTTCAAACTCAAAATTGCCTTTGCCTTTCAGAAGAAGGCCGTAACCGGCATCATACCGTCCTGCCTCTGGTTTGGCCTCATAAAAATTGCCCCCCAGGAGAATATCAATATGGCCATCACCATCAAAATCTTCAGCATAAATCCCAAATACAGGAGAAAACTGGGCTTCAACAGGCAAGGCCTTTAATTCAAACTCACCCCCACCTCGATTGATAAGAATAGCCGATTCCAGATAATTGGCCTCATGCCGGGTTGCACCTTCCAATTGATCCGTGGTGAATATCTCATCCACTGACTTGCTATTATACTGCTCATATTTCAGGAAATTTTTCTTTAGTCCCGGCATTTGGGCTACCATATCATGTTTGAGTGCGTAGGGAAATATTTTATCACCGATATATCTGGCATAAATATGCTCAATAGTGCCATTCTGGTCAAAGTCTTTGACTAGCATTACTACCGGTTGGTCTTTTGAAGCCTTAAACCTGGAATTGAGACCGTGATTCCCCAAAATAAAATCAACCAGCCCATCACCATTCATATCCTCTGCAATGATGGTGTTCCACCATCCCATAAATTGGTTAAGCCCGAGGGCTTCGGTTTTTCTTGTAAGCTTACCCCCATTATTTTCAAAGATCTCAATGCCCATCCATTGGCCTGTTATGATCAGGTCCTCATCACCATCACCATCATAATCAGCCCATACTGCATCAGTGATCATCCCCAGCTTTTTCAATTCAGGTGCTATTTCATCGGTTTTATCCAGGAGATTACCTTTTCCATCATTCAGATAAATAAATCCATCAGCAGGCAGCCCATATTGGAAAGGCAAAATCCGTGACCCAGTAAAGACGTCTTTAAATCCATTCCCATTCAAGTCAAAGGATCGGATCACTGCAGTATTATTAGCTCTTTCCGTAAAATCTCCTTCTGTGGATTTCGAAAAACTGCCCGTTCCATCGTTGATATAGAGCCTGTCACGCAGGAGGAATGTTCCAAATCCAAACTCATTGCCCCCACTGGCTACAAGCAGGTCAGGAAATCCGTCATTATTCACATCCACGAAAACAGCATTTACATCCTCAGACCGGGCATCAGATTCAAATACCGTCTGATCAGGATGCAACTCGAAACCACCTGATTTATTTTGAATAAATAATTTGCCGGGCTGATCTTTTGCCCCGCAAAAATAAATATCATCAAGGCCGTCACCATTGATATCACTTACGGCCATCTTCGGCCCTTGGGTACTGAGCATATGGTATATAAGCCGGTCACGGTCAAAGTCAACAAAATCATTTTCCTTATGGCGGAAATCTAAAAGTTCATCGGCTGTTATATCTTTAAAATATTTGTTGTTAAGAATTGAAGGCTCGGGGGGCTTGACCTGGCCAGCGTCTTTTTGCAAGACTTCCAGCACCTGATTCACAAGTACATTCCTGAGCACGGTTTCTTTAAAATCAGGCCACTTGATGCGGACTTCATCAAGTGTAGTATGATGGCCTACTCCAACGATCAATACCGGATCAACCGATGACTGAAAGCCGCGGGTAGGCATTTGTTCCTGATAATAATAATCCTCACCTGCCTTAATATGCACCTGAGCCCCAACTGCATATGTATTCATCCCTTCCCCCTTTAGATTCAGTTTAATAAAATTATTTTTAGGGTACAGAGTGCGGGCATTATTTTTATAGATCATCAATTGATCATTGACATTATTGATGACAAGATCAAGGGTACCATCATTATTAAGGTCACCATATGCCGAACCATTAGAGTGCATAGGAGTACCCAGACCCCAATCCTTTGCTTTGTTTACAAAACGAAGATTTCCTTGATTATGGAATGCATAATTTGGTACAGGAGTGATAGGAATAGGATCTACAAGCGCCTTATAATCTACCCCCTGCTTGCTGATGATTTGCTTCTTGGTCTTGGGGTCATCAATGAAGTTGAGGTAATCGAGGTCCGTGATATCCTGATATATACCATTAGCTACGAATATGTCTTTCCATCCGTCATTATCCATATCAAAGATCAGAGGTGCCCAGCTCCAATCAGTTGCTTCCACACCTGCCAACCTGCCTATATCACTAAATGTACCATCACCATTATTAAAATGGAGCATATTCCTGGTGTACTGGTAATGGTAACCATGGGTCACATTGTAGGAGATCTTGTCCCAATTTTCAAAAAGGGTGACCTGCTTCCTTCTTGCATCCGGCTCAGGTAGCATATCCGTGACAAAAATATCAGGTCGGCCATTATTATTTATATCGGCCATATCAGCTCCCATAGAGGCTGCACTGATGGAAGGCATGCTTTCCTGTAACACCTCGGTAAATGTCCCATCCTGATTATTGATATACAGATAATCCATTTCAAAAAAGTCATTGGAAATGAATAAATCCGGCCAGCCATTCCCATTCACATCCCCTACGGTGGCTCCAAGGCCAAAGCCAATTACACTACCATAAATCCCGGCTTCCGCACTTACATCGACAAATTTACCTCCATCATTTCGGTATAACTTATCCCCTCCTACTGAGTCCCTGACATCCCTTATATTTTTCATCAAATTAAAGCTTCCAATCGACTGATAGGAGTTATTCAGTAGATAGACATCCAGATCACCATCCTTATCATAATCGAAAAACACTGCATGGGTAGAAAATCCCTGATCGGCTAGCCCGTATGCTTCCGCACTTTCGGTAAAGGTAAGGTCACCATTATTGATAAAAAGCTCATTCTGCTTATTATCCCCTGTAATATCACCTGAATTGCAAACGTATATATCGAGAAGGCCATCGCCGTTGATATCAACCATAGTGACGCCTGTGCTCCAGGCCCGAGTACCTGCTACGCCTGCTTTTTCCGTAATATCTTCAAACTGAAAATTCCCTTTGTTGAGATACAGCTTGTTAGGCACCAGATTACCCGTAACATAAATATCAGGAAGGCCATCATTATTAATATCTCCTATGGCCACCCCTCCCCCATTATAGTAATTTCGATAAGTATAGATATTAAATTTGGGATCAAATCCAAGGTCATTTCTAAATGATACCCCTGACTCCTGAGCAGGAATCAACTCAAATAGTACAGGATCTTTTCTGCATGAAATAAGCAGAAGAAGAAATGCCGGAACACAAAAAATAAAACTCCTTACCTTCACTTTAATCCTCCTTATTATTAAAAGGGTGCAATAGATCTCTGATATCTATTTTAACTTTACTTATATCTTCTCTGTACAGCCTTATCCTGCGGTTTCCATCCACTTTTACCCATACTTGTACGGATTTATCCTTGTTTTCATAATAAATAAATTTATTACCATCATACCAACGCTCAAGCATATCTTTTACATCCAAAAGAAGATGCTCCACCTGCATGGCTTCATTCCAGGGAGCCCAGGCTTCATAATGAAATACAGCTGGCATTTCATATATTTTATTGTCATCATCAAATTTGGGATAAAAATTCATTACCCCCTGGTATTTTAACTCCCCAGGTTTAAGCACATATTGCACTGAGAGGTTGGTAGGGCCTTGTCTGATAAGGCCTTCCTTGTTTAAATCCCAAGCGTGGGTATAAAATTCTTTCCTCCCCATATTGAAATTAATGCCGAGAAAAAGACTATCAAACCGTTGCCCCTTGGACAGTTCATCCTGCACCAATCGATCATATTCTGAATCATAACAACCAGAAAATACCATGGTAAAGACAGCCAAAAACAGAACCATATTCCTCATAATCCCTGATTTATTTTAAATGCCTGTACTTCTTCATTATTCATTACAAATATAATATATGTATCCTGCCCAATCCCCATTTTTACAATATCTCTGACCTCTCCTCTGACAAATAATCCTGTTTGAGCTGCCTTCTCAACCTCAAATTTTCTATTTTCCAACCCTTTTAGATACACTCCAAATGAGGCATTCATACCGCCCATTTGCGGCTTGATCCTGGTTTGGTTGCCTCCTAAGATGATATCCATATTCCCATCCTCATTTGAATCATGAACAAATGAGGAAAAAACTTTTGTCAACTGAGCTTCTGTAGGTAGTGCGCCTTCAACAAATTTTTTACCCCCTTTATTATAAAAAATCTTGGTGTCCAGATGCCGGGCCTCAAGCACAAGAGCCTGATCCAGGACCTCCCGACCAAATATGGCCTCCATATCCGCATTGGTATAAGATTCGTAATTGGGAAATTTCTTTTTTATCGATGGGATTTGCTTTGCCAGTTCATGCAATAAAACCATCGGATAGGCCTTCCCATTGTCTACATAACAAATGATCTGCTCAAGACTGCCATTCTGATCAAAATCATGGACATACATGCGCATGGGGTTTTCAGGAGATGCTCGATACCTGGAATTAAGGCCATGATTACCCACTATAAAGTCGGTAAAACCATCCCCATCAAAATCACCAATAGAGATGGATTCCCACAAACCAGTAAATCCTGACAAACCAAGGGCATCTGTAATTTCTGTTAACCCACCTGAGCCAAACCTAAATGCCCTGAGACCCATCCATTCTCCTGCAATCAAAAGCTCCGGACTGCCGTCATTTTCAATATCAATAAGGGCTCCGTCAGTAAATAATCCCGCATCCTGTAGCTGGGGTGCCACAGAACCGGAAACATCCTCGAAATTGCCTTTGCCATCATTCTTTAAGAAAAATACGGAAGCCGGTTTTCCATAAAAAAATGGGAGATGCCTGGTGCCCAGAATTAAATCAGTAAAACCGTCATTATCAAAATCATGTGGAATAATGAAGGCAGCAGGTACCCTAATGTCGGTTTTGGCAAGCCAACCTTCTTTTTTAGTGAAATTACCTTTTCCATCATTGAGATATAGCCTGTCACGATAAGCAAAATCATTGTATCCAAATTCGCTACCGCCACTACCTACAAACAAATCCAGGTACCCATCGCCATCAGCATCGAAAAATACGGCTACCACATCTTCTGATCGTTGATCCTTTTCAAATAAACCAGCTCCAGTGCGGGTAAAGGTGCCATTGATATTTTGTATATAAAGGGCACCCGGTTGGTCTTTCGCACCTCCAAGAAAAATATCATCCAGGCCGTCACCATTCACATCCCCAACGGCTGCTGCAGGTCCGGCATTGGAAAGCATTTCAAATAAAAGCCTGTCACGGTCAAAATCAGAGAACTGGTTTTCCACATGCCTGTATCCGGGAAAAGGATTTGGAATCCTGGTTAATGGATAGGTGATCTCCGAATCATTTACAATTGACGAGATGGTCTTTTCAGTTTTATTATAATCAACCTTTAAAATCTGATTGGAGGGCACTTCATAAAGCATTGATATCCTACCATCCGGCCACTTTATTTTCAAAGAGTCGATCGTAGAATATTTTCCAAGTCCTAAATGCAAACGGTGATCAATAGAAGAAAGGTAACCCTTTACCGGTGCCTGCTCCACGTAAAAAGTGTTGGGTCCGCAGTAAGCTGTGACCTGGCTTCCAATGGAAAAAGTATTGCCGGCCCCACCCTTGAGGTCCAACTGAATATAATGGTTGTTCCCATTTTGCTTGCCAAGGTTTTTGTAAATACTTAACGGGGCATTGATATTATTTACTACAAGGTCCAGAAAACCATCATTATTCAAGTCTGCATATGCAGCTCCATTTGAAAACCCCAAAAAGTCAAGGCCAAGGTCGTTAGCTTTGTTTGTGAAATTAAGGGCTCCCTGATTTTCGAAAAGATAATTGGGCACTGGCACAGATGGCGCCCGATCTAAAAGGCCGGTAAGAAGAAGGCTATCACGCTTAAGCCTGGCAATAAGTCCTGGCTGGTTGGCAGAATAATTGATATAATCCTGATCGGTAAGATCTTTGGGGATACCATTTGCCACAAAAATATCTTTCAGGCCGTCATTATTATAATCAAAGATCAGGGCTCCCCAGCTCCAGTCGGTAGCATGGGTATTGGTGAGCCTGCCAATTTCGCTGAAATGGACTAGTCTCGGGTTACCGGGTACCGGGCCCTGATTGAGTTGAAGGGTATTTCTGGTAAACTGATGATAGTACCCGCTGGCCATATTAGCCTGGTATTTATCCCAATCTTCAAAAATGGTAGCCTTCTTAACCCGCGGCCAGGGCTCCGGAAGCATTTCCGACACATAAATCTCAGGGTAACCGTCATTAGTAATATCAGCAATATCAGCCCCCATAGAACCAAGGCTGATCTCATTGATCATCATCTCCAAAGCCTCAGTAAATGTACCATCACCATTATTGATATACAGATAGTCTTTTTCGAAAAAATCGTTAGATACATAAATATCCATCCACCCGTCTTTGTTAATGTCAGCCACGGTCACTCCCAGACCATATCCAATGGCGCTCCCAAAGATCCCTGCCTCCTCACTCACATCAGTGAACAAACCACCATCATTTCTATAAAGCTTATTACCACCAAAGGGATCCCGCTCTTCGCGCTGCCCCACTCTGAGATCATAAAATCCAACGGAGCGGGTGGAGTTATTAAGCAGGTAAAAATCAAGGTCCCCATCCTGATCATAATCAAAAAATACCGCATGAGTAGAAAGGCCGGTATCGGCTACACCCCATGCTTCCGCAGACTCGGTAAATGTGCTATCACCATTGTTGATAAAAAGCTTATTTTTTTGGTTGAGGCCTTCAGGACCCGCCACACAAACGAAAATATCCAGCAGCCCATCACCGTTGATATCGGCCATACTGACCCCGGTTGACCAGGATTCCGCACAGCCTACCCCTGCCGATTCGGTAATGTCCTCAAACTGGAAATTACCTTTGTTCAAGTATAGTTTATTGGGCACCCGGTTACCGGCAATGTATATATCAATGAGCCCATCGTTATTGATATCGCCCAGAGCTACTCCGGCACCATTATAAAAATTACGGTAAGTATAGGCGTTGAGGTGCTCATCATAATCAAGGTCATTGGAAAAATTAATGCCGGTAGCCTCCGATGACTGTAACTCAAAACCCTTGGCAATATCAGATTTCTTTTCCTGAGTACAGGCCCAATTCAAAAGTAATATGGCAAAAAATAAAAATCGAAAATACAGACAACACATAGCCAAAAACTTATTACCAAATAAAGATAAAAGAAAGAATCCCGTTCCGATCATAATCGGAACGGGATTCTTTCCCTGGATCTAAAATATATTGTTTAAAATTTCCTAGTAACCATCATTCTGCTGCAGGTTAGTATTAACCTGGATTTGGAAATCCGGAATGGGGAAAATATTTTTAGTAGTACTAGAGGCATTAGGCTTACCCCACCATGCATCATTAAATCTACCAAACCTGATCAGATCCGTCCTGCGATGCCCTTCAGCAAAAAACTCACGGCCTCGCTCAGCCAGAAGTCTGGCAGCCGTTAAGTTATCAAAGCCTGGCATGTTAGCCCTGGATCTGATCTCATTAACCAGGGCTAATGCCTCAGTATCTCCATTATTCATTCTCCATAGGGCCTCTGCTTTCATCAATAATACATCAGCATACCGGAAAATTGGAAAAGAATTACTAAGATTAGCACCTGCACCAATGGCAAACTCAAACTTTCCTACTCTCACGCCTTCCTGCCTCAAAGCATTTGGTGTAAGCTCAGTAATAAAAGGAGTGAAATTCACCGGAGGACCGTCCGGATCAGCCGGCTCGGCACTATCATCGATAAGGATAGAACCATCTAATGCAAACTGCTGACCCTCCAGAAAACTATTAATTCTGACATCATTCTCATCAAAAGAATTATAAAAATCCTCTAATGAACTGTACCCATTCCAGGGTTGCTCCTGAAGACCATAGGTCTGCTGGCTGGCATAATGGAGGGTCATTTGACCAAGGTTGAATCCTTGTGCATTATCTTCATCATAATTCAAGACAAAGATATTTTCCATAGAGCCATTATTTCTGGTAGCAAAATTAGAAAAGAATACTGGCTCCAATGAATACAATCCACCATCAATGACCTCCTGGCATGCATCAACTGCATCCTGCCATCTTGGGGTGCCGGTATACACTTCAGCATTTAAATATAGTTTTGCTAAAATAGTCTGAGCCACATAAAAATTAACCCTACCAAAAGTGAGATCCGTACTTAGAAGATCCAGATTATTAACAAGGCTGGACTCTACAAAATTAAAGACCTCTTGTCTCGTATTGGTGGGGGGGCTACTGGATGTAGTTTCCTCTGTGATGATAGGCACATTGCCATATGCATCAAGAAGCCACCAATATATAAGAGCTCTTAATGCTTCCAATTCAGCTTTAACAAACTCATTTTCACCAAAAGTAACCAAAAGGTTGTTTACAGTACCAATGGCACTATAACAGTAGTTCCAACCATTCAGAACAGCTTCCTCAGTAGGTAAATACTGGTGCCTGTGCACCCTGATCCATTGTCCACCATCTTCCCAGTCAGCACCTTTTTGGGTAATGGCCATTTCATCAGAAGATATTTCATGTAAAGACCACAGGGAGTTATGTCCACCCCAGGTACCAACAATTGGCGAATACGCACTGGCTGCCAATACAGCAATTACATCGGGGTCATCAGATGTTAATACAGTTTCCTGTCTTAAATCCGAAAACAATTCCTGCTCTACATCACAACTGGCAACCCAGCCGAGCAGGATGATTAACCCGACAACTCTTTTAGAATAATTCATCATCATATATAGTTAGGTTAACTCAATATTATTTAAAACTTGCATTTACACCAAATGTTAACTGTGTAACAGTAAAAAAGGTGCTTCTACGCTCCAAACCAGGCGCAAGTCCTGTTTGGAAACCATCCTCTAATACAGTATCTGTATAACGAACCTCAGGATCCACCCCGGTGTAATTGGTTATGGTCCAAAGGTTTTGCACCGCACCATAAGCCCTCACACGGGAGAAAACTTTGCTATTCAATACATTAAAATTATATCCAATTGAAGCGTTATCAAATCTTACAAATGACGCATCTTCCACATAAAAATCAGAAAATGTTGGGGTCGATACAATATTTGGATTTGTCAGACTTGTTACCACACTATTCCAGGTATTGGAAGCAGGGTCTCTGTTTTCGTAAAATCCTCTATAAGAATTGTAAAGGTCATGACCAAATGTGCCTCTTATAAAGAAGTTGAGGTCCCAGTTTTTATACTGAAAGGTATTATTGAATCCAAACTCCCAGGTAGGAAGACCGTTTCCAATCACCCCCCAATCCTCTGGGCTTCCTGGGTCACCCGAAAGAGTCCCATCAGCTCCTCTAAAAACATAAAGTCCATTCTCATCAATTCCTGCTAGTTCGGGACCATACATATTTCCTATATTCTCTCCTTCACGGTTTCTAATGATTTGATTGTTATTCTGTCCTGGTGAGCCGGGTGTTGAAAGCCTTATCTCCGAGAAACCAAGGTCACCAACTTGTAAGGTCTTAAGCTGGGTTCTTTGGTAGATTGTGAAATTGAGGCTAGGTGTCCAGTTGATCTGTCCAAACTGAAGTCCGTTTACATTTGCCAAAAATTCAAATCCGGCATTTTGGAGCTCGCCAATATTAGCCCAAGCAAATCCGGCAACATTATTAGGCGCATCAGCGCTAAACGGGTTTGGAGCCCCTGCCGGTAAACTTACTCCAAAAAGAAGATTATCAATATTCCTGGTGTAATAATCCATAGAACCTGTTATCCTTCCATTAAATACTGAATAATCAAACCCTATATTATACTCGGTTTTAGTTTCCCATTGTAATGTAGGATTAGGGTCATTGAGTTGACGTGGCTCCACAAAAATATCATTTCGAGTAAGAGGATCACCATCAAGGTCGATTCTATTTCCTGTCCCAAACCTTGCAATGCCGAGTAATGGATTAGGCGGCAGGTTACCCGTTACACCGAATGATGCCCTGAATTTCAAGTTGTCAAATGGCCCAAGATCTGCTAATTGAGTAATGTCAACGCCAAAACTAGCTGCCGGAAAAAATCCACCACGATTCTCTGGTCCAAATCCACTATACTCTTCATATCTCGCACTGGCTGAGAAGAAATAAGTATTATCATAATTCAAATTAAGTCTTGCAAAACCAGAGTTTAACACATCCTTTAATCTATTACTGAAAGCAAAAGTGTTGGCACCTTCACGAATAGCGCCAAATTGTAATCCGTCAAAACCAAGGTCATCAAATAAAAACTGACGCACCTCCACACCAAACTCGTCATTATGATTTCTTTGAACGGCTCCTCCAACCAATAAAGTCGCATCAAGCTTATCCATTGGTTCAAAACTCCAATTCAAGGTGGCTTCCATAAGCTCATTAAGGTTGTTATATGCGGTCCTGTTGGCAATTCCTCCACCACCAAAACCTCTGGCAGGGTCAAATTTACTCCAGTATCCGGCATTCATTCCGGTATTACGATCTTGAGAGTAACTAACGGCAATGACCAAATTATCCAGTATATCATAATCTGCCCTGAAGCTTGTCAATAAGCTTTTTCTTTCTTGCTGGAATGACTGCTGCTGTGCCAGTGCCACCGGGTTAAAGAAGTCAAATAAATCTCTTTGAAAAAAACCACCATACCTGCTTGGGCCTTCAGGTTCAAAGACTGGTGCAGTAGGATTATATATGGTAGCATATCTGAATGCCTCATTATTGATGGCGTTTTGATTTCTATTATTAAAGGCAGCATTCACCGACAACCTTAATTTTCCATCCAATGCACGGTGGTTGACACTTAATCTGGTATTAATTCTTTGGTTATCTACCCCTTCCACTACGCCCTGGTTGTCCCGATAGTTTAGAGAAACACGATAACTGGTGTTTTGGCTTGATCCACTCATAGCCAGATTATGAGTATGACCAATTGCTGGTCTGGTCAATTCTTCAAACCAGTCGGTTTGAGATCCAAAATCAGTACCGCCGTTGGCTACATACTGTTCTGCGTTAAGCACCTGCATTCTGTTAGCCACCTGGTCAAAGGTCACGAAACCATTGTATTCCAAAGATGAAGTAGGTACACCCATTTTACCTGATTTGGTAGTTACCAGGATCACACCGCTGGAACCTCTGGTACCATAAATAGCGGCAGCAGAGGCATCTTTAAGAATGTCAATGGTCTCAATGTCATTTGGGTCCACATTATCAAGTGAAGCGCCAACCACGCCATCCAATACGATCAGTGGCTGGGTATTGGCACCGAAGGTGGAAAGCCCTCTCAGACGGATAGAAAAACCGGCATTTGGGTCACCACCAGGCCTTACTATAGAAAGGCCGGCAACCTTACCCTGAATAAGCTGTCCCGGGTCGGTTACGTTACCACGGTTGAAGTTTTCTTCACTGATACTGGCTACGGCGGAGGTTATTTCCTTACGCTCCTGGGTGCCGTATCCTACCACCACTACCTCAGAAAGCTGGGTTAGGTCAGGTGCCAGAGAGACATTAATAGATGTTCTGGTGCCAACCGCCACATCCTGCTTTACGTATCCTATATATGAAAACGCAAGCGTGGCATTAGCGCCCACACTCAACGTAAACCTACCATCAATATCGGTAATGGTCCCGTTGGAGGTGCCTGTTTCCACGACGTTTACACCTGGAATAGGCATGCCGTCACCGGCATCAGTCACCTGACCGCTTACAGTCCGCTCCTGGGCATGAAGAGAAGCCCCGGCACAAAAGACTGCTGTTATAATTAGCAGTAAAATCTTCTTCATAGAAACTTGGTTTAAGTTAAATAATATACTCTGTTGATAACAGTAGATTATCGATTTGTTAATTCAATGATAATAATTAAACCAATGAATAGCACATTAAAATAGGTAAAAATTTACGAAAACGTCTCCGCAAACGTTTGCAAAAATACCTCTGATCAAAAAAAGTTTTCATATTTTGATCAAATGAAGTTGATTTATCGTAGAGCCAGGGGGTTGACTCTTCCTAAAAATTGTGTCCATTTCAGGGTTGGCTCTGGCCGACATTGACTTTGACTATGACTATGACCTTGACTCTAACAATAACAATTAAATCGTCATTGCGAGGAAACCAGATACTGCGGTAGCAGAAGATGGTTGACGTGGCAATCTCGTTAATAGAAGCGTGTGCGACCTTTAAGTCTGAGAATGCCGGGCTCCTGCTCCTGGCGCCCAAACTCCCGCTCGCAATGACGGAAAGTTGTTTTTTTCGTCGTTGCGACTCCTCCAAATCCAGTCGCTTGCCCCTGCCTGCCAGGCAGGGAGGTCTGGCGAGTGACCAGTTTGTTTTAAGCCTATGGCTTTTATTTCCTGCTTATCATGGTTTGGGATGGTTCGTGAGGACACGAACCTGGGCGGTAGTCAGAATCACCAAACTTGTATCTACGACTCATGCTTTAAAACCAGGTCTCTTATTCAAGATATCATTTTTGCGGTAAATGGTTAAAAAGTAATGATTTTATTGATTGTATAGGCTCCCAAGCTCAAGCGTCTAGCTTGGGCTCCATACAGGCCACTCGGGAAACCCTAGCTACTGGGTTTAAAGCACGGACGAGGCGCACACATTCTTTCGCACAACATCCGCGCGAGATGACCGCCAATGGGGGTAACCGCTCCAGAAGGTGAGGAATTTAAAACATAAAAAAAGGCAACCGGAATCCGGTCGCCTATAAAAAATTTTTACTTTTTAATTACTCCACAGGTGAGAAAGAGTACTCTCCAGAATCTACATTAAATGTAACATTGTAGGTTCCAGCTTCGGTAGGAATGTTGGGGCCATCCTGAGTACCTGTGCCTGATGGAAAATCCTCTGCACCCCAATTGACTGCCCAACCTCTGTTGGCTCTGAACTTAACTTCTCCATCAAATACCACTACATCATCGCGAGTGAATTCATTGGGATTTTCTTCATTGCGAACCATCATTAGCTCATCAGCATCTCCCCAACCGCCAATGCCGGCTCCAATTATACCGATTTCTATTGGTTCAAGAGAATCAAAATCTTCAGATTCCTCAGAAGAATTACCACCGGTGTCTGTGGCAGTTACTGTTAACTTGTATGCGCCAATAGGCAATCCCCCTTCAATAATTATGCTTTTCTCATCTTTGAGCCCACTTAAAGTGAAGGTTCCAGAAGCCACTTCAGCTAAAGTAAGAGTGTCGACTATAGAATATGATGCTGAGGCCAAAGGTGAGATGGAAAGCTCTTCATTCAAGCCATCACTAAAAACCAACCCGATCTCAAGGTCGCTACCCTCTTCAACTAGGTTTGGTATGGTTATTTCTATGCTGGGGGGAGACTCAAGAAGCTCCAGATTTCCCCTTTCGTCCTCACAGGAGGTCATCATCACAGGCACGATCAGTACTGCCAGGAATAAGTAAATTAATTTCTTCATATTTAGGTTACTTTAGTTAATAGAAATTTAAAGGGATTGTACCCACAAACACAACCAAATATATATAAGAGAATCATTGAAATAAAGTATTATTAAAGATTATTTAACGAAAACGTAACCGCAAACGTTTGCGAAAATCAATTTAATCACCTCTAATAATTGATGCATACCAACTCTTTGAATAAAATTGGCCCGTTTCCTAAAGTTTAAATTTTGCTTATTGGGTAAAAAAATTAGGACATCAAGGCTTCCCCGTTTTGAATTTGACTACAAAATTTTCTACTGGATCTAATGTCCTTAAGTATTCATAAATGGCTTCCAGATCATCCTCCGTCATACCGGCATACATCATCCAGGGCATGATGGTCTGAAACTCCCCCGGTGCTACTGGCTCAGGCTCGTAATGCGTGCCATACATTTTGAACCTCTGCACAAACATCTCACTGGTCCAATGCTTAAGGCCACTTTCGTGAGGGGTGAGGTTGGAGGAGGTCAGGATACTACCATCTGGCATTTGAAACTCCCGGCCCCCGGCCAGTGGCTCCCCAACAAAATCACCCTTTTCAAATCGGGTATGGCAATCACCACAGGCTCCGGCCGTAACCAAATAAGACCCATAAGCTATTTGGTCTTCAGGCTTGGGCCTTTTCGTAAAGGCCGCCTTCTCAGGAATGGTGCGCATGATTAAACTGAAGGGAAAGTCAGGTTTTGACTTTGGCAATTCATTAGGTATGGGTTCCAAAGACCTGACGTAAGCGATTACCGCCTCGATGTCCTCTAAATCAAGCTTACCATAATTCAAGTAGGGCATGATCGGAAATATGGGCTCTCCATCCCTTTTGACCCCGGTCGTGATCAACCGCAGTAATTCCCCATCGGTCCAGTCACCGATCCCATGTGGGGTGATATTGGCTGAAACAAATACCCCCGGAAAACCTACGGACTGATCAAATATCTCTCCCCCGGCTGATTCTGTATCCGGCATTGGCGGTGCACTGAATAAGGAAAAATCCCGAACCGAATGACAGTCTACGCACAGCATGACATGGTTCGCAAGGTATTTTCCCCTTTCAATTTTTTCCGGGGTGAGCGCCACTTTATAATCCTGTGGCGCGGGCCCAACATTGGGTAAGGCAAAGGAAACATAAAGTACCAGTGCAACCACCACTATCAACAGCCCTGCAATTATAAATGCGATGATTCTTAAAAACTTTTTCATAATTCAGAAATTTTGAAGGTTTACGGGAGCAAATTCAAATTTCTGAAAAAGGTATCCTTCACCCTTTCGGGTGATATTCAATAAATTACCAAAAAATCGCAGGTATTAAAAATTCCTGAGCTTGTGGATCATATCAGTCCTGTTGTGGGCGTCAATCTTGACGAAGATATTTTTGAGATGGGTTTTCACGGTATTTTCACTTACGAATAGCGCCTCGGCTATTTCCTGGTTGGTATGGCCTTTTTCAACCAGCACTATCAGGTCCTGCTCTCTTTTGGTCAGGGGCGAAGGGATCTGATTATTGACAATTTCGAAATCGAAATGGTCATTGGGGCTACCGGGATCAAGGCCATCGTTTGCTCCTTTTCTTTTATACCAAAGAAATCCCAGAAAGATTGCAAGAATCAAGCTCCCTATCAAACCGGCAAAAAGTTTTTTATTTTGGCCGATTTCCCTGAGCAGGGCTGTTTCCTGATACCGAATCCTTTTGTCTTTTTCTGCAGCATCATAGCGGGCCTGCATGGCTTCAAAAGCCCATTGCTTTTGTTCGTTGTTGATGCTGTCACTTAGTATCGAAAAGGTCTTCCAATATATTGCAGACTGCTCAGGAACTCCGATTAACTCGTAGGCAGTGGCCAACTCTTTGGCTACCTGCCTTTTTAGCTCTAACCTTTCTGAATCCCTGATCATTTCATAGGATTGGTGGAGTTTTTCCAATCCTTTGGTATCGGCACCCTTTCTTACTTCCAGTATGCCCAGGTAGGCCAGGGCAGAGGCCCTTTCGTGGACCATATCGTTTCCCAGACCTTCAATCCCCTGGTTTAAAAAGATCAGGGCATTATCATAATCTTCCAGATTATACAAGGCTACCCCCTTACCGATAGCTATAGCAGGCAAATTTCTCCCGGATGCCCTGGCTCCCAGGTAATCCTCAGCTTTGATAAACTGATTGAGGCTCTCATCATAATTGTTGGTATAAGAATATAACAGGCCGAGATTATAATGCGCATTTACCAGCCCAACAGTATCATTGGTAGCCATTTTGATCTCCAGAGAGCGATGGTAAGTATCCAGAGCCTTTTTAAAATTTCTCCTGTGCCGGTAAATAACCCCCAGGTTATTGAGGGCATGGGCCGACCCCTCAGAGTACCCGGCTATTTCACTCAAGGCAAGGGCTTGATGGTAATATTCCAAAGCATAGCCGTAGTTACTATTGAAATAGAAAGCAGCACCAATGGCATTTTTTAGTTTGGCCATGCTGGTAGTGTCGTGGCTTGCTTCAGCTATGGTATAAGCCTTGTCGTACACCTCCATGGCTTCATGAAATTGGTCCTTAAACTCCAGTGCAAGGGCATTTTGATATAAATTCCAGATTTTTCCTGAGGGGAAATTTAGGGCTTTCGCCAACTCATATCCACGGGTACTATAGTAAATGGCTGTATCAAGGTCTGATTGCAGAAATTCATAGGCAAGGTTTCTTAAAACCCAAACCTCATTGGTATCTATTTTACTTTTTGCAAGCTCATGGAGAAGGCTGTCAATAAGGTCACCACCATTGCCATATGAAGGCGCAAGCAAAAAAACCCATAGAGAAACAATAGCTATGGCCCTTTTTCCGATGCTTAAAATTTTAAAATGTATTGAAACCATTTCTTCATTCATTACAATTGAGATTTCCGGTTTCAAGTGACCTTGAAAGAGTAAAATCAGTATTTATTTTTTTACTCGTAAGGGCTAATTTAATAATTTTTTTAAGTGCGGGCATAAAATGAATTAGCCATCCAGGACGTCCGAGTATAAAATCGATCCGAATCATAATGGACTTGGGGCATTTATACTTTACTAAAATCAACGATAAAGGCATCCGGAAAACGGTTTTTCAGATCATCTCTAAGCTTTTCTGCCTTGGCCCGGTTGCGAAACTGCCCTATAATTAAGGTATAATATTTTACTCCTCGGATAATTTTAACTTGCAAGGTCACTTCACTGCGGTAGGAAGTTTTGAGGTTGTCTACGAGGCGCACCAGGTTTACTAACTCCTGATAGGTACCAATTTGAACTCCAAATCCTTTTGGGTTAACCCTATCGGTATCCACCTGATAAAATTCCTTTTCATCTACGGTTACCCTTTCAATGGCCTTTCCCGGTCCTGTAGATTTGCCATCACCGGGATCTACTATCTCCAGTCTTACTTTTGCAAGTCCTTGGTTCACAAAGCCCAGCTTCTCAGCTGCAATGCGACTTACATCAATCACCCTTCCTTCAATAAAAGGTCCCCGGTCATTAATTGTTACTTCCACAGAATTCCCATTATCTATATGGATCACTTTGACTTTGGTGCCAAATGGCAGCGTCCTATGAGCGGCTGTGAATTTATCATGTCTGTACTTCTGCCCACTGGCAGTAGGTTGCCCTTCGAATTTATCTGCATAAAATGAGGCGATCCCTTCCTGAACCTGGGAATACACCGGATTGACTAAAACAATAAAACTAAGGAAGACAAAGTTTTTAAGGTTAAATTGCATGAGTGTTTTGATTTTAAAGTTAAGTAACAAATGATAAAAATGCAGACTCCGGTCCCTAAAATTTTGATTCTGATTTTCACTGGCCTGATTACCCTTCACCCGGCACTATCTCAAACACCACAGGCCAGAGAGCAAAAAGCACGGGACTTAACAACCTGGCTTTCAAAAGGTGAATATGAGAAATTCTATCAGGCTTTTGACTCCATGATGCAGGCCAATATTAGCGCTGAGCAGGTCAGCCAGATTTGGGATGCCATTCAAATGCAGGCAGGTGCCTTTCAAAAAATTTTATCAGTCCGTGAAGAGAAAAAAGGTAATTACAACCACGTACTCACCATGGTAGCATTTGAATCTGTGAGCATGGAGATCCAGTACACCTTCAATGAAGAACTTCAGTTAAGTGGATTGTATTTTTTGCCACCAAAACCTCCCCCAGGATATAAGAACCCACCTTATGACCAAAAGGACCAGTATAAGATCATTGATACCGTTTTAACCGACCCATCAGGCAACCTGCCCGCAAAGTTATTAATACCTGTTAATGCCCCTTCCTTTCCCATGGTAGTCCTGGCGCATGGCTCCGGGGCCAATGATATGGACCAATCTTTTGGGCCCAATAAGCCCTTTAAAGACCTGGCCATCGGTCTTGCCTCCAAGGGTGTTGGCGTGTTGCAGTTCGACAGCAGGGCATTAAAACAGCCTAAGTCCATTATGAAACTAGGGCATAAAATGACGGCTGCTAATACCACCTTCCCGGATATTAAAAATGCTGTAGCTCTCTGTCGCAAATTCAATGGAAATCAGGGCCCTGTAATACTCCTCGGCCTGAGCCTTGGAGGCATGATGGCACCACGGTACGCATTTGAAGAAGAGGATGTAGACGGATTGATTATGATGGCCGCTAATGCGAGACCGCTTGAAGATCTCATCATTGATCAATACGAGCACCTGTCTGCAAAAAACCCTGCTCTGGATGTAGAAGAAATGAAAACCCGGGTAGGAGTAGTAAAAAGCGATACCCTTTCTGAAGTCATCCCTTCAAATAAGCTCCCCCTGGACTTGCCGGCCGCCTTCTGGATGGACCTGAAGAAATATGATCAGGTGGCCATCGCTAAAGAGTTGACCATTCCCATTTTGATTTTACAAGGTGAGCGCGACTATCAGGTCACCATGAAGGATTTCAACCTTTGGAAAAAGGGGCTTGAAGGGCAAGAAAATGTGAGTTTTCAGTCCTTTGAAACACTTAATCACCTCTTTTTAGAAGGGACGGGCGTGTCCTATCCTGAGGAGTACAATACCCCGGGGAATATACCGGAGTATGTCATTGAGGTAATTTCCGAATGGGTGAATAAGAATTTTGCGGAATAGATTTCCTGAATAGCCCTAAAAAATCAGGTCCGGTATTAAAATAATTTATAGGGGAATGAAGCTAACCATTTTAAATCTGGTGTATTCTGCTTAATTTTGTCCGGCAAATAACATGACCCCTTATTATTTGCCCTATGTCACTCGACTCCAAAAAATTTATCTTCGAAGCCCTCACCTATGATGATGTGCTTCTCCTCCCTGGTTATTCTGAAGTGCTGCCCCGGGATACCGACACTACCACCCAACTGACCAGAAATATTCGGCTTAATATTCCGCTAGTTTCCGCAGCCATGGATACGGTCACGGAAGCAGACCTGGCCATTGCTATGGCCCTTGAGGGTGGGCTGGGATTCATTCATAAAAACATGGATGTCACCACCCAGGCCGCACAGGTGCGAAAAGTCAAGCGTTCCCAAAGCGGGATGATTCTTGACCCCATCACTCTGAATGTAAATTCTACCGTGGGTGATGCCGATAAGATC
Source organism: Cyclobacteriaceae bacterium (assembly GCA_041749015.1). Classification (GTDB taxonomy): domain Bacteria; phylum Bacteroidota; class Bacteroidia; order Cytophagales; family Cyclobacteriaceae; genus JBGTCD01. The sequence continues at coordinate 25,504 of JBGTCD010000039.1, forward strand.
ATGAGGGATTTTAAAATTGGTGGCATACCGGTGGTAGATGGCTCCAATAAGCTCATCGGGATCATTACCAATCGTGATCTCCGTTTCCTTAAGGATTTTACTCAGCCGGTCATTAACATCATGACTAAAGAAAATCTGATCACCGCTGAGGAAGGCAGCGACCTGACCAAAGCAGAGGACATACTCCAAAAGCATAAAATTGAAAAATTGCCAATTGTTAATAAAGAGGGTAAACTTACCGGACTTATAACCTATAAGGATATTCTCAAAAACCGTGACCGCCCCAATGCCTGCAAGGATGAATTTGGCCGGTTGCGGGTAGGGGCTGCCGTTGGGGTGACACCCGACCTATTAGAAAGGATACAAGCCCTCAGAAATTCTGGCGTGGATGTGGTAAGCATTGACACAGCCCATGGTCACTCCAAAGGGGTGATCGATGCTTGTAAAGCCGTGAAGAAGAAATTTCCTGACCTTGAGCTGATCGTAGGTAATATTGCTACCGGTGAGGCGGCTACAGCGCTTGCTAATGCAGGGGCTGATGCAGTAAAGGTCGGGGTAGGCCCGGGAAGTATCTGCACCACCAGGATCATAGCAGGGGTAGGAATGCCCCAATTATCTGCCGTGTACGAAGCCTTCAAAGCTTTGAAAGGAACCGGTATTCCGGTGATTGCTGATGGCGGGGTACGTTTTTCGGGAGATGTGGTGAAAGCACTGGCCGGTGGCGGCAATAGTGTGATGATTGGATCATTACTGGCAGGTACAGAGGAGGCACCGGGAGAGGTGATTATTTATGAAGGCCGAAAATTTAAATCCTACCGTGGTATGGGTTCGATAGAAGCCATGGAGGACGGCTCTAAAGACCGGTATTTTCAGGATGCGGAAGACGACATTAAAAAATTAGTACCCGAGGGCATTGTAGGCAGGGTGCCATTTAAAGGCTCTGTGGCGGAAGTGTTGTTTCAAATCGTCGGTGGTCTGAAGGCAGGCATGGGCTATTGTGGCGCAAAAAATATTGAGGAACTCAAAAAAGCGAAGTTTGTCAAAATTACTGCTGCCGGGGTGAATGAAAGCCATCCGCATGATATTCACATCACCAGAGAAGCCCCTAATTATAGCCGCTGAGATGATTTTAACCCCTGTTTTCTTTACAAAATGGCGGAATTTAGAAGGAAAATAGTAAATTCCCTCTGAATTTTTAATTCAATGAAGAAAAAAACCATTATTCAAATCTCCACCTTTCTGGCGGCTATTGCCTGGATACTGGTCATCTTTACTGATTTATCTTTACTATTCAGCACTACCAATAATTTAAAACCCGGCATAGGTGCTCAGGTACCGCTTGTGATGCTTTATGTCTTCATATTTGCCATTTTTTTCTTTTACCGGTACAGGATAGAAAAGGCCGAGAGTGTCAATTTTACTGATTTACTATGGCAGGTATTTGTTACCGGATTGGTCACCACCATCATTTCACTGCTTTTGCGACTGGTGGTATTGGTGCTGGGTACCTCCCAATTGACTATAAATCCCCTATTCCTGGATTTTATTTTCCTTACCAATCTGGGGCTCATGCTCAGTTTTATTATTGCCACGTTCATGGTTTGGAAGCGATTGATCCTGTATCAAAAGTCCAAAAGGCTTTTAAATTTATGGGTAGTTTTTGAATATGGATTGCTGATTAGCCTGGTTTTAGACCTGGTTCCAATTGACCTTCCTGAATATGTACTTACCACTTTGAGAGTGGTCCTTATCCTTTTGGGTCTGGTGTTATCAGTCAATATGAAATGGGTGGCCTATCTCAACTTCAGACAAAAGTGGAGAAGTCTATTACTCATATTTTTAGGGCTTTTTTATTTGGTCTATTTTTTCTGGTCGGTTTCCTCCGCTGCAGTAGACCTGAGTGCAAGGTCTGAGTATTTCCTCGATTTTTCTGACAGCACGTTTATCATTGCTACCGTGGCATTTGTTTTCATTTATGCCCTGTTCTCCCTTTTGGTAATACTTTTCAACCTCCCCACCAGCTCTGTATTTGAGCAAAAGCTTGAAGAGGTCGTAAATTTTCAAAGACTGAGCCAATCCATTCAAACAGAGCAGAGCGAGGAGCGGGTGTTTGATATTTTGCTGGAAACTGCGATGAGCACCGTCTTTGCGGATGCAGGATATCTGGAAATTCATCAGGATGATGGCAAATCTAAATTTATAAAATCAAACATAGACCCCGAAGGGATTCTCAATTTTCAGGCATCGTTTCGTGAATGTAAGCTCAAAATAGTGAAGGAGCTTGGTTTGGACAAAACCAAATATCAGAGTGCCATAAAAGGCAGCCCGTACAAATCCGTGCTATACTCGCCTATTTACATTAGAAATAACCCTGTCGCCGTTCTGGTTTTGCTCAAAGACGTAACGGATGGATTTAACAGGGAGATGACAAGAATCGTGGATACCTTCACCAACCAGGCAGGTATTTCAATCGAAAACTTCCGCCTCCTCCGGGATGCTTTGGAAAATGAGCGGTATAAGGAAACCATAAAAATTGCCAAAAAAGTACAAAAAAGCCTTTTGCCTGAAAAGCTAAATCACAATGAAGATTTTGAGATAGCAGCTCTTTCGGAGGCCGCTGATGAGGTGGGAGGAGACTATTATGATACGATCAGGCTTGACCCTGATCGTGTGGTACTTATTATCGGGGATGTTTCCGGCAAGGGGACCTCTGCGGCATTTCAAATGTCACAGATGAAGGGGGTGTTTTTGAGCCTTGCCCAGCTAGACCCCTCTCCTGGTGATTTCATGATTTGGGCCAATAATGCCCTGAGCCTTTCTCTCGAAAAGAAATTCTTCATAACGGCATCTTACTTCATCATTGATCAAAAAGAAAAGAAAGTCACTTTTGCAAGAGCGGGCCATTGTCCTACCTTATTTTACTCAAAAAAAGATAATAAGGTCCTTACATTTAAAAGTAAAGGGCTCGGGCTGGGCATTCTTCGAAACGGTGAGTACAAAAATTACGTTGAGGTAAATACCTATAAATACAACCCAAGCGATGTGCTTCTGATGTATACCGATGGTGTCACCGAGGCGCGCAACGAATCAGGCGAAGAGTTTGGTTTTGAAAGGCTTAAATCCTTTCTGGATAAGGCCAATGGTTACAGCCCGGATGAAATACGCGCCAACCTCGCAGAACAACTATTGAATTTTACAGGCAAGGGCATCATCGATGATGATTATACCATGCTGGTGGTAAAATTCAGGGAGAATTAAAAAAAATGATGTCATTATGATAGCAATAAATTCAAAAACTGAAGGCCTCATAGAATGGCTTACCCTTGTCGGGGAAGTTGATGCAAGCTCTTCAATAGAATTGGATAAGGCAATGGAAGCCTCCCTAAAAAATGGAACTAAAAAACTTTTGGTAAACTGTGAAGGCCTAGAGTATATATCCTCCGCGGGACTTGGGGTATTCATGTCCTATTTGGAGCCCTTCCGAAAGTCGGGTGTTCGAATGGTGATTTATGGCCTTAATGATAAGGTGATGAATGTATTTTCCATCCTTGGATTGGATGAATTAATAAAAATAGCTACAAATCAGGAAGATGCCCAAACCGTCATTGATCAAGCATAGTTACAAGGTATCCTGTGCCAAAGATAAGCTCAGAGAGATCAGGATTTTTGTTGAAAATTCCCTGAAAGATCATGTGCCTTCTGAGGTAGACAGAGCCAATATCATAATGGCTATTGATGAGGTATGTGCCAACCTCATTATTCATTCCAATAATTGCGACCCCGACAAAAACTTTGAGGTGATCATTGAAGTCGAGAAGGACAAAGAAATTATATTCCAGATCGTGGATCAGGGCGTTGGTTTCAATCTGGAACGATACCGGGAGCCCGACCTTAAATACCTAATGGCAGAACAGCGCAAAGGGGGTATGGGCCTCATGTTTGTAGTGCGGGTCATGGATGATGTCAAATTTACCACCCGCTCCAAAAAGAATATCTGCCGTCTGGTAAAAAGACTCAACGGGCAATAATCGGGTTTTCTATAGCAGACCCCTGCCGCTCTGAATGATACTGACCACAATCAGCAGCAAGGCAATGCCATTCCAAACAGCCAGCCTTTTAAATTTTCCCAAATCAGTAGGGGCTCTTTTGGAAAGGGACCTGGACACCGTGATCAGCACGATCGCAATCAGCATCATTGAGATATGTTCCACAGTCCAATATCTCAGATTGGCATTCTTCATCACACCTCCTTCAAACTGAACAAAAGGGCTGATAAAATACAGCCATAGCCCAAGGATTAGCTGAAGATGCGCGGTTATTACCAGACCCAAACTGAGTTTATTGTCAATTCCGGAAAAGGACTTTTTACCTAACCATCCTATCAGGGCTTTGACGATCACCACAATCAGCAAAGCCAATAGCACATATCTTAATAATGAATGGGTATGTAATAGTCCTGTGTACATGGTTTTCTAGGATTTAGTATACGCGAATATACACCACTTTCCTTGCCGGATAATGAGATTGCTCTTCCTTTTTTTCATAGGCCTCCTGATCAGAGATGCTTTCAAAAGGAACAGGAGTATTGCGGGTACCCTTGATTGAAATAATTTCCTCTGGTATACCCACCTGAACCAGGCTGGTTCTCAGAGCCCCGGCCTCCTCCAGGGTATGGTCGTTATGGAAGGTCGGGTGGATTTCCATAAGGGGTTCCCTTTTGATGAAGACCGTATCCGGCTCAACTATCATTGGGCTGTCATGAAGATCCAGTGAGTTTGCATCCGATACTGTCTCCGCAGAATCTGCCACTTCCAACGAATCTTTTGAAGGGTAAACCAGCTCAAAAGTATCGGGCTGCTCGATGTATAAAGTATCAAAAACCACCATTGTCATGTCGGGTTGCCTCGGCACTTCGTTCTCTCGGTAATCCAGCAAATGCACTCTTATCTCAAACTGCTTGTCCTGATTGGACCTGATCATCCTGGCCATTCGCCTCAATTCATATACGGAATGCTCACTAATACTCCCCCCTTCCGGCTTGAAGCCTACCCCTGAGGAAAAATATTCTTTTCCCGCAGCAACTTTTTCTAATTCCACCTCAAGGTTTTCCGCCAGAGAAAACCGTAACTCCTCTAGTGGGTACAATTTGGAATAGTACATGTAGGAGGCATCACTGGGCTCAATGGCAAGATCATAGACCGTGCCTTCGGGCAGTACGGCAAAAAAGGTCCCATCTGGATTTGGGTTAGAATACCAAAACCGGTCTCTTAATGGCACGTCATGGACTCTGAAAAATGCCGGTATAGGCTCTTTAGTGTTTTTATCAACAATGGTACCTCTGATGTCAATGACCTTATCTGGCCGTTGGGCCTCAGGAATCAATACCCCTGCAACTTCAAAGGTTCTTTCCCCGCGTCTGTGAATGTAGGCATACAGCCCACGAGCTGGAATAGAAACATAGAGATCGTCATGCTCAGAATTAAGAAATGTCATGGGCACAGGGTCGGTCCAGCCATCCAGAGTTTTACGGGTCTGGTAAAGATCAAGGCCCCCTTTTCCTCCTGGGAGTTCAGCTGCAAAGATCAGGGTTCGGCTGTCTGAAAGGATTTTAGGCATTTGGGCATTTCCGGTGTTGATCATTTCCGGAAGGGCTTCCGGCTCATCCCACATGCCTCTGGCTCCTCTTTTGGTCACCATTATCTGGCATCCCTCAGCGGAAGTAGTGCTCATCCGCTGGCAACGCATAAAGTACATGATCTGACCGTCCGGGGTAATACTCGGGGCACCATCATGGAGCTGGGAATTGACCGGCATCCCTTCATTCACGGGCCTTGACCATTCTTTCCCATCCCAGGTACTGTACCAAATATCAAATCCGCCAACTCCTCCGCTTCGGTTCATAGTAGTGTAAAGGGTGTTGCCATCATGACTCAAGCCATAGCCCCCCTGAAAGTTAAGGTCGGCAATATTCACGGCAATTGGAAAATCTACGGGGTCATCCCAGGCGCCAACAATTTTAGCTCTGCTGTAGGAAAGAATGAGTTTCTTATCCTCAGAGTAATCATTGAGGAATATCATAGTCCTCCCATCACCGGAAACAAAGGGCGCAAAATTATTGATAGCACTGCGATTAATATTGGAAGGTATTCTTACTTCCGCAGGCTGGGCCCAGACATCACATGTGGCTCCCAAAAGAATGGTCAGAAAGCTATATAAGATAATGTTATTTTTCATTTTCAGGTTTTTATCAAAAATGGCTATTAACAATTAAAAGTAATTAAAATTGGGTACTTCAATCAACAAGTTGGCAAATTTCAGGCCGGAGCTTACCTTTATTTATGATTTAAATTGTAATTTGGTAAACATGCGGCACTCATTGATGATTATTTTTTTCCTTTTCTCGGGTATTTTGATAGCCCAGGAATTGGAGCTTGTGGTACAAAAAGGGCATAATGAGCCAGTAAAATCGATTGGTTTTAGCCCTGATGGAAAATTTTTGGTGACAGGCAGTCGGGATAAGACCGCCATCCTTTGGGAAGTCGCTACCGGTCGGGAGATCCGTACTTTTCACGGGCATGGGCATACCGTCACCGCCATTACTTTTCATCCCACCAGAAGTCTGTTGTTTACCGGATCAGCAGATGAAAAAGTCTATGTGTGGGACTATAAAACCGGCAAAATGATCAAATCCTTTAAAGCACATGGCGACATTATCACCAGCATTGCTCTGGATGGCACTGGAACCAGGCTGGCTGTGGGGGGTTATGGTTTTTTTGCTGAGGTATGGGATTGGGAAAAAGGCGATAAGCTGGCATATTTTAAAGTGAATCCGGAAAAAGGTAATGGTACTGGCATTACCATGCGTTTTAGCCCCGATAATCAGTTTCTAGCTGTAGGTCAGGACAACCGGACCATTGAATTATACGATCCCAGGACATGGGAAAAGGTATTGGAAAATAAACCGGCCGAAGGTTGGTGCGGGGGTTGTGGTGGATATCCTGCTTTTACCTCTGATAGCAAATCTGTTTACAATGTCAGAAATACCAATGCTATCGTAAAGTTGGATATCAAGGATGCCAAAGAAACTGAAATAGGCAACACCATAAACAAGAGATTCCGGGGAAGTGCCCTAAGTCCTGATGATAAACAATTATATGCTTTCACCAGTGATTCTGTTTTTTGCTGGAATACCGCCACTGGTAAAATACGCTATGCCATCAAGCCGGAGGTGGAAAACCGCCTCACCGAAATTTCTTTGTCGCCAAACGGAAAAGTTCTGGCACTTAGCAGTGATGATGGTTCTGCGATCCTGCTCAATGCGCTATCGGGTGACCCGATCCGGAAATTGGAAGGATTGCTGCGAAAGGCAGACAAAGGCGGGCTTGATTATGACCCGACCTCACGATGGGATTTTTACATTAGAAAATACGTCTCCGTACGCAATGATTTCAGCATCAGCCCGGATGGGCAGTTTCTACTAAAAGGTAAATCAGGCACTACGGCAAGACTATGGAACATTCAAAGCGGAAAACTGGTACAGGAATTCAGGGGTCATGATAAGGCGGTGCTCTGCAATGCCTTTACCCATGATGGTAAAAAGGTGGTGACCGGTGGAGCCGACGGCACAGTAAGGCTCTGGGATGTGGAGACCGGATCGGAAATCCGCAGATTTAGGGGGCATCGGGATGTGGTTTTTTCTATAGATATACTTCCTGGCGATTCTCTGATGGTGACGGGAAGCTGGGATGGTTCGGCCCAGATTTGGGAGGTCAACACAGGGAAGCAGGTGACCGTGCTGACCCTACAAGAAAGCGCCCCATTCGATGCTCGTTTTACTAAAAATGGTCTCTATGTCATTGCCGCAGGTCTTGGAGAAGACCTCAAACTGTGGGAGCCTGATACCAAAAAAGAAGTCCGGCTGTTCACAGGCCATACTGACAAGGTACAGGAGATCGGGGTCGGCCCGGGACCACATCAGTTTTTTACCGCAGGCTGGGACGGCACGGTAAGGGGATGGGATATGGGCACCGGACTGCAAAACATGAAGCTGCAGGCCCATGAGGGAGGTGCCCATACGGTCACCCTGAGTCCTGACGAAAAGCAACTGGCAACAGGCGGGGCTGATCGGATGGTGAAAATTTGGTCCCCTGAGGATGGAAGACTAATACAGACTTATGGACCTTTCCAATCGCCGGTATCCATGGTGCGGTATACTCCAAACCAAAAATTCCTGATAGTGTCAGGAGATGACGGCTCCATCAGGATTATTGACCTGGAAAAAAATGAGGAGCTTTTTACCATGATTTTCATTGGCAGAAATGATTGGATGGTCATCAACAGACAAGGGTATTTCTATGCTACTGATGCCGCGCTTAAAGAAATCGTATTTGTAAGGGGAGTGGAAAGTTTTCAGGTGGAGCAGTTTTTTGATACTTACTTCAGACCCGACCTCCTAAAGGAATCTTTCGGGGTTCGCGGAAGCGGGTCTAAATCCTTAATTGAGCAATTACAAAAAAGCCCCCCTCCCAGGGTTACGATCCGATCCCCGCAATATGGCGAAAAAACCAGCGTAGGTGAGATGAAAATCATAGCTCAGGTGGAGGATAATGGCGGTGGTGTTGGTGATTTTCGAATCACACAAAATGGTAAGGTAGTGGACCCTCCAATTCAAAAAGGAGGCACAAAAAATCAGATCGAGTTTTTTGTGGATTTGGTACCAGGTTTAAATGAAATTGGCATTAGTGCCCAAAGTAAGGGAGGGATTTCCTCTGATCCGGCTGAGGTTTTGGTAGCCTACCAGCAAAGGGAAAAATCTGCCAATCTTTACCTGTTTGCAATCGGGATTGATACCTACCGTAATCCATCTCTTAACCTAAATTTTGCTAAAGCTGATGCTGTTGCATTTGCAAGCACCATTAAAGAAAAATCTCCAAATCTTTTTGCCAATGTCCATCAGGTGATATTAGTAGATGAGCAAGCTACAAGGCAGGGTATTCTTTCACGGCTTGACTCCCTTTCCGGGGTTATAAATCCCGATGATGTATTTGTGTTTTACTTTGCCGGACATGGCTCTATGGTAGACAATGAATTTTACTTCATTCCCACAGAAAATACCCGTCTTTACCAATCTGAAAAATTAAAAAAGGAAGCCATACCTGCTCTTGAGATGCAGGAATATTTTACCAGAATTAAGGCACTGAAGCAAGTAGTAGTGATCGATGCCTGCCAGTCGGGGGGATCTGCCGAACTCCTGGCACAGCGCGGTGCTACTGAAGAAAAAGCTATGGCCCAACTGGCCCGAAGTGCCGGAATTCACGTTCTTTCTGCAGCCGGTAGTGAGCAGTTTGCTACCGAGTTTCAGGAACTAGGCCATGGGCTGTTTACCTATGTCTTGCTCCAGGCTCTCACCGGAAAAGCCGATGGATCGCCTAAAGATGGTAAGATTACTATTTATGAGCTCAAGTCTTATATTGATGACCAGGTGCCGGAGTTATCACGACAATATAAGGGTAAAATGCAGTTTCCCTATACCTTTTCCAGGGGCCACGATTTTCCAATTTTGACGGATTAAGCCTATGCCCAATTACTTAAAACTAATTATTTCCATCCTTTTATCGCTTTCAGCAGGTGCTCTCGGTGGGCTGGCTACCGCGTCTTCTGTAGGATCATGGTACGCCACTCTTGAAAAACCAGTCTTTAATCCGCCCTCCTGGCTGTTTGGCCCTGTTTGGACTCTGCTCTATATCATGATGGGTATTGCCTTATTCCTTATTTGGAGAATTAAGGATGCCCCCGGTAAAAAAAGGGCCATGATGTGGTTCTGGATTCAACTGATACTCAATGCCCTCTGGTCACCGGCTTTTTTTGGTTTAGAGTCACCGCTCTTAGGGCTGGTGATCATTGTTCCGCTGTGGGTAGCCATTCTTATGACCATCAAGGCCTTCTATCCCATCAACAAATTGGCAGGCGGCTTACTCATCCCATATTTCCTATGGGTGAGTTTTGCCACCATACTCAATGCCAGTATTTGGTGGTTGAATTAAGGGACTATCAAGAAAATATGAAGATTACATATTTTTGATGATCTCATCTCCAAATTCAGAGCATTTCAGCAGGGTAGCCCCGCTCATCTGACGCTCGAAATCATAAGTCACCCTTTTAGATGAAATGGCATCCTCCAGACCTTTGTAGATCAGGTCAGCAGCTTGCTGCCATCCCAGGTGCTCCAGCATCATAGCTCCGGAAAGGATCACAGATCCAGGGTTTACTTTGTCCTTTCCTGCATACTTAGGTGCAGTACCATGGGTAGCTTCAAAGATGGCATGCCCGGTAATGTAGTTGATATTAGCTCCCGGAGCAATACCGATACCGCCTACTATTGCAGCTAAAGCATCGGAAATATAATCGCCATTAAGGTTGAGGGTAGCCACTACATCATATTCTGAGGGTCTCAGCAATATCTGCTGTAGGAAAGCATCAGCGATCACATCCTTGATGATCACCTGGTGTCCATCCTTTTCAATGATCTGCCATGGGCCTCCCTGGTAATCTTTTGCACCATATTCTTTTTTGGCAAGTGCATATCCCCAGTCCATGAATGCCCCCTCTGTAAATTTCATAATATTGCCTTTGTGCACCAGGGTGACGGAAGCTCGCTTTTGTGCAAAAGCATATTCGATGGCACTCCTCACCAGTCTTTCAGTTCCTTCCTCAGAAACGGGCTTTATGCCTATCCCAACCGTATCGGGGAAACGGATTTTCTTATACCGGTCAGGAAAGTGCTCTTTGATCATGCTCAAAAACTTGATGGCATCATCAGAACCTTTTTGAAACTCAATCCCAGCATAAATATCTTCGGTATTTTCTCTAAAGATCACCATATCAGTTTCACCAGGGGCTTTTACCGGTGAGGGCGTACCTTCAAACCACCTTACCGGGCGTACACAGGCATAGAGGTCGAGTTGCTGCCTCAAGGCCACATTCAGGGAGCGAATGCCACCACCGACCGGGGTGGTAAGAGGACCTTTGATCCCTACCAGATATTCCCTAAAGGCATCAAGAGTAGCCTCTGGCAACCAATCTCCTGATTTATTAAAAGATTTTTCCCCGGCTAGTACCTCTTTCCATTGGATCTTTTTGCTGCCTTTGTAAGCCTTTTCTACTGCAGTATCTAAAACTTTTTTGGCTGCTGGCCAAATATCCACACCGATGCCATCACCTTCTATGAAAGGGATAATAGGCTGATCTGGTACATGTAATTTGCCATTACTTAGGGTAATCTTTTGTTCACTCATTTTTTCTAAATTTATTTTCTCAGGAAATCAACTAATTGGGACGCGAAGATAAATATTTTCAGCTAGTAATTGAACTGTATTCCAGATTAAGGATGCATTATAGGGAACGGAATTAATCCATGCGGTGTTTTTCGAAAAATAATTCCATGCCCTATATTATTATCATTAGTGTTTTTTCCTGGTTTTTTGAGGCCCAACCCCCGGTGACGATTACCGGTCCTTCCACGGCAGAAGTTATTTGCCTTTCAGAGGAGGAAAAAAAACTATTTGATCTTCTCAACGATTACCGCAAAACCAAAAAGTTAAGCCCAATCCCTTATTCTGCCAAGCTCACTCAAGTAGCCCAGGCTCATGTAAAGGATTTACATCAATATTATGAATTTGACCCCGGCGGGGATTGCAATCCCCATAGTTGGTCAGACCAGGGAGAATGGAAACCCTGCTGCTATACCAATGACCACCAGGACCCGGATTGTATGTGGGATAAGCCCCGGGAGATTGCCGGATATGAAGGCAAAGGCTATGAAATTGCGTACTGGACATCGGGCACAGCTAATGCAGTAGAAGGTATGGTAGGATGGAAAAAAAGCCCTTCTCATAACCCCTTGATCATCAATAAGGGCATTTGGGAAAAAATGAACTGGCAAGCCATGGGTGTTGGATTATACGGGAATTACGGCGTGGTCTGGTTTGGGCTTGCAGCAGATCCCAGTGAAGTCAGGATTTGTGAGTAGGCAGTACCCTGAAGATACTTTGCAGTCGGAGCAGCTCCGAAGGAGCAAGCGGAGATCCCGCTGCGAAGTAGCGGGATAGCAAATCTCACCTTAACGTCATTTCGATGGGCTTGTACTGATGAGCAATAGGAATGACAATAGAGTGCCCGAGAAATCTCCTTATAGCGATGCCGAAAACCAATTTCACGTCAACAACATTCCGATTCCAATTAAGGAGATTTCTCCCCCTGGAATGCCTGTTTTTCAGGTTTTCACAATAGGGGGAGGGGTCGAAATGACGATGGAAATGTTAGAGTTAGTGTTAGCGTTAGAGTCAAAGTCGACAAAAGGCCCGTTTTACAATATTAATCCAACAACCCCAGATGTTCGGATGGGTCCCAGTAGATTTTTTTAAAATCCTGCACCTGATCGTCCACCACTTTGATGCCTTCAGCCTCCAGAAGTTCCTGCATTCTGTCAGGATGACCGAAATGATGCTTGCCGGTCAGCAGCCCGGTACGGTTGACCACCCTATGGGCAGGTACATCTGCCATACTATGGGCCTGATTCATCGCCCACCCAACCATCCTGGCACTACCTCCTGAGCCCAGATACCTGGCTATAGCACCATAGGAGGTCACCCGTCCACGGGGAATTAGCTTTGCCACCTCATAAACGTCTGCGAAAAAACTGGTTTCCATATTGAATACAGGATCTATCTCCGGCACCAATTTAAATACTTAGTCTTAACAGTTCACATGTTATGCCAAATCCCTCAAATTAATATCTCCAGAATATACAGAATACTTTGGACCCGCATGTATTTTAATCCAAACAAGCCGGATTGAATGATTGTTAATCTACCTGCATTACTGTAATTTTGGGCAAAATTTTTTACCATTCATGATTAAGCGCGACGAAAAAGTATTTTCCCTCATTCAAAAAGAAGCCACAAGACAAACCTCCGGGATAGAACTCATAGCCTCCGAAAACTTCACCTCCCCGCAAGTGATGGAGGCGGCCGGTTCTGTACTCACCAACAAATATGCCGAGGGACTGCCCGGCAAGCGATATTATGGGGGCTGCGAGGTAGTAGATGAGATTGAGCAACTTGCTATAGACCGCCTTTGTGAACTTTTTGGTGCCACCTGGGCCAATGTGCAGCCCCACTCAGGTGCTCAAGCTAATGCGGCCGTTATGCTGGCCCTGCTACAGCCGGGTGATCCCATCCTGGGCTTTGATCTTTCCCATGGCGGGCATCTGACCCATGGCTCCACGGTCAATTATTCCGGCAAATTATACAAGCCCCATTTTTATGGCGTGGAAAAAGAAACCGGAAGGATTGATTTTGAAAAGGTCATCGACCAGGCAAAGAAAATCAAACCCAAGCTCATCATTTGCGGAGCCTCCGCCTATAGCCGCGAGTGGGACTATGAAATTCTGAGAGAAGCGGCTGACAGTTGTGGGGCCATACTACTTGCAGATATCGCCCATCCGGCCGGGCTTATAGCCCGTGGCCTGCTCAATGACCCACTGGACTACTGCCATATCGTGACCACCACTACTCATAAAACACTGAGGGGGCCGAGAGGCGGGGTCATCATGATGCGGGAAGATTTTGAAAATCCTTTCGGTATCAAAAACCCAAAGGGCCAACTCAGGAAAATGACTGCCCTTCTGGATAGCGGTGTATTTCCCGGAACACAGGGTGGTCCTTTAGAGCACATCATTGCTGCCAAAGCCGTGGCTTTTGGGGAGGCCCTGACCGATGACTTCCTGAAATATGGGATCCAGGTAATAAAGAATGCTCAGGCCATGGCAAAGGCATTTAATGAGAAAGGATACGAGATCATATCTTCAGGCACTGATAACCACCTGATGCTGATCGACCTCCGCAATAAAAAGTTGACCGGTAAAATCGCCGAGGAAACATTGATTAAGGCTGATATCACCATCAATAAAAACATGGTTCCTTTTGATGACCAGTCGCCCTTTATCACCTCAGGTATGCGTGTTGGAACAGCAGCCGTCACCACGAGAGGTCTTATGGAGGCTGACATGATTCGAATTGTAGGTTTGATCGATCGGGTGCTTGAAAACCATGAAAACGAAAAGACACTCAAGGATGTGAAGGCTGAAGTTAACGAATGGATGCCTCAGTTTCCGCTTTATAAATAATCCGTGGCAACAAACGTAAAAGAAATCGGCGAAAAAAACATGTCTTTTCTGGACCATCTGGAAGAGCTGCGGTGGCATTTGGTCCGCTCAGTGATTGTTGTGTTCATTTTCACCGTTGCTGCCTTTATTTCCAAGGATTTTGTTTTCAATACAGTCATTTTTGGCCCGGCAAAGGCAGATTTTTGGACATTCCGCATGCTTTGTAAATTAGGGGCATTGATTGGCTCTGATGTGCTTTGCATCACTGAGTTGCCCTTTTATCTGCAGAGTAGGATCATGACCGGGCAGTTTTCCATGCACATCACCTCTTCCTTTATTATCGGCATAATCGTAGCATTTCCATATGCTTTCTGGGAGTTATGGCGGTTTATCAGTCCTGGTCTCCACCTCAAGGAAAGAAAAATTTCACGCGGTGCTGTATTTTTTGTTTCCTTGTTATTTACCACAGGGGTAATGTTCGGATATTTTATTGTCACCCCGCTGGCAGTGAATTTTTTGGCCAACTATCAGGTCAGTGATTTGGTGAGCAATGAATTTGATATTACCTCTTACGTGACCACGGTTTCCATGTTGGTCCTGGGTTGCGGTATTCTTTTTCAATTGCCCATGGTGGTATATTTTCTTTCAAAGGTAGGCATCATCACCCCCGAAATCATGAAAGCCTATCGCAGACACGCCATTGTAGTGATACTGGTGCTTGGTGCTATGCTGACACCTCCTGACCCATTTTCTCAAGTGCTAGTCGCCATTCCCTTGATTGGTTTGTATCAAATTAGTATATTGATTTCCAAAGGAGTATGGCGCAGACGGCGAAAGGAAGAACTTAAGAATAAAGCATTATGAACAAAAAATTAGCCATAGGTGCCGATCATGCAGGGTTTGACCTTAAAGCACTGTTAAAGCAGCATCTGTCCAACAAAGGCTGGGAGTTAGAGGATTGTGGCACCCATTCACCCGATTCTGTAGATTATCCTGATTTTGCGCATCCGGTAGCCACACTTGTAGAAGATGGAAAGGCCCCTCTGGGAATTTTGATTTGTGGGAGCGCTAATGGGGTGGCCATGACTGCTAATAAGCATCAGGGCATCCGTGCTGCCATCTGCTGGACTCCTGAACTTGCTTCGCTTGCCCGACAACATAATAATGCCAATATCTTATGTCTGCCGGCAAGATTCATTACTACCGAGGATGCTCTGGAAATTACAGAGGCGTATTTAAATACGGCCTTCGAAGGAGGCCGGCATGAGAGAAGGGTGGATAAAATAAGTTGCTAGTTTAATTGTCTGATCGGCCTTTTTATTCTCCTATGAGCCGATAAAGCCCTGGAGCAGCTATCTCATACTGTAATTTCAGTGAAGGAATTTTATCAAAAACTCCTGGGATCAGGTTGTCTTCATCAATGATATACTCCGGCATATCTTTGACAAACCCCTGGTAGATAATTGTGGTGTTGTCATAATACCCAGGATTGGTAAAAATTTCTTCCGACAATGGCCAATCCAGAAATGGCGTTGCGTGTAGGGCATGTCTTAGTGGACTCAGATTTTCACTTAAAATCAATATCCTCTTTCCCTTCACTTTGGCATCCCACTGACCAGGGCTTACCAATAGTTTTTCGGGGTTCACCCATTCCACAGGCACCACCGGACCAAAATACGTCCCCAAACTGGTAAAGGAAATCCCAAAAACAAAAATCATGAATGCTATCCCGGCTATACGCCTTCGGCGAATAATCAGAAAGAAATGGGTAATAAAAAACGCTAATGGTATTACCATGACAGTAAGATTCACCGGAGCCCGCTCATGGGTGAGAAAAAAGAAAATCCCTGAAAAAATCAACCAAACCCCCATCACCCGAAGGAGCCTGGCCTGAAAGTTGGTAAATGGCGAACGGGTCAAAATCATAAATAATGAAAACAAAAGGAATATGACGGGCACCGATGCGATTATAAAAAGGTCGCGAATATCGATAAACTTGAAACTCTCAAAATATACCAGCTGTCTGAAATAGTTATAATAAAGCTCCGGAAGTCCATCTCGCAAATAAAAATACAAAACCAAAATACCATAGGGTAATAGGAAACCAAAAATGAACAGCGCATATCGCCGGGGTACTGTACCTGTAAAAAGCACCATAATCACCAGGGCACATAAACCAAAAATGGTGAGGGGTGGGTAAAACAACCCGGCAATCGCTAGAAAAAGTCCGGTATATAATATGGTTTCGTCACGTTTGGCTCTAAATTCTATATGACTAAAAAGGTTGCGAATGGCAGGGAGAATAAAAGTAATCCCCATAAGGATCGGTGTAAGTGTAAAGAAATCGAAATATAGGGACATAATCAGGCCGTAAACTATGGCAGGTACGTAGGTATTTTCCTCATAAGCCCTGGTCTGCAATACCAGAAAATTAAACTGGGCACATTGAAAGATGAGTAATAATAAAGCAAGGATTTGGTAGGTAATATGGCTCTTACCTCCCACCAGGTGAATCAGCCAATAAACACCCGCTGCTAAAGGGCCTGCATTATCCCATATTTCTGTATAAAGTTGGTTACCTGATGCAAGCTTTTCTCCTAACACCATATTGGAAAGCTCAGGAATGGTAAGGCTATCACCTGCAATCATCACGGGTAGCCGGATAGCAAGCAGGATCAAAAATACGGCAATTAGCCGATAGGGATCATTTATTCTGAAAAATCTAAGCAAGGCTTAAGAGGTTTATGCAACAGTATGCAGCCGAAATTAGTTGAATTAAAAGAAAAAGTAAATTTTTAAGATATTTGTACTGATGAATGATAGTAAAAGACAACAAAAATATGCGCGCCTCCTCCAAAAGGAACTTGGTGCTATTTTCCAAAAAGATACGCGAGGCATCCTGGAAGGGGCCTTTGTGACCATCGCCCACATAGACATGTCACCTGACCTAAGCCTGGCTAAGGTGTACATCAGCATGATGCTGATCAAGGATAGGGAAAGTTTATTACAGAAAATCACCACAAGAAAAAGTGAGATCCGTAAACAGCTTGGAAACAAAATTGGCAAACAGGTACGCATCGTACCAGATCTTATTTTTCACATTGACCAGATTGAGGAGCGGGCAATGGAGTTAGATAAGCTCATTGACAGCCTCAGCATTCCTCCCAAAGAGGACGAAGAAGAAAATTAACCGATCTTGAACATTCCCTTTTTTATCGCCCGAAAGTATTTTTTCTCAAAGAGAAAGCGAAACTTCATCAACATCATTTCCATGATCTCTATGGTAGGAGTGGCGGTATGCACGGCAGCCTTAATCATTGTTCTTTCAGTTTTTAATGGTCTGGAAGGCCTGCTGAGGTCTGTTTTCGGATCATTTGACCCGGAAATCCTCGTAGTTCCTGCTAAAGGGAAGTCATTCGAATTTGATGAAGGATTTCTGGAAAATGTCAATGCCATTGAGGGGGTGGCCATCGTCACCGAAGTGATCGAGGACTATGCCTATATCAAATACAGAGATTACGATATGGTGGTAACCATGAAAGGGGTCAGTGATAATTTTCTGGATCAGGGCCGGTTGGTCAAAGGAGAAAATATAGTAAACGGAGAACTGAAATTACGAGAGGGCAGCATCAACTATGCTATTATAGGCAGGGGGGTACGGTATAATTTGTCTGCGGTAGCCGGAAATGACCTACACGCCCTACAAGTACATTATATTAAAGATGCCCGCACCGGAACCCTTGACCCTAGCAAACTGTACAGCAGAAAGAATATCCTGATCGGCAGCGTGTTTGCCATCGAAAAGTCTTATGATGAAAATTACATCATAGTCCCTCTTGAATTTGCCAAAGACCTCCTGGATTATGGCAATAAAAGGACTGCTCTTGAAATCAAAACTCTTGATAGCCACCGTCCGGACCGCGTCATCAATGCCCTTAAAAATTCCCTTGGTGAAGATTTTAAAGTACTCAGTAATGAGGAGCAACATGCAGACCTGTATAAAATCCTCAAGCTTGAAAAGCTTTTCGTTTTCATGACATTGACCTTTTTACTGGCCATTGGCAGCATCAATATTTTCTTTTCCCTGATTATGCTGGCCCTGGACAAGAAAAAGGATATTGCTTTGCTCTACGCTTTGGGGGCTGAAAAAACATTGGTCAGAAATATTTTCCTAACTGAGGGGGCTATAATCTCTCTGGGTGGCGCCACTGGGGGATTATTAATAGGGGCATTTGTATGCTGGCTTCAGCAAAATTTCGGCCTGGTTTCCATGGGAATGGAAGCCGCTATTATGGATAACTACCCGGTTGAAATGCGTTTTATGGACTTCTTTTACACCGGTTTAAGCATAATAGTGATTACTTTATTAATTTCTTACAGGCCTGCAGTGATTGCCACCAGGTATCACAATATCAGCTTCCTCCAGTAGGGTATACCCTCAAGCGCATCTTTCGAATACAGGCCATTAATTTTATCTTACTGATTTTCAGTATTTTAACTTACGGTATAAAAAGATTCATCCAAAACAATTTCTGTTATTTTCCGTATGTTAGAATAGGAAATTTCGTTGAGAAAAAGATTCGAATTCCAGTTAATGGACATTATTCCTGATAACCTCACATCGTAATCCTTTCACGGATTTCCGCCCATTTATTTCTCATTTTCTTATTAAATTTCGCAATTGTCTTTTTGCAATAATTAATGAAAGTCTCTGCAACTAAACCTTTTCAGATAATCTACTCCTTGTTTCAGCATGAGTATTTGGGATATTTATTTGAATCTTATGTCGTGCACGTAGACTCACTTGGAAAATTAACCTTTCAGCACCAGAATATTTCACCTCAAAATGCCGAGGAATTTGCCAAAGGCCTGGATGATACAGACTATGAATTAATCGACTTGATGGATTCAATGAGTCAGAACGCCATTGCGAAAAAATTTTCAAAAAAACCCATGAAAACCTTTGAGTTTTTTCTCAAAGTATATGACAAGCAAAAAGGTCAGGAACCACTACAACAAGAGATCGAAAGGTATCTGGAAATCAAAAGGGCTGCGGTACTTGAGAAAATGAAAGGCAAGCGCATGTTTGAAATGGGCAATGACGGCGAGCCTGCCTGGAGGGAAATTGAAGTGATGGAAAATAAAGCCACTATTCTCTTTCACTTCAGAAAAAATGAGGAAAACACCCATTATTTCCCTACGATTAAATACAATGATGTAAAGCTGGATTTTCAATACAAAGGCGCCTATATCATTTGTAAAAATCCGGCCTGGTTGGTTTTGGCTGGTAAGCTTTATAGTTTTGAAAAAGAGGTAGATGGCAAAAAACTACTGCCCTTCCTGAATAAGAAATTTATTGTAATCCCAAAAAATGTAGAGGAAACCTATTACAGCAAATTTGTGGCACCTCTGATTGCCTCTTTTGATGTATATGCCAAGGGATTTGAGATTACCAGTGAAGACCATCGCCCTCAACCAATCATTAAAATTACCGGGGTCAATACCAATCCCACCCAGGAATCCTTATTTGGTAAATCCAATGATATTGATGACGGCAGTGGGTTTTTAGTGATGGAAATATCATTCCGATATGGCCAATTCATTTTCAAAGCTGAGGCCCCAGGCCCCATAAGTGTGAAAATGGAAAAAAGGGACGGTGATTATGTTTTCCACCGGGTAAAAAGAAATCTGAACTTTGAAAAAAATACAATAAAACGTTTGGTAGAAAGTGGCATGCCATTCCGGCACGGGCGTGCAGCGCTGCCAAAAAGCAAGGCCATCAGCTGGCTCAATAGACACAAGGAAACGCTGGAGACCAAGGGATTGGAGTTCCAGCAGAAGGAGTCCAGTGGCAAGGAATATTTTTTGGGAAAATCCTCTATTGACATAGAAGTTAAGGAAAATATTGACTGGTTTGAAGTTAATGCCATCATTAGATTTGGTGAATTTGAAATTCCCTTTAGGGAATTAAGAAAATACATTATCAATAAGAAAAGGGAATTCATCCTACCGGATGGCAAAATTGCTGTAATCCCCGAAGAATGGTTTGAAGAATATTCGGAGCTATTTGCCTTTATCAATGATGATTCCGGCACTGCCCAAGAATCCCGTTTGAAGAAGCACCACCTGGCCCTGGTGCAGGAACTTGAATCCGGCAATCTGGCCCGGGTCAGCATGGGTAAAAAGCTACAAAAGCTCAGGGATTTTGACCAGATAGAAAATTTTCCCATGCCTGAAGGATTTCAAGGAACCCTGCGGCCATACCAAACTGCCGGCTACAATTGGATGCGCTTTCTGGATGAGTACCGTTTTGGAGGATGCCTGGCAGATGACATGGGATTAGGTAAAACGGTCCAGGCATTAGCCTTACTTCAAGCACAAAAGGAAACTGGGAAGACAGGCACTTCCTTGTTGGTGATGCCCACCTCCCTGGTGTACAACTGGGAGATGGAGGCCAAGAAGTTCACGCCTGATTTAAAAGTTTTTTCTTATACTGGCACTTTCAGAGACAAGGATGTATCCAGGTTTAGTCAATATGATTTGGTGCTTACCTCCTACGGTATCGTGCGGCTTGACATTGAAGAAATCAAATCCTTTTATTTCAACTATGTGATTCTTGATGAATCACAATCGATTAAAAATCCCTCTTCGATCATAGCCAAGTCGGTAAGAAAATTAAAATCAAGACAGCGATTGATTCTCACGGGCACGCCCCTTGAAAACAGCACCCTTGACCTCTGGTCACAAATGACATTTGTAAATCCTGGTCTATTAGGAAATCAGGCATTCTTCAAAAATGAGTTTTTAGTGCCTATTGAAAAGAAAAATGATTTTGAAAAAACTAAAAGACTGCACACCATCATCAAGCCATTTATTCTTAGGAGGCACAAATCACAGGTGGCCCGGGAGTTGCCCGAAAAGCTGGAAAATATCCATTATTGTGATATGACCGAAGCCCAGGAAAAAGTGTATGAAGAAGTTAAGTCACATTACAGAAATAAAATACTTGGCCTCATTGAATCTGATGGCATTGGAAAAACCCAGTTTGTACTCCTTCAGGGGTTGACCAAGCTGCGGCAGATTGCCAACCACCCTGCTTTGACCGAAGAGGATTATTCTGACGACTCCGGCAAAATGGAAGAAATCCTATCCATGATGGACAATGCCCTCGAGGAAGGCCATAAGATTTTGATTTTTAGCCAGTTTGTAAAGCACCTGAAAATTGTAGAAAAGCAGGTCAAGGAAAAGTCAATAAAATATGCCTATCTCGATGGCAGCACCAAAGACCGGAAAAAGGAGGTTGAACAATTCCAAAATGACCCTAAAACTACAGTTTTTCTGATCTCACTGAAGGCAGGCGGCTTAGGGCTCAACCTTACCAAGGCAGATTATGTATTCATCCTGGACCCCTGGTGGAATCCTGCAAGTGAGGCGCAGGCCGTAGACAGGGCCCATCGTATTGGTCAGGAAAATAAAGTATTCACCTATAAATTTATCACAAGAAATACGGTAGAAGAAAAAATCCTTGCCCTGCAGCAGCGCAAACTGCGACTGGCCAATGAGCTTATTGCAACAGAGCAAAGCTTTGTAAAAAGCCTTACAAAAGAGGACATCGAAGGGCTGCTGGATTAATCAGGAGGCGGAGTACCGCGCCTTTTCCACCGATTATGGCTCCAGAGCCACCCTTCCGGATCCGCTGTGATCAAATCCTGGAGGGAATCCGCAAATCTCCCCATAATATGGCCATCAGGAAGCTTTTTTGGATAAGGCGGCATGGCCAAAGGAATAAATTTTACCTGGTAATACCCTCTTCTCACTCTAACAGTATGAATAAAATAAACCGGCCTTTCAAGCACATTGATCAGCTTCTCAGTACCCAGGTAGAAGGCTGTTTTACGATTTAAAAAATCATGCCAGACCATGGGTGCTCTGCCGGGAGGCATTTGATCAGCAACAATAGAAAGAGAGGCATGCCGATCCTTTTCCCTGACAAGGGTCCTGACGATTTCATTTTTCGAAACCGGCTTGCCCCCAAATCTGGATCTTGTGTTAATCATAAGCCTGTCAAAAAATTTGATGGCAATGGGTTGGTATACTGCATCAATGGGCACTTTAAGATGCAGACATCCAGCCAGAAGTACCCATTCCCAATTAAAAGTATGGCTGGCCATTAATACTACATTTTCCTTATTTCGAAGTTGCTCAAAAAGGATTTCATTAGGCTCAAAATCAACTCTTTTCATCAAGGCTTCCCTGGAAATGGTGATGCCTTTGATCGCTTCTACTCCAAACTGAGCCAGCCGCTTATAGAAACCCTTTGAAATCCTTCGGAGCTCATCATCAGATTTTTCAGGGAAGGACTGTTTTAAGTTGTTGAAAACTACTTTGCGGCGGTACCTATAAATATAATAGGTAAGCACGTACAGTATCCAGGCCACAACATAAAGTATTGGGAGGGGAATTCTGGAAAACAGCCTGATCGAAAACATACCGGTGCAAAAATGATAAAATTCTCTGAGGGTAATCGGGTTTGTTTATAAATTGAGCAAAATTTTAAAAAGATGAAGGATAAGGTAGTAGTCATCACGGGTGGCTCCTCAGGTATTGGCAGGGCTTTGGCCACTGAATTTGGAGCTAAGGGATCAAAAATTCTTATTACCGGTAGGAATGAATCCCAATTATCAGAAACCGTGCAATCTTTACAAAAGCAAGGCATTCAAATCCAGGGCTTTGTGGCTGATGTGAGTAAGGAAGAGGATAATAAAGCCATGGCAGAGGCCGCCATCAACCACTACGGCCGGATTGATATTCTGATCAATAATGCCGGTATTACCATGCGGGCCCTTTTCGAAGATTGTGACCTGGAAGTCATCAAAAAAGTCATGGATATCAATTTCTATGGGGTCCTGTATGCTACCAAGTATTGTCTCCCGGAAATACTTAAAAATGAGGGCTCAGTAGTAGGCCTTTCTTCTATTGCTGGCTTCAGGGGTTTGCCTGGGCGCACCGGATATTCGGCCTCTAAATTTGCCCTGAATGGTTTCCTTGAGGTCCTGCGTACTGAAATGCTCAAAAGAAATGTCCATATTCTGACTGCTGCCCCCGGATTCACCGCTTCAAATATCCGGAAAAGGTCTTTGGTCAAAGATGGGTCGATCCAGGGAGAATCCCCACGTGATGAAGATAACATGATGACGGCTGAGGAATGTGCACGCCATATTTATAAGGCAGTGGTGAAACGAAAAAATATCATTGTGCTTACCCTCCAGGGTAAATTGGCGGTATTCCTTAATAAATGGCTCCCCGGACTCGCTGATAAGCTGGTGTACAAGACTATGGCAAATGAGCCCGATTCGCCATTGAAGTAACATAAAAGGACCTTTTCGCTCAAAATATTTTAACCATTTAAAAAAAATGGTCTGAATCTTGCTATATTTTAAACAATCGAGAGCATGGTTTATTGTTTAATCTAATCCCAGTCAATCATGAGGATACCATTACTAATGTTTTCCATTTTATTCCTTCCGCTCTCGTTATTTTCTCAAAGGTTTTATGTCGAGGATGATGATCCGCCCAAATTACATACCAAAGAAAGCAGTATGGGGTATGTAAAAACAGGCGGTAAAGGGCTCATGGGCCAGTACTTCGGGACAGCACACGGGTTTTCCGCCGAATATTTTTGGTTTTTGGGTCAGTCTAATGTTTCTATTGGCCTGGATGGGGCCTTTTCAGTATATGGAAATGAAACCAACCAGGAACTGTATTATTTTGACAACAGTGAGTATGGCATGGTGGATGTAAATGTCATCAATGGCCTTAGTAATTTTGGTATCAACACCAGATTCCACCTCAAGAGAACCGGAATCATCAACCCCTACATCATTTCGCGGGTTGGCTATTCAATGTTTACAAGTAGTTTATATATTGAGGATCCTAGAGAGTCGCATACATCTAGCTGCCCTGTACCTTTAGAAAGCGAAATACTATTGTCATCCAGTGCCCCGGTATATTCTTTTGGCGCAGGCATTCAATTGGACATAGGAAAGTATTTTACCAGAAGACCTTCAGGAGTATTGCTTGATATCAGAACCCAGTTTATAACAGGCGCTCCGGTACGGTACATGAGTTTTCAGCCACCTGTTACCTTGCTGGATCATGCCCAGGACCTTTATATTGGTTTTGCCAGTGAAATTGAACCTGACCTGGTCCATGATTACCATGTAGGGTACACCTATTCGTCTCCGATCCGGTTGATTGAAACCAAATTTCAGCTTTCCTTTAGATTTTAGGGGAAGTCCTTGAATAAGGCCTGATGAATTTCAGGTCTTATTTTACCATGTTTTTTAGATAAACCCCATATCCACTCTTCTCAAGAGGTTGAGCCAGACTCAGCACCTGTGCTTTGTCTATATAGCCCATCCTATAGGCCACCTCCTCGATACAGCCAATCTTGAGCCCCTGACGCTCCTCTATTACCTGGACGAAATTTCCGGCCTGCATTAATGAGGCAAAAGTACCAGTGTCTAACCAGGCAGTACCTCTGCCAATGATCCCAACCTGAAGTTTATCTTTACTCAGGTAAACTTTGTTAATATCGGTGATTTCATACTCTCCACGGGCGCTTGGCTTCAATGACTTGGCGATGCTGACTACTTCATTGTCATAGAAATAAAGTCCCGGCACGGCAAAATTGGACTTGGGGTGCGCAGGCTTTTCTTCAATAGAAATGGCTTTAAGTTCCTGGTCAAATTCGACCACCCCATAACGTTGTGGATCTTGAACATGATAAGCAAAAACCACCCCGCCCTCAGGGTTGTTATGAGCTTGAAGCTGCTTGGCCAACCCACTGCCATAAAAAATATTATCCCCGAGAATCAGTGCCACCTTATCAGTTCCGATAAAATCCTCACCAATTACAAATGCCTGGGCCAGACCATTGGGAACCTCCTGAACCGCATATTCAAAGGTGCAGCCCAAAGAACTGCCATTCCCAAGGAGTTTTTTGAATAAAGGCAGATCGTGGGGGGTGGAGATGATCAAAACTTCTTTAATGCCTGCCATCATCAGGATGGAAAGTGGGTAGTAGATCATGGGTTTATCATAAACCGGCATGAGTTGCTTGCTCACGGCAAGTGTGAGCGGATGTAACCGGGTGCCTGACCCTCCCGCTAGAATAATTCCCTTCATGATTGGTACTGATTTTTATAATATGCCTGGTAAGCACCTGAGGTCACCCGGTCCAGCCAGTCCTGATTAGCAAGATACCAATCCACCGTTCTTTCCAGACCTGCCTCAAACTGAAGGGAAGGTGACCATCCCAACTCTTTATGAACTTTACCTGCATCAATGGCATATCGGTGGTCATGGCCTGCACGGTCCTTGACAAAATGTATTAGTTTCTCGGTGCTGCCTGGTTTTTTGTCCAGCTTCTGGTCCATTATCTTACAGAGCAGCTTGACGATATCAATATTTTTCCACTCATTGAATCCTCCAATATTATAGGTCGCTCCTATCTTACCCTTGTGGTAAATTAAGTCTATTGCTTTGGCATGATCTTCCACATAAAGCCAATCTCTGATATTTTCTCCCTTTCCATATACAGGAAGCGGCTTTTCATTGCATATATTATGGATCATCAGTGGTAGCAGCTTTTCAGGGAACTGGTTGGGACCATAGTTATTAGAGCAATTACTGATCTTTACAGGCATGCCATAGGTATTGGCATAGGCTCTTACAAAATGATCTGCTCCTGCCTTGGAGGCGGAGTAGGGTGACTGAGGATCATAAGGGGTCGTTTCAGTAAAAAACCCTGATGGTCCCAAAGACCCATAAACCTCATCGGTAGAGATTTGATAAAAGACCTTATTTTCAAAATTTCCTTTCCAATGCTTTTTTGCAGCATTCAATAATACTACCGTACCGACGATGTTGGCCTGGAGAAAGGCCAGTGGGTTTGAAATACTCCTGTCAACATGAGATTCAGCAGCCAGGTGTATAACCCCCTCAAAACGGTATTTCTCAAAAAGGTCATTGATCAATGATTCATCACAGATATCCCCTTTGATGAATCTGTAATTGGTTTTGTCCTCTATATCCCGCAGATTTTCAAGATTGCCCGCATAGGTCAGCAAGTCAAGATTCACCACCCTGAGATCAGGGTACTTGAGCACAAAAAGCCTTACTACATGGGATCCAATAAATCCCGCCCCTCCGGTTATCAGAATTGAATTCATTTTATTTTTGTTGTTTGTGCCTGCTCCCAGACCCATGC
This sequence comes from Cyclobacteriaceae bacterium, assembly GCA_041749015.1. GTDB lineage: Bacteria > Bacteroidota > Bacteroidia > Cytophagales > Cyclobacteriaceae > JBGTCD01. The sequence goes on from JBGTCD010000039.1 coordinate 51,939, forward strand.
CGAGCGCAGCATCTCTTCCAAAGTATGACGGGCCTTCCACCCCAAATGTTTTTCCGCCTTTCGGGTATCCGCATACACCGCTTCTACATCACCATCTCTCCGGGGGGCAATTTCGTGAGGAATAGGAATTCCTGTAGCCTTTTCAAAAGACTTGATCATTTGCAATACAGAATATCCTTCACCGGTTCCCAAATTATAGACTTCAAATGGTGCTTCCATTCTACCATGGATTTGTCTTTTCACGGCATCCACATGAGCCCCGGCGATATCCATGACGTGGATATAATCTCTTACGCATGAGCCATCGGAGGTATTATAATCATTGCCAAATACCTTGAGTACTTTCCGCTTTCCTGTGGCAGTTTCTGTGATATAGGGGATTAAATGATGGGGCTCACCTTGCTGCACCTCGCCAATTAGGGCTGAGTTATGAGCACCTATAGGATTAAAATATCTCAGGGAGATTGAATTGGAAGTGCCGGCCATAGCCGCATCCCTGATGATATCTTCACACAACTTTTTGGTATTGCCATACGGCGAAACAGCTGGTTTTACCGGTGCAGTTTCGCTTACCGGTAGTTGATCAGGATTGCCATACACGGTGCAGGAGGAAGAAAAGACCAGGAAGGGTACTCCATGATGCTCCATGACCTCCAGAAGATTTATTGTAGACACCATGTTATTATAATAATACTTCAGCGGCTGGGCTACAGACTCTTGTACCTGTAAGAAAGCCGCAAAATGAATCACCCCTGCAAAGGGCCCTTGTTGTTTAAAAACTGCTTCCAAAGCTTCTTTTTCGCACATCTCAACCTCAATAAATGACAGGGTCTTTCCTGTAATTTCCTTTAATCGCTCCAGCACCTGCAGGTCTGAATTCGAGAGGTTGTCAATGATTACAGGCTCAAAACCATTTTCCACCAAAGCCACCACGGTATGAGAACCGATGTATCCTAAACCCCCTGTTACTAATATTCTTGACATGGCTACCGATTGATATATTTTTCGAAATTATGATGCTCGGTTTGAAACCATTCCTCCCTGGGAAGCGATTTAAAATAATCAAAGGTCAATTTCAGGCCTTCGGCTCGATTTACCTTAGGCTCCCAATTCAGTAGTTCACGGGCCAGGGTTATATCCGGCCTGCGCTGCATTGGGTCATCCGTTGGAAGATCCCTATAAACTATTTTTTGTTTGGTGCCGGTCAGATTGATGATCTCTTCAGCGAACTGCAGGATCGCAATTTCATCAGGATTTCCAATATTCACCGGCAAGGCGTAATCACTTAAAAGCAGCTTTACGATGCCCTCCACCTGGTCATCGATATAGCAAAAAGAACGGGTCTGGCTGCCATCCCCAAAAACTGTGATATCTTCTCCCCTTAATGCCTGTCCAATAAAAGCAGGCAAAGCGCGGCCATCGTTGAGCCTCATTCTGGGGCCATAGGTATTAAAAATCCTGACAATGCGCGTTTCCAGGCCATGATAGGTATGATAGGCCATGGTGATGGCTTCCTGAAAGCGCTTTGCCTCATCATATACCCCTCTGGGACCAATAGGATTTACATTTCCATAATAAGATTCCTTTTGCGGGTGTACCAGTGGATCTCCATACACTTCGGAGGTGGAGGCAATCAGCATGCGCGCTTTCTTGGATCTTGCCAACCCCAACAGGTTATGGGTACCTAGAGAGCCTACCTTCAAAGTTTGTATAGGAATCTTTAAATAATCAATGGGGCTTGCAGGCGAGGCAAAGTGCAGAATGTAATCAAGGGGTCCGGGAACATAGACAAATTTGGACACATCATGATGATAGAACTCAAAGCTTTCACTCTTAAACAAGTGCTCTATATTACGAAGAGCTCCGGTAATCAGGTTGTCCATTCCTATCACATGGTACCCGTCCTTATGGAACCGGTCGCATAAATGGGAGCCTAGAAATCCGGCTGCCCCGGTTATGAGTATTCTTTTTTTACTCATACAGCTTTCCTTCCTATACTGATATAATTAAACCCTAACTTTTCCATTTGGTCAACAGCATAAAGATTTCTGCCATCAAAGATAAGCTTATTTTTAAGCACCTCTCCAAGACGGTCAAAATCCGGGGTTCTGAATACTGGCCATTCTGTCACGATGAGCAGTGCATCCGCACCTGTAGCCGCTTCATATTCATCCCTGCAATATTCAACTGCATCACCTATTTGACCTCTTACGTTTTCTATGGCTTCCGGATCGTACACTTTTACTTTGGCTCCCAAATCCAGTAATTCTTTAATATTGGCTAGAGAGGGTGCCTCCCGGATATCATCTGTATAAGGCTTGAATGCCAAACCCCATATAGCAATGGTCTTACCGCTAAGATCACCATCAAACCGATCCAGGATTTGTGGGATAAGCTTAATCTTTTGAGATTCATTAATTGCCATTACGGCGTTGATTATTTTGAAATCGTAATCGACATCCTTGGCAGATTTTGAAAGGGCCTGAACATCTTTAGGGAAACAACTCCCGCCATAGCCTATCCCTGCAAACAAAAACCGCTTTCCAATTCTACTGTCTGTACCAATTCCTTTACGCACCTGATCTACATCGGCACCCAGGATCTCACAAAGATTGGCAATCTCATTCATAAAAGTGATCTTGGTCGCCAAAAAGGAATTTGCTGCATATTTGGTCAATTCTGCCGACCGTAAATCCATATGCACAATTGGGTTGCCCTGGCGAACTAGAGGCGAATAAAGGGTCTCCATAAGGTCACTTGCTTCTTTGGAATCGCTGCCTATCACCACCCTGTCGGGCTTCATAAAGTCATCAACGGCTACCCCCTCCCTTAGAAATTCAGGATTAGATACCACATCAAAAGGTACTTTTGCAGTTTTAGCTATCCTTGACCGAACCTGTTCAGCCGTGCCAACAGGCACTGTACTTTTATCAACAATCACGGTGTATCCTTTTAAAAGAGGGCCGAGCTGATCTGCTACCTTAAGCACATACTGAAGATCGGCAGCACCATCAGCTCCTGGCGGAGTGGGTAAGGCAAGAAAAATGACCATGGCCCCTTCGATCCCTTCTTTAAGATCAGTGGTAAATCCTAATCTCCCCTGTTTAGTATTTCTCTCGAAAATCTGCTCAAGACCGGGCTCATAAATGGTTATTTTCCCATTCCTGAGCATCTCAACTTTCTTTTCATCAATGTCAACACAGGTTACATGATTTCCCGTTTCAGCAAAGCAAGTTCCTGTTACCAGCCCTACATACCCGGTCCCAACTACAGATATTTTCATCTCTTATTAATATGATTTTTCAATTAAACTGCAAAATAGGATATTCTTAGGAAGGTTCTTAATTATTAGCTAAAACCTTAAAAAGATGTAAAGGTTGGAGGGAAGTTTACAACAAAGGCAGGTGGCAAGATAAAAATAATAAGTGCATTCCAAACTAACATTCGTTTGCTATTTTCGTTAAATTGCAAACGCATATTTTTTTTAAAATTATTTTTTGATGAGTACAAGTACAGAAATAGCCCCACATCCTATTTATAAGCTCAACGAAAATCAAGTTATGATTCGTGATATGATCAGAGATTTCGCTGAGCGGGAGATTCGCCCCAAAATCATGGAGTGGGATGAGTCGCAGGAATTTCCAGTTTCCTTATTCAAACAACTGGGGGAATTAGGTTTGTTAGGAGTATTAGTGCCTCAGGAATATGGTGGATCAGGATTTGGATACCATGAGTATGTCACCGCTATAGAAGAAATCTCTAAAGTAGATGGTTCTATTGGCTTATCCGTTGCAGCCCATAATTCTCTTTGCACAGGGCATATCCTGAGTTTTGGAAATGAAAAACAGAAATCCAAATATCTACCCAAGCTCGCCACAGGCGAATGGATTGGTGCCTGGGGCCTCACAGAGCCTAATACCGGCTCTGATGCAGGCAATATGCGCACCGTGGCTGAAAAAGACGGTGATTATTATATTATTAATGGCGCCAAGAATTTTATCACACATGGCAAGTCCGGTGATGTCGCCGTAGTCATTGTCAGGACCGGAGATGTCGGTGATTCCCATGGCATGACCGCTTTTATCATTGAGAAAGGTACTCCGGGTTTCGCTCCCGGCAGAAAAGAAAATAAGCTGGGCATGCGCGCATCAGAAACCGCGGAGCTGATTTTTGACAATTGCAAAATCCATAAGGACCAGATGCTTGGTGAAGAAGGTCAGGGATTTATTCAGTCGATGAAAATTCTTGATGGAGGTCGTATTTCCATTGCAGCATTAAGCCTGGGTATCGCACAGGGGGCTTATGAAGCGTCGCTTCAATATTCAAAGGAAAGGCACCAGTTTAACCAGCCTATCTCCAGTTTTCAGGGCATTTCCTTCAAACTAGCAGATATGGCCACCAATATTGAAGCCTCAAGACTTCTCATTCAGCGCGCATCTGATATGAAAAACAACGGCGAAGCCATGACTAAAGAATCTGCCATGGCTAAATACTTTGCCTCGGAGACAGCGGTCTCGGTAGCCAATGATGCCGTCCAGATTTTTGGAGGATATGGGTTCACCAAAGATTATCCTGTCGAAAAGTTTTACCGGGATGCCAAATTATGCACGATCGGTGAAGGCACTTCCGAAATACAAAAGTTAGTGATTTCAAGGGCAATATTAAAATGAGGTTTGGAATTTGTGCAGAAAAGTTTTATTTTTGCAGCCCTGAAAGAGAAAAAAATTAGTTGAAAAAATGATCGTAGTTAACGTCAAAGAAAACGAAAGTATAGACAAGGCACTGAAGCGCTTCAAGAAGAAGTTTGAGAAAACAGGCGTACTTAGGGAATTAAGGTCTCGTACCGCTTTTGAAAAGCCTTCTGTTACTCGTAGAAGCGAAAAGCTTCGTGCTGCTTACAGACAAAAAATGTACGCAAGGGAAAATTATTAATCCCCCGGCTTTTTTAAATATATAAAAATCCTTAAGTTGGACATCCGGTAAAATTCGGGGTTTGGCTTAATGATTTTTTCTTTTTTGCAATATCTCCAATATGAGAAGCGGGCAAGCGCCCATACGCTAATCTCCTACAAAACCGACCTAGGTCAGGTCAGCCAATTCCTTGATGAAAATTTTGAATTAAAGCCGGAAGCTGCAGAAAGTCTTCATTTGAGAACCTGGATCATCACATTAGTAGAAAGTGGGATCAAAGAAACCAGCATCAATCGGAAAATTGCCACCCTCCGTGCTTTTTATAAATTCTTAATTAAAAGAGGCCATCTGCAAAAAGACCCCACAAAGAAACTTGTCGCTCTAAAAACCAGCAAAAGGTTACCGCAGTTTGTCAAGGAAGACGAACTCCTCAAGCTTCTGGATCACTTTTCATTTGAAGATGATTTTACCGGTTACCGTAATAGGCTGGTGCTCGAGCTGCTCTACGGCACAGGGATCAGGCTCTCAGAATTGATCAATGTTAAGGACGAAAATATTGATCTCAGCAGCAAAACTATCAGGGTTTTAGGAAAGAGAAATAAAGAGCGGATAATACCAATTCCTGACTCTACCCTTCAGGTAATTGAGCCTTATTTAAAGCTAAGAAATAGTCAAAATTTTATCAACGAAACGGGACATTTCCTCGTTTCAGAAAGTGGGGGGCCGTGCTATCCTGTCCTTATCTATAGGATTGTTCATCGGTATCTGGAACAGTTTACAACTGTTGGAAAGCGTAGCCCGCACGTTTTGCGCCACACGTTCGCTACGCATTTATTAAATCATGGTGCTGACTTGAATGCGGTAAAAGATTTGTTGGGCCATTCCAGTTTGGCGGCTACTCAAGTCTATACGCATAACACTATGGAAAAGCTCAAATCTGTTTATGAGCAGGCGCACCCTAAAGCTTAATTTTATCACAAAAAACGTAACTATTATGAAACTACAAGTGCACTCCATTCATTTCGATGCTGATCAGAAGTTGATCGATTTCATTCAAAAAAAAATTGACAAGTTGGAAACCTTTTATGACCGGATGGTGGATGGCGAAGTATTCCTCAAACTAAATAATGTGGATGGCATTGAAAATAAATCCGTTGAGATCAAACTCAATGTGCCCGGGAGTCAATTTTTTGCCAAGGAGCGCGCAAAATCCTTTGAAGAGGCCACAGACCTTGCAGCAGAAAAACTAAGGCGACAAATCCGAAAACATAAACAAAAAATGATGCCTCACGCATAAATCAAAAAAGGCTGACTATTGAAGTCAGCCTTTTTTTATATTAAATTTCTATTCAGGTTCTTTTATTCATCATCATCCTCAATTTTTGCTAACTCACTGTCGATGATTTCTTCAATTAGTGCTTTAGTCCTGGCATCGATAGCTGGATCTGCCTTAGCCTGCCTTTTCATAAACCTAAACATGGCATTTTTCCTGATTTCGTAAGCAACAAATACCGTATACCGTTGGGTTTCCTTTGAGTAATACTTCTTTTCTCCAACCTTACGTAGGTCAGCAAGGTTGGTATTCATAACCTCACGCACCAAAGTTTGAAATTTATCAGCCACATCAGCAGCCCGCTCATTTTCCGTTTGACCAAGGTATTGATCACTTACAGCCCTGATGTTGGTACTTACCTGGCCGGCTAATTGATTTTTAGCGTCAAGGTCTGCCTTGCTTTTGGCAATATTGTCTTTGGAGCTTTCTGCCTTACCTACCGCACGAAACCACCGGTTATTTGATTCGTAATTTGATCCCCTAAATGGCTCTTTCACCCTCTTGCCAAATATTCCCTCCCCACATGATGCCGTAAATGCGATGGTAGCCCCCATCATAAAGAGTAGTATTAAGTTTTTCATGATTTTTGGATTTGGATTCATACAAATGTACAACATAAAAATTATGCCAGACTTATTGGTCACTTGAAAAAATGACCAACTCCCAACGAAAAGCCCACCGCCACTTTAAGGTAAAAACAGCATCTGGGAGCGTTTTTATTATGTTCAATAAATCTTTCCTTTTAAATGCTCTGAGCACAGAAAGCGGCGCATCATTTTTGACCATGGGAGACTTTGAAAAAAATCTGGTGATAAATTTAATCGAATAGTAGGCAAACCAATGCCTGTGAAGGTCATTAATTACCACCCCAAGATTGGCATACTCATGCAGGTTTTGAAGTAACCCTTCCAGAGCGGGCTCGTCAAAATGGTGGGTAAATAAAGTGCATAAATAAATGTCGCAGTCTTTGGATCTGAAGTCTAAATTAAAAACATTCCCTTGTTCATAGGATATCTCAGGGTAATCTGTAGAATTTTCTTCAGCATACGCGATAATGGATGGATTAGCATCAAAACCGACAAAGATGACGGGAATATTCTTTTTCCTGAACCAGTCTGCCACCAGGCGCAGCATATCGCCACCTCCGCATCCCAGGTCCATGATTTTATAAGGCCTTTCGCGAGGACCGTTTTTTTTTATTAATGATGAAATCCCATTCTGGGTTACATTATTGCCACCGAGCCATTTATTGATCGTACGCAGTTCCTTAAGAGTTTGCCAGATTACCGGACCCTCTGAATCAAGGACATCCATCAATTCTTCCTCATAAGACCTTTGGTGAAACTTACCCATCATCTCTTACTTTCAATAGTACACTTTCCATGGAAATGCCAGGGCCAAAAGACAATCCAAGGATATTTTTATTGGCATCACTCTTACTGAGGTTGCTCCATTGGGCCTTCAGCACAAATAGAAAGGTGGGAGAGGACATGTTTCCAAAATATCTCAACACATCATATGAGGCCCCTAGTGATTTTTGTTCCAATCCGAGCAGATTTGTCACAGTCTCCAAAATTTTCTTACCCCCAGGATGAACCGCATAAAAATCGACCTGATGCATTTCTTTTGCCAGGCGTTCTACCAATCTTGCCAAAGCATTACCAACATGCACAGGTACCTGGTCGGAGAGTTTCATCTCAAAACCAAAATCACCTATATTCCAGGTCATATCCTCATGTCCTGTAGGTTCAATACCGCTTAAAAATCTGGTGATCTCTAGAGATCTGCCTTGAGGACTAGCGGAAATCAATGCTGCTGCTGCACCATCACCGAATAAGGATGCTGATAGCATGCTGTCAGGATCTTTATTTTTTTGCAGATGAAGACTACAAAGTTCCACACAAACCAAAAGAATTATCGCATCAGGATTTGACCTGGCTATGCTATCTGCCATTTTTAGTCCGTTCAAAGCCCCCTGACACCCCATGAAATTAATACAGGTACGCGATATGTCTTCATTAAGGCCTAGCCTGTAAATTAGATCAATATCCAAACCAGGGGCATAAAGCCCGGTACAGGAGACGGTGATTAAGTGGGTGACTTTTGTTGCAGAAACTTCTATATCCTTGAAACAAGCTTCTGCAGCCATGCCGGCCAAAGGTGCGGCTTCATTCCGGTAAATCTCCATCCTTTCCCTGGTGGAGGGGGTGTGGCCATTAAAACTAAAAAATGTGGGTGCCTTTCCATTAGAGAAGTCCGGCACCACTGAAAAACGTTCCTGGATGCCAGTAGCCCGATACAAAACCTCAAGCTGATGCGCTTCTATGTTATCCAGCTTGAGGAATTCATGCATAAAGTGGACTGTATCTTTTTGTATGTGCCGGTGTTGGGGATTGGCAGTTTGAATGCTATGAATATAGGAGGGCATATGTGTCAGAGAAACGTTGAATTTATTTAACTTGCTAAAAATAGAAATGTTTACTTAAATGTTTTCAAAATCTTCCTGGCTCCATCTCAGACTTCCCTTTTCCTTTTTGCTATTACCAGTATTTTTATTCGCATTGGCTTATGCTCCTAATTTTACGGAAAAGAGCCTGGGTTTGGTGTTTTTTATTTTACATTTTTTGGTATACCCTGCCAGCAATGGATTTAATAGCTATTATGACAAGGATAAAAAAAGTATTGGTTTATTAAAAAACCCACCTGAAGTTCGGCCAGGCTTGCTCTACCTCTCATTATTATTGGATATTATCGCCTTGATTCTGGCATTTCAGCTCTCCTTTCTTTTTGTGGTGATGGTGTTGATTTATGGACTGGCCAGCAAAGCCTACAGCCATCCAGGGATCAGACTTAAAAAATACCCCTGGATCGGATGGTTCATCGCAGGTTTTTTCCAGGGATTTTTTACTTTCCTTATAGCTTATGAAGGCTTGAATGGGTTTGGTTTGGATCAGCTTCTGAGATCAGAAGTTTTAATCCCGGCCATTCTTAGCTCAGGTATGCTTTGGGGAGCCTACCCAATGACCCAGGTCTATCAGCACGAAGAAGATAGCGAAAGAGGCGATCGAACATTAAGCTTTGTACTCGGGATCAAAGGCACTTTCCTATTTTCAGCATTGGTTTTTGGGCTGACAGGGCTTGGCTTTATGGCATATTTTTATATAGAAGAAAGCCCCAGACACGCCCTTTACTTCATACTAGCCATCCTCCCTATGCTATTGTTTTTCTTCATCTGGTGGTACCGTGTTACAAAAAATACTCAAATAGCAAATTATAAAAGTACCATGTGGCTCAACCTCGTTACCGCTATTTGTTTGAATGGCTTTTTCTTTTGGTTGTTTCTGGATAAGTCTCAGATCGTTCAGGTGCTTAAAATGGGCTGGTGATATTCAAAAGGCTTTCCATGGGTAAGTTTGATGAGTTTTCTAGCAATAAAGGGAGTCTTTCTGCCAAAATTTACTGCCAAAGAGGAAGTCATAGTGCTTCCAAAAAGCTTTTGGAGGTTTCTTCCGGCCTTGAGCCTGAATGCAAAGGTGTGGTTCCACCTTTTGGTATACTCTTTCTCCAGGTCTTCACGGGTGTAGTGCTGGTCTTGAAAGTACTTACAGATCAATTCAGACGCTATCACCGCTCCATGAATGGCCATTGCCATACCATTACCACAAAGAGGTGTAATGAGCCCGGCACTATCACCTGCCATAATGATATGGTCTTCTACGGGCAATTTCCTTTCAAAGGAGATTTCGTTGATTACCAGTGGATTTTCAAATAGTTTTTCCCCTTCTCTCAATAAAACCTCCAGCTTAGGATTTTGCCCTAATAGCTGCTCTTCAAGGGTTTCAATATTCTCAAAAGCCTTAAAGGCATCCCTGTGAATGAGATAGCAAAAATTAGTAATTCCTTTCTCCACATTGCTCACGCCACAATATCCCCCTTTAAAATTATGCAGGGCAACTGTATTGGCCTCGTGGTTGGTCTTCATGTGAAATTTGATCCCCATGTATGGCGACCTTAAATTCATGAATCTTCTTTTCATATTACGGTCGAGCAGTGACCTTTTCCCAAAACAGCCCAAAACAATGGAGGCCTCCAGTTTCTTACCGTCATTAAGGGTTACGGTGAATTTATTATCGGAGAATTTGGTGTCAGTTACTGTTTTACCAGAAAGCACCTTGACACCCTCATGCTTTGCCACCTCATACCAATATTGGTCCAGGGAATAGCGGCTGATACCAAAGCCCCCTAGTGGTAAGTCAAGATAGGCACCCTTTCCATTGACATCTGTCAAAAGAAATTGATTTATTTCTGATGGACCGAGATGATCAGGATACAAACCCTGGTATTGAAGGAAGGGTTTGGTCTCATTGGAAATGTATTCCCCACATACCCGATGAAATGGATATTGATACTTTTCAATCAATAGCACTTCAAGGCCCTCCCTCTTTAATAATATTGAGGCCGATAATCCGGCTAAACCCCCTCCAACTACAATTACAGGTACCAAAATGATGAAATAGCTTTAATGCTCAGATGATTGGAAATATACTTTCAACAAACTTTCACAATATTCGTTATTAAGATTAAGAATTCCGATAACTTTAATTATGGAGTCAACTAGTACCAAAAAAAATCCTTTCTATGTTTTGTTCATGGGAAACAATCCCATGGACTTGAGTAAAATTTCTGAGGACATTAAAAACTCAAAGGGTTCTGAAATGATCACAGAAGCAGTTTATAATGTAACGGATCTATTTAAAAAAATAAAAGACCTGGCACCTACCTGGATCATCATTGACGAAAATATAGGTCGTAGTAAATTAAAAATGGTCACCAATAGATTAAACAGGGAAACACGATCTTCTGATATACCTGTTTCAATATTGAAAAATTCTAATTATCAGGAATCGGGTGTCCTCCATGCAGAAGATTTCATACTCAAAGAGGAGATTACCGCTGAGCATCTTTATCCTGCCTTGGTCAATATGCTAAAATTCCGGCGTACCCATGTTTTATTCAAAGCGATCTACAGAAAAAGAAAAAGACAATTTAAAAATCTCCTTTCAGCAAGTTAAAGTCTTGGTTCTAGTTTAAACTCAAACTTCAATATCTCTTCCTTTCTCTTTATCTCCATTTTTATTTTTTGATTGGGTTTAGAGTTTAAAAAACCATTCATTTCTTCAAGGGTGTAAGTGCCGGCGTTTCTTCCATTCATTTTTAGTATTTGGTCGCCAGCTTTTAACCCTGCCTTATTGGCAGGGGTATCATCCTGAACAAAGGCAATCATAAAATTTTTGAGTTTTTCCCCCGTAGCCCTTAATTCAAGCCCAGAAAGATTGTAATAAAAGGGCTCTGAGAATTTGGGATAACTTAACAAATGGATTTGATCATTAGGATAGTCAATGATTACATGAAACCTGCTCAATATCATGCCCCCCAATACACCATGTCGTTTTGTTAATGAAAATCTCATACTGTCATAACTTGTATGTAAATCAGGATACCCTGCTATAACACCTGATAAGGTAAATGGTCCAATGTGCAAATCACCCGTCCTGGCAATCTTACCATAAATTTCGCCACCAAGGCCCCTTCCAAGATAGGCTTCAATATGTTTTTCATTGATTTCTAAGACAGGGTCTGAGCTTAATTGTAGCATAAGCCCAGTGCTGGCACCAGTATCAACTAAGAGTTTAGTTGTTATCCGTTTTTGATCTGATACAGTAATTTGCCCTAAGATATAAGGTTTAGTATCATCCACCACTATGGGAATCGAAGCAAAATTTCGCGGAAGATTAAATGCCCCGGGCCTGATAATGGTTAGAATCTTTTCACTATAATTTATATCAATAACATATCTGGAAAACAATTCGTAACCCAAAATCCCATGAACCATTACCCCAAGATAATTACTCAGATTAAAAAAGTCAGAATCCAATACCATTGCTGAGTGACCAGCCCCCCTTACACTACCCAAAGAAAGAGACAGGCCATCTGCTATGTATGCGGTAAAAAATTTCTCCCCTCCTATACCAGTCATAGAGATTTCACGCGAATAAACAATCCCCAGAAAATCAGTGATGTCCTTATTGGTAAAAATTGTGGTTTTTACGCCCGTATCGAGGATGAATTTGAGAGGTAATAAATCCTGAACCAGAACAGGCACCACGATCAGGTTATTATATATTTCAAATGGGATTTTTACACTATTGACATTATCAGTCATGTAAAACCCCAAAGGACGATCTTGAGTGAAAGCCTGAACACCCAACACTAAGAAAAAAACTACTCCAATAATCCTGAAGATCATTACGGTAACTATTCGGTATCAATTAGTCTAATAATATAGACATTTTTATTGCCAAACATGTTACGATAAACGGAAATAATTTATTGAGCCCGGTATTTTATGGGGCTTTCTGAAGAATAGGCACTGATGACCAGCCCTTAATGGTTCTTATCGTGATTATTCTTGCTCACCATTTTGTTGGGGAAGATAAATGGGGAAAGAATAGCAAGAACGAACAAAACTAACACAAGAATTAGGGCCGCCATGATTTAATTTTTTTTCAAATATAAAAACTCCTCCTTATGATTAAAAGAAAAATAAGAAATCGTCATTCTAAAATATTTGATATTACCTTCGGGACTTCACAAGGGCAACCAAAAAACGTATTACAAATTTTTAATTGTGACTGCATTAATGTTCTTTTGATGGAAAGAACATTAACACTTTTTAATCGTTTACAATATCAAATTAAAAATCTGTGAGCAAAAAAAGAATCTTCATTATTCTTGGATCGCTGGTGCTAATAGTCCTTTTAGCCTTCATCGCACTGAGTATTTATACTAAATCCTTTAGTCCTTTAGAAACCGTAACCTTTACTAAAGGAGACCATGAGTTATTGATAGAGTATTGCAGGCCCTACAAAAATGACCGGGTAATTTTTGGTGAATTAATTCCCTATAATCAACCCTGGCGCACTGGAGCCAATGAAGCTACCCTATTCGAAACCAAAAAAGATATCTCCATTGGAGGCAATATCCTTGTAGCTGGAAAGTACTCCTTATGGACCATCCCCGGAGAAAATGCCTGGGTGGTAATCTTTAACAAATCTTACGGTCAGTGGGGAGTCAAAATGGACGGAAAGGCTAATTTCGATCCGAAAAATGACGCCCTGAGAATTCCAGTGGCCGTAATCAAAACTGACAATGTATTCGAGCAATTTACAATTGCTTTTGAAGAAGCTGGAAAAAATCTGGAAATGGTCATGATGTGGGATCAGACCATGATTGCAGTTCCGATCCTCCTGAATTGATCAGTCGCGCAATGCCCGCAGGTAAAGTTGTATTGTATTTTCAAGACCAAGATACAGGGCGTCACCTATCAGGGCATGGCCGATAGATACCTCATCCAATCCCGGTAAATTTTTCTTAAAAAATGAAAGATTGTTAAGGTCCAGATCATGACCTGCGTTTAAGCCGAGCCCATTTTCTTTTGCTGCCTTTCCTGCCTCAATATAGGGTTTGATGGCGTTCTCGGGGTTGTGAAGGAACTGTTCCGCATAGGGACCGGTGTACAATTCAACCCTGTCAGCACCTGCATTTGCTGCCCCTCCCACCATTTTTGATTCCGGATCTACAAAAACGGAAACCCTGATTCCGGATTTTTCAAACTCCCCAATAATCTCCTTCAAAAATGAGGCATGTTTCACCGTGTTCCATCCCTGGTTGGAGGTAATCACATCCGCAGCATCTGGCACCAGGGTAGCCTGAGCCGGCTTTACTTTCATCACCAGATCCATATACCTTTGATCCGGATAGCCTTCGATATTAAATTCAGTTTTTACCACTCCAGCCAAATCAAGCACATCCTGGTGTCTGATATGGCGCTCATCAGGCCTGGGGTGCACTGTGATCCCCTGTGCCCCGAATTTTTCACAATCCTTAGCAGCTTTGACGATATCCGGATTATTCCCCCCTCTGGCATTACGCAGGGTAGCAATCTTATTGATATTTACACTTAATCGGGTCATGACCTATATTATTTCTTAAATTTGAAGAAAAATTTACCTGCAACCCAATTTTAAAAATAAAATGAGCTTAAAATCTACCATCGAAGCTGACATTAAAACGGCCATGCTGGCCAAAAATAAGGATGAACTTACCGCCTTGAGGGCTATTAAGTCTGCCATTCTACTTGCTGAAACAGAAAAAGGCGCTTCTAGTTCTCTGGAGGAAGCAGTAGAAATCCAATTACTCACCAAAGCCGCCAAGCAAAGAAAGGAGTCGGCTGAAATTTTTAAAGCACAAAACAGAGAGGACCTTGCAGAAAAGGAATTAAAAGAGCTGGAAGTGATCAACCGCTACCTGCCGCAGCCAATGGATACAGCCGCCTTAGAATCGGCCCTGAAGCAAATTATCGCCGAAGTCGGTGCCACAGGTCCTGGAGATATGGGTAAGGTGATGGGTATCGCCAGCAAAAAATTTGCAGGGAAGGCCGATGGGAAAACTATTTCTGATGTTGTCAAAAAATTACTGGCCAGCTAGTTGAAGACCATTGATATCATTTTGCTGGTACCGCTGGTCTGGGGTACCATTAGGGGTTTTACAAAAGGCTTCATTCTGGAATTGGCCTCATTGAGTGCCCTGATTCTAGGAATTTGGTTAGGATTTCTTTTAATAAACGAAGGGATCGACCTGATGACCACTTATTTTAATCTTGAAAAAATTGATGAGACCTATTGGCCTTACATCAGCTTTTTATTGATTTTTATTTTGGTGGTGGTGGGGGTATATTTTATTGGGAGATTTTTAAAAACGGTTGTTCATTTGACGCCTTTAGGGATAGTAGACAGAATGGCAGGTGGGGTTTTTGGACTTTTCAGGTGGGCTTTTATAATAGGATTACTATTATGGATCAATCAAACCTATGGGATGGCTGCAGATGAAGCTTGGATTGCCGAATCGCTTTTTTATGATAAGTTAATGCAACTGCCAGTATGGCTGTATGGTCTTTTTGGAAGCAGTATCCCAAAGCTTTCCGACCTTCCACAAATTATTTAGTTAACCTCCCCGCCTTTGATCATCCTCATAGACAATTATGATTCATTTACATATAATCTTGTAGATTACTTCAGGAGGCTAGGTGCTGAGGTGGTGGTGTACAGAAATAAGGTGCCTCTTAATGAAATCCCCTTTCATAAAGCGAGTGGAATTGTGCTTTCGCCTGGTCCCGAAACGCCCCAAAAAGCGGGCAACATGATGCGGATCATCGAAGAAAATATAGGAAAGATCCCAATCCTGGGCATTTGCCTTGGACACCAGGCCATTGGCATGCATCTGGGCGCTGAGCTTGTTCTTGCAGACCAGCCCATGCACGGAAAGATCTCTCTGATCACTCATAATTCTAAAGGCATTTTTGAAAACATCCCTGATCCATTTGAAGCAGTCCGGTATCACTCTCTCATTATTAATAATCCCGGTTCATTCATAACCACCGCCCATACCAATACCGGAGAGTGCATGGGTCTCTGGCACGAGGATCTCAACGCCTGGGGGGTCCAGTTCCATCCAGAGGCGGCCCTTTCGAAGTTTGGCATTCCACTTCTGGACAATTGGCTCAAAAAATTTGTTATGTCGAAAGAAGTTTTATAATTGCTTATAATTTTTCAAATTGAGGCGCCTATGAAAATTTCTGTAAAAGAATCAAAGGGGTTTAAATATGTGGATGAAGGTGCAGGGCCTGTTCTGATCCTACTGCATGGTTTATTTGGAGCCCTAAGCAATTGGGGTGGTGTGGTTGATCGTTTTTCTAAAAACTTCCGGGTGGTCATCCCTATGCTGCCTATTTATGACATGCCTTTACGCGAGGCCGGACTAGATGGCCTCAATGCATTTTTAGAAAAATTTGTCTCTACAATAGGCCTCAAAGACATGATCATCATTGGCAATTCCCTTGGAGGGCATTTAGCTTTGATCTATACTTTGAAGAACCCGAAAAAGGTAAAAAAATTAATTTTGACCGGGAGTTCAGGCTTGTTTGAAAACTCCATGGGGGGTTCTTTTCCCAAAAGGGGCAATTATCAGTATATCAAGGAACGGGTTGGATATACTTTCTATAACCCCGAGACCGCTACTGATGAACTCGTCAGCGAGGTATTCGAGACCACCAAGAGTATCCCAAAGTGTATGCGCATCGTAGCCATGGCCAAATCAGCTCAGAGGCATAATATGGCAAAGGAAATCACCAGGATTCAGGCCCCTACCCTGCTGGTCTGGGGCCTAAATGATACGATTACCCCACCGATCGTTGGGCATGAATTTAATCGCCTTATACCAAATTCTAAACTAAGATTTATCGACCTCTGTTCTCATGCACCTATGATGGAACATCCAGAGCAGTTCAATGAAATTGTGGAGTCATTTTTGCAGGAGGATACAGTATGATAGCATCCGAACTCATAAATCA
Source organism: Cyclobacteriaceae bacterium (assembly GCA_041749015.1). GTDB lineage: Bacteria > Bacteroidota > Bacteroidia > Cytophagales > Cyclobacteriaceae > JBGTCD01. The sequence goes on from JBGTCD010000039.1 coordinate 68,651, forward strand.
CATGATCCCCCCGCTCAAATTAACCGATGACGGGGATAAAGCCATCACCTGGATGGAGGAATTTCGGCTTAACCAGCTACCGGTGGTAGATGGGGGTCGTTTTATCGGGCTGATTTCTGAGGATATCATTTTTGAAACCAATGAAGCCTCTAAGCCAATTGTAGCTTATGACCTAATTGGCAAGGATTGTTTCGTAGATCAAAATGCCCATTTTTATAACATCATCAAACTGGCCTCAGACAACGGCGTACAGGTAGTAGGTGTAATTGATGATGAAGGCCATTATGCAGGTGTAATCACCGTACAGGATATCATTACCTCATTGGCACAAACTGCGGCCGTACAGGTTCCCGGTGGAATCATCGTCATTTCCCTTTCAAAAATTGACTACTCCCTTTCTGAAATCAGCCGGTTGATAGAGGAAAATAATGCCAAAATTCTAAGTAGCTCCGTAAGAGATGATGTATTGGATACCAGCAAAATCAAACTTACCCTCAAGGTAAGTCATACTGAATTAGGAAAAATTATAGCCACCCTAGAGCGCTTTGAATATAAGGTCATCGCCCGCTACCAGGAATCTAAAGTAGAGGACGAAGAAAAAGAAAAAATTGACATGTTGTTTAAATTCCTGGATATTTGACAAAAACTTTGGAAACAAAGCATGAAAATCGGCATACATGGTAAAAAGTATAGTGAGGCTGAATCTGTGGTTATTTACGATGTGTTTAAAAGGCTTTGTGACCAAAATGCCGAAATTTTTGTTTCTGCAAAGTTTCACAAGTTTTTAAAAAAAAATATTCTAACTGAATTCAAATTTGAGATATTTAATCCTGAGGATGATTTAAGTATTCTGGACATGTTTTTTTCGGTGGGAGGTGACGGCACCCTGCTTGAAACTGTGACCTACATTGGCCCGTCAGAAGTGCCCGTATTAGGAATCAACACTGGCCGATTGGGATTCCTGGCCACGATCGCCAAAAATGAAATTTCAGGAGCAATCAAAGCCATATTTGACAAAAAATTCATTATAGAGGAGCGAAGCTTGTTACACCTGGATTCAAATAAGGACCTATTTAATGGTGTCAGGTTCGCATTAAATGACTTCACCATTCTCAAAAAAGATACTACCTCAATGATTGTAGTGCATGCTTATATCAATGGGGAATTTTTAAATTCCTACTGGGCCGATGGGATCATTGTAAGCACCCCAACAGGGTCTACGGGTTATTCTTTGAGCTGTGGTGGCCCCCTGATATTACCGCAATCCAACAATTTCGTAATTACTCCGGTCAGCCCTCACAACCTTACGGCACGGCCAATGGTGGTTGCAGATGATTGCGAGCTCAGATTCGAAATTGAAGGCCGAAGCAAAACTTTCTTAGTCTCCTTAGACTCCCGCTTTGATACAGTTGATGAATCCGTAATGCTTTCCATTAAGAAAGAGGCCTTTAAGGTAAAATTGGTCAATATGCCAGAGCACTCTCATTTCAATACCTTGAGGCAAAAGCTGAATTGGGGATGGGATATTCGGAACTAATTTTTTATTTCTTTCACTTATGGTTACTTTTGTTACGTTTCTAAAATATATCCTATTATTTTTGCATAAAATTTAAACGATTTATGAAGCGGCTAATAACCTTCTGTTTGGTGATATTTCTAATCGGCATTTCCGGTGAGGTATATTCCCAGATAAACTCCAAGCAAGCCCGGAAAATGAACAAAAGGATTGCTTCTTACAAGGGCCAAAAAACCTATTTTGCAAAATCTAAGCGATATAACTCTGTTGGGGTGAGTTTGAATGCCATGAACTATTTTGGAGACATCGCACCTACTTCCAATTGGGCCAGTACAGACTTAAAATTCACCAGGCCGGGGCTAGGGTTAAGTTTTGAACACCGGTTTGGACCGAGATACTCATTGAGAGCGGCTTTTAATTACGGGCGCATCAGCGGTAGTGATTTCTCCTCCGCAGACCCGAATGATCCGGATGATCGGTACAGGTATGTGCGCAATATGCAATTTCGCAACATGATAAAAGAGCTTTCAGTGATTGGGGTTTTTGACCTTTTCAAAAACGAAGGAACCTTCATAAGCCGGGTACAATGGACCCCTTATGTCTTTGCAGGAGTGGCGATATTTCACCATAACCCGCAGGGTTTTGTTCCGGATGTAGATGGGCTAGCCGAGGCAGGGACCTGGGTAAATTTACAACCTTTGGGCACGGAAGGCCAGTTTGCAAATCTGCCAGAAGATGCTGCAAATCATGGTATAGAACCATACTCTAGAGTGCAACTTGCTATCCCTTTCGGATTAGGGGTACGTTACCGGATCAACCCTATGATGGACCTGGCCTTTGAGGTGGGTGTCCGTTATACTTTTACCGATTACCTGGATGATGTCAGCCGAAATTATGTAGACCTGACCCTTCTTGACAGTGACCTTGCTAGGGCCATGTCATACCGGTCAGATGAGGCAGTTTTTGCTCCTACAGGAGCTGCCCGCGACTTAGCGAACTCCAACATTGCTGAGATTGTCAATAACCGTTATGCGTATCCTGATGGGAGTACTGTTGTAGCAGGCTTCGGCCATGAGCACCCTGAAAATATCCGTGGCAATCGCAATGATAATGATATTTATGTCGTTACCAGTATCAGGTTGACCTATATTTTGGGCAGCTCCTTTGTGCGACCCAAATTCAGATAATTTTTTTTATGAAAATATCGCTAATGGGAAAGTCGTCAATCGGTTTTCCCTTTTTTTTATTTTTCTTTTCCATGGCCAGCTATACCTATGGGCAAAATATGGAGCTTGGCTTTGGAGCAGGCACATTCAATTATACCGGTGACCTTGCCCCAACATACGAGTTTAGGAATCAAAGACCTGCGTTTACCGTTTTTTATGGATATAACATCAGCAAAGCTGTGACATTCAGGGTTAGTGCTACAGCGGGATTTCTACATGGTAATGATACCAGGCCTGCTGATCCATTTGGAGGTTCCCGGGATAGCTCCTTTTCGGCAATTGGTCAAACCAGTGAATTTAATATTTTCCTATTTGAAGCTGCTACCACTTTCGAATACCATTTTATGGATTGGAGAAGTGAACGCTCCATGCTAAGATGGACACCATATTTATTTGGTGGCTTTGGATTTTTTAGTATTTCAGGCATTGAAGATAAGTCTGCTGATTACAGTACCATCCAGCCTTCATTTCCGCTCGGAATAGGTTTTAAATATATTATCAGTCCTCGATGGTATCTCGGATTAGAATTTGGGGCCCGATTTACTTTTTTCGATCATCTGGATAATATTTCTTCTGGTGATCATGTTGATAAAAATTTCCGTTATGGGAACTGGAGGGATAATGATAAATACTATTTTCTTGGATTAAAGCTTACCTATGCCTTTTACGATATCCCTTGTCCAAAAAACCCGTATTAGTAAGCATATTTTTATCGCATATTCTAAATTTTACATGAATTAGGCTTAATTTTGCATTCCAGTGGAAGAATTGAGGGAACATATCGAAAAATCCAGCCTGCCCAGACATATAGCAGTAATCATGGATGGGAATGGCCGATGGGCCAAAAAAAAGGGTTTAGCGAGAATTTTTGGGCATCAAAATGCGGTTGCAGCAGTACGGGATGTCACAGAAGGTTGCGCGGAACTTGGTGTGGACTTTCTGACCTTATATGCTTTTTCTACTGAAAACTGGCGTAGGCCAAAAGAAGAAATCGAAGGCCTTATGGCTTTATTGGTTTCAACCATCAGGAAAGAAATTTCCACCCTAATGGAAAACAACATCAAATTGATCACCATAGGGGATACAGGGAACCTTCCAAAAAAATGCCAGCAGGAATTAATAGAAGCCATGGATGCCACGAGCAAAAATACTGGTCTAACTCTGGTAATCGCCCTAAGCTATAGTGGAAGATGGGAAATTTTGGAGGCTTCAAAAAAACTGGCTGCCCAGGTGGTTGCTGGTAATTTAGAAGTGCATGACATTAATCATGAAGTGTTTGAACGATTCCTGAACACCAGTACGATCCCTGATCCTGAGCTACTAATCCGAACCAGTGGAGAAATGAGGATTAGCAATTTTTTACTTTGGCAAATTGCTTATACCGAAATTTACATTACAGAAACCTTATGGCCTGATTTCAGGAAAAAACACCTTTACGAAGCTATCGCTGCTTTTCAAAAAAGGGAGAGAAGATTTGGGAAGATAAGTGAGCAAGTGAATCCTATAGGAGAATGAAAAGAATCGCCTTACTACTATTGTTTTGTTCTGTTTATGGCATAGTGAATGGCCAGTTTCGAACTAGAAAAGCAGGTGATACATCGAGTGATGACGGTATAAACTACTCCAATCCCCGTGAGTATGAGATTGCTGAAATTGACGTGAAAGGACTCACCTTTCTTGATAAAAATGCCCTTATTTCCCTCACCGGATTGAAAATCGGGGATATGGTAAAAATACCTGGTGATCAAATCAGTGGGGCTATTAAAAAGCTATGGAATCATGGCCTCGTAGGAGATGTGAGCATAGAAATTTCCAAGATAGAAGATGATAAGGTTTTCCTCATGATTGTATTGGCCGAGCGGCCAAGACTCACAGGTTTTACTTTTGAAGGGGTATCCAGTGGTAAAGAAACAGAAATTAGAAAGGACTTAAACCTAATTCGGGGTAGAATTCTGACCGATGCCATTGTGCGAAATACAGAAATGGCTGTAAAAAAGTATTATGTCAATAAGGGGTTCTTAAATACGGAGGTTAAAATCATCCAGACTGTAGACACGGTAGCCCAGGATGGTATCAGGCTCAAAATCATTGTAGACCCTAAGGCTAAGGTGCGAATCAATAAAATTATTTTTGAGGGAAATGAAGCAGTAGGCTCAGGGAAATTAAAAAAGAAATTGAAGGAGACCAAGGAACACCCCAGGATCGCTATATTCAAAACCGTCTTTCAGCAATTATTCAGCATCAGCCCGGCAAAAGTTCGTGAATTTGTCGATTCGTCTTATACTGTGTCCCCAAAGGAATTAAAAGGATTTGTTCATGATAATTTTAAACTGAATTTCTTCAATGGCTCAAAGTTTATAAAGAGTGACTACGAAGAAGATAAAATCAAGCTTATCGCATTTTACAACACCCTGGGATACCGTGATGCCACCATCATTTCTGATTCGGTTTACAAGCATAACGAAAAGACCATCAATGTTTTATTAAAAGTTGATGAAGGCAATAAATACTACTTCCGGGATATCAGGTGGACAGGGAATTTTGTTTACAATAGTGAGCTCCTAAACCGGGTTTTAGATATTAAAAAAGGGGATGTTTATAATAAAGAATTAATCGAACAGAGGACCAGCTTCAACCCTAGAGGGCCAGATATCAGCAGCCTTTATATGGATGACGGATACCTGTTTTTTAATGTTAATCCAATAGAAGTTCGCATCGATAATGACTCTATTGACCTTGAGATGCGCATTTATGAAGGTGAGCAGGCTACCATTAACCGGGTGTCTGTTTCAGGCAATGAAAAAACCAATGATCACGTGGTAATGCGTGAGCTAAGAACCTTCCCAGGTCAAAAATTCAGCCGTACCGACATCATCAGGACCCAGCAACGGCTTGGTCAGTTAGGGTATTTTAATCCTGAGTCGATTAATCCTGATGTAAAACCCAATATGAACGATGGGACTGTGGACATCACATGGGAGGTCGAAGAACAATCCAGTGACCAAATTGAGTTATCTGGCGGTTGGGGAGGCTGGTTTGGTTTCGTGGGTACTGTGGGCTTAGTCTTTAATAACTTCTCCATGAAAAATATTGCCAAATTTAAAGAATGGAGACCTCTTCCAATGGGTGACGGCCAAAGGCTTCAGCTTAGAGTTCAGGCCACAGGCCGCCAGTTTCAGAGCTATTCATTTTCATTCACAGAGCCTTGGATTGGAGGGAAAAAACCTAATTCCCTTTCTATAAGTTACAATGCCTCCATAATTCGGTCCAGGAGCCAGTTCAACACTGATGGGACACCATTTACTGGAAGCTTTAGAGATTTTAATTCTACACTGAAAAATCGTGGCATTACGATAGGTCTTGGTAAACAATTGGAGTGGCCTGACAATTATTTCAGTTTAATGAATTCCCTTTCATATAATGTATATACCCTCGAAAATTTCGAAAGTTTCGGTCAGGGTGGTTTAGGTAGTTTAGGTTTCAGGGATGGGTCCTCTACTGCATTTACCTTTAACAACACCCTTTCAAGAAATAGTGTGGACAATCCGATGTACCCGTCCTCAGGTTCAACTATATCCCTTCAGGTGTCACTAACGCCACCCTATTCGTTATTCAGAGGTGAGACGCGGCAAGGTGAATTAAATTTTGCAGAAAGGAATCGGTTGATGGAATACCATAAGTGGATGTTTGATTCAAAATTCTATTTACCTGTTGTAGGAAAATTAGTGCTTGAAGCCAGTGCACACATTGGTTTATTAGGTACTTATACAAGCTTCACAGATGTCGGACCATTTGAAAGATTCAGCCTGGGTGGTGATGGACTGGCAGGGCAGGGATTCTTTGCAATTGGGATTGATATCATTGGCTTGAGAGGTTATGAAAATCTCACTATCACTCCTCCAAATTATGGCTTACGCCAGGGAGGTGACAATGCAATGACAGGAGGTACTGTCTATAACAAGTATAGTCTTGAGCTCAGATACCCGATCACTACCGGACAAGCTGCAACCATTTATGGCTTTACCTTTTTGGAAGGTGGTAATAACTGGAGCAGTGCCCAGTTGTTCAATCCTTTTGACATGTACCGATCAGCAGGCTTTGGCGCCAGGATATTCATGCCTGCATTTGGGTTGATTGGTATCAACTGGGCCTATGGTTTTGATACCTTGCCCGGCAGGATTGAGCCTAGCGGAAGTCAATTTCACTTTACCATTGGACAACAAATCAGATAACGGTAGAAATCACGTTATACCGGACAATGCAAAATTAAAAATGGTATGAAAAAAATTTTTGGCATTATTCTGGCTATGTTAACTTTGCTGCCCGTATCAGCTCAAAAGTTTGGCTATGTCGATACCAAATATATCATGAGCAAAATGCCTGAATATCAGGAATACCAAGGCCAGGTGGATAAACTAGCTAAGGAATGGGAAGGGCAGGTAAGAGAAATGCGAAAGGAAATTGATGGGTTGTATGCAGCATTAAATGCAGAGGAAGTACTGCTAACCCCTGAAATGAAATCTGAAAGACTTGCTGAAATTAAGGCAAAAGAAAATCAGATGAAAAAATTCCAAACTGACGTGTTTGGATTTGAAGGACTCTTATATTTGAAGAAAAAAGAGCTTATTAAACCGGTACAGGACGAAGTTTTCGAAGCTATCGAAAAGGTATGCAGAGAAAACCGACTCGCCATAATGTTTGATAAAGCCGGAGAACTGATTATGATCTATACGGACCCCCGTCATGATTATACTGATTTTGTTCTTGAAACTCTTGAATTGGGAGATCCTAATGATACCATACAGAATTAAAACCTGAAGGCATAATGTCTTCATTAAATAGTAAATTGAAGTAAAAAACCAGAACAATGAAACAAAAATTATTTTACACCCTGGTACTAGCCATGATTGTCAGTACCGCCGCGTTCAGTCAGGCTACCTTAAAAATCGGGTATGCTGATGTAGATTATATATTCAGTGAAATGCCTGAAGCACGCCAGGTTGAAAAAGAGCTGGAAGCTCATAGCAAGCAAATCCAAAACAGACTGGAAGCCAAATACAACGACTATCAGCAAAGGGTTCAGAATTATGAAAAAGAGGCTCAAGGCATGCTGCCAGAAGTTCGTGAAGATGTAGAGCGCGAATTGATGCAATTGCAAAGAGATATCCAGAAGTTTCAGCAAGATGCACAGGGCTCTATCCAAAGAAAGCAAGGCGAACTCATGCAGCCTATTTATGAGAAAGTAGGCAAAAATATTGAGGAAGTAGCTAAGGAAAATAACTACACTTATATCCTTAGCACTGGAGTAGGTGGCCTAGATGTGATCCTTTATGCCGATCAGGACAACGATATTTCTGACCTGGTACTCAAAAAAATGGGAATTACGCCTACAGCAGGAAATTAGATTTTAAATAACCACCAGGTAAAGCGACTTTCATTTGAGAGTCGCTTTTTTTTTTATCAAAAATAATACAGTAGTAATAAAAATCCCCGCTAATAATCCGATTATTATAATAAAAGGCGCGGGGACTTTTCTCGTCATTAGTAATATAAATGTGGCAGCAGTAAGGCCAAAATTGATAAAATTAGGATCCAGTGGTTCAAACATGAGCACCGCAGCAGCAGCTACCATCCCTGAGCTGGCCCCGTTGATTCCTTCCAGTGAGGCCCTTACCACCCGATACCGCTTAAGATTTTCCCAAAACCTTATTACAAAAAATATCAAAAAGGTCCCTGGAAGAAAAATTCCAGCTGAGGCGACGAATGAGCCTAATATTTGACCTCCAAGACCATATTCTCGCATGGATAAGGTGCCAATATAGGCGCTAAATGAAAAGGTCGGACCCGGAATAGACTGGACAAAAGCATAGCCCGTCAGGAACTCCTCAGAGGTGAGGTATTCCTTAAACTCCACAAACTCCGTGTACATCATAGGCACCAATACCTGCCCACCCCCAAAGATCAAACTGCCATTTCTGTAAAAATTTTCAAACAGCCTGATGGGTAGTTCACGGGTTAATCCCCCTAAACCAGCCGCGAGAAGAAAAACTCCTCCCCATAAAATAAAATTAGCCCATTTGATCTTAAAGGTCCCCTTCTCTTCAATAGGTAGCCCCTTAAACTTCATAGAAGTAATTACCCCACTGATAAGTAAAATCACCGGAAACATGTAAGGCGACCGCACAAAAAATGTGATTACACCCGCTGCTACCATCAATGCGATACCGGTCTTGGTGTTGACCACCCTGGAACTAATCCGGTAAGCTGCATAACCTACGAAACCAACAGCCATGGGTTGAATAAATCGGGTAAAATCAAGGGTGATGTCCCTGGCTTGTAACGAGTTGACCGTGAGGGCAGCAATGGTCATGATGGTCACTGCCGGAATGATCCACACCAGCAGGGTGAGATAGGCAAGATTTGGTCCTCCTATTTTAAAACCAATGGCTGTAAGGGTCTGGGTAGAGGTGGGCCCTGGCAATATGGAACATAGGGCATTGAGTTCAATAAGGTCTTCTTCAGAAAGATACTTGCGCTTTTGAACCAAGGTATCCAGCATAAGGGCCATATGAGCCTGTGGTCCTCCGAAAGCCCCGATGGTAAGAAAAAATACATCCTTTAAAAAGATGTAATATTTGACCCTTTTATACAAATCAGACCTCTATTTGATCTTATTTCTTTAAACCAATTTCTGCCAATCGCTGGTCGAGGAATTCCCCGGCTTTAATGTCATCGTACTGTTTAGGATTTTGATCATCAATACAATTTTCCAGGCATGACAAATCCATAGCTGATTTAGGATGCATAAAGAATGGAATGGAATACCTGGAGTTTTTCATCAAGGCTCTGGGGGGATTTACCACCCTATGGATGGTTGATTTAAGCTTTCCATTAGTTAATCTTTCCAGCATGTCCCCAACATTGACTATAATCTGCTCAGGAAGGGCGGTGATAGGAATCCAACTGCTATCCCGTCTCAGCACCTGCAACCCATCTGCACTGGCCCCCATAAGAAGGGTGATCAAATTGATATCCCCATGCTCAGCAGCCCTTACAGCATCTTCAGGGATACTATCCGGATCTTCTATCGGAAAATAATGTATTGGCCGAAGGATGCTGTTCCCATTTCGGGCTTTATCTTCAAAATAATCTTCTTCAAGCCCTAAATAAAGTGCTATGGCTCGGAGCATTTCCAAACCCGTACCTTCCAGGGTTTGAAAAACCTTTATGCCGATTTCCCTGAGCTCAGGGATCTCATCTACCCAAACATTATCAGGGTATTCCTCTTTAAGGAGATGCCCATCCGGTAGCTCCTGACCGATGTGGTAAAACTCCTTAAGGTCTCCTGTTTTCCTGCCTTTTGCATGCTCTTTACCTTTTCCAATATACCCACGCTGGCCTGCTAAACCGGCGATTTCATACTTTGACTTGACCGATTCAGGTAATTCGAAAAATGCCTTAATCACGGCGTAAAGCTTTTGAGTAAGGTCATCTGAAAGGCCATGGTTTTTGATGGCTACAAATCCAATATTCTGGTAGGCCTCTCCCAATTTATCTAAAAAAGCTTGCTTCCTTTTCGGGTCTGGGCTCTTAAAATCATCCAGATCCAGGGATGGTATTTCCTCAAATAATTTCTCGGCCATTTGCTTAAATCATTAGATTATGATGCAAACTAAACATTTTTTGGCTAAATTTATAGAGTTCAATTTCCGACACAAACAAAAATTACTGACCTATGAAATCCATATTTTCAACTATCACAATTTTATTTTCATTGATTTTTCTAGTGGCCTGTGGTGGCGAGAAAAAAGAACAACAGGAGGGTGAAACTGAGGTTATTGCTCAGGAAATATTTCTTTCCCCGGCCACAAGCTCCCCCAAATTTCCAGGGGCTGACCTGAAATTTGAACATCCGGCAAATAATGCTATGATCCCTGCCGGAGAAGTAACCTTTAAATATGACATTGAAAATTATGAGCTCACTGCGCAAACAAAGGATGCTGAAATAAAAGAATGTGCCAACTCCCCCGAGGGCCAACACATCCATCTAATCCTTAATAATGAGCCTTACCTCGCTAAATATGAATCTGAATTTGGTGTAGATTTAGAAGAAGGTCACTACATAGCACTTTCTTTTCTTTCCCGCTCATACCATGAGAGCCTTAAAA
>JBGTCD010000040.1:0-12249 GCA_041749015.1 Cyclobacteriaceae bacterium
TTATCACTGATATAGTCTGAATAGTTAGTCTTGGGCAATTCCTCAGAATGATGAATCATTTCAGCGATTAAATTGATTACCTTCTCGATGATGATAGTTTTCTTATCATCCATCAATTCCAGACCTGCCGATTCTAACCCGGATTGCAGTAGTAAGCGTTGCTCGGCGGTGAGCTCTTCCATAACCTCTACCTCGCCCAATTCAGCCATTATGAAGTGGACACCTAACTTGGTCAACTCCTCTTTGACTGCTAATTTGCAGCGATTGCTTATCATATATTTTATAAAAAGTTTCACAACTTATTTAATTTAAGATTGATTGGATTGAAAAGTTAGTTCCTTTTTGTTGTTACGTCCTTACACCCGATGGATTGAATGTTACATAATTCACAGATTAGGGATGAGACAAGAAGCAGCATTAGGGCTTTAAATACCATGCTGAGCGCAACGGTGTGGGCCAATTATAAATGATACCTTTAAGATGGCATCAGTTATAAATGCCTGCTATACAATACAATATAATAAAAATTCAGCACAATGGCTAATTTACTATCCCAAGGTTAGGATTCAGGTTTTTTATTTGAGGTTATAACGAATTGGCAGTTGTAAAATACGCTGAATGCTACGGGGTTTTTATGGCTTCAGCGCTGTTATTGTTGAAAAATAGGTTATTCAGCTCATTAAAGACTATCGGCCCACTACTCTCAAGGGAGGTTCACAAATGCAAGCTTTTTAATTGACACTGAGAAGCTCAGGATTTGATAAATGTCGGGTTTTTTCCCGGGCTAATGGCAGGGTAAAATAAAAGTCAGCACCCTTTCGATAGGTACTTTCTACCCATATTTTACCCCCATTCAGGTTAATAAAATGCTTGCAAATCATCAATCCCAGCCCTGCACCTTTTTCATTTCTGGTGCCCAGGGTGGTAAAATCCACATCATTGAATATGCGATGGAGGTCTTCGGGAGGGATGCCTAGTCCTGTATCACTGACTTTCACAATGACCTCATTTCCCTGGCTTTTGGCTGTGAGCCTAATGTGCTCCCCCGGGCTGCAAAACTTGATAGCATTGCTCACCAGGTTCCTTATTACCAATTCCACCATGTAAGAATCGGCATATACATTGAGACCATTTGGAATATCATTGGTGAAATTAATGCCCTTATCTTCAGCTGCCCTTTCGAAAATTGAGAGTTTGACTTCAAGAGTTTTATGCAGGTCAAAGTATTTAGGCACTACATTGATGCCCTCCATTTGGCTTCTGGCCCAATACAGAAGGTTATCGGTGAGGTTGCTCACATCGCTGATATTGGTGGCTACTTTGGGCAGGATAAATTTGAAGTCTTCCTCTGAGATGATTTTTTTGTTCAGCATAGTGACCAACTGTTCAAGCTTACCGATCGGGCCACGCAAGTCATGAGACACAATGGAAAACATGAGATTTTTGATCTGGTTAGATTTCTCAAGTGCTTCGGCCTGTTTTATGGAGGCTTCTCTTTGCCTGGTGATCTCGGCATTCTTTCCGGTAAGCTGTCGGTTGACTTCTTTGATCCTGTTTTTGACGATGATAAAATAAACAGCAAAGCTCAGTAAAATAATACTTATAACGATCAGGCCGTATATTTCTGTTTGTGACCGTGCCAGACGCTGCTCCTGGAGCAACTTTTCATGCCTTAAAATATAGTTTTCTTTCTCTTTATTCTCAGCTTCATACTGTTCTCTGATTAGGGTGATTTGCCTGAATTTATCCTCGTTAAAGAGCGAATCTTTCATGCTGGTGTATGACTGAAAATATTGATGTGCCAGGAGATAGTTTTTTTCCTTCTCATATATTTTAGACAGGTTACCAAGGTTGTCTTTTTCGATTTCAATATAACCCTCTTTTTTAGCTACTTCAAGACTTTTGAACCCGTGTTTTTTGGCCTTTGCAAGCTCCCCGGAAGCAAGAAGAGCCTCTGAAATATTCAAATTAGTGAAGGCAATCCAATAATTGGCCTTATTGGTTTCTGCGTAATCCAGGGCAGAATGAAAGCTCTCAAGGCTTTTTCTTTTATCGCCTTTCCTCAGGTATATTTTACCAACCCTGTTCATGTTGAGGGCAGTGCTGCTATAGTTATTGACGGTAAGGTAAGTTTCGGTTGATTCTTTGTAATAATAGAGGGCAGAATCGTAATCCTGCTCCAGCTCCATGTAACGTCCCATATTGCTCAGGGCATATCCATATGCAGAAGCATCACCTGACTGCACACCCAGGTCCATTGCCTTTTTCACATATCCAATGGCCAGTTCGTGTTGATCCCATGATTCGTAAACCAGGGCCAGGTTGGAGTGGGTAAGGCTTAAATATTTGGTAAGATTTTCTTTATTGTAAAAATGAAGGGCCTTGTAATAGAACTTTGCTGCTTCCTCATATTGGCCTAATCCCCATAATGCAGCGCCTTTACTATTGTGCTGAAGGCCCATTAATTTAATGAATACAGCATCTGTCGAATCTTTTTCCCACACCATATTACTAACGGCTATAGCAGAATCATAGTAGCGCAGACTTTCGAAGAGCTTGCCCCATTGCCAGTAAAGATAGGCGGTGCTGTTGATCAGTCCGGCCAGTTCTTTGGCAATTTCAAGTTGTAATGTAATATCATCACCGAGTAGATTTTTATTAATTTTGGCTGCCTCATGAAAGTATTCAAGAGCTGTTTCGTAATCATACTTATATAATGTACTATGAATGTGACCTTTGTACTTCAATATTTTAGCCTTGCTAAACTCATCATTTTTAATGGTGGCCAGGTGAATACCTTCATCCAGTAATTTCAGAGCAGATTCGGGCGGTTTTTGATTTTTTAAAAGTTCACCAAATTCAATATAGAGGCTGATTTTCCGGGAGTCATCAATTTCATTATTGATCACCGACCTGAGGCTGTCAATGTTGATTTCCCGGGCGAATACGGTTGTAAAGGCAAATGCTGCAAATACGAATGTCAAAATAGATTTGACTATCCGATTCATTGGATACTCTGAAGAAGTTTTATATGTTTCTATCCTTTTTATCATGGCCCGATAGTATTGTTGTTGCCCAGGGGGGTTTATCCTTCCTACAATATTAATCAGCGTGGCGCTAATGATTACATTAGAATCCCGATTGTCATCACCGATGTAATTTTTTTGCCTAACCGGTGATTTTTTCAAGGCCCAGACCTGGTTGCCCGTTGGGGCGCATCCAGCCATCCTGTATAAGAAATCCTCCTGCAACAGCATCCGTATTCATATCCAGGCTTCCATCCAAATCCAAATACTTAGTATTAGGGTAGGAGAGGGCCACATGGAGTGCCGCGGTGATGGAAGCGGCGCTTTCATCATTGCAGCCCCACATCAGGTCCACCCCGGAAAATCGGGCGATATCTGCAATTTTTTGGGCCTGGTACAGCCCCCCTGTTTTCATTAGTTTAATATTAAAAATACCAGTAGGCCTGCCCCCATCTACGATTTTGAGAGCGTCATTTACGGTAATGCAGGACTCATCCGCAGCAGTTTTGGCGCGATAAGCCGCAGGTAGCTTTTTCATTTCTTCAATGGCCGATGCCTTCATGGGTTGTTCTACAAACTCGATATCATAAGGGGCCATGGTTTCAAAAAATTGAATGGTCTGATCAAAGTCATACCCCTGATTGGCATCCACCCTGATGGTAATATTGTATTTAAAGACTTCCCTCAGCTTGCGCATCCGCTCCATATCCTCCTCAAGGTCTCTGCCCAGCTTCACCTTTAGCACCCGAAATCCCATATCCCAATACTCCTGGGCCTCCTTTAGTGTTTCTTCTACATTTTTGATCCCAATCGTCACCGAGGTGGGCAGACTTTCAATTTTTTGGCCTAATAGAGTGACCAGAGGCACGTTGAGAAATTTGGCAAAGGCATCATGCAGGGCGATGTCAATAGCAGCCCTGGCGGCTGGATTGGCAGGGGTATTCTCATAGATCTGATTAAGCAAACCATGAAAAGCTCTAATATCCTGCCCGATCAAAAAATCAGCATGGCCTGAGGTAAGAAAATTATAGCAGGACTCGAATGATTCTTTGGTGACGTACTCGCTCGGATTGCCTGATCCAATTCCCGTGGTACCATTCTCCAGGGTAATTTCAACAAAAGCACTGAATACTTGGTCCACGGTTTTAAAGGCGATGGTATAGGGCCTGGTATTACCTAGGTCCTGTTTCCAAACATTTATAGATTTGATTTTCATTGGGGTTGATAGTTTTTGATAAAATCCGCCAGGAGGGGTACCAGTCTTTCGACTCCTTCTGCCATAGGGATGATGGCCGGTATTCCAAGAGCCTTTTCATATTGATCCCGGTATTTTCCTGCCACTTCAAAGTCCATGTCCAGGGTATTGATGCACAAGGCGATCGTATCAGCCCCGTACATTTTGATAAGCTTGATTTCATCCTCTGGTGCAGGCACAAAGTCGGGGTATTGCTTAAGGTCTTTAAATTTTTCCCTTTTGGGATTGTGCTGCAGGATGATGGCCGATGCATCGCCAGAAAGAATGAATTCTGATCCGCAGGGGCCGCTGGGGTTGCGAAGGCCAGACTGCCCTTCGATGAACATGATATCAGGCTTTTTATGTTCCCAACAGTCGAGGATGGCCCCTTCCAACTCCCCTGAAATAAAATCATTGGGAGTAGCATCAAAGAAAAACCCATATTGACCACCCTGGAGCCATCCTGTTTGACCGGTGTATATCATCTCAGCCTTGAAGCCTGCCTGTCGCATGGCTTGAGTAAGTAGTCGGGCGGTAGTCCTTTTTCCTAAGGCACAATCCGTACCCAGCACAGGGATTTTTGGGCATTTCACGTCTTTGATCCTGCCGGTCCAGAAACGCAGGTCTTCAAATTTTTTAGGCCTTCTGAAATCTATTAATTCCAGACCTCTTGCTGCGGCCAGATTGGCCAGCTCGGGGATGTCGCCAATCCCCTGATGCAAGCCATTAATAATGCTGATCCCTGCATTGAGCACATCTTCCAATTCTGAGCGTATGCCGTCGGGCACCATGCCACCCTTAGCCGCTACCCCAATGATGGCATACCGGATGGGGGTCTCCTTTTCCTTTTCGACCAATTCCTTGACGGTTTTGTAGATTGGGATGCCCCTCTTTTTACCATCCAGAACCTCTCCTGCATCTTTTCCGGCTGAGATATGATCCACTATAGCTACCAGGTCAAACCTTTCGGAACTTCTTAATAAACCATGGGCAGTTTTGGCATGTATGGTTTCCAATAGGCCCCCAGTGAGTATAATTGCTTTATCCATTTTACACAATTAGAAATATAAGGCATTTTTAAAATTATTAAATCCCTTTTCCCAATCAAAAACGGCCCCATTTAAAATAGTGAAGCGAACATTTCCTTCCTTATTGAACAAAACAAGATCGGCAGGTTCATCGATTGCTATTATGGGTTTATAATTTTCCGGATCACATACCTTTTGGATTTGCTCAAAGTGATAATCTCCACTTAAATCATTTTCTACTAAAATCCCGGTATACCCTGTCTTCAGCAGGTGCTCATGACCTGAGGCTCCAATATAGAGCATGCCCGGTTTTAGGTAGAGGCCAGTGGCATCAATGGTTTGATAGCCATGGAAAACCGAAAGATCTCCGATGTCTTTAATGGTGCCCTTTCTATAAAAAACTTTTTGATCATGATCCTTTTCATCCGTGATTTCAATGCCAATATCTACACTATAGTCTTTTCCGTTTCGGGTAATGGTTGCATTTCTTATGATCAGGTCCACCATTTTCGTGTCATTTTCAGGGATATTCAGGTAATCCTCTATGTCATTTTTTTGATAGGTGCCAGTAGCAATGATTTCAAGGGCATGGAGCAGCCCAATAAAATGGGCCTTTACGCTGGTGATTTTTTCCCGGTCTCCAATGGCACCGCCGGATTCCACTAAAATCGCAGCTGTACCCCATTTTTGTATATTATCACCAAATGCTCTGGGCTCAAAGGTATCATCGTATCTACCGATGTGCCCGGGCATGATTTCCTGGAGCACCTTGTTTAGCCCTGCAATGACTTTCATGGCTGCAATTCTGGATTCGGTATGGGTGCGGTCCTGATCGGCCGGGGGTGCCAGAAAGGAAATAGTAGCTGGGTTTGAAGTACCCATGGCATTATAGCGCCTGTTTTGGTCGTGGAGGTTAAATCCAAATTTTGGTTTGATAGTATCAACCGCAGTTTTTAGAATGAGGGATTCATTGCCCTGCAATGCCACCGCATCACGATTCATGTCTATTTCCAGAATATTTCTTCTTTGATAGAGCTCTGCACCATCCGGATTGAGCATGGGGATGAAATATATGGAGAGCTCCTGTGCTAATGTTTCCCTGAGCGGATCAAATTGGTCATTGGTATTCAGGAAATTGAAGATTTCCATCATGGCCCTTGTAGCAGTAGACTCATCACCGTGCATTTGTGACCATAGTAATACTGGGATTTTCCCTGCCCCATATTGTACCATAGATATTTCACGACCATCTATAGAAGTCCCTACAGTAGTCACTTTAAATTTGTCACTGGCTTTTAACTGATTTACATCCCGTGCCACACTATCATATGCAATCCATCGGTGTCCAAATTCAGACAAATGGTATTGGTAGTAGGCGGCTTCTAAATCATGAAAATTTCCTAATTTCATATCTGAGTGTGGCTTTTCATAGGCTAATTTAAATCGAGAAAGATCAGGGGCATTGGTTTTTTTTCTTTTTAACTCATGTTGGTATACCGCCTGGCCCAAGTCTTGCATAAACGGCAATGCGATACTGTCATATTCGTAAATCCCATCATTAAATATTTGATTGCTATTGGTATGTATAGTGGCAGAAAGAAAAAACTCTACATTGTTGTCAAAATCTACGATGTAGGCATTGTCAGTGACATAGCCATAGGCAATCCCTACCTTATTATAAATCCGGATATTTGAAGGAATGTTCTGCCCTTTTTCACTACCATACATTAAAAATTTTACATAAGCATCGTGGTATTGCTCAAGGTCATAATTAGGGTATTCGGTCTCCGAAGGCAACTGTGAGAGGTAGCGGTACAAAAACCGGTAGTCATCCGGGTTGAGCCCAAACCTTGCTGATACCGCTACCGATTCTGGAAATATTACAGATTGCAGGATCATTTGCAGGTCTTCCAGAGGGATAAAGTTCTTATTGGTGAAATCAAAGGGTTCGTTAACTAGAGTATCCTCTTCCAGATATCCGCGACCTTTTAGGATGGTATCGGGGGCTTTGATATCCCGGTCACTGTAGAGGGGCTCTTGCTGGTGGATCACCTCCCCACCTGCTAAAAATGCTATGGGGTTGGTATGCCGATTTTCTTCAGTTGGCAGGGGAATAGATAATCGGTGTGTAAGGCGAACATCATCATACCCTTTTTCCCAAAGCCCCATATTTAAGCCTTTTTGTCCCAGCCACTCATACAGACGGTTGAAACCATCATTATCACTTACTACCAAGACTTTTTTAATAAAGTGAGCCAAGGAGGGCAGTTCCATTGCAGCGGTGCTGTCTTCGAAGGCCCGGGTCTGGCTTTCTCGAATGCTATCAATTCGCATAACCGTATTTTTGTCCAGACCTTTTTTATCGATCGTATTAATTTTCTCTAATGCCAGTAATGCGGCCGGGAGTTTGATGGTGCTTGCAGGGTAGAAATACCTTGATTTATCCGTATTATGCGTATAAGTAGTAAATGTGGGATTATTATTTTCATCGCGATTGATTTGAGTGTACACAATCTGTACCTCATACTGATCCATGTTTTCAAGAATGTGGGCGAACTCATTGGGTCTTGCTTCCAATAATTCCTGTATCAAGGCATCATTATGTTCCATACTGGGCGAACAACTCCATTGAAATGAAGCAATCAATAAGGTGAATATAAATAAAATGCATTTTTTCATAGGCCTCAAATTTAGAACTTCCTCTTATGATTTAGCAAATAAAAAATCTTTAAAATAGATGGGTTTTTAAATAACCCTTGGTCTTTGGCCCTGTTGATTTGATAGGTACCCAGACATGTTTTAAAATAATTCTTGTCAGGTGTTTTCAAAGTCCTTAACTTTCAAAGGATAATTAAATTGTGTAGCAGGAAGCATATGGAGCCAGTAAGAAAGCTTACCACAAAAGAAAAGGCCTTGCAGGTCAATCTTAAAAGAGATATTTATGGATCATTTGCGGAAATAGGAGCAGGGCAGGAGGTCGCAGCTAATTTTTTTAAGGCTGGAGGTGCCTCAGGGACCATTGCCAAAACCATGTCGGCTTATGACATGAAATTCAGTGATGAGATCTATGGTAAAACTGACCGGTATGTATGTGAATCCCGGTTAGAATTAATGCTGGACAAAGAATATCGGCTGCTTAAGGAGCGGCTGCCAGAGATGGCCAATGACACTAAATTTTTTGCTTTTGCCAATACTGTGGAAGCACTCAATTATACTAAAACCAACCAGCCGCATGGCTGGATGGGACTCCGGTTTCAGACTAAACCGGGAGCACCTGCTAACCATTGTGTGGTGCATGTCCGGATGCGGGATAATGATTCCCTTCTTCAACAGGATGCTTTGGGGATCATTGGGGTGAATTTGGTGTATGGTTGTTTCTTCATGGATGACCCTGAAGAATTATTATATTCTCTTTTGGACGATCTGGTACCAGGACGTATTGAAGTGGATATGTTTAGATTGGATGGCCCTGACTTTGAGGATGTGGATAACCGCCTTTTAAGCCTTAAACTGGTAAAAAGTGGGATGACGAGAGCGGCTATGTTTGGATCGGATGGTAAGGTATTACAGCCTTCCGAGGCCCTGTATAAGAAAAATGTGTTGGTCTTAAGGGGACGTTTCAGACCTGTGACTCATGTGAATGTGGACATGTTGCTCAAGGCAAGGAAGATATTTAAGACTGAAAATGATGTTGATAAGAAAAAAATATTAGTCCTTACCGAACTCACGCTTACAGATCTTAGCAACGAAGGTGAAATTGACGAGCAGGATTTTCTCAATCGTGTAGATATCATTTGTTCCCTTGGGCAGACTGTCATGATATCCAACTACCAAGAGTATTATCTATTGGTGCAGTACATGTCAAGGATGAACAGGGGTCGGAAAATAGGGATAATTTTAGGGATTTATAACCTACAACGAGTGTTTGATGAGTCCTACTACCAGAATCTCCGGGGCGGTATTCTGGAAGCCTTTGGTTCCTTGTTTGGGCATAATGTAAAGCTCTATGTTTACCCGTCTCTGCGCCAGGACGGAGAGGGCCTTCACACCCTTGAGTCCATCAATCTCCCGGATAAGCTGAACCACCTTTTTCAATATTTGGTAGAAAATAATAAACTGGAAATGGTAGAGGGGGCCAATACGCAAATTTTACACATTATTTCAGACCATGTTTTGGCAAGGATTCAGGCCGGGGACTCGGGGTGGGAGTCATGTGTCCCGCGCAAGGTTGCTGAAACCATTAAGAAAAAGAAGTACTTTGATTACCCTGGTGAACGGTCAAAAATCACTAAAAGCACAAGCTCATAATGCGTCCAGAAAGGTTAAACCAATTCCCTTAAATCCACAGGCACTACCTTGGAGATACCCTGCTCAATCATAGTGATGCCGTAAATTACATCTGTAAACGTCATAGTACGCTTGTTATGGGTCACTATGATAAATTGGGACTCCTTAGAGAAATCACGAATAATATTGTTAAACTTATCAATATTGGCATCATCAAGAGGGGCATCCACCTCATCAAAGATGCAAAATGGTGCCGGCTTAAGCAGGTAAATGGCAAATAGCAGGGAGGTGGCGGTGAGGGTTTTTTCACCACCCGAAAGCTGGTTGATGGAGATGGGTCTTTTGCCCTTGGGCTTTGCCATGATCTCTATGCCCGACTCCAGGGGATTGTCAGGATCAATAAGCTTTAGGTCACAGTCGTCCTCATCTGTAAATAGTGACCGGAATACCTTCACGAAATTTTCTTTGATCTGGTCAAATGCAGTGATGAAATTCTCCCTGGCTACCTCATCAATTTCTTTAATGGTGAGCAGGAGGGAGTCTTTAGCTTGAATCAAGTCCCCTTTCTCTTTAAAAATGAAATCGTACCGCTCTTTAATTTCATTGAAGGCTTCCATGGCCATGGGGTTGATAGGTCCCATATTATCCAGTCGGACCTTGGTTTTTTCTACCCTGGCTCTAAGTTCCTCCTCATTAATATCATCCTCGGGTACTGCCATGTTGTCCAGGTCTTTGCGGCCGATATTAAATTCTACCGAAAGGCGCTCTTTTACTGAGTTTAATTCCAGCTTGATCTCGTTCATTTTTTCTTTGAACTGCATGATCAAGGCATCTGTGGTTTCCTTTTGCCGGGCGATGTCACGGGCCTCTTTATCAATGGTATCGATATTACCACGGAGGGCATAATAGGCTTTTTCAGCTTCATTCAGCCCAGCTTCCAGTGCCTCCTTTTCTTTATAAAAAGCAATCAAAGCCTCGTCCTGTCCGGAGGTCTTTTCCGCCAAATCCCGGATTTCTTTTTCAATGCGCGTCACCTCGCTGGTATTGGTGGTGATCCTGGCATGGGTATTGGTGTAGGTATCCTTTTTATAGGAAATCTCCTGTGCAATGCTCCTCAAGCGATTTTCTTTTTGGTGGAAAAGGATATTATCTTCATTATAAGCAGTAGAATGTTCACTAAGGGCCTGTGTTTCCAGCCCCAATCGTTCGCTTAAGGCAGCAAACCGTGCTTCCTCATCGATCAATACCTTTTCTTCAGCTTCTACTTTAGGCTCCAGAGATTGGATCTCCTTTTTCAGACTGGCGATCTTTTCCAGGATATGCTCCTTTTTGTGACCGGAGTCGCTGAGCATGCTGCCAAATTGCTCCTTTTTAGTCTTGATTGAAATAAAGTCATTATTCACCCTGGTGATCTCTTCCTGTAATGCTTCAAGTGCAGTCTTTTTTGAACCTGCCTTTAACAACTCCAGGTCTCTGGAATTTTCTTCATGACTTCTTTTTACCTCTTCAATTTGCCGGTCAAGCTTTTTAATTTCTTTCTCGAGTTTCTCAAGGTTTTTAGCCCTACCGATTTTCTTTCCTTCAAATAATCCCACAGAACCACCCGAAATGCTGTACTTCCTGCGGGTAATTTTCCCATTCTTTGAAAGGAAGGTATTGTCATCAGGCGGAATTGCCTGTGGGTCACCATCAAAAATATAGACCCCATCCAGAATATGACTCATGAGCTTTTTGTACCTGGAGTCGTACTCGATTATTTCTGAAGCAGGAAAGGCATTGTCATAAATTTTATTAGACCCAGGCTTATAGTTTTCAAAGGTATCCAAAACAAAAAAGTGCGCTTTTCCTTTTGCGGCATCGCTGAGTAAATTGATGGCCTGATAGGCCTCTTCAGCATGCTCAAGGATATAATAATTGAGGTAGGGCTCCAAAAAGTTTTCTATTGCGACCCGGTAATTTTCATCGCAGGTCATGATGTCTGATAGCAGCGGGGCATTCTT
This sequence comes from Cyclobacteriaceae bacterium, assembly GCA_041749015.1. Lineage (GTDB taxonomy): Bacteria > Bacteroidota > Bacteroidia > Cytophagales > Cyclobacteriaceae > JBGTCD01. Next base: position 11,576 of record JBGTCD010000040.1, read on the forward strand.
TTTCCATCCTGATTTTTTGGAGAGAAACTTAATTGCTTCCGGAAACCCTTCCAGATTTTCTACTAAGGATTTCGTAAGCTGGTACTCATTTTCACGGGCATCTTTTTTTCTTTCAAGTTGCACTAGCTCTTCTCTGATCACCTCAATGGTACGGGTGGTCTTTTCAATTCGGTTGTTGAGGTCCTCCTCTTCTTTTTGCACCTTGGTGAGTTGTTTTCTTTTTTCCTCAAGGGTGTTTTCAATACTTGTGATTTTATCAGAAAAGGCCACAAGACTTTCTTTTTGCTCTGTAGTGTCAGTGGTTGTTTTGTCGAGTTCCTGCTCCAGAGAAGTCTTCTGAATGGCTTTTATTTCGAGAGTTTTTCTAAGTTGATACACCTCATTTTGACGGTCTTTCTGCACCTGACGCAGAGATTCCACCTCTTTTTGGATTTGGGTGGAGGCTTCCTTTTGAGCATCGTACACTTTTTTAAGGTCTTCAGAATTTTTACGACTTTCCTGGAGCTCCTGATCGGCAGTTTCAAGCTCCTTTTCAAGACTCGAAAGGCTGAAACCTGTCCTGTCGAGGCTTTCCTTATCTTGTTGAAGGAGGTTTCTTAGTTCATCAGTGCGGGAGTTGAGGTACCGTTGCCTTTCGTTTTGGATTTGCTTGTCACTCTCGTATTGCCTGATCT
>JBGTCD010000041.1:0-2448 GCA_041749015.1 Cyclobacteriaceae bacterium
CAAAAGTATTGTATGAAACAGTCATTGCACCCTGCTTTCCTCGCTTTGTGGTTACAAGAATGACCCCATTGGATCCCCTAGACCCATATATTGCCGCTGCTGCTGCATCCTTCAACACAGAGATATTTTCTATATCCGCCGGGTCTATGTTATTCATATTCCCCTGAATACCATCTATAAGAACTAACGGATCATTGGATGCGCCAAGTGATCCTGTACCTCTTATTCTTAAGGTTGCATTGTCTGCCCCAGGACGGCTGGAAGTTTGTATTGCAGTTAATCCCGGTACCATCCCCACCAAAGCCTGCGATGCTTGGAAAACGGGCTGTCTGGCAATTGCGGCACCGGAAATAGTTTCTACAGAACCAGTTAGGTTAATTCTTTTCTGGTCACCGTAACCTACCACCACTACTTCACCGAGTTCACTCATGTCTACTTGGAGGTTGACATTAATCGTGCTTTGGGATCCTACAGTAATTTCCTGCTTAAAATATCCCAGAAAAGAATATACCAACACAGAATTACTGGCGGGTGCTTCGATTTGGTATTTTCCATCCAGGTCTGTCACCGTACCCGTACTGGAATTCTTAATCAAAATACTAACCCCGGGCATAGGAGTCTCATTTTCATCGACGACAGTTCCACTGACTGTAATCGATTGAGCGAAAGCAATATTTGCATTGACCAATAATATCAATACAAATAAACTTGGTAAGATTTTTTTCATACTACCTGTTTTTTTGGCTGAACATCTATTATTATTTTTATAATACACAAAATTATATATCAATGATATAGATTATTCGCCTAATAAAAAAGTGAAAAATCAATAAAAATAAATATTTTATTCCGTAAACGTTATCGAAAACGTTTACATTTGAATAATCTTTAATAAAATGGTGGATTTGTTAATTATTCAATAATTGGAGGATGGGTTAAAACAGTTAAAAAATCTACATCTTATTTTAGCAGATATTGCATGTTGAAAACTTAGGGGAGGAAATATGAAGTGATAAACTTTGCGATTTCTTATATTAGACGCCAATTGATCTTCATAAAAATCAGAATGTAATTAGTTTATCCCATGTTAATTATCCCGGATATATATAAATGGATGCTTATCTGTATGATTGTTATTTTCGATGTAACGATATCCGCAGGAAATACTGATTCAGTAAAAGTATCATATAAAATCGTTGACTCGACTGAATTGTACTTAAGGATATTTTATCCATCTCAATTTGAATCTTCCAGACAACTTCCGGCAATGGTTTTTTTCTTTGGTGGAGGCTGGTCTAGAGGTAATATTAATCAGTTTAAACCTCACTCAGAATATTTTTCAAAATTAGGAATGATTACCATTCTAGTCGATTACAGAGTAAGTGAAATTCATGGAACTACACCCATGGAGGCTTTAAAAGACGCTAAGTCTGCGATGAGGTTTCTTAAAGCCAACGCTTCCAAGTACGGAATCGATTCAAATAATATTACGGCGGCAGGAGGTTCGGCAGGAGGCCATCTAGCTGCTGCTACAGTAATGTCTAAAAATATAAATGATCATCAAGATGATCTTCAGATCAATCCTGCTCCTAATGCTTTGGTTCTATTCAATCCTGTTTTAGACAATGGTCCGGATGGTTATGGCTATGAACGGGTTAAAGATTATTATTTGGATTTTTCACCTTTCTATAATATCAGAGAAAACCTTCCTCCAACAATTATCTTAATAGGTACTGAAGACCATCTTGTTCCCATAGAAACCATCACAACCTTTCAAAATAAAATGAGAGCATTTGGGAATATATGTGAAGTAATTCAATATGAAGGTCAGGGACACGGTTTTTTTAATATACGTAATAGGCAATTATATGAGGATACCATTGAAAAAACTGTGGTTTTTCTTAAAGAGAATAAGGTGCTAGATTGAAAAATGGTTAAGGATTGAATTTATATTAATTGACTATGAAACCAAAAAAAACATGAAAAATTATTTTCAATATAAGGTATGCCTATTCCTATCAATTTTAACTGTACTTGGCTGTAACACCAAAAGCAGAACCAACCTGGAAAATCAATCATTATCGAAACCGAATGTATTGTTTATTGTAATAGATGACCTTCGGCCTGAAATTGGAATTTATGGAGCCGGTCATATAAAAAGTCCTTGTATGGACAATCTCGCAGGTCAAGGGATGGTCTTTGACAGGGCATACTGTAATGTTCCGGTTTGCGGGGCTTCCCGAGCCAGTGTAATGTCCGGGGTTCGACCTGGAAGATATCGATTCCTAAAGTCCGACACATATCTGGATCAGGATTATCCCGGTATAACTTCTTTACCCAAAAATTTCAAGAACCATGGTTATACCACTATCTCAAATGGAAAGGTCTATCATCATATTAAGGATGATTCTCTTGCTTGGGATGAAGTATGGCAACCTTACACTACCA
>JBGTCD010000042.1:0-2680 GCA_041749015.1 Cyclobacteriaceae bacterium
AGCGATAAGGAATTATGGGTAAAAGTCGTAAGCAAATTTCAGATGCAATCAACCAGTTGGATGTAAATCTTTCAGAAATAGCAAGGGTTCAAGAGTGGTCAGAATTTATGGGTTATAAATCTCCTCAAAAGTTCGGATATAAATTTTTACGACATTTTAAAGTTCGTCCTGCTAAGGTACTAACATACGTTAGATTGATAAGCGTAATTACTTATTTAAGATCGGAAAAAGGGTTCTCGAACTTCGAAATAGCAATCACACATAGTTTTCCCGATGATAAAGCTCTGAATAGTTTTACAAACTATCACTTAAAATGCTCACCAAGTAAACTTAAAAGTATGTCCGACAAGGAATTAAATAAAAAATTCCAAAAATTAAGGAGTAATATTTGGGATCAAAATTTAGGAGTAAAATTAAGGAGTGAACAAAACCGAAGTTATGATTAAATCAATGGTATGCCGGTTGGGTAGTAATTTGATGTATAGGTTTGGCGTAAAGATCAAACTAGTCGCTTTATTTACTTTGTTGACCAATGAATTTCAAAAGGGTAATGGATGAAGGAACATGTGAGCTCTCTAATATACCAGGAATATTTATCAGGCCACCTGGCTGATACTTCTGTAGTAAATCAGGTTAATACCATTATTAATTTTGCAATTGAAAGCAGGGCAAGTGACATCCATATTGAATGCTATGAGAAAGATTTTCGAGTTAGATTTAGATTAGATGGTGTATTAAAAGAAGTGGCAAAGCTGTCTTTGTTTCAAAAGGATGCTGTAATTTCCCGGGTAAAAATTATGGCAAAATTGGATATTGCTGAAAAGAGAAGGCCTCAGGATGGGAGAATAAGTTTTAACAGAGAGAATAATGAAATAGATATAAGGGTATCTACTCTTCCAACCAATTATGGTGAAAAAATAGTTTTACGAATTCTGGACAAATCAGAATTAAATTTAAAATTGGAGCATTTAGGTTTTGAAAATAAAAATCTAAAAACCTTTCAAAGAAATATTCATTTACCGTATGGAATGATTCTCGTTACCGGCCCAACCGGAAGTGGGAAGACAACTACCTTATATGGTGCATTGAATGAACTGAATACTGAAAAAGTAAATATTATAACAATAGAAGACCCTGTAGAATATCATTTGGAGGGCATCAATCAAACCCAGGTTAATTCGGAAATCGGATTAAGCTTTTCGCAGGTATTACGATCTATTTTGAGGCAGGATCCGAATATTATTATGCTGGGAGAGATCCGTGATAGTGAAACTGCTGAAATTGCAACAAGGGCAGCACTTACCGGACATATGGTATTATCCACACTTCATACTAATGACTCCCCTTCAGCTATAACCCGTCTCATCGATTTAGGCGTTGATCCATTCCTGGTGGCCTCGTGTATACGGCTTATCGTTGCACAACGGTTAGTTAGAAAAGTATGCCACTATTGTTCAGTAAAAACATCGGGTGAAAATTCAAAAGAGAATGGAATTAGTACAAATGGGGAAATAAAAATGGGTGAAGGATGTGAAAAATGTAACGGGACAGGGTATAAAGGGCGTGTTGCACTTTTTGAAGTCCTTGAAGTGAATAATAAAATTTCAGAATTAATAGCACAACAAGTCGGTTTAAGCAAAATTAAAAAATATGCCGCAGAAAATGGCATGAAAACCCTTCGGGAAGCAGGATTGAATAAAATTCAGTCCGGCATAACTACCCCGCAGGAAGTTCTTAGGGAAACATCTCTTGAAGCTTAACTCACAACATATAGTCACCCATTTTACTATAAAAATTTATCTCTTATTTGTAGTGGTTAATTATCTAAATAGCAAGAAGTAACAGCGAACAGGCATTATGAAGAGTATTAAAACTGGATTTCGAAGTATGGTGATATTTGTATTAATAATATTATTTGCAACTACTTTGCAATTACAGGCCCAAGCTGTTGACAGCTTAGAAGTGAGGCATCAGAGTGATATACCAACCGAGGTGGCACATCTTGTTTCGTTGATAGATTCTGTTCAGTTCCGAATAGATTTGTCAAATTTACCTGAATCTGCATTGAACACAATAGGCTCTTTTAATTTTAAGGATCTTGATGTCAGGGATTTGCTTAGGGCTATTGGACGTGAATATGAAATAAATCTGATTGTAGATAATAATATTAAAGAACAGGCGACACTTCGTCTGGCTAATCTTCCTGTTATTGAGGCTGTAATTTATATCGGTCAGGAGTACAACCTTTCCATCTCTCAAAGAGGCCAGGTTTTCAGGGTTCAAAAATATGCACCTGAAGTTCCACCGGAAATTCCGGATTTACCAAATATAGAAATGAACTCTGAGGGGCTTATAAATATGGATCTGAATGGAGATAGTATAAATGATGTGATTAGACTTTTGTCAAGATTGACCGGGCAAAATATCGTCATGCGAAATGGGGTGACAGGCTCCTTAAGTGGGTTTTTACAAAATGTTCCGTTACTCACAGGTCTGGAAATAATGTTGGCAAACAATGGATTTTCTCTTCGGGAAAGAGAAAATGTTTATATGGTAGATCGTATGAGGCGGGAAGTATCAGATCGGGAAGAGGGTGCGGGACAATCATTTTGGGTGGATATTACAGATGGTCAAATTAATCTTGATGTGATAAATGTGCCTATTACTGATATCATAAGAG
>JBGTCD010000043.1:0-9659 GCA_041749015.1 Cyclobacteriaceae bacterium
AAGTAAATGGTAAAGATGCCACCATGATCCGGGCCAATTACGTACTACGTGCTCTGGAATTACCAGCAGGCGACCATGAGATCACTTTTGAATTCAGACCTAAGTCTTATGTGGTTGGAAACAAAATCACCCAGGCAGGGTCATGGGTGGTGTTATTAGTATTGCTCGGAGGATTGTGGTTTGGTGTGAGGGGGTCGATGAATAGTATCAAGCCAGACTGACCCATCAAGAGCTAATATTTTATATGTAACGGTCCTTTAATGGATCGCTTGGTGCAGTTATCAATTAGATTATAAAAGTAAACTCCAGTAGCTAAATTATCAGGAGACCAGTTGTTCTCATAGTTGATACTGTGAAAAACCATTCTTCCCCACCTGTTAAAAACTTTTAGTTCAGAGCCCAACAATTCCTGAGAGAGTTCAAAATAATCATTTTTGCCATCACCATTCGGCGTTATAACATTAGGAATAAAAAAAACAGGATCAGGACTACGATCTAATTCTATTTCTGATTCATAAATTCCACACTCATTTTCCGCCACAGCAACATAAGTATCAGGAGCCATTGCAATAAATTCGGTTTGACCATTGTAGGTAGTATCATTTTTCCATATTAAATGAAAGTTAAATTCATCAGCAGTTGCTACTATTTTGATGGTGTCATCAAAACAAATAAATTGGTCTTCGGAAGGAATCAATTCAAAATATGGCTCGTTAATTCTCACTACTATCAGGGTGTCTTCCTTAGTGAGGCATTCAGATTTCATTACTACCGGGTATTCCCCTGGGTGAGTAAATTGAATCGAATTACCTGCCGGACCATTGTTCCAAATGACCTCCGTTATACCCTCATGATCTATTGAAAAAAGAGTTTCTTCACCATCACATATAAATAATTCAGGTAATATGGGAAAGGTAAAAAAAGAGGCCTCATTTAACTTTACAATCAGTGTGTCTTCCTTTGTGGTGCAATCGGATTTCATCACTACCGGATATACCCCGGGCTGAGTAATGAGAATCGAATTGCCTGCAGGTCCATTGTTCCAAATGACCTCTATTATACCCTCATGATCTATTGAAAATAGAATTTCTTCACCATCACATAAAAATAATTCAGGTAAAATGGGAAAGTTAAAAAACGCGGATAATTGAAAATACTCCCCTCTAAACTCGTTATCACTGATCAAAACTATTTGATCAAACACTTCCCCAATTTCTAACTCCCAGTCACTTGCATTATCTTCTCTCACACCCACTTCATCTTCACAGGTTGGTCCAATATGGACATCATAGTTTCTTTGATTATTATTGGCAAAGGCCGAATAAACACCAAAATATTTATTGATCGCATCAACTGAAAAATTATCAAAATCTACATTTGGAGGACTGTGGTGGTTCGCGTATATATGAATTCCATTTGGTGAGTTGATATTTGATACTTCAAAAAAATCATCAGCATAATCAAAGTCTAAAGTTACCGCATCCCAGTTGTTGGTGTATATGTATTTGGATTCATCACCCAACGCTGCCCCGGAAAGCATACGCTGTATATCACCAGTTAGAGTTCCATTTCTCTCATGTGATGACTTGTCAAAGGTGGTATTTCCTGATTCCTCATCAAAGCTCCACCAGCCAAGCATATGTTCCTGGTGTAGCGGTATTTTTGAACACATTTGTTGTCGAACCTCCTCCTGAGTTAAAGCAATATCCCAAACCCTTAATTCATCTATTTCACCATTAAAGGGGTATTGTATGTTATTTCTATTTTCAAAGCCAATTTTAGAATTCAAACTAACATCAGTTTCCATAGGAAAATTTGAGCTACCAGTATAAAAACCACCAACATTGACGCCATTTAAATAAATATCCATATTAGTTGCCACCCTCATTACCATAGCTATGTGAACCCATTGATCTTTGATATTAACTATATCCGCAATTTTAGACCTTCTGAAAACTGGGTCATTTGCTCCTTTTCCATCCCCATATCCGATATTTATTCTATCTGGTGAAACCAAAAACCAAAATCCCGCATACAAATTGGGAGAATCATGAGATTTGTATAGCCCAGACCAGGCACCTTGTATTTCGCCTACCTTCACCCAGGCCATTGCAGAAACAGGTAAATTAAAGTTTGATGGTGCATTTTCTATTTCAATCCAGGAGTTATTGTCCTTAAAATCTACCCCGTTTCCTGGCCCAATATCATTTATTTGACTATAGGCCTTAAGAGAAAAGACAAAAAAAATAACTAGACTAAGATGTTTTATAAAAATTGAATTAGTCATTACTTAAAAATATCAATGCTAATAAAAATATAAATATATTATTTGAATGACAATAAACTATTAATTTCATTCGAAAGTGCTCCGTTATAAAATAGCAAGTCCTCAATAATCATAATAAAAGAAAAGACCTTCAGTTCTTTGACCTATTGGGTTTTAGCATGATAAGAGGATTAAGCCTCACTTTGACCAGAAAGCAAGATTAAATCTTACCGTAAAACTTTATTAAATCTTTAAAAACAAGAGTAGTTTTATATTTAGTATTAAAAGTTTTGACGGCATTCTCTGAATAGGTGCTCAATAATTTTGGAGCCTTATACAGTTTCCTGAAAAGATCAGCCAGTGCTTTTTCATCCCCGTCCTGGTAGATCACACCAATCTCATTGTCAAGGATTACCTTTTTTTGTGCTCTGCAATCAGAGGCCACTACCGGCAGCCCCATTTGCATATATTGAAACATCTTATTGGAGTAGGTAGTATCGTGGTGCAGATTTCTTCTAAAGGGGCATAAGCCGACCTTTGAGTGCCGGATGTAATCAGGCAACTTCTCAGGTGACTGCCAGCCCTCCCAAAATATGAGATGACTAACCTCAAGTGCCTCTGCCATCGACTTTAATTCTGCATCATCCGAGCTCATACCTACGATGATCAGACGAAGATCCTGACATTCAGCTTTGACCAGCGCCATGGCCTTAAATACCACTGGCAAACCCCTCCTGATGCTGGTATCCCCAAAATACAAGAGGTTAAAAAAACCATCTAAATGCGCAAAATCCTCCGGGTCAATCTTTGATCCAACTTCTACAGGTCCTGCATTGGGAATGATGATGAAATCCTCTGCTTTCCTATCGTTATGCTGTAGATAATGGTCTCTTGCCTCCCCGGTAACTACCACGATTTTGTCAGCATAATTGATGTATCCCTGTTCTTTTTTGTGCCAGCGATTTGGACGAATCAGGATGTTGCCAGGGAACTGATTGACATGCTTGTAAACCTTCATGATTTCCGGCCGGTTCTCATGAAGGTCAAGGACCAGGGGCAGGTTAAGTTTTTTATTAATCTGGAACACCGTTTCAGCCAGGACCATATCATGCACATGCAGCGCGTCAGGGTTCACTTTTTGGATGAACCTGCGCACCTTTGGTGCTACCAGCCATCTGAAAAAGGGAAAGGTATGGGCAAGGGCTGATGCTTTATAGATCAATCTGCTAGCATTATACCGGTGAACATGAATTCCATGAATTATTTCAATTTCCGGTAGTTTTGATTTATAGCTTAAGGAAAACAGGTGCACTTCAAAACCATCATCTATGAGTGCTTCCGCCTCATATTTTACTCTGGGGTCAGGAGGATAAGTATTATCCGATATCATTCCTATGCGTGTGGGTGCTGCCATTATTGGGATTTGATGTATGGTGCTACTAAATCCAGTTTTTCCTCCGGTACTAGTAACACATTTCGCACCCCATCATCTTCAAACCTTAGAAGAGTAGGTGTTTCAAACAAAACATTCTCTCGAATCTGAAATCGCTTGTACCGGATGCCCGAAATCTGGTCCTCAATTTTGTCCTCATTCAGCTCATAAAGAAGTTCGGTTATGATCAATGGCCTATGCTTGGTGAGTATATGCCGCATACCCATTAGTACTTTATGTTCGGTGCCTTCGGTGTCCATCTTTATCAAATCAGGTGGTGGTAATGCCTCCTCACCAATGAATTTGTCAAGGGATTTCATCATCACATCAATTGTCCTGGATGGGAAATTTTCCGGCTTTCTTTCAAGACTTCCTACCGACCCTAATTGATGTCTTACAAATGGATACTTGGGATGGAAGGCATCGAAAAAGTTAGTACTGCCTTCTTCATCACTCAAAGCCAATTGGTAGGTTTTAACGCCTTCCAGATGATTGAGCTCGATGTTTTTATTTAATGCCCAATATGGACCTGGTGATGGTTCAAAGGCAGCTACCAACCCAGTTAGATTAATTTTGGAATAGATGATGGCATACAACCCCACATTGGCCCCTATGTCGTAAAATACAGATGATTTAACAGCCAGTTTATAGAATAAGGGGATGTACTCAAAATACTCAACAGGCTGCCAATAGACCTTTCGGCTGATAAAACTGGTAGGGTTAGACCATAAAAAAAAATGACCAGCCTCTAGCTTAATTTTTAGCTTTCCAGAGACTGGTATTTCTCTAATGGTTTTGAAAACATTCCTGAAGGGATACAACCCCAGTCTAAATATTCGATTGATCCAGGGGGTATAAAAAAATTGATATAAAAATCTCAACATTCAGGCTCAGGACACTATATCACGATTTTTAATAGGGATAACCCTAATGCCGGTCGAGGAAATCAATTTGTTGCTTCATCCTCAATCACCACCCCATTGGCAATGAATACCAACTCTTCTTTGGGCTCGGTTATATTTGCAATCTCCTCTTCAGACTTCCCTTCATCCTCCGCAAAGTGCTGAAGCATGTCGACTGATGTTACTTTTCTTTTGGCAAGCCCTTCAAAAACCGCAGTACTACCTTCTACACCCTCTTTAGGCACGAAAAAACCATAATCCTTGAAAGTCACCCGCATGGTTTCGCCATTTCCGGTGTCGATGGTCATCCAGCAGCCTTTCCTGGCGCAGGTTTTGGTAATGGTTCCGGCCACTTTGAAATAGGCGGAATCTAATTCTCCTAGCTCTGCCTGAAGGTTGGAAGCCTGTATAGCCCCTTCTGTGTTGATGGGTTCCCCATACTGATTGGAGGGTGTCTCTGTATCTTCTGTTTGAGCTTGATCTTCGCCAGTTTTGATGGTACATGAGGCCAAAAAGCCCATAACTAAAATGAAATAAAATAATCGTTTCATAGAATGATTAATGGTTTAAAAAAGACATGCAAAACTAATGATTTAGACTTTGTAAAAGAAATTCAATAATTGGCGGACTTCTTCATAGCAAAAAAAGCACCCAGACCAATCATAAAAAAAACCGATCCCATCCCCCCTAGTATGATCATGAATAAATATCGGTCAATGAAAGTATCGATCATGATATCAGTTGGGTCCTCCGGATTGACAAAAATTACTACCTTCTCCCCCACATAATAACTGGGCGGTTCACTTGATACAGATGATCTAAAGCTATGGATCTGACCCTCATATTCATATTCAAACAGTGGTTGACTTGGCTCGGAAACCACGACCCCTTCAACGGTTACCGCACTTTCCATAAATTCTTTCTGATTAAAAAAAGAAAACAGTGCCCCCAACAATAACCCTAATCCTACCAAACCAAATATCAAGCCTGCAACACTGGCCCCGGCTTGCTTCTTCTTTGGCGATACGTGAGACCCATTAGAAGCAGTATGCTGGATGGTTTTATGGTATTCATGGGCCTCAATATGGCTGTCAATCGCCTCAGCCATCCGGCGTGCATCAGCCAGACTTAATCCAAACTTCTCTCTCAGAAAACGGATGGCATCTACTTTTCTGTCAGCAATCAATAATTTGCGTACTTTCTGCTTGTCCTGATCGGTCACCTGCATACTATAAAAGGGTTTTAAATGAAAATGGGCAAGTAATTTATCATTTTCCTGAAAATTTTAGGTTATTGGGGTTCATGTTTTTTTTAAAATAATGACCCGGCTGCCATCGGTATACAAAATTTCAAAACCGTAATTAGCCGACAACCACTCGAATGTCGACAAATGATAAAAAACCAGATGGGTAAAGTCCCGCTTATAATACCATGTCCCAAATCCGGAAAGGTCATCCCATAAATGGGTCATGACCCCTAAAATACCTCCCGGCTTTAATACCTTCACCATGCGATTGATTTCCTTTTTTGGATCAGAAAAGTGTTCAAAACTTTCTGAAGCGGTGATAAAATCAAATTCCGTTCCGGAGTAATTTTCCCCAAAAAGAGGATCATAAGCATCAGATTGGTATCCGGATTCCCGTAGCATCAACTGCAATACTGAAGGTGCCGACCCTGAGCCATAGTCGAGGCCTGTAGCTGATTTTGGTAGAAATTTTATCATAGGCACAAGCAGCTGGGATAAGAATTTGCGGTATCTGGGATCTTCTGGATCGTTATTATGGGTCAGATACCGGCTCTTTTCTTCCTCAATATTTGGTATAAAGCGGGCATCAACAGTTATCAGGTGGCAGTGCTCACAATACCAGTAATTGCGAGGGTCTCCGCTAGGGTTCAGCGGTTTATCAGAGGAGTTTTTACAAAGGGGACAATCAGGCATCATTCAAATTTCTATAAAATTTACTGAGTTCGGCATGGTTTTAGTAGTTATTTTCTTGTTCTCGATTTGTTACAACCCTGGGCACAACCGATAGTAGAATCTTCTTCAAAAGTTTTACAGGTCTTCCCGGGGTTTTTTTGTGCCTTACAAATTAAACCCACCTGATTGAAAGGCAGAAACTATCTATTTCACTGATCATTGCTATTTGATTGCGAAGTAATTATAATCCCCATTCAAAATTTTTACAAATGCTTTTAAAATGTCAGGTTCTTTCTTAAATTTTAGGCCATTTTAGCTTAACACAAATAATTACTTTTTTTAAGTAACCAGGTGCTAAAGTGATTTAAAAAAAATCTTCTACAACTATGGCTACCGACAATTCAAAAAGTACCGAAAAATACAATTGGTTTCAGAGAACTGCCACTTGGTTTCTCATCTGGCTATTGGCTTCTCTTGCTATTACAACCAGCTACGGTTTGTACTTTGATGTAATCACTATTGAGGAAATGGGTTCCTTAAATTTTCTCCTCCTTCAGCTAGGCAGGTTCCTGCTCGTCGCAGCCATTTTGGGGATCATTATTTTATTCATTCATGATAAGCTTCAAAAGGATGACCCGGTTCAAAGGGTATTTCCAGTAGCTATATGGGGCAGGAAATTGCTGATTAATCTGGGGCCTCTTTTCAGGCAATATCTATTCTCCAACGACCAGGAAGAGACACCATACAACCGTATTACCAGAAAATGGGTATATGAATCTTCAAGAGGAACCCGAAATACTATCGGTTTTGGCACCCAGGTAGACATGGACCGGGTAGGCTCCACCATCATCATGCCTGCCACGTTCACCAACAAATCAACCCATACCGGAGAGGAAGTAGGCCATACTTACCGCAAGGTGATTGGCGGAAGACATTCAGGTATAGAGCCAGTGGTATTAAATCATTTTGTGCACATCAGCGCTATGTCCTTTGGGGCTTTGTCATCCAGAGCCCATTCAGCCCTTAATCTGGGTGCTAAAATGGCGGGAATCATGCATAATTGCGGTGAAGGTGGTCTGGCGGCATGCCATGAATATGGTAATGGTGACTTGATCTTTCAGATTGGCACAGCCAAATACGGGATTCGAACTGAAGACGGCAAGTTGGATCTGGAATTACTTAAAAAAACGTCGGAGCATCCTCAAATAAAAATGTTTGAAATCAAACTGGCCCAGGGTGCCAAACCCGGTAAAGGTGGTATGCTGCTAAAAGAAAAAATCACCAAGGAAATTGCTCAAATTCGGAAAATCCCTATGGGTAAGGATGCCTACGCCCCCGCAAGACACCGAGAATTCTCAGATGTCAATGGGTTATTTGATTTTATTGATCTGGTCAGGGAGACCACCAATAAGCCGGTGGGTATCAAAATGGTCATTGGCCATACTGCTGAAATAGAGGCCATCGCTGAAAAAATGGCCCAGGAGCCCAACCGGGGACCTGATTATATAGCCATAGATGGTGGAGATGGAGGAACCGGAGCCTCGCCTTTAGTACTGAGTTCCTATGCCGGGCTGCCAATGAAACAAGCCGTAGCAGTAGCAGACTGGGCACTTAAAAGACATAAAGTAAGAGACAAGGTGGTCATATTCGCCAGTGGTAAGGTGGCTACACCAATTGATATTGCAGTAGCTATGGCGTTAGGGGCCGATGCCATCTATATAGCCAGAGGGTTCATGCTTGCCCTGGGATGTATCCAGGCTCTGGAATGCCATACCAATACCTGTCCTTCCGGTATTGCTACCCAAAATAAAAGGCTTGAAAGGGCTCTGGATGTGCATGCTGCTGCCAAAAGAGTGGTTACCTATGCCAATGCATTGTATACGGAGGCCCAGATGCTGGCAGAGACCTGCGGGTATGATAGTCCAGACCAAATCACCGCTGATGATATTATGGTAGTCACTTCACCAGGACACCTGGATTACCTGTCGGAGCTTCAGGGCATCTCGGCTTATGAAGCCAGCCTGGAGCGCCACCGCGCCAAAGCCATGGGGCTTAGTGTAGGGGAAATGAAAATGTCCGAGGCAGAAAATAACCATTCCGGTTAGTGTAAACTGGAATTGTACGATTCATTTTATCAGGACGTATTGGCTTATGGGCTTGTTCCCTTTTGTCTGAATGATTATTATTATTTCTGACCATTGATGAAAATTAAATCAGACGCATTAATCAATGACCTGATAGCCCGTACGGAGCAATACATCAGAGATGCTGAACAATTAAAAAAGACGGAACCGACGGACCTTAACAAAAGAAATGGCCCTAACCAGTGGAGTGCTTTAGAATGCATCCAACACCTTAACCTTTATGGTGAATTTTATCTACCGGAAATCATAAAGCGCATACAGGAAAGCAGGCATGACACAGAATTGATTTTCAAGTCGGGATGGCTAGGCAATTATTTTGCAGAAATGATGTTGCCAAAAGAAAAGTTGAATAAAATAAAAACTTTTAAAGATAATAATCCTCTGGGTAGTCAATTGGATATTAGCACCATTGACCGTTTTATTAAGCAACAGCACCAAATGATTGAGATGCTTGAGCAATCTAGAAAAATAAGTCTGACCAAAACCAAAACGGCCATCAGCATATCAAGATGGATAAAACTCAGGCTTGGTGATACTTTCAGAGTAGTCATTTACCATAATCAGCGCCATATAAAGCAGGCATATAGGGCTATTGCCTAAATCCTGAGTAAAGCAGAAACTTTTCCTCCTAAGATTTTAAAGATAAAAAAAATGCCGGCCCAAACAGGCCGGCATTCATCAGACTCACAACCGAAAAAAGAATCTACAACCTGATTTCCACTCCGGCAGTGAACAGTCTTGGTATCCCTAGCCTAATTCCCTGAGGCCTGCGCGTGGCGATATAGCGCTCATCAGTGATGTTTTTAAGCGCAATATTAAACCGGGTATTCCATGGTTTTACATGATAGCTTATCATACCATCAAATACCATGTAGGATGGGATCAATCCAATTCTTCCATTCGGAGAAGGCGTAACCGTATTTAATTCATCACCGAATTGGACCCCTACATAATTACCCGAAATCCGCAAACCCAAACCCCAGTCGGTCTCGAAGGT
>JBGTCD010000044.1:0-34288 GCA_041749015.1 Cyclobacteriaceae bacterium
TCGGAACTTGGTCAAATCAAGGTTAAAACCTAGATCCTTAATTCTTTCTGTTTTAAAAGTTTTATCGCCTGTACCCTGATTAAAAAGATAAGGGTTCTCCTTCTGATCCATCCTCTGGTAGGAGTTAAAAGAAAGGCCAAATGGATAGTAATCATCCACTTGGATCACAGGGCTCATGGTATGGGTCACCATAAAGTCATCCCCTCCTTGGCGGGTAAAGAAGTACACTTCCACAGGTGTGTCATTTTCGCCTGCCTTTGCTTTGCTCCGGCAGGTAAATTGTTAAGGTAAATATACAAAAAACCGGGAGTATTGACCGCCCAGAGGGCTGAGAAATATGGGTCACTCGGGGAAACCTGACTGACTGGGTGGGGGGTCATGGTTCGTGGGGACACGAACCATGGCAATAGGGTTTTTACCAGCTCAATAAATCCACTGAGGCTGGCCCTTACAGCACGGTATTCCGGCAGGATTCTTCCGGCCTGCCGCATGATCCATACGGGTGTTCTTTCGGTTTTTTCTCCACGAGCGGTTCGGAGCAAGATGTCGTTTTTCAAATTCATCCCGCAAAGATAACCCTGTTTTTTCTTCAGAAAAATTTTTATTCAATCCCTCCTGCTTAGGGTCCTTTTATGTTTCCTATAAAATAAAGTTAATATTTTGATAGATAGACATAAAAATGATTCAATAAAAAGACCAAGAATCAGCCGACAATCATTTCCGACCCTTCTTAGCGTCGGCCACCCATTGCACGCTCTGTTCAAGGGACGGAGTTGCTTAACCTGATCCCCAAAATTAATCGTTTAGATAACCATCAGCTTAATTTAAGTAACTTTATGGAAATGTTTGGATAATCAAATTATATGGAGCAAACACATAACCATCATCCCGAAGGCCAACAATCGCATGACCACCATGCCAATCATGGTGAAGGTGGACACGACAAACATGTAGGACATAATGTTTCAGATTTTTGGAAGCGGTTTATTATCTGTTCCATAGTTTCTATTCCTGTGCTTGCCTTGTCTCCGATGATACAACAGTGGTTGGGGTTTGAATTAGCTTTTGCAGGTGACAAATATGTTTTAGCTGTTCTCTCCACATTCATTTTCTTTTATGGCGGGTATCCATTTCTCAAAGGACTTTATGACGAAGTAAAAGACAAAGCTATTGGGATGATGACATTGATTGGTGTTGCTATTACAGTAGCATGGGCATACAGTGTTGCTATCACTTTCGGTTTGCCTGGTATGGACTTTTATTGGGAAATGGCAACTCTGATAGACATTATGCTCATAGGGCATTACTTTGAAATGAAGTCGGTCATGGGTGCATCCCGCTCATTGGAATTGCTAGTGAAAATGATGCCTTCAACTGCCCATCATTTAACAAACGGGCATATTCATGACATACCGGTTAGCGAATTAAAAATTGGAGATTTGGTAATGGTGAAGCCGGGCGAAAAAGTTCCTGTGGACGGCATAGTAACAGAAGGAGAAAGTTATGTAGATGAAAGTATGCTTACTGGGGAGAGTAAACCGGTAAAAAAAGCTATAGACAACAATGTAATTGGAGGAGCAATAAATGGTAATGGTTCCTTGACTATTAAAGTTGTAAGCACTGGAAAAGACAGTTACCTGAACAAGGTGGTGAAACTGGTAGAAGACGCTCAAAAAATAAAATCTAAAACTCAAAATTTTGCCGACCGTGCCGCAAAGATTTTAACTTTTGTTGCTTTAGGTGGCGGACTAATCACACTTGTTGTTTGGTTGCTCCTGGGTTTTTCTTTTGTATTCGCATTAGAAAGGATGGTTACTGTCATGGTTATTTCCTGTCCTCACGCTTTGGGCTTAGCCGTTCCCTTGGTTGTGGCAATTTCAACTTCTATTTCTGCACAAAGAGGTTTGCTCATTCGCAACAGAACAGCTTTTGAAAATGCACGATTGATTACTACAATTATTTTTGACAAAACCGGAACGTTAACAAAAGGTTCGCATGAATTGCAGGATGTAAAAGTGCTGAGTAAAAATTTTGATGAAAAGGAATTGCTTCGTTTAGCATCAGGTATCGAACAACACTCGGAACATTATATCGCAACCGGTTTGATGCGAAAAGTAAAAGAACTGAACATTTCAATTCCAAAATCAGAAAATTTCAATTACATGCCCGGAAAGGGATTGGAAGGAAATGTGGAAGGAAAAGAAATAAAAGTAGTAGGCCCAAATTACTTGAAAGAACAAAATATTGACATCACTGAAACAACGGATGAATTTACAGGCACGGTTGTATATATTTTAATAAACAATGAAGTAGTCGGATACTTTACTTTTTCCGACCAAATTAGGGAGAGCTCCTTTGAAGCTATTCAAATACTTAAGGAAGCAGGAATAAAAAACTTACTACTCACAGGCGACAATGAAAAAGTGGCTAAAATGGTAAGCGATGAATTGAAAATGGATGGTTTTTTAGCCAATGTATTGCCGCATGATAAATTAGAGAAAGTAAAAGAGCTTCAGGAAAAAGGAGAAAACATAGCCATGACAGGCGATGGCGTAAACGATGCTCCTGCCCTTGCACAGGCGGATGTGGGAATTGCAGTTGGTTCAGGCACGGATGTAGCAGCCGAAACAGCGGACATTATTTTGGTCAATTCAGATCCGAAAGATATTGCAAACTTGATTTTGTTTGGTAAAGCTACCTATGACAAAATGATACAAAACCTTTGGTGGGCTGCGGGCTACAACATTCTAGCCATTCCACTGGCAGCAGGTGTTTTGTATCAATGGAACATTATGCTTAGTCCGGCTGTGGGGGCTGTGCTTATGAGTTTAAGTACCATTGTAGTAGCGATAAACGCACAACTACTCAAAAGGAAAATATCATAAATGCATATTTACAATTAAAAAACAAATCATTATGAAAAAACAAATCATCACAGTATCAATCTTTTTTGCGGCAGCCTTATTTTTAGCTTCCTGCGGAAATAGTGGCAATGAAAAAGCAAAAGAAAACACCCCTGAAGAAGTTAAAACAGCAATGTATCAATGCCCGATGAAATGCGAAGGCGAAAAAATGTATGAAGCTCAGGGCACTTGTCCGGTTTGCAAAATGGATTTGGAACTTGTCTCCGGTGAGACTCAGCAAAACACAAAAGCCAATGACACTAAATCCAAAAGCCCACGCACATCCGCAATGGCGATGTTAGGCAATAATCACGTACATATAGATTATGGTTCACCAAGCGTTAGGGGCCGGGTAATTTGGAATGGACTGGTGGCCTACGGTCAGGTATGGGCAACGGGCGCTCATAAAGCAACCTGGATTGAATTTTCTCAAGACGTGCGAATCAACAATCAAACCATTGAAAAGGGCAGATATGGCTTTTTTACTATTCCCGACAAGGAAGAATGGACAGTTATTTTAAATAAAGTCTGGGATATGCACATGGCCGATGACTATACATCCGAAAATGATGTCATCCGATTAAGTGTTAAACCCATAAAAACTGATTCGCTGACGGAAGCCCTTACATACGATGTAAAAATGCTGAGCAATGAAAAAGGGCAGGTGCGTATGTCTTGGGAATATTTGATGGTGATGTTTGAATTTGAGAACGCAGGCCTATAAAAAGTGTCACAGAATAAATACATACCCGCCCCTGGCTACGATTTTTTAAGTGAGTATTATAAGCCATTGATGGGTGAAAGTATTTTGGTGTTTCATCAACTGGATGGTTTCAAAACCACCAATCACAATGTAAAAGGATGATGCCAAATTTTATTACTGATGCAGGATTTCAAAATGTTTCCGAAGTGGATTTCATCAATACCAAAATCGGGACATATAGTCTCTACATAGCAAATAAAGAAAAATGATATTAAATGCTATCATAAAATTTTTCCTTGAAAACAAACTCGTTACCGCCCTGCTTCTGGTATTGTTTGTGGGTTGGGGCATTGTAACAGCACCATTCAATTGGGATGTGGATTTCCTTCCAAGAGACCCTGTCCCAGTTGATGCTATTCCTGATATTGGAGAAAATCAGCAAATTGTTTTTACAGAATGGATGGGGAGAAGTCCGCAGGATGTAGAAGACCAAATCACCTATCCCCTTACAACTGCATTATTAGGTTTACCTGCAGTAACTTCTGTGCGAAGCACTTCAATGTTCGGACTTTCTTTCATCGCTATTATTTTTGATGAGGATGTAGAATATTATTGGAGCAGAACAAGAGTGCTAGAAAAACTAAATTCACTTTCTGCCGATATGCTTCCCGAAGGCGTTTCGCCAACTTTGGGACCTGATGCCACTGCATTGGGGCAGGTGTTTTGGTTCACTTTGGAAGGAAGAGACGAAAAAGGAAAACCTGCAGGGGGGTGGGATCCTCACGAACTCAGAACCATTCAGGACTATTATGTACGGTATGCCCTTACTTCTGCCGAAGGCGTATCGGAAGTAGCATCTATTGGCGGATTTGTCAAGGAATATCAGGTTGATCTTGACCCCGTGGCAATGAAAGCCCACAATGTGAGTATGATGATGGTTATGGAAGCCATCAGAAACAGCAACCTCGACATAGGTGCCAACACTGTTGAAATGAACCTGGTTGAATACTATGTGCGTGGATTGGGCTATGTGAAAAACCTTCAAGATATAGAGCAAGCGGTTGTAAAGGTTACAGACAATATCCCAATTCGTATCCGAGATATTGCCAAAGTGAATATCGGACCTGCTCCGCGTGGACACAGTGGTTTCTTGGATAAAGGCGGTGTGGAAGCCGTGGGAGGAGTGGTGATTGCTCGATATGGCGACAATCCCTTGAAAACCATTCAGAAAGTCAAAGACAAAATCAATGAAATAAGTCCGGGGCTTCCCTCCAAAACGCTTGAAGATGGTACTGTTTCAAAAGTTACCATTGTGCCATTTTACGACAGAACCGAATTGATTTATGAAACCCTCGGCACGCTCAATGAAGCCATCAGTCTGCAAATTCTGATTACCATTATTGTCATCATCATTATGGTGTTTCATTTAAGAGCTTCCCTTATGATTTCCGCTTTGCTACCGCTTGCCGTTCTGATGTGCTTTATCATGATGAAATACCTGAATGTGGATGCCAATATAGTGGCACTTTCCGGTATTGCCATTGCAATAGGAACAATGGTGGATTTAGGTATCATTCTCAGTGAAAATATTCTCCGACACACCGAAGAAGCACCACCTGAGCAACCGCTGATTACAACTATTTACAACGCCTCCGCCGAGGTATCATCTGCTATTCTTACGGCTGTTACTACCACAATTGTAAGTTTTCTCCCCGTATTTACTTTACAAGCTGCCGAAGGAAAGCTTTTTGGGCCTTTAGCTTACACCAAAACGTTTGCATTGGTAGCGGCATTAATCATAACACTGTTTATGTTGCCCGCTTTCGCTCATTGGTTGTTCTCTTTAAAAACCTCCCGAAAGTTTTATCGTGTAGCATTGAATTTTATTTTATTGATTGCAGGAATTACCATTCTATGGTGGTCTGTTTGGGCTGGTGTGGTGCTTATTCTTTTAGGTGTAAATAACATCATTGGATATCTAGCCGAACAAAATAAGTTTTCTTCTGCTAAAGTCAATAATTTTTTCAATCGACACCAAAATACGATAACCATTGCGATTGTTACTATTGCGGTTTCGTGGTTATTGGCTCAGGAATGGATGCCTTTAGGTGTTGCCAATAGTCTGCTATTTAATTTTCTCTTTATAGCTTTAATTATCGGAGTGGTATTGGGTGGGTTTAAATTATTCATCAAGAATTACCCAACTATTTTGAATTGGTGTTTGGAGCATAAAAAAACTTTCCTGGTTTTTCCTGTACTTATCATTCTGCTTGGTGTCAATATCTGGTTAGGCTTTGATAAGGTTTTTGGGTTTATCCCAAAAATGAGCGAAAAAGCAGGATGGAATATCCGCACCACTCCGGCTTGGAGTTCCTTATCACATACATTCCAGGGATTAGAGAAAGAATTTATGCCTGCTTTGGACGAAGGCTCATTTCTGTTGATGCCTACATCAATGCCTCATTCAGGTGTTGAAGCCAATATGAAATATGTGCAGCAGTTGGATATGCGGGTACAGGCTATCCCTGAAGTAGAAATGGTAGTTGGAAAAGCCGGAAGAGTAGAAAGTGCTTTAGACCCAGCCCCGGTCTCAATGTTTGAAAATATCATCCTATACAAAACAGAATACATCAATGATGAAAATGGCTATCCAAAACGGTTTAAAGTTGATAAAGAAGACAATTTTCTAAAAGGTGATAACGGTGAACTTATTCCCGACAAAAACGGACAATACTTCCGTCAGTGGAGAGACCACATAATAACCCCTGATGATATTTGGAACGAAATTGTAAATGCAACCAACGACATTCCGGGTGTAACGTCAGCACCTAAATTGCAACCCATTGAAACCCGTTTAGTAATGCTTCAAACAGGAATGCGGGCACCAATGGGATTAAAAGTGTTTGGACCTGATTTGAAAAGCATTGAAGAATTCAGCCTAAAAATTGAACAGTTGCTAAAAGAAGTTCCTTCTGTGAAACCCGAAGCAGTTTTTGCTGACCGAAGTTTAGGGAAGCCCTATCTGGAAATTGAAATTGACCGAGTCGCCATTGCTCGTTATGGATTAAATATAGCGGATGTTCAAATGTATTTGGAAGTGGCTTTAGGTGGAATGCCTTTAACCACCACCGTGGAAGGACGAGAACGCTTTAACATCCGTGCTAGATATGCAAGAGAATGGCGGGACAATCCCGAAGTGATGAAAAAGGTTTTAATTCCCACGCCCACAGGACAACAAATCCCATTAGGTGAATTGGCTGTAATTGAATATCGCCCCGGTCCAATGATGATTAGGGGTGAAAACACCTTTTTGGTAGGTTATGTACTGTTAGACAAAAAAGATGGTTTTTCGGAAGTGACTGTTGTAGAAGATGCCGACAATTTCCTGAAGGAAAAAATCGCATCGGGAGAATTGAAAGTGCCATCAGGAGTTAGTTATCAATTTTCGGGAAGCTATGAAAATCAGGTAAGGGCTGAAAAACGATTGGCTATTGTAGTGCCTTTAGTGCTTGCCCTAATCTTCCTCATACTATATTTTCAGTTTCGCTCCACCACTACTTCCTTGATGATATTTTCAGCTATTGCATTAGCATTTGCTGGCGGTTTCTTGATGCTGTGGTTGTATAGCGAAACCTGGTTTATGAATTTCTCCCTTTTTGGAACCGATATGCGGGAGTTGTTCCAAATGAAAACCTATAACCTAAGTGTAGCGGTTTGGGTTGGCTTTATTGCCTTATTCGGAATTGCTACTGATGATGGCGTGGTTATTTCCACCTACCTGATGCAAAGCTTCAAAAAACATAAACCCGAAAACATTGGTGAAGTAAGAAGTGCTGTATTGGAAGCCGGAATGAAAAGAGTAAGACCTTGTTTAATGACTACAGCCACCACGTTGTTAGCTTTATTACCTATTCTAACCTCAACAGGTCGTGGAGCAGATATAATGATACCAATGGCAATACCTGCTTTTGGCGGTATGGCGGTTGCATTGATTACCTTGTTTGTAGTGCCTGTGTTGTATTCTGCTCGGGAAGAATATTTAATCAAAAGAGATTCAAAATGAAGATTAGATTACTATATATAACACTTCTATTCCTAACTATAGGAATGGTGAGTGCTCAAAAATTGGATGATTACTTAATTATTGCCGCAGAAAACAATCCCAATTTAAAATCTAACTATTTTCAATATCAGGCAGCATTAGAACGGATAACGCAAGTCGGTTCACTGCCCGATCCACAGCTTTCTTTTGGTTTTTTTGTAATGCCAATGGAGCGGTATATGGGTGATCAAATAGGAAATATTTCACTAATGCAAATGTTTCCCTGGTTTGGATCACTAGGAGTAGCTAGAGATGAAATGACCTTTATGGCAAAGGCAAAATTTGAAGAATTTAATCAAACTAAATCAATCCTGTTTTATGAAGTTCGGGCTAATTGGTATGCATTGCAATTATTAGAAAAGGAAATTGCCATCAACAAAGAAAACATTGAACTGCTGAAAACAATGGAACAAATCGCCATTACCCGATTTAAAAGTGGTGGACAAAGCAGTAACAATGCAGGCGGTGCAGGAAATGTGCGTAGCTCAGGTAATCAAAACACCAACAATTCGAGCAGCGGTACGGGCGGGATGAATATGCAAGGACAAACATCAAGTGGAACTTCACCTTCCCGAAATATGACTCAAATGGGTGAAATGGAAAGTATGGGAAGCAGTGGAAGTATGGTTGATGTGTTGCGTGTGCAAATGGAGATCAACGAACTTCAAAACAATCTCTCCCTTTTAGAAGATAGCAAAATTCCACTCATTGCTCGGTTTAATCAGTTGCTCAATAGAGCTATGTATGAGCCTGTAATAATAGTGGATACTATCGTGGCTGCGCAAATGCCACTTTCGCTAAGTGAAATTCCTGATAGCATTAAAAGCAACAACCCCATGTTGAAAATGTTGGAGCAGGAGGAAGCCGCTTATATTTCACAAGGCAAAATGAATCAGAAAATGGGATTGCCAATGATAGGCTTGGGCTTAAAATATGAAGTATTCAGGTCAAGAGACAACAGCGAAAGCATGATGAATGGACAAAACATGCTAATGCCTATGGCTACTGTTACTATTCCACTTTGGCGAAAAAAATATACTTCTTCTATAAGGGAATCGGATTTTATGGGTCAGGCTGTGGTGGAGCAGAAACAAGATGTAAGCAATCAATTGATGGTGAATTATGAAGATGCATTAAAAGACTTTAAAGATGCTGATAGAAGAGTGAAATTGTATCAAGTCCAAACATCTTTGGCAAAACAGGCTTTGAATATTCTGATTGTGCAATACACCACTGAAGACAGCAATTTTGAAGAAGTGCTGCGAATGCAACAACAACTTTTGGATTACCGCTTAAAATATTTGGACGCACTCATTGACGGAAATATAGCTGTGGCTATGATGGAACGATTGATGGGGAGATAATTATTTGATGGTTTGATGGTATAATGGTTAGATGAAGAGCTGATGGTGAGATGGTTTGATGCGAATGGAAACAAAATATTATGGAAAAAAGGAATGAGGTTTTAGAGTTGTCGTTTGAGTTTGCGTTGCAAATCATAGAATTTAGTGAATTGCTGGAGGAGAAAAAGAAATATGTGATTGCAAAACAACTTTTGAGAAGCGGAACTTCGCCTGGTGCAAATATCAGAGAAGCACAGAATGCTTCAAGTCGAAAGGATTTTATTCATAAATGCATAATTGCTTTGAAAGAAGCAGACGAAACAGAATACTGGCTGTTGTTGTGTAGCAAGAGTAAGAACTACCCTGACCCGGGCCATCTACTTAATAATGTTTTGTCCCTGAAGAAATTATTGATAAAGATTATCGCTTCATCTAAAAGAAATGAAAATGAAAAAATCTAACATAAAAATATATTTATTGGTGGTGTTAATTCTCGTAATCGGATTTATTATCGGAAGATATGTTCTGCCATCAAATCATCGAACCATCGAAACATCAGACCATCAGCACATTGAATCATCAGACCTTCAAACCTACACTTGTTCAATGCACCCACAAATACGGCAAAACGAGCCAGGTAAATGTCCGATTTGTGGGATGGATTTAATACCCCTTGCTCAAAAATCAGAGAAAGGGGAAAGCAGTCCTTTTGTGCATACAATGTCACCCGAAGCAATTGCGTTGGCTAATGTGCAAACCCAAAAGGTAAAAATAGTTTCTCCTGAACACGAAATTTCTCTAACTGGAAAAGTTGCTGTAAACGAACAAAGATTAGCTGTAATTACCGCTAACTATTCAGGTAGAATTGAAAAACTGTTCATAGATTTCACAGGACAATCGGTGAGAAGGGGTCAAAAATTAGCAACCATTTATTCCCCTGAATTGGTAACTTCGCAAAAAGAATTGATCGAGGCTTCAAAATTTAAAGACATCAATTCAGCTCTTTACAATGCCTCAAAGGAAAAGCTACGCTTATGGAAAATCAATGAAAATCAAATCAATGAAATTGAAAGCAGTGGAGTGGTCTTGACTGAACTTGATGTGTATGCAGACCAGTCAGGTATCGTAATTAGAAGGGATATTGCAAAAGGTGATTATGTAAATAAAGGAACCGTTCTCTTTGAAATTGCGGACTTGAGTAATGTTTGGATATTTTTAGATGCTTATGAAAGTGATTTGCCTTTTATGAAAATAGGTCAGAAAATCACAATCACCATTGCATCCATTCCAGGGAAGGAATTTACCTCTACCATATCTTTTATAGACCCGTTAATCAATCCGCAAACAAGGACTGCAACGGTTAGAGCCGAATTAACCAACCCTCAACAAACCCTCAAACCTGAAATGTTTGTGAAAGGTAAAATTAAAGCAAGTTTGTCTGTCAGTGAAAAATCTCTTGTTATCCCAAAGACATCACTTCTTTGGACAGGGAAACGCTCAGTTGTGTATGTAAAAGTCCCCAATACAGAGTTTCCTGAATTTGAAATGAGAGAAATTACTTTAGGGGCTTCTTTGGGAGAATACTACATTGTGGAAAGTGGATTAACTGAAGGCGAAGAAATTGTAACAAATGGAGTGTTTGCCATTGACGGGGCAGCACAACTGAGCGGCAATTACAGTATGATGAACCGAGAAATCGACAATACCATTGTGGTTCCTGATAAGTTTACCGAACAACTATCTGATTTTGTAAACGAATATTTTGAGCTCAATAGCAGCTTGGTTAAAAGTGATTTTCAACTGACTCAATCCAACGCCAAGAAACTTGAATCTACACTTAACAAAATTGATATGAAGCTGCTTGATGAAGAAGGACATTCCGTTTGGATGGAACATCAAACTATACTAAAAAAGCAGATTGAACTATTAAGAAATGCAAAAGATATAGAACAACAAAGAGAAACCTTCGCTACGCTATCGGACCAACTAATAGAAACAGTTCAAGTCTTTAGATTAAAAATAGAGACTGTATATATAGCATATTGTCCAATGGCATTTGAGTACAATGGAGCATATTGGCTTAGCGAAAATGAAGAAATCAACAACCCGTATTTTGGTGACAAGATGCTAAGATGTGGGGAGGTAAAAAAGACCATTAAAGTCAACGGAAACCAGAAACCAAAAACCAACCAACCACAGGGTCATCAGCATTAAACTAATACTATTTGCAAATCAATGTTGATTAAAACTGATTTAAATAGTCTCATCCGGAATATTTAAGCACTTTAAAGTGAATTAAAGGACATTAAAAAATCCCAACCCTCCGGCTTATTGTAGATTAAAACAGGAATAGTATATTTCGCCAATGACAGATTTGTATTTGGTTTTGGCCGGCCTTGTCGGAGGCTTTTTGGCCGGGCTTACGGGAATAGGCACAGGGGTAGTGATGCTGGTAGTAGTGCCATTAGTGCTGGGATCCTATGGGATTACCGGGGATGAGGTCATCCCTTATACAATTGCCAATACCTTATTTGCTACTTCATGGTCGGCACTGATTAATACATTCACCGCAGGTCGGAAGGGGTATTATTTAAAGGAGTCTCTGATGGTCGGCATCCCCGGAGTGATCACCGGGGCATTAATGCTCGAGCTTTTTGTAAAAAAACTTCAATACTCCCAAATCATGTACACCGTGGTGGTAATCGTGATCCTCTCCCTGATTGTATACAGGACTACAAAAAAGCTCCGCACAAACTTTAAGACCAGAGAAATGGCTTCTGCCCCAGTCCTGATTGTGGCGGGGATATTCGGTGGGCTAGTGTCCTCCCTTAGCGGCCTGGGTGGTGGGAGTGTGACCATTCCTACTCTTAATCTTGCCGGAAGAATGAATATCAAAAAATCAAAAAACATCACATACAGCATGATCTTCCTCCTCTCAGCCATGCTCACGCTTTTGAACCTTTTCAGCGAGCCTGTTACTATTCCGGATACCGCCCACTATATGGGCTATATTATTTTCCCTATTGCCGTGCCGCTCTCTATTGGTGCTCTGGTCAGTTCCCCTATTGGGGTGAGGGCTTCCGAACGAATACACTCCAGAACCATCACCTTGATTTTTATTTCATTTATCATCCTGGTGCTGCTGAGAAAAATTCAGGAATTGTACTTATTGCTCTAATAAACTTATCTTCAGGCATAATCGTTAAAATAGCCAATACAAAAAGCAGGACTTATGGGATTTTTATTCAATGATTTTAAAGGATGGAAAGCATGGTGTGAGCAGCATGATTTACCACTCTATCAGCCTGTGCTGGATTATGAGATAGAACAAAAGGGACGTGATGAAGATTTTGTTTGGTCGGGATTATCACAGGCATTTCAGGTGATGCGTGAGGCAGTTCATTCAGGCCTTAATGAAGACATGACTTCCCGGTCGGGAATGATTAATAATGGTGCTAAAAAGGTCTATAATTATGAGTTAAATGTTCTCAGCAAGGAATTTAAGGTGCTAATTTCCAGAGCCCTTGCCGCCAAGGAGGTCAATTCCTGCATGGGCAGAGTGGTAGCAGCACCCACGGCAGGCGCATCAGGCATCATCCCCGGTGTATTGGTGACCCTTGAAGAAATCCATAAGATTGAGGAACGAAAACTTTTAGAAGGGCTGCTAATTGCAGCAGGTACCGCTTTGATTATTGAAAAAAGAGCCTCACTTGCTGGTGCCGTTGGCGGTTGCCAGGCGGAGACCGGGAGTGCAGGCGCCATGGCTTCAGCAGCCATTACCTATTGTCTGGGGGGTGATATTGATCAGGTTTTCAGATCGGTAGCCATTACGATACAATGCACCCTGGGTCTGGTTTGTGATCCAGTAGCAGGCCTTGTAGAAGTGCCGTGCGTAGTGCGCAACGCCAGTGCTGCCGCTATAGCCAATGCTGCGTCGCAAATGGCACTTGCGGGACTCGACCCGGTGATCCCGGTAGATGAATGTGTTGACGCCATGGGTGAGATTGGTGCCAGCATGGAAGCCCGGTATAAAGAAACGGCTGAAGGTGGGCTAGCTGCCACAAAAACCGGCCAGGCCATTTCAAAGAGAGTTTTGATTCAGGATATTGAAATACTACCTGATGAGAAGAATTCCTAGGGAATCCAATTGCCTGGAAGTACTGCTTTTCCCAAAAGATAGAGCCCGGCAGTAAAAAATGATGACCAAAATACTGCACTAAAAAACATAGCAATTAAAATATTTCTTTTTGGTGTACCTGCAGCTACCATTACAATAGTACCACCTATGGGGGTTAGCAGTATGGGCGTTAGAATGGCCGTACCGGTCACCCCATACTTCTTCCACAATCTTACGGTTCTTCTATTTCCTTTTGTAAATAGTTTTTTTCTCGGAAAATATTTTTCAAATACCCTTACCCTGATAATGGCACCAAAATATGAAAACACCAGCACGCTACTCATCATGCCGCCAATAGTCACCAGAATGGTAACCCAAAAGGGAAAACCGGCTGCGTACCCCAGGGTAGGTCCAAAAATAAATTTCAGCATAGTCAGCAACCAAATAGAAACAAAGGTTGCAATCTCCTCTCCCATCAGGTAACTACGGTATAGGTGTAATATAGATAAATGGCAATCAACAATGCGCCAGACACGCGACCTAATTCTTTTTTATACAGCATCATGGGGAGGATTATCAGGGTAATCCACAACATCGGAATAATATCATTGCGTAAAATCTCCTCACTTACGTGGATTTCAGTGATGATACTGGTGATCCCTAAAATAGAAAGCACATTGAAAATATTAGAGCCCATAAGATTGCCTATTGCCAGATCCGTTTCCTTTCTTATGGAGGCTACAATAGCGGTAACCAGCTCCGGCAAGCTGGTGCCTAAAGCCAATACAGTAATGCCAATAACGCGCTCACTCACTTCGAGAAAACGCGCAAGTTCCTGAGCACCGCCAACAAACAAATCCGACCCAAAATACAGACCGGCACATCCAATTATAATCATGCCAATTTCCTTGGCTATTAATAATGCTCCCTTGCCTTCCGGGACTGTAATTTCCTCCTCAAGGCCTTTAATGGCTTTGTTATCCCTTCTTGATTTTCTGGTGATAAAAACCAAATAAACGATCAGAAGAATTAGGAAAACTACCCCTTCATATTGATTCACCAGAGCCTCTTCATCTCTCACTACAAAAAATAAAAGAAGGGAACTGCCCATGGTCACAGGCCAGTCGATCTTGATGCTGTCGGGTTGTACCTTAATTGTACCTATTAAGGCTGTAATCCCCAGCACCAGTGCCAGATTACAAATATTTGAGCCTACCACATTACCCATGGTTAGGTCGGGGCTTCCTGCCAGAGCCGCCTTGATGCTAATAAGTAGCTCAGGGGCAGAGGTGCCAAAAGCCACAATTGTAAGCCCCACAACTAATGGAGAAAGTCTCAATCGCAACGCTACACTGGATGCACCACGTACCAGGAAGTCACCCCCCAAAATAAGGATGAACAGGCCGACTATAAGAAGCACAATATCCAGCAGCATAATTTAATTCATAGTTTTGGACCGAAACATAAATCTCCTGCATCTCCAAGCCCGGGCACTATATATGCTTTCTCATTGAGTCGATCATCTACCGCGGCTGCCCATAGGGTAGCCTTGGCCATCAAATTTTTTGAAATATATTCAATTCCTTCGGGAGCAGCAACAACCGATACAATATGTATTTGGACGGGTTGGCCATGCTCAAGAATTTTTTCAAGAGACTTTACAATAGATTTGCCTGTAGCTAGCATAGGGTCAGCTAAAAGCACCGTTTTATTTTGCACAGAGGGCATTTTATGATAAGATAGTGCTACTTCCGTGTTGGAGGATTCATCCTGACGGAATGCTCCAATAAAACCATTTTCTGCATCCGGGAAGCAATCCAACAAGCCTTCATGAAAAGGGATGCCTGCCCTTAGCACAGACACAATCACCTGTTGTTGGGCATAAGCCACCCCTTGAGTTTCTTCCAAAGGGGTGGTAATTTTAGTGGGCTCATAATCCAAAAACTTTGAAATCTCATAGCCCAACA
This sequence comes from Cyclobacteriaceae bacterium, assembly GCA_041749015.1. GTDB lineage: Bacteria > Bacteroidota > Bacteroidia > Cytophagales > Cyclobacteriaceae > JBGTCD01. The sequence goes on from JBGTCD010000044.1 coordinate 15,136, forward strand.
AAAATCCTATTTTTCTCAAATTTTCTCTGAACCGCCTGCGGTCTTTTTGCAATTCCACATCACGCATTTCTCCAAGGATTACACCCAGGGCAGCCGGTGATTGAGTAAATTCGTGAACCTCCATTTTGAAAAATAAACTTCAGAAAATTTTTTAAGATTAATAAAAGTACAAAAGATGACCAAAGCTTTTTCGGATAACTTCACTTATTTATTTCAAAAAAATTATTTAATCGTTTTATCAAGCATTTCATCTGGTAAGGGGTTAATTTTGCCGCCTGATGCAATTGCTTCTTGATCTTTGTAAAATCCATTCCCCTTCTGGTGAAGAAGTGGCCATGAAGGCCTTCATCTTAGATTATGTGACCAAAAACCATCAATTATGGCCGGGTAAATTAACCATCCTTGAAGGCCCTGAGCTCCAGGATAATATTATTTTGGTTTTTGGAAAACCCACCACAGCTATTTTTGCCCATATGGACACCATTGGCTTCACGGTGAGATATGAAAACCAATTGGTGCCTATCGGTAGCCCGGATCCTGTTGATGGCACCTGGATTACCGGTGAGGATCCTTACGGCTTAATCAGATGTCAAATTAAAATTGATTCAACCAACAGGATATTTTATGATTTTGGAAGAGCCATCACGCGCGGTACTTCTCTCGCCTATGAGTCCAAACCGAAAATTGCCGGCAATTGGATTACGGCACCGTATCTGGATAATAGAATTGGTATTTATAATGCTTTGAAAACAGCCGAAACCTTAAAAAATGGGATAATTGCATTTTCCTCCTGGGAAGAGCATGGCGGTGGTGCGGTGCCCATTTTGGCAAGGAACATTTATGAGCAATTTCAGGTGCGACAGGCCCTGATTTCAGATGTTACCTGGGTTACCGAAGGGGTGCATCCTGGTAAGGGGGTAGCTGTATCCATGCGTGACCGCAACATTCCGAGAAGGTCCTACATTCAGAAAATATTTGAAATGGCCACAGCGTCTGAAATTCCATTTCAACTTGAAGTAGAGGCCAGCGGGTCCAGTGATGGTCGTGAATTACAAATCAGCCCTTACCCATTCGACTGGTGCTTTATTGGGCCGCCAATCGATGGACCGCATACGCCCAAAGAAAAACTCCATGTCAAAGACCTTGAAAGCACAGTGCAGTTGTATGCATACCTGATGAAAAACCTATAGTATAAGTTGTTAATTACGTATATTTGCAAGCCTTTCCATTGGGGAGGCATTTTTTATTAGTTTAATGGTCATAAAGGAAAAGACATTTAAGAAATTCCTGACGGAAGAGGAAATTCAAACCAGGATTTCCAGGCTTGCAACAAAAGTCAATAAGGATTATTTGGACAAAAATCCCTTGTTCATTGCCATCCTGAATGGCTCCTTCATGTTCGCTGCCGACATGATGAAAAAAATCAAGATTCCCTCTGAAATTTCTTTTGTGAAAGTCGCCTCCTATGAAGAGATGGAAAGTACCGGAAATGTAAAAGGGCTGATCGGATTAAACGAAAACATTTTTAATCGCCATGTGATCATTCTTGAGGACATCATTGATTCAGGGCGTACCATTACCAAAATCCTGGAGGAATTTCGCTCCCTGGGAGCTGCTTCTGTGGAAGTAGTTTCCCTGTTATTAAAGCCGGAGTCTTACACACAAAAAGAAGCCATTCGTTATGTTGGATTCGAAATACCCGATAAATTCGTGGTAGGTTATGGCCTTGATTATGATGGGCAGGGAAGAAATTTACCCGACATCTATCAACTTAAAGAGTAAATTATTTCAATAAAAAATCAGCATGCTAAACATCGTATTATTTGGCCCTCCGGGGGCGGGCAAAGGCACCCAAAGCCAGTTTTTAATGGATAAATTCCATCTGAGCCATATCTCCACAGGGGATCTTTTCCGGAAGCACCTCAAAGAAGGAACCAATCTGGGTAAGCTTGCCCAAAAATACATGGATGCAGGCAATCTGGTACCCGACGAGGTCGTCATTGATATGGTAGAGGATAAAATCCAATCCGAAAGAGATATAGCCGGATTCATTTTTGATGGGTTTCCGCGTACCGTTGAGCAGGCCAAGGCCCTTGACAAATTGCTGGAAAAAACCGGTGCCCCGATTCGGGGAATGATCGCCCTGGTGGTGCCGGAAGAGGAGCTGATTAACAGGTTGATGGAGCGCGGCAAAACTTCGGGACGTGTGGATGACCAGGACCAGGAAAAGATTGCCCATAGGATTGAGGTGTATAAAAATGAAACATTGCCCGTAGCTGCCTACTACAAAAAACAAGGCAAATACAACAATATTGAAGGTATAGGCAGCATCGAGGAAATTTCAAACCGCATCGAGACGGTGATTTTAAGTTATCAGCATTGAGAAGGTAATGAAAACCCCCAACTTCATTGATCATGTTAAAATTTGCTCGCGCTCGGGCAAAGGGGGTGCAGGTTCCATTCACTTCCGCAGGGAAAAGCACGTCCCCAAAGGAGGCCCAGATGGTGGTGATGGCGGTCGTGGAGGCCATATTATTTTAAAGGGCAATAGCCAGTTATGGACATTGCTCCACCTCAAATACAAAAAACATGTTATTGCAGAAGACGGGAAGCCCGGTGGCGGGAGTAACAGCTCCGGTGCACAGGGCAAAGATATTGTGCTTGAGGTGCCTTTGGGTACTGTAGCTAAGAATGCCGATACTGAGGCTATTAAATTAGAGATTACCGAAGATGGAGAGGAGAAAATCTTGACTCAGGGTGGAGATGGGGGCCAGGGCAATTCCCATTTTAAATCTCCTACCAAGCAGGCTCCACGGTACGCTCAGCCCGGTATACCGGGTATTGAAGAGTGGGTGGTTTTGGAATTAAAGCTCCTTGCAGATGTTGGGCTTGTTGGATTTCCCAATGCTGGAAAATCTACCCTACTAGCTGCCGTCAGTGCTGCCAAACCCGAAATTGCGGATTATCCTTTCACCACAATGACCCCAAATCTTGGCGTAGTAGAATATCGGGATTATAAATCCTTTGTCATGGCCGATATCCCCGGAATTATCGAAGGGGCTGCTGAGGGCAAAGGTTTGGGGATTAGGTTTCTTAGGCATATTGAGCGCAATTCAGTCCTCCTTTTTATGGTCCCGGCAGATGCCAAAGACATCCGAAAGGAATATGATATTTTACTCCACGAACTGAAAAAATATAATCCAGAGCTACTGGACAAATCGCGGATTTTGGCTATTTCCAAATGCGACCTCCTGGATGATGAACTTAAAGCGGCCATTAAACCGGAGTTGCCAAAGGACATCCCAGGTATTATGATCTCATCCATTACAGGCGAGGGGATTTTGGAACTAAAGGACCTCCTATGGAAAACCATCAATGAGTCCGGAAAATGATCAGGTGTCAAATTGGCATGAATTAGGTTTTGGCAGTAAAATTGCCCCATTTTAACAAATCCAAAAAAGTAGCATAACATAATGGCAGAAAAAGACCAAAGTACAGAGGCAATGGAGCAGAATCAGGACACCCCGGAGGTGGAATCTTCTCAAAAAGTCCCCTCGGAGGATATGTCTGATGCTGAAGTTGATGAGCGCTCAGAGGAAGAAATAAAGATTGAAAAATTGGAAGCAGCGCTGGAAGAAAGTAAGGAGAAGCACCTTCGGCTATATTCTGAATTTGACAATTATAAGAGAAGGTCTGCGCGGGAGCGTCTGGAGCTAATTCAAAATGCCAGTAAGGATTTGATTGAGCAGTTGCTCCCTATCCTCGATGATTTCGAAAGAGCCATAAAAGCCTCCGAAAAAGAGAACCCTGACAATAAGTCTGTAGTAGAGGGATTAGAATTAATATATAACAAGTGCAAAAAAATACTTGGTCAGCAGGGTTTGAAGGAGATGGAATGCGGCGAGGGCACCAGTTTTGACCCAGACCTGCATGAAGCCATCACACAAATACCAGCCCCCACAAAAAAACTCAAGGGCAAAATTGTGGATGTGGTCGAAAAAGGCTACTTCCTCAATGACCGGGTAATTCGTTTTGCCAAGGTAGTGGTAGGTCAGTGAGGCATTGAAATGAAGTAATAACGAAATGGCAAAAAGAGATTTTTACGAAATATTGGGAGTAAGCAAAGGCGCAAGTCCGGAGGAAATTAAAAAAGCCTATCGGAAGATTGCGCTCAAATTCCACCCGGACAAAAACCAGGGCGATCCTACTGCCGAGGATAAATTTAAGGAAGCTGCTGAGGCTTACGAGGTGTTAAGCAATCCTGAAAAGCGCAGCCGATATGATCAGTTTGGACATTCCGGAGTCAATGGTGGTGGCGGCTATGGTGGCGGTGGTATGTCTATGGAAGACATATTCTCACAATTTGGTGACATATTTGGTGGTGGCAGCCCATTCGACAGTTTCTTTGGAGGAGCCGGTGGCCGCAGGGGCAGGCAGCGCAGAGGGTCAAATCTAAGAATCAAGCTCAAACTTACCCTCGATGAAATAGCCAATGGGGTAGAGAAAAAAATTAAGGTCAACAGGCTTATCACAGCCGATGGCGTCACATTCAAGACTTGTAATACTTGCGGAGGTGCCGGCCAGGTACGCCGCACCATGAATACCATGTTAGGTCAGATGGTTTCTACCAGTGCTTGCCCTACCTGCAATGGTGCCGGTAAGATTATTGATCATAAGCCCACTGGGGTGGACAATTCTGGTTTAATGCAAAAAGAAGAAGTCATCCCTATCAAAATACCGGCTGGTGTAGGGGATGGCATGCAACTTAGCATGTCTGGTAAAGGTAATGAAGCCCCCGGTGGTGGACCGGCAGGTGATCTGCTGATCCTTATAGAAGAGGTAGAGCACGACCTGCTCAAAAGAGATGGCAATAATGTAGTTTATGATTTGTATATCAGCATAATCGACGCGGCTCTGGGCACATCGGTAGAGGTTCCCACCATTTCAAGTAGGGTAAAAATCACTATAGAGCCGGGTACCCAAAGTGGAAAAATACTACGGCTCAAAGGTAAAGGAGTGAAAGATATTAACGGGTATGAAACCGGGGATCAACTGATCCATGTCAATGTGTGGACGCCTAAAGCCCTCACACCTGAGGAAAGAAAAACCCTTGAGCAGCTTCGTGAATCACCAAATTTTGTGCCCAAGCCAGGCAGAAATGAAAAAGGATTCTTCGAAAAAATGAAGGAGTTTTTTTAATCTGATTTTTCATTCAAATCAGAAATATGTCTACCTTTGCAGTCCCCAAATTTATCAGGGGTTTTTGATTTTTTGACCTAAAGAGGAGTGGCGGAGTGGTCGAACGCGGCGGTCTTGAAAACCGTTGTACCGCGAGGTACCGGGGGTTCGAATCCCTCCTCCTCTGCAATGAGGAAAGGCACCCTAATCGGTGCCTTTTTTTGTTAAGGAAGATTAAATTTGAGTGGTAAATTCATTACCTACTGCGTCCTAGTCCTCCTCAAAAGTCTTGTTTTCATTTGCCTGATGCATGCTGGCATTGATTTCATATCCCACCAGTAATACCACGCTAATAATAAACTGCCACAACATCAAGGCAATAAGCACTCCTATAGAACCATATAGTTTATTATACGCTGCAAAATTGGCAACGTAAAAAGAAAATCCGTAGGAAACTGCAAGGGTCAAAATGGTAGCCATAGTAGCCCCAATGGAAAAAAATCTCCAGTTTGAATGTACTGCCGGGCCAAAATAATAAATGGTAGAAATCACGAATAAAAATACTGCGAATATGATGGCAAATCGGAGAATAAAAAATAAATAAGTTTGCAGCCAGGCGATTTCATTGAAATACTCCATAGCTGTTGATCCCACAATAAGCAGGATCACGGCTAAAATCAAAGCACCCGCTAGCATGATAGTCAATAGTGTGGCAGCAAGTCTGGTTTTAAAAAAGCCGCGTTTTTCCACCGTCATGTACACGGCATTGAAGGCATTCATCAGGGTGAGCATCCCATTGGTAGCCATATAAAGGGCAAAAACAGCACCAAAAGTAAGCAGACCCCCTCGGGTTTTACCAACTATATCCTCAATGGTATCTCTGATTGTGAGAAACATGTACTCTGGCATATAGGTCCCTATGTAATCCAGGATCACCTCACTGTCTAAAGCAGGGATGATATAATTAAAATAAGGGATCAGGGTAAAGAGAAATATGACTGCAGGGAAAATGGAGAGAGTAAAGTTAAATGCCACACTATAGGCTCTGGTGATGATTTCATCTTTTTTGATTTTTTCAATAAACACCACAATCACGTCATATAGATTGACGTCATAGTGTTTGAACTGCACCTTTTTAAGGGTAGCAACCACTGCTTTAGAGGCGGGTGACTCATACACCAAGTTTAAAAACCATTCCTTTATCTTTTTCATTAAAAATAAGGTTTGATTAATTTGGTTATGGCCTGAGGCATAGGGCAGGGCTTGCCAGTCTTAATGTCAACAAATACAAGGGTAGTTTTACCCACATTGATCTTCTTTTCTTCCTCGTTAAAAATTTCATACTCAAAGTTTATTCTCGTCCCTGGTAACTCTTTTACCCTGGTGACAATTTTGAGCAGTTCATCATACCGGGCAGGAGCAAAAAACTTTGACCAGTTTTCCAATACAGGCATAATGACACCGGCAGCTTCAAGGTCTTTATATGGCAGGCCCAGGTTTCTTAGCATTTCAACCCTGGCCACTTCATAGTACATGGCATAGTTACCATAGTATACGTATCCCATTTGATCTGTTTCAGCATATCTAACCCTTATTCGGGTTTCGTTTTGAAGCATAATTTAATTTTGTTTTTGGCGTGCCTTTCGCTGCTCTATGGTTAATGCCCGTTGATATTTCTGAGCATTGACCTTATGCTCAGCGAAAGTCTTTGCAAAATTATGATACCCTGAAAAATCTTCCCTGGCACACATATATAAATACTCATGTTGGTCTGAATTTAGTACAGCATCCAACGCCCTGATGTCAGGCATATTGATGGGTCCGGGGGGTAAGCCACTTCTCCTGTAAGTGTTATACGGGGAATCAATAGTTTTATGCACGTTGAGCACTCTTTTTATTGAAAAATCTCCAGCAGCAAATACCAGGGTAGGGTCGGCCTGTAAGGCCATGCCCTTTCTCAATCGGTTAAGGTACAGCCCTGCAATCACCGGCCATTCATCAGGATGCTGCCGGCTTTCAGCCTGAACAATTGAGGCAAGGGTAGAAACTTCAAGGGGAGTAAGCCCTAGATTCTGTGCTTTTTGAAGTCGGTCCTCATTCCAGAATCGCTGATATTCCATTAGCATCCTTTCTACAAGATCTTCAGCGGTGGCAGTATAAAATACCTGATAGGTATTTGGGATAAACATCCCAATGATATTTTCTTTATTGAAGCCCAAATCGTTTTCCCTGACAAAGCTGTCAAGTGCTACCTGAAAATCCTCCGGGGTCACCATCGTATTTCGGGTGATCCTGGGCCCTATTTCCTCCGATAGCCTGATATTATTGAAAGTAATGGCCACCGGAATTTGCTCCCCCGACCTCAATCGCCGAATGGCCTGTATGTTGGTCATCCTTGATTCAAGATAGTACAAACCTGGCTTTACATTGACATCATAATCCATGAGCCGGGCCAAAAAACTAAAAGACACCAGGTCCTGCACATAATTACCTTCATACAGATTATTTTGTACATCCTTGAAAGTATCATCCTTATCAATCAGGAAATATTCCGCATCCTTACCTACCAAAATATTTGGTGTGTAAATAATCTGGTAAGCATAAAATGCAAAGGAGGTCAGCAGGATGCTGAACAACACCAGAAATACCACAAAGATTTTTTTCTTACCCAGCATAACCTTTATTTAAGAGGATACAAAAATAATAATAAGTTTTAACCATAATTGTTTTTTAATCATTCATTGATCCGCACATAAATTTGATTACGGTAATTTTCTCTATTCATTGAAGGTTTCATATTTTTATGCTTCATTTAAACTAGTAAATTAAATAACTCATTTACTCTGATATCTATGCCAGCAGAATTGCTAAAAATACATCCCAAAAACCCCGAATCGAGAAAAATAACCTACGTAGCATCCAAACTAAGACAAGGGGCAATCATCATTTATCCTACGGATACTATTTATGGTATGGGTTGTGATTTCACCAATAAGGGTGCTATAGAAAGGATATGTCAAATTAAAGGTATCAAACCAAAAAAAATCAACCTGTCATTTATTTGCAAAGATCTGAGCAACATTACGGATTATGTCAGAAGGATAGAAACTCCGGTTTTCAAGGTGCTCAAAAAAGTGCTCCCTGGGCCCTACACCTTTATTTTTGAATCCAATAGCAATGTCCCTAAAATACTTGAAGTCAATAAAAAAACCGTGGGTATCCGCATCCCGGATCATCCTATCCCGCGGCATATCGTAGAGGTATTGGGCAACCCCATCATCACCACCTCTATCAAGGATGAGGATGAAATCATCGAATACACCACTGACCCTGAGCTGATTTATGAAGAATTCAAAAATCTGGTAGACATTGTGATCGATGGTGGTTTTGGGGGCAATATTCCTTCCACAGTCATCGATTGTACCGGCGGGGATTTCATGGTGCTGCGGGAGGGGAAAGGAGATATTTCTGAATACCTGATCAGTTAACTTGTGCCCGGGGCTTTAATTGAAATACAGTATTTTCCCTGTGTGGCTTACTTTGCATGCTGGGATAATTTTGATGGCATGACCCTGGAAGGTGAGGAAAATTTTCAAAAACAATCATACCGAAACCGCTGCTATATCAACGGCCCTAATAAAGTACAAGCCCTAAGCGTACCGGTGGTGCATGAAAAAATAAATATCCCAATCCGGGAAATGAAAATCGATAATTCAAAGCCCTGGAAAAGAGAACACTGGCAATCTATTCAGACCTCTTATGGCAACGCACCGTTTTTTGAGTATTATGAATTTTATTTTAAAGACCTATTGTCAGGTGATTATGACCTGCTTTGGGATTTGAATCATGATATACTGACAAAATGCCTTGAATTGACAGGCCTAAAAAAAATTGAGCGGGTGAGTGAAAATTATCTTAAAATCGTCCCTGATGGCATTACTGACCTGAGAAACGCCCTTCACCCCAAAAAACAAATATTTCCTGACATACTATTTCAGGCATCACCATATTATCAGGTTTTTGGCAAAGATTTTGTTGAAAACCTGTCTATTATTGATTTGATTTTCTGCGAAGGCCCCAGGGCTAAATCTATTATTTCAGATTCATTGAGGCATTAATGAACAAAGAGATAATTAAATTCGTTTGAAAACAATAAACCATAAATTCATGTGGTTTAATTTAAGCAATACTATTACATTTACCGGAAGCAATCCCAATGGCAGAATAAAATGGAAGCAAAATTTTCAAACCGTGTGAAAGAAGTGATCTCCCTGAGTCGGGAAGAAGCCTTGCGGCTGGGTCATGACTATATTGGTACGGAACATCTGCTTCTTGGTATGATCAGGGAGGGCGAAGGTGTGGCCGTTGGATTACTCAAAAAGCTGGGGGTCTCCCTTGATGAGCTTAGGAAGTCCGTTGAAAAAGGCTCAAAAGGCACGGCCAATGTTGATGTAAAAAATCTGACTAATATACCCCTTACGAGACAATCAGAAAAAGTGCTAAAGATCACTTATCTCGAAGCAAAAATATTTAAAAGCCAATTAATAGGGACAGAGCATCTGTTGTTGTCGATCCTGAGGGATGATAACAATCTGGCTACCCAGATTCTGGAAAAGTTTGACGTAAATTATGATGTGGTGAAAGAACTTCTCGAATACCAGGCTGAAAATCCCATGGCTTCTTCCGATACCGATGATCCTGATGAGGATTCATCCCGGATTTTTGGAGCAGGATCCGCCGGATCAGGTAAAGAAAAAAAGGGCTCAGAAAAATCCCGCACGCCGGTACTTGACAATTTTGGCCGTGACCTTACCAAGATGGCCGAGGAAAACCGGATGGACCCCATAGTAGGTCGTGAAAAAGAAATAGAACGCGTGGCTCAGATCCTGAGCCGCAGAAAAAAGAATAACCCTATCCTGATAGGAGAACCCGGAGTAGGTAAAACGGCTATAGCCGAAGGTCTGGCTTTGAGAATCATCCAAAAGAAGGTTTCCAGGGTACTTTATGGAAAAAGGGTGGTAACCCTTGACCTGGCATCACTGGTGGCAGGCACCAAATACCGAGGGCAGTTTGAAGAGCGCATGAAAGCCGTTATGAATGAGTTGGAGAAGTCTCCGGAAGTGATACTCTTCATTGACGAATTGCATACCATCGTAGGTGCCGGTGGCGCCTCAGGTTCACTGGATGCTTCTAACATGTTTAAGCCAGCCCTTGCACGGGGTGAAATACAATGTATCGGTGCTACCACACTCGATGAGTATCGTCAGTATATCGAAAAAGATGGTGCCCTTGCCAGAAGATTCCAAATGGTGATGGTAGATGCTACTACTCCCGAGGAGACTGTCCAGATATTAGAAAATATCAAAGATAAATACGAGGAGCATCACCACGTTACCTATACCACTGAAGCCATTGCGGCTTGTGTGAAATTATCTGACCGCTATATCAGTGACCGGTATCTCCCGGATAAGGCCATTGACGTAATGGATGAGACTGGAGCGAGGGTGCATATCAATAATATCCACGTGCCTGATAATATAGTAAAGCTCGAAGAGGCAATTGAGGATGTTAAGAAAGAAAAAAATCAAGTCGTCAAAAGCCAAAAGTATGAAGAGGCCGCTCAGCTAAGAGACAAAGAGAAAAAACTGCTGGAGCAGCTGGATACGGCAAAATTGAAATGGGAAGAGGAAACTGCATCCAAGAGGTATACCGTGGATGAGGATCATGTTGCGGAGGTCATTGCCATGGTGACCGGCATCCCAACCAAAAGAATTGCCCAAAAAGAAAGTAGCAAGCTACTGGGCATGAATGATGAGCTCAGCGCAAGAGTGGTGGGTCAGGAAGATGCTATTAAGAAGTTGGCCAAAGCCATACAGCGGACCAGAGTGGGGTTGAAAGATCCTAAAAAGCCAATTGGCTCATTTATATTTTTAGGACCGACTGGGGTTGGAAAAACGGAGCTGGCCAAAGAGTTGTCACATTATCTTTTTGATAAGGAAGACAGCCTGATCCGCATTGATATGAGTGAGTATATGGAGAAATTCTCTGTATCCAGGCTAGTGGGTGCCCCTCCCGGCTATGTAGGCTATGAGGAAGGTGGTCAGCTTACCGAAAAGGTAAGAAGAAAGCCTTACTCCGTAGTACTCCTTGACGAAATAGAAAAAGCACACCCTGATGTATTCAACATCCTTTTGCAAGTGCTCGATGATGGTATCCTTACCGATGGGCTGGGCAGAAGAGTTGATTTTAGAAATACGATCATCATTATGACTTCCAATATTGGGGTTCGTGATCTCAAAGACTACGGTGCTGGTATCGGATTTGCCACCTCTAATAAAAGTGACAACTACGAGGATACCATTAAGTCTACTATCCAGAGTGCCCTTAAGAAGGCATTTAGCCCGGAGTTTCTCAACAGACTTGATGATGTGATCGTGTTTAACACCCTGCAAAGAGAGCATATTCATAAAATCATTGATATTTCGCTTGGAAAACTATTCCACCGGATAGAAGACCTTGGGTACAAAGTGGAATTAACTAATAAGGCCAAGGATTTCCTTTCTGAGAAAGGGTTTGATCCCCAATATGGAGCACGGCCGCTCAACAGAGCCATTCAAAAATATCTTGAAGATCCTGTAGCGGAAGAAATTCTCAAAGGCGACCTTGAAGAAGGTTCAGTGATTGTTGCCGATCATGTGGCCAAAGCCGAGGAACTGACCCTAAAAGTTAAAAAAGCTTCCAAACCCGGTAAGGAAAAGAAAGAAGAGAAGGAATAAAGAATGAAAAGCAATTTCGTTTAGTTGAGGCCGGTAATCCGGCCTTTTTTTTGTTTAGACTTTTTGATTTTGGCACATTTGACCTTGACTCTGACTCTAACGCTTACGCTAACAACAATCACTTAATCGTTCTTTTTTTTTATTTTCAAAAATTAATTCATATTGACCTCAGGTTAAACCTGTAGACTTTCATGAACAAATCCGTTAGAGTATTTGCCATCACTGCTTCCCTGGGTGGGTTTTTATTTGGGTTTGACACTGCGGTGATCAGTGGAGTAGAAGAAACAATCCAAAGGCTTTGGGTGCTTGATGACCTCATGCATGGGCTGGCCATTGCCATTGCGCTTTATGGTACGGTGCTGGGAGCCATGTTTGGGGGTATTCCAAGTGACCGGATTGGCCGAAGAAAGACGCTCATCCTAATTGGTGCATTATACAGCCTTTCCGCTTTGGGTTCGGCACTTGCACCAGAAGTCTATTCATTTATGTTTTTCAGATTTATTGGCGGTATTGGGGTAGGTGCCTCCTCAGTTGCAGCACCATTGTATATATCTGAAATCTCACCACCTGCTTATCGCGGCCGGCTGGTAGCATTGTTTCAGTTTAGTATTGTACTGGGCATTTTTCTAGCCTATGTATCTAATTATCTATTGGAAGGACTGGCTCTTTCATGGCGGTGGATGATCGGGGTGGAAACCATCCCGGCTTTGGCATTTATGCTTCTGGCTATGGCCATTCCGGAGAGTCCACGGTGGCTGATCGTAGTCAGAAAAGACCTGGCTGGTGGCAGGGCCGTTTTAGAAAAGATTTTTCCTACTGTGGATATAGACCACCTTATTGGTGAGATTAAAGCGACTATCAGTGACAGTACTGTTCGGGTTTGGTTGTTTTCAAAAGCTTATAAGGTCCCCTTGATGTTGGCATTTTTTTTCGCATTCTTTAATCAGGCCTCGGGCATCAATGCCATTATTTATTATGCCCCGAGGATATTTAAGCTTACCGGATTAGAGGCCAGTGCCTCCCTGCTCTCCACAGCAGGAATAGGACTGGTCAACCTGATTTTTACCATTTTAGGGATGATGCTGATTGATAAAATGGGCCGAAAAAAGCTCATGTACATTGGTTCTCTCGGACTAATACTGGCCTTGTCCCTCATCTCCTTCTCGTTTTATTCCGAAAACTTTGGACTCACCCCGATATACTTCTTTATGTTCATCGGATTCTTTGCCATGTCTCAGGGAGCCGTAATATGGGTATTTATATCAGAGATTTTTCCTAACCGGATTCGGGCCTCAGGTCAGGCATTTGGAAGCCTGACCCACTGGATTTTTGCTGCCATCATTGCCAATATTTTCCCTATGATGGTTTCGGAATTTCATCCTGGTCTTGTATTTAGCATTTTTGCCATAATGATGGTGGCCCAGCTCCTGTTCGTATGGAAGGTAATGCCTGAAACCAAAGGATTAACTTTGGAGGAGATGGAACGAGGGATGCTTCGATAAGAAACACGGCTAATAAAGGTGCGGATGCTCGTCCACGGCCAGCGCGACATTTCTGTAAGCCTAATCCCTGGCCAGCATAGCCGCCCCAAACACTCCGGCGCTATCACCCAATGAAGGCTTCAGTATTTGAGTATCAAGGCGGTGGTTAAAGATGTATTTTTCTAACCTCTTAATACCTTCAGTGTATAATTCATCAATATTGCCTACGCCTCCCCCCAGGACTACCGCGTCCGGATCGATGATGTTGATGATGGCTGAAAGGCCCCTGGCAAATTGCTCTAAAAGCCGCTCAATAGTGGCAGTGGCATAGGAGTCTGTCCCAGCACGATGCATGGCTACAATGTCTTTAAGAAGGTGGCGCTTGCCAGAAATCTCAAAGTAGTACCGCTCCAAAGATTTACCAGAGATTACATTTTCCACACATCCATGCTTGCCGCAATAGCAGGGCCCGCCGGATTCATCAAGAAAATTGTGGCCCCACTCTCCGCCTATGCCATGGCGACCGTTGATCACCCTGCCATTTACCACCAGTCCGCCTCCTACACCCGAACCCATGATCACTCCGAATACTACTAAAGCATCAGGTACTTTATCTGGTACTACGCCAAGCAATGTTTCTGCTAATGCAAAGCAATTAGCATCATTTGCCATGTGTACCTTCATCCTCAGAGCTGCCTCCAAATCTTTATGAAAAGGCATACCATTGAGACAGGTAGTATTGCTATTTTTCATAAGCCCTGAATCCGGATCCGTAGTGCCCGGGGTACCAATGCCAACCCGATCTGGCCGGTACCCTAACTGGTCCTCCATCATCTTAATTAGTCTGGCCACCTGTTGTACAATATGCGCGTAGCCTTTTTCACCTTCGGTAGGAACTCTTAACCTGAGTAAAGGTTTCTTAAGATTATTCTGATCCAATACGACACCTTCTATTTTTGTGCCGCCAAGATCAATTCCCCAAAGATGTGATGCATCGCCCATAGGTTACTTTTCTTCAAATATAACAGCTTCCCATGGAAGGAGCTCTAACTTTTCCTCTTCTATCCATACGGCCTTATCATAATTGCCCATAACTCTGTACAGGTCTTTATGGCGGGCTCCCAGATCATCCAGGGGAAGAATCAGGTTTCTGGAGGAGAAATTAAGTAAAATTAAAAAGGTTTTGTCCCCATCATTTCTTCGGTATGCATAAAGCCGGTCATGGTCTTTCAATAATGGCAGATAATCCCCATAAACCAGTACAGGGTTTTCTTTTCGGAACCGGATCATCTTTCTGTAGTAATTTAAGACCGAATCCGGATCAGTCTCCTGAGCAGCTACGTTAATGGCTTTGAAATTGGGATTGACCCTAATCCAAGGAGTCCCATCAGTGAAGCCACTATGAGGGTCATCAGACCATTGTACTGGGGTGCGGGCATTGTCCCTGCTTTGAATGTGGACAATATTCATAAACTGTCTGAGGTCTTTGCCGGCTGCCCCGGCTTCCTCATAGGCATTGAGTGTTTCAAGATCCCTGTAATCATCGATACTATCAAAGGCCACATTGCTCATACCAATCTCGTCGCCCTGGTAGAGGTAGGTAGTCCCTCGAAGCGAAAGCAGCAGGGTAGCCAAAAGTTTGGCTGATTCCTTCCTGTACGGACCGTCATCTCCAAATCGGCTTACTATTCTGGGAAAATCATGGTTTCCCAAAAAAATACTCAACCAACCCCGGTGATGCAGTTTTTCATCCCATATCTTAAACACCTGCTTAAATTCCTGCAAAGTCCAATCACAGAGGTCGTATTTACCTCCGGGCCCGTTATCCATGTACATGTGACCAAAGTGGAAGATCATTTGCAATTCGTTTCGATCCTTCTCTACATACAATAATCCCAGGTCAGGGGTAATCCCAGGTCCTTCTCCTACGGTCATCACATCTCTATTGGCCAATACCTCATGTTGCATTTCGCGAAGGTACTCATGGACCCTTGGCCCATTAGCATAAAACCGGTGGATGGTATCCGTAAAGGTATCAGCATCAGAATCTGGGAATTCCGTTCTCTTTGATATCAGTGGGATCACATCCATTCTAAACCCATCAATGCCTTTATCCAGCCAAAACCTCATCAAATCGTATATTTCCTCCCTTACTTTGGGATTTTCCCAATTGAGGTCAGGCTGCTTTTTGGAAAAAAGGTGGAGGTAATATTGGTTGGTATCAGGATCATAGTCCCAGGAATCCCCACCGAAAAATGATTTCCAATTATTTGGGGGACCACCATTACGACCCTCTTTCCAAAAATAAAAATCCCTGTAAGGATTATCCAAACTGGATTTGGATTGTAAAAACCACTCGTGCTCATCAGAAGTGTGATTGACCACCAGGTCCATAATCAATTTCATGCCTCGCTGATGCACCCCCTCCAGAAGGTTTTCCAGATCAGTCATGGTGCCAAACTCTTTATGGATGTTTCGATAATCACGGATATCATATCCATTATCATCATTGGGTGAATCATATACAGGGCAGAGCCAGATTACATCTACCCCCAGGCTCTTGATATAGTCAAGTTTTTGAATGATACCCGGGATATCCCCAATCCCATCCCCATTGGAGTCTTTAAAACTTCTAGGATATATCTGGTATACGATGGCTTCCTTCCACCACTGCTTATCAATCATGCTCTGGTTATTCTATTTAAAATTATAGGCTTCCTGAAGCGCCTGATTTACTTCCTCCTGTTCTTGCTTGAATCGCTCCGGGCTCCATCCAAAATATTCCTTCATGGTTTCCAGCACCTGATCTTTTACTTTCCTGAATGAGTCTATATCAAAATAAAGCTTTCCTGTCCGGCGCTCCAGAAAGTCCAGGCCTTTAAAGATAAATTCGTGATTGAGGCAATAGTCTAACTCAGCCAGTGCCAACTTCAGGTCTCCGTCCTTTTCTTTGATGCCCTTCATTAATTCAAAAATATATTCGGTCTGTCGGCCATAATTGGAGACCAGATAATGGGCGTAGGAGATATCCAAATCATATTGATTGAGGATTTCCTTCACCTCCTTTTCATAAGCTTTTACACCTTTATGGCCATCAAACGGCCCTCCAGAGAGAACTAATTTATCGGTCTTACAGGATTTAATTTTTCGTTTTGGGTTGGCCTGATTCACTTTTTGACTTACCAGGTTTACCACCTTCTCAGCCATTTTACGGTAACCGGTCAGTTTGCCACCGGCTATGGAAATGAGTCCTGTTAGGGATTCGAAAATCTCATCTTTTCTGGAAAGCTCAGAGGCCGATTTTCCCTCCTCATAAATTAGCGGCCTTAGTCCTGCCCAACTTGATTTTACATCATCAAGGGTAAGCTTCCGGTCTTTAAAAGTATGATTTACTGCATCTAACAAATAATGGGCATCATCCCTGGTAGTCAACACATGATTTTTATCTTCATCAAATAAGGTATCCGTCGTGCCAATATAGGTGGTTTTCCCCCTTGGAATTGCAAAAATCATCCTGCCGTCAGGGACATCAAAATATATCGCCTGCCGCAGGGGAAACCTATGGTGATCAACGACCAGATGAACGCCTTTGGTAAGCTGAAGTCTTTTGCCGTGCCTGGATTTGTTTTGGGTACGGAGCTCATCCACCCAGGGCCCGGCAGCACTGACCACCCAGTTGGTATTGATCTCGTATGCCGTACCATCGAGGACCTCCTCACATTTTAGACCGGTAATTTTATCTTCCTTATAGATGAATTCTGTGGCCTTCACATAATTAATACAATCGGCCCCGAAGGCTCTTGCTGTTTTGATGATTTCCATAGTCAGCCGGGCATCATCGGTTCGGTATTCAGCGTAGATGGCCCCACCTTCAAGGATGTCTTCAGGCAATAATGGTTCTTTTTCCAGTGTCTCCTCTTTGGAATACATCTTTCTTTGGTCTACCCGCTCTACCCCTGCAAGCACATCATAGACCATCAGACCCAGGGAGGTGGAGTACTTGCCAAAAGTGCCGCCTTTAATCAAAGGCAGTAACATACGCTCCGACCTTACCAGGTGTGGCGCAAGCCTGTGAACAATGGCCCGCTCCCGACCTACCTCCCGCACCAGAGCTATTTCAAACTGCTTCAAATACCTAAGCCCTCCATGAATCAATTTTGTAGACTTGCTACTGGTACCTGAAGCAAAATCCCGCTTTTCTACCAGAGCGGTCTTAAGACCCCTTGCCGCAGCATCAAGAGCAATCCCTGCCCCGGTAATCCCTCCGCCAATTATGACGACATCGTAAGCCGTACTTTTTTGTTTTTCTATTAATTCTTTCCTGCTATTGGATGCAAATCCCTCCATGTCTTTTAATTTTTCTTTCTTAACTGTCCAGCCAGTTCATTGTTCGTTTTACCGCCTTTTTCCAATATGCGTAACGTCTGACCCGTTCTTCTTCTTCCATTTGTGGATCAAATACCCGGTCGATTTTCCTGTATTTGAGGATTTCCTCTTGTTTCCAAAAACCCTGGTTGATACCAGCCAGATAAGCGGCCCCCATAGCTGTGGTTTCAATAACCACCGGTCGTTCTACCTGGCCTCCCAGTATATCTGCCTGGAATTGCATCAGGTAGTTGTTGGCACAGGCACCCCCATCTACCTTGAGGGTTTTCATGGAGATTCCGGAGTCTTCCTCCATGGCAAGCAAGATATCACGGGTTTGAAAGGCTAATGACTCCAAAGTGGCCTTAACGAGATGGTCTCTGCCGCTATCCCGGGTAAGCCCGAATACAGCACCCCTTGCATACATGTCCCAATATGGGGCCCCAAGTCCGGCAAAGGCCGGCACTACATAGACCTCATCATGGCCACTGGCCCTACTGGCAATGGATTCCGATTCACTGGCTGAATCGATCATTTTAAGGCCATCCCGAAGCCATTGCACGGCAGCACCTGCAATAAAAATACTCCCCTCCAGGGCATAGTGTACTCTCCCATCCAGACCCCAGGCAATGGTGGTCAGGAGGCCATGACTCGAAATACGCGGTTTCTCACCCGTATTCATCAACATAAAACATCCGGTACCATAAGTGTTTTTGGCCATCCCTGGCTCAAAACATGCCTGTCCGAAAAGGGCTGCCTGCTGGTCTCCTGCAATGCCACTTATGGGGATTGAAACGCCATTGTATTCGAAATCTCCATAATGAAAGGAAGATGGTTTTACTTCCGGCAACAATGATTCCGGGACTGATAAGGCTTTCATAAGTTCCTGATCCCATTGCAAATCAATAATATTGTACAGCATGGTTCGGGAAGCGTTAGAATAATCGGTTACATGCACTTTTTCCCTGGTCATATTCCAAATCAGCCAGGTGTCCATTGTTCCCATGATCAGGTCACCGGATTCAGCTTTTTCCCTGGCCCCATCTACTTCGTCCAGAATCCACTTGACCTTAGTGGCAGAGAAGTATGAATCAATGACCAGCCCGGTTTTATTTTTTACTTTCTCTTCCCATCCGTCCTTTTTTAGTGCCTCACAAATCGGGGCTGTTCTTTTGTCCTGCCATACTATGGCATTGTAAACGGGCTCCCCGGTATTTTTATCCCAAACCACCGTAGTCTCACGCTGATTGGTGATGCCCAATCCAGCCACCTCTTCGGGATTTATTTTATTTTTTTCCATTAAGCGCTCCAGGACTCCCGTCTGGCTGGCAACGATCTCCAAAGGGTCGTGCT
>JBGTCD010000045.1:0-12222 GCA_041749015.1 Cyclobacteriaceae bacterium
GGCCGTCTACGACGACGAGACGGAAGAGTACCAGAGCCTGTGCAAGGCATACATGCCCCCCGTATAGGCAGCCCCTGATCCTATGACCAGGCCTCGCATCCGGGATGGATTATAGGAATTGGTGGTATCCTCAAGCTGCTCCTGAGCACCAGCGGCTGAGGTCCACCACAGCAATAGCATCGTGAAACTAATCCTCAGGGCCTTCATTATCGGGCAGTGTAGCTTCTTTAGGTTTGATGGCTTGGGTGATAGGTTCATTTTCTTCTTGAGAATCATCTTCCAGGTCTTTTTTGGCTTTTTCGGCTTCCCTTTTTCTCCTTGCATTGGAAAAAAGATCCTTGAGGTCATTAAAACTTTGGGTATGCATCAAACTAAATCCTGTGGTAATGGCCTGCTCACCACCCAGATTCGCATTGATGCGGTTGAAGTTGGTACGATTATACATCTTTGCCCTGAATTTTCCCTCAGGTGTCAATAAATATTCGACGGTCCAGTCACCAGCTAGTGAAGCAACGTTAGCCTCATTATTCATATCGGTAAAACCACCGTCACGGGTTACCCGAAGCCTGCCATCCAGGAAGGTATAGGACAGCCGAAGCTGAAAAGTGTTGTAGGCCTCCTGGCTCATGGTGCTAATGTCCACATCGATCTCCAGGTTTTCATCCACCTGACTGACCCAATAACTGAGTTGGTTGGAAAAAAACTCAGATACACTGCTCCCCACAGCCCCTCCTGTATTAAAGGCGCCTACAGGGGAGAATCTTCGCAACACTATTAGACTAAAGACCTGCCGCTTTAATTCTTCTGTGGTAGCAATCTGACGAAACGAGTCAAACTCAGATTGAAGGTAAATGGTTTCACCCTGGGGTCCGGGAATACTGTTGGGCAGGTTGTCTACTTCAATGTCAAAGGAGACTTCCGGCGACATCAAAGCGCCTTTTAAGTCCATGATTACCCGGGTAGGGTACCGCCTCCGAACCTCAGGGGCTGCCTGATAAGCAGTGTCAAGTATAGGGGCGAGGGAAACCATTTGATCATAATTAGCCTTGAGATTGATTTCGCCATGATATGGATCCCCAAACCAGGAAATCCTTCCTCCTGGCTGGATGTTAAATTCTTTATTGATGATGTTATACAGAGTGAAATTATAGCCGCCCTGCCGGATCTCATAGTCTCCAAACATGTTAAACTCACCTTCGGTATTAATCTGGAGCCTAATGCCTCCGACCCCTCTGCCCCGGATGATATCACCTGACCTTTGGTCAAATATTATTTCGCAGTAGGCCTCCTCGGTTATCCCTAAATTAAGATCTATTTTTAGTCCTGTAAGCTTTACTTCTGCTTCACGAAGGGATTCCAGATATTGGGCGGTAGTATCGCCAAGGTTGGTAAATCTGATAAAATCCTGCTGAAAATCGCCCGAGGAGCCACCCAATGGAATGAATAACCGGGTATTTCTCCTGGTGGTGACATCGGCCGAAATGGTAAGGTTGTTGATTGGCCCCTCAAAAGAGATGCTACCGGAAGCGAAACCTGATCCATAAAATAAATCATTATCACTTAGGGTGGTATTTAGGACTTCGAACTGGTCCAAATCACCCATAAGGTTAAGGCGGAAGTCCTTAAAATTATTGTGGGCTACATAACCCCCTAAGATGGCAAGGTTACCAAATCGGTCAGCGACTCTTATATTCCGGAGATTGATCTGATTTTCAGAAAAATTGAAATTACCATTGAATGAATACTTGGTTTTGAGGTAATTCACCAGCATCTCTCCGTTATTCAGCCTTCCGGTACCACTGACCTTGATATTGTCAAGGCTGCCGGTGATTTTAAACTGACCATTAGCTTTTCCATTGATCTCCGAAAATATACCTGTTACAAAGGGTTCAATGATATCGAGATTGGCATCATCGAAGCTCAAATTGAGATCAAGGGCCTTATCTTTGTTTGCGGGCTGGAAAGTACCTTCTGCCTTTACCGTTTTCAGACTATTATTTTCAATAAAAAAGTCCAGCTCAAACAGCCTTTTTTCTTCATTCCAGGCACTGGTACCTTTGATGTCTCCCACAGAAAATTCGTCGACTGACAAATCCGTAATGACGAGATCATTTTCAATTTTTACAGAGGTATAGTAGTTACTCAAACTGAGTACTCCGTCTAGCCGCCCACCCAGTTTTTTGTTAATAAGGGGGTTAATATTTATGAGATCAAAATTTTCTATTTCAAGATTTAGAGGTACCCCTAATTCTTCCGTCAGGGTCCCATTCAGACTGATTTTATTACCATTGCTTTTAAGGGTCAAGTTATCAAATTGTATATTCCTTGGCCTGAAATACAGATAATTCTCTTCCTCAAATGACCAAATTTGCTCAAGGAGTTTAATTTCCGAAGGCAACATTGAAACCTCTATAAAATTTTCCCTGAAATCGAGTCTGCCGCCGAGCCGTGCGTAATTGTTTTCGCCTTGTTGATCGAAGTTGAGGTGAAAATCCAAATGGGTTTTGTTCCAGACCGCATCCAACAATATATGCTCCAGGTTTAAACCTGCCATAAGGTAGGCATTTTCGGACCCAAAAAGTGCCATCGCTAAAACGTCAGGGTCATCTGCTCTCTTAGATGCGTTGAGTTCAATTTCATTATTTAAAAAAACATTCCCATTGTAGCTAATCGAATCTACAAGTGAATATGCAGAAAAAATGCTGGTGTATCCTGCAAGATAATTTCCGGATAATATCGAACCAGGAGTCAGATGCAGGTCAAGGTTAAGTAGGTCGAAAACAGGATTAATATCATTGAAGGTCACTTGAAAATCAACCTGGTATTCGCTCTTTTCGGTATTGGCCTTAGCACTGTAATACCGGTCAATCTCTTCGGTATCGTTCCTTAAATTCATTTGATACTCCTCATAAAGTTGATTCAATTCTTCAGCTAAAGTGGTGAAATCAAATTGCCCGGAAGCTGTTGCATTGGCTAAATTGGAGCGGATATTGACTGCTCTTCGGAGGTCTGATTTTTCTGAGTCAATGAAAATGGAGTCTATTTCCAGCTCATTGCCTTCATAATAGAAGCTTGCATTTCTAATGGCGGCGGTACCGGTGGCATTATCAAAATGATTCCCTTCAGCATCGATTTCCAACAATGCCCTGACACCAAATTCTTTATCCATAAATCCCAGATGGTGCATGATCGCAGTATCCAGCCGTGCTACAAAGGTCATTTTATTGATATTCCGTATATCCAGATTTCCATTAAGTTGAAACTTTAAATTAGGATCATCAATGACTAGTTTTCCATTAAATAACTCCTTTGTAAACCTCGCATTAGTAACTATCTTTTTATAATTATACCCAAGGATACCGATAGATTTTATGCTGCCATCAAGCCGGAAATCTGCTTTTTCCAGGGTAATGCCGGTGCCCTTGATGCGGCCATCCAAGTTGACCTGCTGAAAAGTTGCGGTATCATTGAAGAATTTACCAAGGTTAAAATTTTCAAGTTTCAGGCCACCGCTATAAGCTATTGGTAATTCCTCTTCTTCCGGTATCTTGAGATTTAAATCCGAAATCATGCGCCCAAAAATCGTTCTGAAATCACCATTTGCTACAAAATCATTCGTGAAGCCTAACATCCAGCCACTGAATAAAAACCTTTCAAACTGGGCCACGTTTTGGTAGGTTTCTTGCGGAATAAAAATTCGGAAATCCTTCACATCAACCCTTGAGTCCACAATCCTTAGATCAAGAAATGTATTTTTTATATCTGGAAGCCCGGACATGGATAGGGCCCCTTTGATTTGACTATAATTTCCAATTTTTAAATCAAGGCTATCAAAATTAAAATTATTCACGTACCCTGTGAAATAACCACTGATTTCTATGGCTTGATGGTATTTTTCAAATTGGGGTACAAATAGGGCCAGCTGGTCAGAATGCAACACCGTATTGGCAAAATGTGCCTCAATTTCTACCTCCTCTATGAAATTATTGAAGGAGGCAGTATTTTCAAATCGAAAGGTCAGATGATCATTGATTCTGGTTTTTCCTGCGTGGAGGTCCAATTGATGGAACTGCAATTCGTTTTCCGTAGAACTGAAAAAAGCACTCATTTGGTCCAGTGTCAGGGACTTTGTAGCATCTATTCCACTCAGGTAATCAATATTCATGCTGATATCCTGATCATGAAGTAAAATATCAGTCAACTCCATTTCGAGTTGCTCAAATCTAAAGTTGCGATGGTCAAACTTTGCAGGAAGACTATCAGTGGCGGTGGTATTTATCCCGAAAATACCGTCTGATATCACCGCATAATCAACCGATATCCTCCGCCGTTTCCGCACCTCATCGGTAGGCCCTTGGATCATTTGGATGAATTTTTTAATATTGAGCATGTAGGAGGAATCAGATTCCTGAATCAATCGGAAATTAACCAGGGGGTTTTCCAAAATCAATTCATCAATATTCTGTTCATCTGCATTCCAAAAACTGGCGAAATAAAAATCAAGGGAGACACGGTCCACACTCAGCATCAGGTGCCCCTCAGGGTCATAAATCGTGATGCCGCGCAACGTAGCCCGGTCAAACCAATCGATACCTACATATTTTATAGAGGTTGGAAATCCGGTATTTTTAGAAATGGAAGCTGAGAGATAGCTGACTATTTTAGTTTGGATATAGGGTATCTGTATAGCCACGGCTAAAATCACAAAAAAAAGAAAAAACCCTAACAGTGTCCTTAAGATTCTCCTTAGATACCGTTTTTTAATAAATTGCGCCAAAATAATAATAAATGAGCCCTGTCATTCTTGCCATAGAGACATCCTGTGATGAAACCGCTGCAGCAGTGTTTAAGCAAGGCAAAGTTGTCACTAATATAGTTGCTACCCAATCTGTACACAAAAATTATGGTGGGGTAGTTCCCGAGATGGCATCAAGGGCCCATTTACAAAATATTGTGCCTGTAGTAAACGACGCATTGGCAGGCTCTAATACAAATCCTGAGGATTTAAATGCTGTGGCTTTTACTCAGGGGCCGGGGCTTTTGGGGGCCTTGATGGTGGGGGCTTCATTTGCAAAGGGAATGGCCCTGGCTTATGACATCCCGTTAATAGGGGTGCACCATATGAAAGCCCACGTGTTGGCTCATTTTATCGATGAGCCCATGCCGGAGTTTCCCTTCCTTTGCCTTACAGTAAGCGGTGGGCATACCCAGATTTTAAGAGTGGAAGACCCGCTTACCATGGAGATCATGGGGCAAACCTGTGACGATGCAGTAGGGGAGGCTTATGACAAGACCGGTAAAATTCTTGGCCTTCCTTATCCGGGCGGGCCTCTTTTGGATGAATATGCCCAAAAGGGCAATCCTGATAAATTTCCTTTCCCTCAGACCAATATGCCTAATTTTGATTTTTCTTTTAGCGGTATCAAAACGGCCGTTTTGTATTTTGTGAGGGACCAAATAAAGGCAAACCCTCAATTTATCGACGAGCATCTGTTTGATTTATGTGCAGGGATTCAAAAGGCGTTGGTTGGCATGCTTATGCAAAAACTTAAGGAGGCCGTAGCCCATACCGGGATCAAGCGGGTGGCGATAGCCGGAGGGGTGGCTGCTAATTCAGCCCTGAGAGTGGCCTTAAATGATGAAGTGGGTAAATCCGAATGGGAGGTTTTTATCCCTGAATTTCAGTATTGCACTGATAATGCTGCCATGGTGGCCCGTGCTGCTGCTTTTTACTATGATGCAGGTATTTTCGTAAACCAGGATGCTGTTCCAATGGCTCGTTTTCCTTTTTAATGTTTGCGTTTTGAAAAATATATTTAAGCCAGGCGATATCAAACAACATCAATTTAGGGTTGAGGAGGAAGACCTGGCTACTTTCTCCAAAGGTCCCGTGCACCCTGTATGCAGCACCTTTACTTTGGCCAGGGAGGTGGAGTGGGCATCCAGACTATTTGTTTTGGAGCTGAAAGATGCTGACGAGGAAGGTATTGGCACTTTTCTTGAGATACAGCATGAGGCCCCGGCTTTTGCAGGGGAAGTGGTAATAATTTTGGCTACTGTGGATACCATTCAAAACAATAGTTTGACTTGTAGTTTTTTGGCCACGGTTGGGGAGCGCGTCATTGCCCGGGGCAAGACCGGTCAAAAGGTGATGAAGAAGGAGAAAATTCATAATTATTTTATAAGTTTGAAAGATTATGGGGAAGGATAAGTCAAGATTTTCTAACAATATCAACATCAAAAACAAAAAGGCTTTTTACAATTTTGAGATTGTTGATAAGTATATAGGGGGGATCGTTTTGAAGGGTACGGAGATAAAGTCCATCCGCGAGGGGAAAGCCAATCTTACTGAAGGGTATGCATTTTTTAAAGGTGACGAGCTCTACACCAAAGGGGTTCACATCTCGCCGTATCTGCAGGCTTCATTCCAAAATCATGAGCCGGGGCGGGAGCGCAAATTATTGCTTTCCCGAAAGGAACTGGATAAGATCAAAAGCAGGCTTGAAGAAAAGGGACTCGCCCTGATACCGCTCAGGCTATTTTTAAATGACCGTGGCTTGGCAAAGCTTGAGCTGGGGTTAGGAAAGGGCAAGAAAACCCATGATAAACGGGACTCAATCAAAGAAAAGGATGTGAAGCGGGACCTTCAGCGTGCTAAGCTGATTTAAGTATTTTTTGTGCTATGGATTTAGAAAAAGGCATTTGTCGGCTGAGTATAATTCCTGTCAGGGCTAAGGCCGGTGACCAATCAGAAATGGTGACCCAATTGCTTTTTGGTGAGCACTATACTGTGCTGGAAGCTACCAAGGATAATAAATGGATCCGGATAGAAAACTATTTTGATGGGTATAAAGGATGGATCGACATCCGGCAGCACAACCCAATCAGTGAGGAATATTTTAGCCAAATCAACCATTCCGATTATAAAGTTTGCACCGACATTTCAGCAAGTATTTTATACCAGAAGCATCACATACAGATCCTCATGGGCAGCATCCTGCCTATTGCCACCAATGAGCTTTTCAAAATGGAGGAGCAGATGGCTTTCAACGGGGAGGCCAAAAGTCTGAGCCAAAGGAGAGATTTTGAATATTTGAAAACCATAGCCCTTAAGTATCTCAATGCCCCTTACCAATGGGGTGGCAAATCTCCATTTGGAATTGATTGCTCTGGTCTTATCCAGCAGGCGTACCGGATTTGCGGATACCCACTCAAGCGTGATGTTGTGGATCAGGCCTTGCAGGGATCAGCGGTGGATGGTTTTGAAAATGCTGTACCAGGTGATTTGGCTTTTTTCAAAAACGACGAAGATAAAATGCTTCATGCAGGCATTATTTTAGACGGTGGCACCATCATCCATGCCAGTGGCAGAGTACGGATCGACCGCCTGGATGAGGAAGGCATTGTGGACGAGGATCGCAAACTCTACACCCACTATCTGGGATTTATTCGGAGGATATTGGTGTAATCATTTGTTTTAAATGGCTATAAGCCCTAAATTTTGACAATGAATGACAGGGTATTGGTATTGAACCAGGACTTTAGTCCGATTTCAGTCTGTTCGGCAGAGCGGGCCTTTGTCCTTATTTACCTCGAAAAGAGCGAAATGATCAAGCCTGCCAATGGGTATAAGCTACGATCAGTGGACAAGGTCTTTCCGATGCCCTCCGTTATCCGGCTTAACCGGTACGTTAACATTCCCTATAAAGGCGTCAACCTCAACAGGCAAAATATTTTTAAGAGGGATAATTTTCAATGCCAATATTGTGGTACCAAAAAGGACCTCACCCTGGATCACGTAATCCCAAGAGCCCGTGGTGGCACCCATGCCTGGGAAAATCTCGTTACAGCCTGCAAAAAATGTAATGCTAAAAAGGGTGATTTTTCCCCGGAACGTGCTGGTATGCGCCTGACCAAAAAGCCTGCCAAACCATCTTATATCACCTTTTTAAGAGACCTTGCCAATGGCCAGTCTTCGGAGTGGCAGGATTTTTTGGTGAAGCGTTAAAATTTAGAATCTGCTGAAGAATTTGAATCGCTTTTGAAATTGCAACACTAGGGATTCAATGCTATAGACCAGATAAAAATGATTCCATAATAAACTCTATAAAAGGCAAAACATTTTCGGGCTACCATATCCTAGCTTATTACTCTGTAAGTTGGTCATTGGCCATTCCAGATATGGTGTCTCAATTGCCTTATAAGGAAGAATATAAAATGGCATTGACAATGCATAAACCTAAATAAGTAATGAAAGAAAGCGAAGAAATAATACAGGCACTTTTGAAATTTAGAAATGAAAGGGATTGGGAACAATTCCATAATCCAAAGGATTTGGCTTTGGCATTAAACATTGAGGCAGGTGAACTACTTGAAGCATTTCTTTGGAAAAATGCGGAGGATGCCGATACCGAGAAAGTAAAAGAAGAATTGGCAGATGTCATAGCGTATGCTTTGTTATTAGCCGATAAATACAAATTTGATGTTGTGGATATAGTTACAGCTAAAATTAAGAAAAACGAAAAAAAATATCCTGTTGATAAAGCTAAGGGTACTGCAAAGAAATATAATGAGTTATGAATTCTATAACGGACATTGTTATTGATTTAAACAGATACCCTTTTTCAAAAAATTCATTTTCCGAAATTGCAGAGAATAAATGGGTTAAAAGTCAATGGCCGTTAGTGTATCTCATAAAAAATGACAAAAGGAAATTGGCATATGTTGGAGAAACAACCAATGCATTTAATAGAATAAAAAACCACTTTGCTAACGAAGATCGTTTGGTTTTAAATACCATCACATTGATTGGTTCTGATCGTTTTAACAAGTCTGCAACGCTAGATATTGAGTCGCAACTCATCCAATATTTGTCTGCAGAAAACACATATAAACTCCAAAATGGAAATGGTGGACTGACCCATCACAATTACTACGAAAAGCCTTTTTACCGCGATATATTCAAGGAGATTTGGGCAAGACTGAAAAGTGAAAAATTAGTCAGCAAGTCGATTGAAGAAATTGAGAATTCTGATTTATTCAAATATTCGCCTTACAAAGCCCTGTCTGATGATCAAAGGGCTTCAGTTATGGAGATTATTAATACTTTAAATGCCCGACAGCATCCGAGTATATTTGTAGAAGGTAGTGCAGGTACTGGGAAGACCATTCTTGCAACATACTTAATGAAGCTTTTACATTCACCGCTTCCAGCTGCTGATGAGATTGAGGATTTAGAGGGATATCGATTAGAGGAATATCGATTGCTTGAAACATTTCATCAAAATTTTAGAGATGCGAATATTGGTTTGGTTGTGCCTATGACCTCACTTCGTAGAAGTCTAAAGACTGTTTTCGGTGCAATTGGTGGGCTCACTACTAATATGGTTATTGGTCCATCTGATGCTGTGAAAAAAGAATACGATATTCTCATTGTTGATGAAGCGCATCGCTTGGCTCAGCGTAAGAATATTCCTAATTATGGATCATTTGACGCCACCAATCGATCATTAGGATTGGGAAATGAGGGCACACAACTCGATTGGATAATGCGAAGTAGTAAGCACCATATATTTTTTTATGATGAAGCACAATCAATTAAACCGTCCGACATCCCTAAAGAAAAGTTTCAAGAGGTGAAGCGTCAGTTAGCAAAACCAATCCAACTCACTTCTCAAATGCGCGTTTCTGCGGGAAACGACTATATCAACTTTGTTGACCGTTTATTGAAGTGCCAGCCTCTTAAAAGTTTGACTATACCTGAGAATTATGACTTCCGGTTGTTTACTTCCTTCCAAGATTTCCACAATGAGATTATTGTTAAAGAAAAAGAACTGGGATTGAGTCGACTCATTGCAGGTTATTCTTGGCCTTGGATTTCCAAAAGTGACAAAAGTTTGTATGATATTGAAATTGAGGGGACGAAATTGCAGTGGAACAACATTCACATAGATTGGATAAACAATGCTGATCCGAAAGTTGAAGTAGGCTGCATCCACACTACTCAAGGTTATGATTTAAATTACGCTGGAATTATATTTGGCAAAGAGATAACGTACAACAAGCATTTAAATCGCCTAGAAATTAATCGAGAAAACTACCATGATAGAAATGGTAGTGCAGGAATAGATGATGATGAGCGGTTAAAAGAATATATAGTCAATATTTATAAAACCATTATGTATCGTGGGATTAAAGGAACTTTGGTTTATGCTTGCGATCCGGAATTACGAGCCTATTTGGGGTCTCATATTAAAAATAAAACAAGTGATAAAAGCTTAACAATTGACGTAAAAGAACCAATTCTAAGAGTTCTTGATTTTGAAAAAGTAGAGCCTTACAAAAACGCTATTCCCTTAGTTGATATACAAGCAGCAGCAGGTAGCTTTAGCGAGATTCAACAGCATTCTGAATTAACTTGGGTTGAAGTGCCTGAAGGCATTAGAATAAGAGAAGGAGACTTTATCTGTCAAGTTGTTGGTGATTCTATGAACAAAAGAATTCCAAATGGATCCTACTGTTTGTTCAAAAAAGATCATGGTGGCTCCAGAAATGGAAAAATCGTATTAGTAGAATCAACTAATATTAAAGATTCTGAATTTGGTTCAGGTTATACAGTGAAGGAGTATCAAAGTGTTAAAAATATATCTGATGTTGAATGGAGACATGAGTTTATTATATTAAAACCTATGTCAACAATAGATGAATATTCAAATATAGTTCTAACAGAAGATGAGTTAGTCGATTTTAGAGTCGTAGGGATATTTGATAGAGTAATTGAATAGCTATGCAACACCCACACACATTGCCAAGCCGCACCAGCCCAAACTCAGAACCGTTGTGCGCATCATGTCCGAATAAAAAAATCTAATGAAAGCGATTATATTAAAGTCATACGGATTGCCGGATGTTCTTGGGATTGGAGAAGTCGCAAAACCGGTTCCAAGGGATGAGGAAGTACTGGTGCGAATTCACTCATCATCCATCAATGATTGGGACTGGGGGATGGTCAGGGGCAAACCATTTATAATTCGTTTGATATTCGGTCTGAAAAAGCCAAAAATAAATATTCCCGGGGTAGACATTTCCGGAAAAATCGAAGCGGTGGGAGATAAGGTGGGTGCCTTTAAAATCGGTGATGAAGTTTACTGCGATCTGTCGGAATGTGGATTTGGTGGTTTTGCTGAATACGTGTGCGTACCGGAAAAGACATTGTCCAAAAAACCTTCCAATATCAGCCATAACGATGCTGCTGCGCTGCCTCATGCCGGATTACTCGCGCTTCAGGGCCTTGTAGATAAGGGAAAGGTAAAATCCGGACAGCGTGTCCTGATCAATGGTGCCGGAGGCGGTGTTGGCACCCTGGGCATTCAAATCCTGAAATCATATGGGGTAGAGGTAACCGGTGTTGACAGTGCCGAAAAACTTGATTTGATGCAATCGCTGGGATTTGATAGCGTGCTGGATTATAAAAAGGTGGACTTTACTGAAACCGGAGAAAAGTATGACCTTATCCTTGATACAAATTCAAACAGATCCGTTTTTAAATATGCACGAGCCCTCAAAAAAAATGGCACTTATGTCACCGTTGGAGGATCGATGTCCAGATTGTTCGAAATATTATTGATAGGTTCGCTCCTATCACTTTTTACCAGTAAAAAGCTGAGCGTACTCTCTCTTGAGCCCAATAAAGGTTTAGACCGGATTTCTAAATTGGTGGAAAAGGGACAATTAAGACCGGTTGTCGATGGCCCCTATAGATTTGATCAAATCCCTGAGTTGATTCAATATTTGGGTGAGGGCAAGCATCGTGGAAAGATTGTCGTTGAAATTGAGTAATAATTACGCACAGGAACGGAAACCCGTTTGCCCCAAGGCAAAACTGAAAATGAAATATACGAAGTATTGTCATAATGAAAATAAATAAAGAAAAGACCCCAACGGGGTTAAATATTTATAGAAATTATTTGGTGGTTTGTAATACGACCCCGATGGGGTCGGACATTATTGGAATAACCATTTTCCATAAACATTCAATCCCTTCGGGATTAGAAAACCCACAACCGACCCCAACGGGGTCAGATGATTATAGCACAAATGAATGCAGATCAAATACGACCCTGATGGGGTCGGACCATACATTTATCGATATTTTCCATAAATATTCAATCCCTTCAGGATTAGAAAACCCACAACCGACCCCAACGGGGTCAAATGATTATA
>JBGTCD010000046.1:0-5274 GCA_041749015.1 Cyclobacteriaceae bacterium
GGTTTGGGGTATATCTGGCGGAACTCTTCCTGTACGATGTCCTCCACCTCTGAGGCCTTGTTAATCAGCATGGCCCTGCAACTGGTAGTGCCCTGGTCAAGGGCGATTACATATTTTTTATTCATACCTTTCAATTTACCAAAACAAAATCAAAATGGTTAGCATGGCCAGGACCAGCCCAACAATATGCAGCCGGTAGTCCAACCAAATGCTGGTAATACCCTCCGGTTTGGTGAGACCCTTTCTGTAAGTATAGAGCCTGATTTTTTCCGGATCAGGGTCAGCCTCTGTGATCCCTGCGATATAAAATATCAGAGCACTCACAGCAAA
Organism: Cyclobacteriaceae bacterium; assembly: GCA_041749015.1. Classification (GTDB taxonomy): domain Bacteria; phylum Bacteroidota; class Bacteroidia; order Cytophagales; family Cyclobacteriaceae; genus JBGTCD01. The sequence goes on from JBGTCD010000046.1 coordinate 331, forward strand.
CATGATCCCCACATTGATAGTAAAGTGGAGATTCCAATAGCCAAATTGTCCGAGAACAAAGAGACCCAACCCTATCAGGTGACCCAGAACCAGCGTATAAATGGCCGCCCTGCCTCCTGCTTTTTTGTAAAATACGCCCATGAAAAATATTACAGCAATAGGCGGCACCACAACGGAAAATGCCTGCTGCAGATAATTCCAAAGGCCACCTGCCTGAGCAATCAATGGTGCCCATACGGCAGCCACTACCATGAGAATGATGGTGGTTATCCGTCCATATTTGGCCATGCCTCCCGGACTTAAGTCCGGCTTTTTCTTTTGCACAAAATCCACCACCACCAATGTAGAGGCAGAATTGAGGGTGGAATCTACACTGGATAGAATGGCACTGATCAGCCCTGCCAAAACCAAGCCGGTAATCCCTATTGGCAGGGCATCTGATACCATTGTTGGAAACACCATATCAGGGTTGTCAAGGCCCGGATACAAGCTGATGGCTATGGCCCCGGGGATCACCATGATGAAAATGGGGATGATCTTAAGAGCACCGCCCAGGATGGCACCCCAGCGGGCATGATTCATATCTTTTGCACCGAGTACCCTTTGGGTAATGTACTGATTTGTCACCCAATACCAAAACCCAAGAATTGGTACACCCAATAAGGTCCCCAACCAGGGGAGGCCTGGGTCATCAATAGGCTTGATTACAGAGAGGTGCCCTTCGGGGACAGAAGCTTTTACCGTTTCCCATGAAAAGTCCACCCCTTCGAATAAAATGTAAGTCAGAATTGAGCACCCTACTACCAGCACTATGGCCTGTAGGGCGTCAGTATATACCACTGCCTTGAGCCCGCCAAAAGCAGTGTATATCCCGGCAAACAATGCCAGCACCATAGTGGTTTGCCATATTACAAGGTCAGGAAAAAAGGTTTTGAGTACAATGGCCCCGGCATACAATCCCCCGGCCGTATCTACCATGATGCTGATAAATATGGTTATTACAGAAAAATAAGTACGGGACCTTCGATCATAGCGAAGTTCCAAAAATTCCGGAATGGTAGTGATGCGGGACTTCAGGTACAGCGGAATAAAATACAATGCCATCAGGATCAGCGGTACCCCCGTGAGCCATTCATAATTGGAGTTGGCTATACCATCTTTGTAGGCCGCCCCGGAGAGGCCGATAAGGGTGGTACTGGAAATATTAGAGGCAAAAAGTGACAGGCCTATAAGCCCCCAGGTCAGGGAGCGCCCCCCCAGGAACAGGTCTTCTCCTGTTTTGGTTTTGGTACTTACCCAAACACCTATCAGGACTATCAGCAGGAAGTAAACCCCTAATACTATATAATCGACCGTATCTAAGCTTTGAATCATATCTATTTATTACCTGAAAATAAGTACCACCACCAATGTCAGAATTAATAATAATACTGAAAGCACCCGGTAGTTCATATACCACCGGGTAATCTTCAGTTCCTCAGTTTCGCTATTGTAAAGACCTTTATTCCAGGTCATATCCCTTATTTTGTCCTGAGGTGGCGGAGGTGTAAACAGACTCACCGCTACCAGCACAGCCGTACAAATCAAAAAAAGCACTGGAGCAATATGAAGAAAGTGCATTTGTGCCAGCCCTAATTCCCAATCCAATCCTCTGGCAAATACCACTATGGCCGCTACTCCAAATCCTGTCAAAAGACTCACGAAAGCCCCTGAGCCTGTGGCCCGTTTCCAGAATAATCCAAAAACAAACACTACGACCACCGGAGGCGCGATTAGCGCTACCACCAGTTGAAGGTACTTAAACAAAGAATCGAATTTTGTTATTTGAGGTGCCCAAAGTGCAGCAAGGATCACCAAAACTACCGTGGCGGTCTGCCCTACACGTACCAATTGTTTGCTGGTGAGCCCAGGACGAAGCGTATTGACAAAGTCCATGGTGATCAAAGTGGACGCAGAATTAAGAGTAGCACTGATGCTGGACGACATTGCGGCAAGCATGCCTGCAATCATCAGTCCAATGATGCCTACAGGAAGCAATTCAAATATGAGTGTAGGATATACCAGATCGGGGTTTTCCAGATCGGGAAACAACCCCCTGGCCATGGTGCCAGGCAATACCATAAAAAATATCACCGGCAACTTGAGCAGACCAGCAAATAAGGCGCCTCTGCGACCGTGACTAAGGTCTCTGGCGGAGAGTACCCGCTGCACCATAAACTGATTATTGGCCCAAAAGTAAAATCCCAACAAGGGAATACCGAATAATAAGCCGGTCCAGGGCACGGATGGATCATCCATAGGCCGGATCAGGGAGAGCATCTCAGGGGGGGTCACTGCAAGCACTTCGGACCAGCCTCCTACCTCTCTGAAAGTAATGACCGATAGCAGGATGGCACAACCAAATAATAAAATGGCTTGTACCACCTCAGTGTGCACCACTGAAGAAAGCCCACCTGGAATCGTGTATGCCGCTGCTGCCAAAGACAGAAATACAATAATGACCCATATCTCCACCTCAGGAAAAACCATTTTTAAAATCAGACTGCCGGCATAAAGTCCTGCCGCAGTCTCTACCACCACATTGCCAACTAATGTGATAAAAGAAAAATAATATCTGGACCGCTTATCATACCGCCGCTCAAGAAATTCAGGCATGGTATAAACCTGAGTTTTTAAATAAAAGGGCAGAAAGAAAATACAAAAGATCACCAGCACCACTGCTGCCATCCACTCATAGTTGTACACCGATATGCCGGTGCTGTAGGCATCACCAGAAAGCCCGATCAAGGTGGTGCTTGAGATATTAGCCGCAAATAAAGACACCCCTATGATCGGCCATGCCATATTCCTGCCCGCCAGAAAATACTCCTCCGAACTATTACGCTTGGCCTTGCGCAATCCATACCATATCACCCCAAGGGTGTATACCGCTATTATGACCAGGTCGATGGTCTCCAGGGTAAAATTCATAAAGCAGGGATCAAGTCTTAATTAATCGAATTAATATTAAGCAATATTCCAAAAATAGAAATGCGGTAGCGGTAGGAATTTGACTAAAAATCACCGAAAACGATTGCAAAGAGCATTTTTAGTGATGGAATGGAAGTGGATTATTGATTCTGCAGTGCCCGGTACACCCCATTGGTCCATCCATTCTAGCACGGACGTTGGTATTGGGCAAGTGCGAGAGCTTATCTGTGCTGTATATAATCCATAAACACACCCTCACACGCTTTGCAAAAGTTCGCTAGGTAATGGTTCGTGAGGACACGAACCAGGGCGGTAGCATTATTATTATTTCAAAGGATTTTACATTACAATTGAACGGAACTTCAAACTCAAATTTTGAACTGTAGAAATCCTTTTCATTCACTCGTTGTGGTGGATCACAATCAGTGGTTAACCGTAGACGATAAAAAACTAACCTAGCTTCTACATTTTTTGAATTAAACCGCTCCCAATTGTTTTCGATTGGATTTAATATTACGAAATATATTGCCCTTGTGTTTGTTGATTTGTTATCTTCAGAAATTTGTGTCTCAACAAGACCTTCCAAGTGTTTTCTTGAAGAATTTAATTGCAAAAATTTATTCCCCCTAACTTGTTTCCAACTCCCAAAAGCAATAGTGTCTGAACAATTGAATGGGATTCCAGAACCTGAATATTTGTAAACAAATTCATCTTCATAAAATTCCAATATTTGTGACTTGGTTTTGTTGTAGTATTTACCACTTATTTGTGATACTACAATGTTGGGCTGCAACAATATACTAAATCCAATCAGAACCAATATTATTGTTTTCATTTCTTTTTCCTTCTTTGCCCTCCCTGGTCGTAGCGTCTCGCTACGAACCATTTAGCAATTTTTACCTTTATCGCACGCTTTTCAAAGCGCGCGAGGGGAAATTCACTCTCCCTGGTCGTAGCGTCTCGCTACGACCATTTATCCATTTTTACAAACCCCCCCCTGTGGTTCGTGAGGACACGAACCAGGGCGATGGGCACAGATGAGCCCCACACAGTCTCTCGCACAACATCCGCGACAGGTGCGATACTAAAATATGGCAGCCTTAGACCCTGAAAAATACTTCTTGATAGATGCAATACCCAAGATTTTGTCTCGCTTTTCAGGTTCCAATTTTATGTCCATACTACCTGGAATCAAGGACTCTAAGGGTATCCCTAAATATCTATTCAATAAAATTATCATTTTTAGTGTCAATGCCCGTTTCCCGTTTAATACCTCCGATACCCTTGTTTTTCCACCCAGTAAAGGCGCAATATCTACCTGTTTTAAATCCATTTGTTCCATTCTGAACTTTATAGCTTCTATTGGGTCTGGCACCCCAACCGAATAATGTTCTTGCTCATATTTTTCTACAAGTAAAGATAAAAGCGCCAATTCTTCACCTTCAGGACTATCGGGCAAAATGGCTTCATCAGTACTGTGGATTAAGCTATAAATGCGCTCACAAGCTTCATTATATTCTTGCTCTGTCTTTAATATTTTAGCTCTCATATCGTATCGTTTTTGTGTCTATCTTATCATACTCTGCATGGGTACCGAACCAAACAATAAAGACTATTTTTAACTTGTACTCAATATCTACAATCAATCGATAATCATTACCTTTTATATTGAACACTACCCCCCCAAGCGCAAGCGTCTCGCTTGTGCTGCCTTGGTTATTATACAACATAACTCAATTCAATCAATCCTTTCTTACCATAAAAGTCCCGTGCACTACTATACCAATAATCTTCCTCGTTCTCCACAAAACCGCCCTCTACCGGATTTAAATTGATGTAATCTAACTTTTGATAAAACATATCTAAATTTAATATCTCGATTGGTTTATTATGCTGTTGCCATAATTGCCAATCATTATTATTTCCATTATCCATACCCGCCTGGTGCATCATTTCAAGCAGCCATGCTCTTCT
>JBGTCD010000047.1:0-8194 GCA_041749015.1 Cyclobacteriaceae bacterium
TCTAAAATTATTTCACCGGATTTTCAAAAAATAATCAGGAAAAAGCAGGGATCCCGGTAATTTCAGCCCCCAGGATGAGCAAATGAATATCGTGGGTGCCTTCATAGGTAACCACAGACTCCAGATTCATCATGTGGCGCATCATCGGATATTCCCCGGTGATGCCCATGGCCCCATGGATCTGCCGTGCTTCCCTGGCGATTTCAAGTGCCACAGCCACATTGTTTCTTTTGGCAAGCGATATCTGCGGGGTAGTGGCTTTGCCTTCATTCATCAATTGCCCCAATCTGAGGTTCAGCAATTGGGCTTTGGTGATCTCAGTGAGCATTTCCGACAGTTTTTTCTGTATCAGTTGAAAGGATCCAATGGGTTTATCGAATTGGATCCGCTCCAGGGCGTATTTTCGGGCTGATTCATAGCAGTCCATTGCGGCACCTATGCTTCCCCAGGCGATTCCATACCGGGCCGAGTCCAGACATTTCATAGGGGCTCCCAGACCGTCCTTATTAGGAAGAATATTCTCTTTGGGTATTTTGACATTGTCAAATACCAGCTCCCCTGTACAGCTGGCTCTCAGCGACCATTTGCCATGGGTTTCAGGGGTGGTGAATCCTTCCATGCCACGTTCCACGATCACCCCTTTGATCCTGCCGGCCTCATTTTTGGCCCATACCACTGCTACATCCGCCTTAGGGGAATTGGATATCCACATTTTTGCTCCATTCAGCAGATAATGATCGCCCTTGTCTTCAATCCTGGTAACCATCCCTGATGGGTTGGAACCATGGTCAGGCTCTGTAAGACCAAAACAGCCTAAAAGTGCCCCTGAAGCAAGCCCGGGCAGGAATTTTTTGCGCTGTTCCTCTGAACCAAACTGGTAAATCGGATACATGACAAGTGAACCCTGGACGGAGGCAGTGGAGCGCATGCCGGAGTCGCCCCGCTCGATTTCCTGCATGATCAGCCCATAGGCGATATAGTCAAGGCCACCGCCGCCATAGGTCTCAGGAATGGTCGGTCCGAAGGCGCCGATGTCTCCAAATTTCTTTACGATCTCATAGGGAAAATGCGCTTTTTCAGCCCATTCTTCAATATTTGGCGAAATTTCTTTTTTTACAAAATCACGGACAGCCCTCCGGATCATGATGTGCTCCTCAGTAAGAAGATCATCGATTTGATAGAAATCAGGGGCTTCAAATGTATCGGTTTTTCCGGAGGATTTTTTAGAGGCTGTAAGGGTGGACATGGCGTATATTTGGCTTATTCGTAATATAGTTTCAAATTTACACAACGATTCGGATAAATTTTTGGTTTGGATGGATAATTCGTCAATAGATGCTGAGGTGCTCAAAAGGATTCAGCTCCTGGAGGAAAAATACAAGGTTTCCGGTCAGGACATGGTCTCCTATCTGGATGGCCTCCTGTATGCTGATTTTTTAACCTACTGGGATTACATCCACCTGGATACCCTGCTCAGCCTTCAAAATCCCAAGACGGGGTTTAAGGATGAAAGGGTGTTCATTATGTACCATCAGATCACAGAGTTGTTCTTCAAGCTTATCCTTTGGGAGTTGGAGCAGATTGCTGAAAAGGAGGCTCCTGATCGGGAGTGGTTTCTGTGCAGGATTACCAGATTATGCCGGTATTTTGAAAATCTGGAAGCATCCTTTGAAATCATGGTGGACGGGATGGAGAAGGAGCAATTCCTGAAATTCAGGATGTCACTACTCCCTTCGAGCGGGTTCCAGTCGGCGCAGTACCGGTTTATCGAGATTGCCTCCACTGATATGATCAACCTGGTACAGCATGATCAACGGGATGCCTTGAGGGATTCCAATTCTGAAGAAAAATTGCTTGACAACCTGTATTGGAAGTCGGGCGCAACTGAGCTGGCCACTGGTAGTAAAACACTGACCTTAAAGCAATTTGAAAAAAAGTATGCTGATGACTTCCTGCTCCTGGCTAAATCCCGGAAGGCATCCAATCTCTGGCAGGTTTTCCAGAAAAACTTTGGTGGTGATGAGGCCATTATTGAGAAAATGCGCGAATATGACATTCTCACCAATGTGATGTGGGGATTGGCCCATTACAAGTCTGCCGTGCGCTATCTTGATAAAGACCCTGAGGCCATAGCCGCCACCGGAGGTACGAATTGGCAGAAATACCTGCCACCCCGGTTTCAAAAGGTGATATTCTTCTCTGAGCTGTGGTCTGAGAAAGAAAAGGAGGAATGGGGAAAACCCTGGGTGGCCCGTCAATTGGTTAATTTGGGTAAAGCAAATTAATAATTTGTAAATTGCGTTAGTAAATGGACCACCGTGCGCATATTTTTTATTCATATCATCCTTTTTTTGGGCGTTCTGAGTGTTACAGCACAGATCCGGGAAGTGAAGACCTTTCACGATAAGGACAAAACCCAACTTAAAGAAGTTTTTCATTTCAATACCAATACTAAGCATCTGGAGGGGCCTTACACTTCCTACTTCTTCAATGGTCTGGTCAACTCCAGAGGGCACTATCTGAAAAATTCTTCCAGCGGGGTATGGGAATTCTTTTTTGAAAGTGGCAAGCTCAAGATGAAAGGCGCCCTTAATGGTGAGGACCCTATGGGGCCATGGGAATATTTCTTCGAGAAGGGCGGGCTCAGTATGAATGGCACTTACCAGGAGGGAAATAAACACGGGCTATGGACCTATTATTATGAATCAGGGTCACCAAAAATTACCGGATTTTATCATCAAGGCGTCAGAGATGGAAAATGGGAGTTTTATTTTCAGGATGGCAGTTTAAAAGCGGAAATTCAATATAAGCAAGGCTCCGGCCCTGTATCGGAATATTACCTAAGTGGGGTAGTTCGGGCTAAAGGGCATAAAAGTGGTTCAGAAAATACCGGCAAATGGCGGTACTACCATGATGACGGGAGCCTTATGGCTGAGGGATGGTATGAGGATGGTAAGCGCCAGGGTACTTGGCTCTATTACCATAAAAACGGGGCGGTTTCCTCATCTGGTATTTACGAGAAAGACCTGCCAACAGGCACCTGGGAGTATTATTATGACAATGGCCAACTCAATTCATCGGGCCAATATGAAGCAGGCAATCAGGATGGGAATTGGAATATGTTCAATGCTGATGGCAGCAGTAAAGGTTCCATAGTTTTCGATGATGAAAAAGGAAAATACCGGGAAACCTACCCGGACGGAGCCCTTAAAATGGAAGGAGAACTATACCAGGGGCAGTATGCAGGAGAATGGCGGTATTATTATCCCGGTGGTAAGCTTCAGGGGATATGCCAGTATGGGGACGAAGGCATTGGGCAGTATACCGGCTTTTATCCTCAGGGCGGTATCAGAACCTCCGGCACCATGGAAAATGGTACTAAGGTAGGCAAATGGAACATTTATGATAAGGAAGGGGAAGTCAGCGGTTATTATAAACCTTTCTATGATGACAGGAATGATATTTTGGCCATGGTCAACAAACCTGAAAAGGAAGTGCGGGAATATGGTGTGGGGGAATACCTGTTTAAAACTAAAAAATTCCGATATTTTGAAAATAAGATCAATGAATTTCATGGGGTTATTGTAAGCACCAATCCATTGGCACCAATCATTGGAAGGTTACCGGTGAATATGGAATTCTACATCCATGAAAGGCTGGGCCATGAGTTTGAATTTGAGGCCCTGAGGGATCCTTTCTTCGCGAATGTGAATGGGCTAGCTATCAATGAGGTCTATTCCCGTGGCTATGCCATGGCGATCAGACAAAAATTTTATAACCCTGTGGGTACTTATGGCCTTTGGTACTTTGGGCATGAATTGCGTTTTACTAATCTGGGGTATTTTGCCAATACTTTCGTGACCGTCCCTCAGGATCTGATCACAGTAAGTGCCTCTGAACAACGGGTGGAATATGCGGTGTTGGTAGGGTATAGAATTATGGAAAATCGCATAAAAAAAGGCTTTACCCTTGATGCCTTTGCAGGAGCAGGACTCGGGTACCGCCATACTGATGTTCCAGACCACGTAGCCAATATTTTTGTGGATATTCCACAAAATAATTTCCCTCTTGTATTCAGGCTGGGATTGAATTTCGGTTATACATTTTCATTTGGGCGGCGGTAAAGGCTCAGAGTTTAACGCCTCAAAAAACAAAACAATGGATAAAATATTTGAACTGGTGCTGCTGCCGGAGCAGGCGGCTGATGTTCCTACTATAGAGGGCCATGTGCTTAGAAAAGCCCAATGCTCTGCCAAAGAATTTACAGTACGGATTCTGAGGCGGTCGATTGATGCTCGGAGCAAGCAGCCAAAGGTGCGCATCAGTGCAAAAGTGTATAAAAAGGCTGATGCCCCGGCCCTGATTACCTATCAGATTCCTGAAAAGAATGTCCAAAATGCCCCGGAGATCCTTATCATTGGCTCCGGTCCGGCAGGGCTCTTTGCTGCACTGAAATTGATAGAATCAGGGTACAGACCCATAATACTGGAGCGGGGTGAGGATGTCAGGACCAGACGAAGGGCCATAGCCGCCATTAACAAAGACCATATTGTCAATCCTGATTCCAATTACTGCTTTGGAGAGGGTGGCGCAGGGACCTATTCTGATGGTAAGCTCTATACCAGGTCTAAAAAGCGCGGGGATATCAAAAGGATTTTGGAGATCCTGGTGGCCCATGGGACCAGGGAAGACATCCTTTATGAAGCCCATCCCCATATCGGCACCAACAAACTGCCTGGGATTATCGCTGAGATCCGTGAGACCATCCTTTCCCGCGGCGGTGCTATTCATTTTAATACTCAGGTCACCGATTTTATCATCACCAATAAGCAGATTACGGGGGTCCTTACCGCAAAGGGTGACACTATTTCTGGGCAGGGCCTTATTCTGGCTACGGGGCATTCAGCTAGAGATATTTTTGAACTCTTCGAAAAGAAAAGCCTGGCCATTGAGGCCAAACCTTTTGCGCTGGGAGTTCGTGTGGAGCATCCTCAGGCGCTGATCGATCGGTTTCAGTACCATTGTAAGGGCAGCAGGGGAGATTATCTTCCTGCGGCACCATATTCTCTTACCCATCAGCATGAGGGCCGTGGGGTGTTTTCCTTTTGCATGTGTCCCGGCGGATTTATTGTTCCGGCAGCTACCAGCCCGGGCGAGGTGGTGATGAATGGGATGAGCCCCTCCCGCAGGGATTCCCGGTTTGCCAATTCGGGCATCGTGGTTTCTGTAAACCTGGAGGATTTTGCACCTGGAGCCCTGAGCGGAATGCACTTTCAGGCTGCAGTAGAAAAGAAGGCTTGCGAGTTGGCTGGAGGCAACCAGTCGGCCCCGGCCCAGCGGCTAACTGATTTTCTGGAAGGCAAAGTGTCACAGAATCTTCCGGAGATGTCCTACCAGCCAGGGGCTGTACCTGTTGATCTGGGTGAGGTGCTTCCTGAACATATTACCAGAGCTTTGAAAGCAGGATTTTTAGCTTTTGAAGGCAAAATGAGAGGGTACCTTACTGAAGAGGCAGTGGTCTTGGGTGTTGAGAGCAGGACTTCCTCGCCGGTGCGCATCCCCAGAGATGGAGAGACCCTGGAGCACCCACAGATCAGGCGGCTTTTCCCATGCGGGGAAGGTGGGGGTTATGCAGGCGGCATCGTGTCTGCCGCTATGGATGGGGAGCGCTGCGCCGATGCCTGGATTAGGATGTATGGGTAAGAAGCTATGACTTTAACTCTGACTCTAAATCTAACTATGACTTTAACTCTAACTCTAACCAATCCCCGATCAAATTATTAATTTCAATCATTGAGTCATTTTCAAATTGATTAATTCATTAACAAAATAACCTTTACAATATTTCTTGAATACCCTACCTTAGATTTTTATTTCAAAATCTGAATCAAGCCAAAATCATGAACATTGCGATTATCGGAGGGGGGAACCTCGGCACTGCCCTTGCTTTGGGGCTCAAGACACAATTCCCCGAATGGGTAATCACCCTAACCCGCAGGAATACTGAAAAAATTGAACACCTAAGATCAAAAGGCATTACGATCAGCGATGCCAATACAGAGGCTATAGCACCGGCTGATATGGTGATCCTTGCTGTGAAGCCCCACCAGATTCTAGGTATTTTGGATGAAATCCGGGGGACGGTCAAAAAGAAGCCCCTGGTTTCTGTGGTCACAGGAGTCAGCCTTTCGGAGATCGAAGCCCGCCTGGAGCCCGGAGCTGTGGTATTCAGGGTAATGCCCAATACGGCTGTGGCCCGAGGCGCATCGATGACCTGCATTGCGGCTGGTAAGGCTGGTAATGAGGCAGCCATGAAGCAGGTAGAGACTGTATTTAAGGCAGTAGGGGATACCGTGGTCATTGATGAAAAAATGATGGATGCGGCCACGGTACTGGGTGCCTGTGGGATTGCTTTTGCGCTGCGATACATCAGGGCAGCCATGCAGGGCGGTATTCAGATCGGGTTTGATGCACCCACCTCATTAAAAATCGTGACACAAACGGTAAAAGGGGCTGCTGCCTTATTAAGTGACAACCTTTCCCATCCGGAGGGTGAGATTGATAAGGTGACTACCCCAAAGGGTTGCACAATTGCCGGGCTCAACGAAATGGAGCAAAAAGGATTTAGTGCGGCCCTGATCCGGGGTATCCTCACCTCATTCGAGGAAATCGATCAGCTAAAGTAACCCGGGCTTATGTTGGGAAGAATTTTGGGTATAATACTTTTTTTGCTTTTGTCAGGGAGCCCTGATCTTCTGGCTCAGGAAAAAATGGGACTGGAGCTCAAAATCAGTTCCAACCAGAGCAAGGATTCCATTGATCATCTCATCCATACTGGGCAAAATCTGGAATTTACCTGGTCTTTTTTTCTAAGTGAATTTCGATCAGGAATCGATATAATTAAGGGTAGGATGGAAGCCATTGCCTACCCTGTGGAGGGCGGACCACCAGTAGTGATTCTGGATTCAATTGGCGATTTTAAGCAAATTTCCTATCAATATATTAAAGTGGAACACGGTCTGGCTCCAGGGGCTTATGTGTTGCACACCACATTTTATCCTGATGATCAAACCTTGTTTGAACCACAGTCCAATGCAGAAACCGCTTCAGTAGTGATTTATGGATTTTCATTTGAGGTGGATGCAGTGGCGATAACCCAATATCAATATTCTGAATATGATCGAAAAACCAATATAGTTTTAAAGGTCAAAGCTAATCTGACCTGCTGTGAGAATTTATTGGGTCCCCTGAGTGGCCAATTGAAGGTAAGGGCTTATGAGCAGGGCAATAATATGCAGGAAGTAGAAACATTTTATTTATCAGAAGCCCTGACCACCGGATCCAATACCCTTGAATTTGAATCTTCCCTTTATTCTTTTGACCCTGGTGCAGGCCAATTTGACCAATTTTCCATTACGCTATCTGACGCTTATTTTGAAAAGCATTACAATAAGCTGCCAATTTTGACCCAGTCCCGCCCATTTAAGGTGGTGGATGATATCGAGGAGATAGTAGCATTAAAGAAGGCATCCGATCCTTATCTGACTTATGGGTCATTTATAATTCCTGATTCCGTCAGGGAAATCGATGCCATGCGGTATGAGGATGAGGCCAAAATCCTGTTTGGGTTTGCTGAAAAGGCTTTGGGCAGCGTCAGCGAAAGAAACTTTGAAATGGCACTCCAATGGATGGATTCCGCCATGCAGCATACCGGAAATCATCGGGTGAGCAGCTTATTATATGGCCACCCCTCCCTTATGTCAGGGTTGTATGTGAGCCTGTTGCGCCTGCTTGATGATGAGGAAGAATACCAGGATGCCCCATTAAGGAAAGCCACAAATTTCCGCCTGGGAGAAGCAATGGCCATGGGTAATCTTATGGAATTGGCCCGGGATTCATTGCTAGCGATGATGTTTCATTCCTCAGACGATCAATACAATGAAGACTCGGATTTTTATTATGATGATAGAATTTTAAGAGGTTCGGTGTACTTGAAGGATATTTCGACTAAAGCACTGAAGCATTTTCTTGAGGTGTATGATCTCGAGTCTGCAGATCAAATGGTCAAAAACATCAGAAGCTATTTGAAATTGCGGGAAGGGATAGCTAATATTTTATGTGGTAACCAGCCTGAACTAGCCCATTTTAAAAACCTCGGAGATGACTTGTGGGTCTATTCAGATCTGTTTGATTT
>JBGTCD010000048.1:0-10082 GCA_041749015.1 Cyclobacteriaceae bacterium
TTAAAGATGGGTTTTTCTTTGTTGATATCGGGGAGAAGCTCCCCTTTCCCCTTCGAAAATGGCAGCACCGGCATGAAATAAAGTCAGAAAGTGGCGGGACCATCATCAGCGATGACATCCGATACAGCACAGGGCTTTGGCTTATTGACCTTTTTGCCTATCCCTTGCTCTGGGCCCAGTTTCTCTACCGTAAGCCGATTTACAGGAAATTATTCAGATAAAGGGGATTACTCAAATCTCAAAGAATCAATAGGATCGAGTTTGCTGGCTTTGTAGGCAGGGTAATATCCGGAGATAAGTCCCACAACGACACAAACAATTAGACCAACAGTAATCCAAACCCAAGGGATCAGGATGCCCGATATTTGCATGAGGGCCGAGATCACATTTCCGATGACTATCCCCAGTATCACCCCAGCTAATCCGCCCATGATGCAGACCACAATGGCCTCGATGATGAACTGCTGCCGGATGCGCTGTGGTGTTGCACCAAGGGCTTTGCGCACCCCTACCTCTCTCGTGCGCTCGGTCACCGATACCATCATGATATTCATCAAGGCTATAGCGGCACCTAGCAGAGTGACAAACCCGACACCAAAGCCGCCGATTCGCATCACTCCGGTAATTTCTTCCATTTGTTGGGCCAGGGTTTCACTTTTGTCAATTTCGAAGGAATTATCCTCCCCCAGCCTATCCTGGCGTATCGTTCGCATCAACCCGGTCGCCTCCCCCATGGCGTTGTCTATCTCCACAGGATTGTTGATACCAATTTGGATTTTATACCGAAGCTGCCGCCCTCCGGCCACCTTCTGACCGGCGATTATGGGCACTACCACCGCATTGTCAGTATTATCACCTGCAAAGCTACCCCGCTCTTCCAGTACCCCGATGATGACGAATTTTTGACCAAGAAAACTGACGCTCTGATTTAGTGGATCTTCATTTGTTTCGAAAAGGGACTTGACAATATTGCTGCCTACCACGGCTACATTGATACCATTCTGTATTTCCAGATTGGAAAAATTACGCCCCTTCTCCAGATTTAAGCCTTCCAGGGTAATGAAGTCTTCCGTTCCCCCTATGATGCCTACATTAGGATTGGTCTTTTTAGATTTCCGCTTGGCCTCTACTGCCCAAGACACATAAGTGCTCATGGCCACCATGGCTGGGTAGTTGTACAGCTCTACAAATTTTTGGGCCTCCCTGTATTTAATGATTGGGTAAACTTTTTCAGTCCGACCTTCGGTTCTTGATCCCCGTAATCGTTTGGAGTAGATTTCAAACTTGTTCACCCCCAGCTCAGAAAGACTGTCGTTAATCGAATACTGGATAGCATCTACTGCTGTAAGGATCCCCACGAGAGAGGTGATGCCTATAGCAACGATGGCTGCAGTAAGTGTACTCCTGAGCATATTGGCCTTTACAGACCTGATCCCCTCCTTTATATTTTCTGCCAGATTCATAGAGATTTCCCAGATTAATCGAAACTAATTTACCTGAATCTTTCGTTGGAACCAGTAAGAATTATTTAAATTTATCATTTAGGAAATTAATCGGTTCTTTTTTAAGCTAAAGGTTTCTCTTGATTTTCAAATCTAGCATTCTATGATCAAAATACTTCTGATTCTTATAATGGCTTTTTGCTTCACAGCACCTCTGATGGCTCGGTATATCTTCATCCCTATGGATGAAACGCGGCAGGCCAACCACCTGAAAGCGTATGGCATTGCCTATTGGGTGCTGACCTATGAGGTGGAGGTAGACTGGCTTCTTAACTACCGAGGTGGAAGCTTTATGTTTAAGCACAATCAAAATTTTGAAAACGAATTGGTAATCCGAGGGGTGAGTTACGAGGTAATCTCCGATGCTCAGGCCAATACCATCATTCAGGAAATTGCCAGCCCCTCCTCCAATGCTGATGTGATGAAGCTTGAAAAACACCCAATCATAGCTGTTTATTCCCCTAAAAATAAAATGCCCTGGGATGACGCTGTGACACTGGCCCTAACCTATGCCGAAATACCTTATGATGTGATATTCGATGATGAGGTAATGGCTGATGTCCTGCCTAAATATGATTGGCTACACCTCCACCATGAAGATTTCACCGGGCAATATGGTAAATTTTATAGATCCTTTAAGAACATGCCATGGTATATTCAGCAACAACAGGATTATGAGGCCACTGCAAGAAGGCACGGATTTCAAAAGGTGACCCATCTCAAGCTTGCTGTCGTTAAAAAAATCCGAGATTTTGTGGCTGGAGGCGGATTTTTATTCGCCATGTGCTCAGCCACCGATACCTATGACATTGCTTTGGCAGCGGCAGGGGTGGATATCGTAGACAGAATGTATGATGGGGACCCGCCTGACCCAAGAGCTCAGGAGAAATTGGACTTCTCGGCCACCTTTGCATTCCATAATTTTCAGTTGATTATGAATCCTTATGAGTATGAGTATTCCACCATTGATAATCAGCCCCACGAAAGACCCCTTATTCAGGACAATGACTTTTTTGAGCTCTTTGAATACTCAGCAAAATGGGATCCTATCCCCACCATGCTGACCCAAAATCATATCCGGGTAATCAATGGATTCTATGGCCAAACCACCGGATTCAAAAAGGAACTGATCAAGCCGGAGGTAGAAATAATGGGGCAAACGCGGGGGGTCAGTGAAGCCAAATATATCCATGGGGTTTATGGAAACGGGTTTTGGACATTCTATGGCGGGCATGACCCTGAAGACTACAAGCACCATGTCGGTGAGGAGCCCACTGATTTGAAACTTCATCCTAACTCGGCAGGATACAGGCTTATTTTGAATAATATTCTCTTTCCGGCTGCCAAGAAAAAGAAGCAGAAAACTTAATACATCCTATAGCCGCCCACCTTCAGGGACTTGATGATTTCTGCCTAATTTTTCTTTTCTATTCTTTTTTGCTGGCCCAATTTACCTGCCGAAATGAAATGTAGGCAGGAAAAAACCAAAAAAAGGCCCCACGTCCAATGACGTTCCTCCCCGCGAAACACACTGGCCCTCCCTGCAGGAATCTGTCTTTATTGTCTGCTAATACGACAAATTTAAATGATAGAAATGGGGTGCTTTTATTTTGTTCCTACCTTGATAGACACATTCAAAGCTTGCTTGCCCACATGTCCCCGTAACGTCCGCCCTGGACGTGGACACCCAGGCGCGCACCTTATTAAATCAGGATTAAAATAAGAGTAAAATGTACCCAATTCTTGTTGTTTTTCGCAACTCGTTTCCTTGTGAATGAATACAGGCTTATTTTGAATAAATTTCTCTTTCCGGCAGCTAAGAAAAAGAAGCAGAAAACCTAATGCATCCTGTCGCTGCGGACTTCAAGGGACTTGATGATTTTTGCCTCAGCTGATAAAATCTCCCGCCAACGCTCCATGACCTGATTTTCTGGTAAATAGATTTTAGCAAGAGCCAGGAAGTTTTTGTAGTGCCCTGCCTCTGATACCATCAGTTCATAATAAAACTTGCTGAGCTCTTCATCGCCAATATGCTTCGAAAGCAATCTAAATCGCTCGCAACTTCTAGCCTCAATAAGCGCATTCATTAATAGCTGCTCTACCAGTTGCTGGTC
Source organism: Cyclobacteriaceae bacterium (assembly GCA_041749015.1). Lineage (GTDB taxonomy): Bacteria > Bacteroidota > Bacteroidia > Cytophagales > Cyclobacteriaceae > JBGTCD01. Next base: position 3,617 of record JBGTCD010000048.1, read on the forward strand.
GCGGTTGCCACCTTTTTTAATGACGCCCTTCAGGGCCATTACATATTCATCCTTCCTTTGCTTCCCTAAGGTATACCCGCGCTTTCTAATCTGCTCCAGCACCCGTTCGAAGTGGGCCCATTCCTCGGCCACCACAGGGGTCAGGGCCTCTACCATTGCCGTCCGGTCAGGAAATTTTACAATCAGAGAGATGCAGGATGAGGCAGCCTTTTGCTCACAATAAGCATGATCTATCAATATGTCTTCAATATTCTTCTCAGCAATATCGACCCATCTCGGATCGGTTGGCAATTCAAGGCCCAGGACGTACTTTTCTTTCATATCAGTCATAAAATGCCCATTTAGCCCCAAAATCAAAAACGGACTGCAACCCAGGATAAAATGGTGTCATGAAATAGCCCTCACCAGTAATTAGCTGCATAATATTGCTGAAGCGCAAAAATATTCTCCCCCTGTTGATTTTCGCATTTAAAAACACATCCACAACAGGGAACCCCTTGACCAGGAAATCATCCTGAACATAGAACTGCATGATCTGCGCCTGATAAGCCGGAGCAAAAAATTCAGATCTGTAATGCACCTCAGTACCGAGCTGAAACTCAAAGTTGCCCTGAAGGATGATGTTTTCATAATACAATTGGCCGTTGGCAAAAATCTCGGGCATTGGAAATCCTTCCTGCCCCGGCCCTGAGACCTGATTGTATCTGAATTTACTTTTAAAATGGAAATTTTTGAAGAAAGTAAAATCCAGGTTGAGCCCTGGAGAGAAAACGCGGGCCTGACCGGAATTCTGAAAAGGAGAAACCTGGGTCAAACCGCCTACAAAATCTTGCTCCTTGAAGTAAACATAATCGGTGACGGTTTGAATATGCAGTAAGGGCTTAAATAAAAACCTCCGCCATTTTAGCTTTACTGCACCATACAGTTCATTGGTCCTGATGGGCCTTAAGTCACGAGACCATAAATTGTGATTACCTGCATACAACTGGTGCATAATGCCCGGATCATGCTGCTGCCGCTTAATGGAGCCTTCCAGCCATGGACTATTGACCTCCCCTCCAATCCGATAGTTGCCATTGAGCAGGGTCTCGGCAAAACCAAAAACCTGATATACAGAATCCAGTTCAAAGTCTACCGTTCCTCCAAAATAATGCTCAAATCCGGTGTAAGTTTCGTCAGTCAAAAATTCGGGTAAGTACTGATTTCTAAAGAAAAATTTCCTGCCCTTGTAATAAAGGCTGTAGAAAAACGGCTTATACCTGCCTTTTATGCCCACTTCGTTTTGAATAGTCCTGAAATAAGGCCGGTCGGCAGTAGCCGAAGAGTCCCTCATAATAAAATCATAAAAATCAGTTGGGGTACTGATATTGCCATCCGTGAAGGTGGCGCCCTGTCGTTGTCGGTCAAAAACGTGGTATACCTGCAGTAGATTGGTGAGCCGGTACTCGTGGTAGAGATGCATGTTGATCCTTAAATCAACAGTTTGCACATCATCAAAAAGGATCGGGGCATTATTATCAAAAAAACTTGAAGCAAGCACTTCATTAGGATTTAAATCAAGCCCCCCGATCTCCAAAACTTTATGCCGGTTTCGGGTAAAATTAAATAGCATTTGGTACCTGGTATTTTCCGAAACGAATCTTTGGAAAAAGTAGTAAGATACCCCTTCCACATTTCTATCACCCCTTCTCCGCCTGGAAAACTGCTTATCAGCAAATATCCCCTGATACCCAAACCCTACATTCCAACCCAGGGCCACATTGCGACTAAAGTCAATATTGGTTCTGGCCCTGTTTTGCCCACCCCAGATGATGTGCATATCAGTAAACGGGGATTGAGTATCATAGTATTTGATATCATCTGCCGTGAGAAAATAAGGATCATAAACATCGAATCCGGACCGGGCACCTATTACATCCGGAGCCTGATAAAATAATCTTCTGGCGGCAGTACCCATATTCCCAAGGTCCTGATAGGTATTTTCATGAGGATCAAGAGGCTCCCACTGGTGCAGATTATTAACGGTGGTGTCAATGCGTGAATACCGGATTTTGTTTTGGCGTATTTGCTTTTCATACAGGTAATGGGCAGTACCCGGACCGTAAATCGACTTGGTAGTATCATCCAGCATGGTGCTCCCAATTCGCGGACCCCCTTCCTCATCATCAGTTCCTGAATCATCATCTCCCCCATCACGGATTTGGCCAAAAACCACCCCTGAACAAAGGACTAATAAAAATATAGAAAAAGATAATCCGGTATTTTTCACCTGCACAAATTCTATTTCAAAATTACCTGATTTTCTACCAGTTTGGAAACCTTCTTATCAAATTCCCTGCCGGAATATATAAACTCATGCACCACCGGAATATAAAACAGTGGCAGGTCCTGCCAATCCGTGGCATTTAACCTTACTGAATCCTTTTCGGTCGTGACGACAAAAGAGAATCCTACCCCGCCTTGCGCTTCAAAAACTTCCTTGATCTTTTTGATATCCCCAGGTTTAAAGTCGTGGTGGTCTCTAAAACGGATGGCGGCAGCGAGGCTATATTGATCACGTATAAAATTTTCAAAAGATGCCGGGCTGGCAATACCTGAAAATACTATAGGCTTGCCTTGTGGTTGATGCACAGCATTTTTATAAACCTGTTGAGCCTCAGAAAATTTAATTTTAGAATACGCTATGAGGGGATTTTCACCGGCATATTTGCGGATGGAGCGCTCGATCAAATTCCTTTCCTCATCGTCCAGGGAATCAGGGCACTTGGTCACCACAATGATATCTGCTCTGTGGGCACCCTTTCGCGCTTCCCGAAGATTGCCTGCCGGAAGCACCAGGTCCTGGAAAAATGGTTGGGAATAATCCGTAAGCAAAATGTTAAGCTGGGGCCTTACCGTGCGGTGCTGGTATGCATCATCCAGAATAATAACCTGGACTTCCGGGTGCTCCAATAATATCTGGGGTATGGCAAATGCCCGTTCTTCTCCTACCGCTACTACCACTCCGCCCGAAAACTTTTGGTACACCTGCCAGGCCTCATCACCAAGAGTTTGGGCTGAATCATCTGCTTTTGCCAATCTGAATCCACGGGTTTTCCTGCCATAGCCTCTGCTCAGATAGGCTACCTTATACCGATCCTGCAGCAATCTGATCAAATACTCTGCCATGGGGGTTTTGCCGGTACCCCCTACAGAGAGATTGCCTACAGTTATAACCACCCTGTCGAACTCAAAGCTTTTGGTATAATCAATGTTAAACAGATGATTTCGCAGCCTTGTAATCCCATCATAAATGATGGAAAAAGGAAATAATAGCAACCTGAGCAAGGTCATAGGATGGTAGTCAGGATAATGTTTTAAATTTGAGTCTGCAAATTTGGGTAAATATGACTAAAATAAAAGATATCATTTTGGAATTAGAGTCCTGGGCGCCTCCTGCCTACCAGGAAAGCTATGACAACTCCGGACTACTCACGGGTAATGCCGGGGATACGGTAAAGGGGGTCCTGATCACGCTGGACATCACAGAATCCGTTATCGATGAGGCCATTGCCCAAAAAGCCAATATGATCATTGCACACCATCCGGTGATTTTTAAAGGTTTAAAAAAACTCACTGGTAATCATTGGGTCGAAAGGGTAGTGATCAAAGCCATCCAAAATAATATTGCGCTCTACGCCATCCACACCAATCTGGACCATATCCATACCGGCGTCAATAAAAAAATTGCTGAGAAAATCGGGCTAAGAGATACTGCCATCTTGCAGCCAAAGGATAACGTCCTTCAAAAACTGGTCACCTTTGTGCCTGAAGAAAATCAACAGGCTGTCCTGGATGCCATCCATGAAGCTGGAGCAGGGCATATTGGTAACTACTCCCACTGCAGTTTCACGACCACCGGCACAGGCCGGTTCATGCCCGAAGAGGGTGCCAATCCGCACATTGGCAGTCGCAACAAGGCAGAGGAGGTGCGGGAAAGCAGAGTTGAGGTGATTTTCCCCGGGCATCTCAGCACCAGGATTTTGGATGCCCTTAAAAAGGCCCATCCTTATGATGAGGTGGCCTACTACTTTTCGGACCTCAAAAATCAGAATCAGGAAGTAGGTGCCGGGATGATTGGCTTACTCCCTAAGCCCATGGACCCCGGGGACTTTCTGAATCATGTGAAAAGCACCATGGGACTTAAAGTCATCAGGCACACCAAATTGGACAGGGCTATAAAACGGGTAGCCGTTTGTGGAGGTGCCGGAAGTTTCCTTTTAAGCGATGCCATCCGGCAAGGTGCTGACGCTTTTATTTCAGGGGATTTTAAATACCACGAATGTTTTGAAGCTGATAATCGTTTAATGATTGTGGATATTGGCCATTATGAAAGTGAGGTTCATACAAAAGATTTAATTTATGAGTTCTTGAACGAAAAATTTACTAACTTTGCGGTCAATTTGGCCAAAGCCAATACCAATCCTATCCAATATTACTCTTAGAATAAATGGAAAACACTGTAGCACAAAAACTTGAAGCCCTCGTAAAACTCCAAAAAATAGATACCAAGTTAGACCAGCTAAAAAAGATGCGGGGTGACCTACCAGACGAGGTAGCAGATTTAGAAGATGAGATGGTAGGGTACAATACAAGGCTCGGAAGATTTAACGATGACCTAGAGAAGTTCAAAGATAATATCGCCACCAACAAGCAAGCCATAAAGGATTCTGAAAAGCTAATCCAACGCTATGAGGAGCAACAGAATAATGTTAGGAACAATAGGGAATATGATGCGCTGACCAAGGAAGTGGAATTACAACAGCTTGAAATCCAGATTTGCGAAAAGAAAATCAGGCAATCTCAGGAAGATATCGAAAAGAAAAAAGAGGATATTGCTGCCCTTGAAGGCGTAATTGCAGAGCGCAATGCTGACCTGGACCTCAAAAAGAAAGAATTGGAAGGGCTGCTCGCAGAAAGTCAGGAGGAGGAAGATAAGTTAATGGCTGAACGCGAAAAGGCAGTTAAAAAAATAGAAGATAAGCTTTTGAAATACTATGAAAAGCTAAGAATCAATCTCTCAAACGGTCTGGCGGTAGTCACCGTAAAAAGAGGTGCTGCCGAAGGTTGCAACATTACGATTCCCCCGCAAAAAATTGCAGAAATCAGAGAAAAGAAGAAAATTGTAATCGATGAACACTCCGGCAGGATACTTGCGGATGTGGATATGGAAATCGAGGATGATGAAGCAAAACCAAAAAGAACAACCAGAAGGAAAAAGCAAGAGAGCTAATGCGTTCCTTTTGAGAATCAAATATATATTGAAGACAAACCTCCTGGTTTGTCTTTTTTATTTTTTGGTGATACCCAATTCCTCCGGACAAGTCTATCAAAATCCTTTCAGCACCCAGGAAGAAGCGGTATATCAGGCCATATTTAGCCTGGAGCTGGGCCAGGCAAATAAACGCATCACCCACCTGGAAGCCACGCCTTCTAAATTATATCTGGAGCACCTGGCCGAAACCATTACCCTTTTGATCTCTGAAGATCCGGTATTATTTTCCGAGTTTGAGGCAAATTTTCAGCAAAGAACCTCGGATCTAAAAACATACCTATCAGAGCAAGACCCTCTGCCTGCCTTTTATCTAGCAGAAATGAAGCTGCATTGGGGATTCATTTACCTGAAGTTTGGCAAGGAATGGCCTGCTGCATGGACCATCCGTCAGGCCTATAAGCAATCTGAAAAAAATCTTAAGCAATATCCAGAGTTTAAACTTCAGCATAAAACTGCCGGGGTATTGTACATCATGCTAGGATCTGTTCCGGAAAACTACCAATGGGTGCTGCAACTTGCCGGCATGAAAGGGGATATCAGAATAGGCTTGGCGAATTTGAAGTTGCTATCCAAATCACCGGGCATTTTTAAGGATGAATTAACCGGAATTCTTGCTCTCATCCACTCTTTCATGATGCAGGATCCCAAAAAGGGCATTGGACTATTAAATGCTGTTTATGCCAAAAATCCTGAGAATTTACTGTACACCTATTTGATGGCTACCCTGTATATGAAGGATCAGAAAAGCGAAAAAGCTTTGGAAATCCTAGAATCCAGAAAGGTTAATAAAATTTTATTTCCTTTTGATTTCATGCATTATATGGAAGGCGAGCTCCACATGCATGCGGGGAATTATGAAGTTGCTATCGAAAAGCTCAACCACTTTCTCGAAAATTACAATGGGGAGAATTATATCAGAGATGCGCATTTCAAAATAGGCCTCTCATGGTATCTCCTGGGCAAACAAACTAAGGCCGAAATGGCTTTTAAAAAGGCCCTTGAAATTGGTAACAGCCGAACGGAAGCCGATCAGTATGCGACCAATTTTATTAAAGGCATTCATAGGCCCAATCCTGATATCCTAAAGGTACGGTTCTATACAGATGGTGGGTATTATGACGATGCTTTTAAAACCATAGCATTGATCCTGCC
>JBGTCD010000049.1:0-12950 GCA_041749015.1 Cyclobacteriaceae bacterium
ATTGAAAATCTTGGATTCATCATGTAAGTCAACCCCAGATTAAGGCTGGGTCTTATATCCATATAATTATTGGGATTATTAAGATCCCCGTAATAAGAGCTGGTACCTGTGCCGATACTGGCTATGAAGTCTCTGTCGCGCCTTGAGTTATAAAAGCTTTGAGCCCAAATTTCACCTGTTAGGAGGATGCCAAGAAAAAGTAATATGCCGTATTTCGTCATAACTTGGTTAGAATCAATTACAAGGTAAAAATAATATTTGAATAATAGAAAATTTCAACCCTCTGAATATTTTTTTTCTTTAACTGAGCACTTCACGGACTTTTTCTGCAGCATCCTTCAATAAAATGGCGGAGCTTACTTTAAGGCCTGAGTCCTCAATGATTTTGGCACCTTCTTCTGCATTGGTGCCCTGAAGCCTTACAATGATAGGAATATCAATAGTGCCAATTTTTTTGTAGGCTTCTACCACACCGGTTGCCACCCGATCACAGCGGACAATACCCCCAAAAATATTGATAAGTATGGCTTTGACATTAGGGTCCTTGAGAATGATCCTGAACCCTGCCTCGACTGTTTCTGCATTGGCACCGCCACCTACATCCAGGAAGTTGGCAGGCTCACCGCCACTAAGCTTGATGATGTCCATCGTAGCCATGGCTAAACCAGCCCCATTGACCATACAGCCTACGTTACCATCAAGCTTGATATAATTTAAACCTGATTTTCCGGCTTCTACTTCGAGGGGATCCTCTTCGGACAAGTCCCGCAGTTCAGCCAGATCCTTATGCCTGTAAAGGGCATTGTCATCCAGGTTCACCTTTGCGTCTACGGCCAGAATTTTGTCATCAGAAGTTTTTAAAACCGGATTAATTTCAAACATGGAAGAGTCACTAGCCTCATAAGCCTCATAAAGAGAAAAGATAAACTTTACCATTTCCTTAAAAGCGTTCCCTTCAAGCCCTAATGCAAAGGCTATTTTTCGAGCCTGAAAACCTTGCAGACCGATTGATGGATCAATCCATTCTTTGATAATTTTTTCAGGCGATTTTTCCGCTACTTCCTCGATATCCATCCCACCTTCGGTCGAGGCCATGATGACATTGCGACTCTGATCCCGGTCAAGGAGAATCCCCAGATAAAATTCTTTGGGAGTGGAGTCTCCAGGATAATACACGTCCTGAGCAATGAGGATTTTGCTGACCTTCTTACCGGCAGGACCAGTTTGGTGGGTCACCAAAGTGCCGCCCAGAATGGCTTTAGCTTTATCAGTTACTTCATCCAGACTTTTGGCCAATACCACTCCATTGGAGCCGGTTTCCTGGACTTTACCCTTACCGCGGCCCCCGGCATGAATTTGTGCTTTAATCACATACCAGGAGGTGCCTGTTTCGGAATGCAATTGTTTGGCCGCCAGGAGTGCCTTCTCCGGATTGTCCACTACGAGTCCTTCCTGGATCCTGACACCATGCTTTTTGAGAAGTTCCTTAGCTTGATATTCGTGTATATTCATTGGTATTTTTTTAAAAAGTCAATGGAAATGGCTGCAGTACTCTTAAAAAAATTTAAGGTTTTCGAGAAAAGCATCTCATTTCCGTTAAACGTTTAAAATTAAAAAGGTTTGGCACGAAAGTAATTTATTTGGCTTGATTATTCAAGTATTGAATTCCGTAAAAAAATCCGGTTCAATTGATTAAGTTTGGGCTTCTATGTTAAAAGCGGATAATATTCATAAATCCTATGGCGCTCTTAAGGTGTTGAAGGGCGTTAAAATCCATGTAGCGGAAAAGGAAATTGTGTCTATAGTAGGGGCTTCAGGGGCTGGAAAAAGCACTTTTCTCCATATCCTGGGCACCTTAGATCAACCTGATCAGGGGGTAGTCACTATGCGTGGAAAAGAGATTACCAGCCTGGGCAGTCAGGAATTGGCCAGGTTCAGGAATAAGGAATTAGGTTTCGTCTTTCAGTTTCACAACCTCCTTGCTGAGTTTTCTGCCTTGGAGAATGTTTGCATCCCTGGGTTTATTGCAGGCACTCCTGAAAAACAGGTTAGGGCCACAGGGGCTGAAATCATGGCGCGCTTAGGGCTATCAGAAAGGATGGATCATAAACCTTCCCAGCTTTCGGGAGGGGAGCAACAGCGTACAGCCGTCGCCAGGGCCTTGATCAATAATCCTTCCCTGGTTTTTGCTGACGAACCCAGCGGTAATCTGGATACTAAAAATGCAGAGGAGCTTCACCAGCTTTTTTTTGATCTTAGGGATGAGCTGGGAAAGACTTTTGTAATTGTCACCCATAATGATGTTTTGGCTGGTATGGCCGATAGGAAATTAGAGATGGTTGATGGGGTTATTGTAGGCCAATGATGGGCTTATGAAGTCCTAGTACTGTCCATTTTTCTGTAAATTTCAAGTAATTTCAAAGGATCCTCAGTTGGTAAATCGAGAAGGTGTGCGGCACCTGTTGCTACTGGGACGGTCCCAAAATGCGCATCTCTTAAATAGTGAATGAACTTCAACATGGTAAACCCATCCAGCCAGTGCATGAGCCTTTGGTTCAGGGTATGGGGATTACTGGTATTTTTTACGGATTCCTCTAATACCGTTTTAAATTTTTGAGATTTAAGAAAGGGCTCCAGGTAAGGGCTAATTTTAGTGAAAGGCCAATGCCCGGTAGCTGAACATTCCCGAATAAAATCCATAAGTGCTGCTGCCTCGTCAAATACATTGGGGTGGTACACCTCAAGCCGTAGGTTATTAAGCCATTCATTCACCCCTTTTCCAGTGCCAAAGGGCACGCGGTCGCTCGGTCGGGGAGAGGGGATCACTTTAGTATCCACTAAATTGGTATAATGGCCCAGGGGGATTATTTTATGCAAAAAATAGAAATCCTCACCGGCTTTTCTCTTGTTCATACCGCCTTGTTGCTGATATACCCTGCTGCGTACCGCCATTGAGGAGCCTATGGTATGAAAAGCCCATGGATATCGTGCCTGCTTCAGGCCATTGACATAATACCTCAAATACAGCTCATAGTCGGTGATGGCCTGATAAACAGCTTCCTGAAACGACCCTGATAATGGGTGTTCAAAGTAGATCGAGCATCCAGGGGTTTTCGGAAAATTTGAAAAATGGTTTTGAATGGCCACCAGGTATCCGGGCTCGCAGAGGCTGTCGGCATCAAAGCAAATGATGATGCCCTTTTCAGGAGCAACGGTTAGTTCCAGCCTTCTCACGGCCTCATCCATGCCAATTTTCCTTGCCAGGCCTACTCCGGCATGTTTTTGTGGTAATGCCAGGGCTTCAATCATGTGAAAGGTAATCCACGGTCGTTGATTTTCTGACTTCCACTGATTGAAGGTTTGGAGAGTACGGGCCTTGGCTTCCCGGATCGGCCGGCTGCACTGTTCCGGCTGATTGAGCACGACGATTACTTCCGTAGGAGTGGTGGTGGGATGGCATCGCAGCAAAGATTCCAGACTACTAATGAGGTCAGGTTCGTTAAAACAGGGGATCACCACCACCTGCTCCAAATCAGCAGGAACAGGGTCCGCAATTTGCGGACCAGACCAGGCATACCGCTCAAGGTAGCGGCTTTGTGGCCTCACGGGGCGAGTCTTCTGATATCCCAGACCCCTTCTGATTTTTGGAGGTATTGTATGCGGTCATGCAGCCGGCCGGGCCTTCCCTGCCAAAACTCCATGATCATAGGTTTTACCAAATACCCGCCCCATTGCTTAGGTTTAGGGAGTACTTTCTGGTCTTTAAATCGGGTTTCAATGGCCTTTATCCGCTCTTCTAAAATGGCTCTGCTTTTGATAGGGGTGCTTTGAGGTGACACCCAGGCACCGATCTGACTTTCTCTTGGCCTGGATTGAAAATATGCCTCTGACACCCCTTCGCTGAGCGTGGTCACAGACCCGGTGATGCGTACTTGCCGTTCAAGCTCCCCCCAGAAAAAATTTAAGGCTGCTACCGGATTGACTTCCAGGTCCTTGCCTTTTTCACTCTGATAGTTAGTATAGAATACAAACCCACCTTGTTCTATTCCCTTTAGCAATACCATCCTTGAGGAAGGGATTCCCTTCTCAGTGACGGTGGCCAGCGTCATGGCATTGGGTTCTATTATCTCCGATTTTGTGGCCTCATCAAACCACTTTCTGAACTGATCTATTGGATTGCGAGCGACATCCTTCACGTCCAGCGTTTGCAAGGAATATCGTCTTCTCATTTCTTCTAGGTGTTGGTCCATCGGATTATTGGGGGTTTAAAGACTTGAATTTACTAAACATATTTGGAATACATAAAGGTAGGCTTTTAACAATTCCCTTTCCTTTGGGTTCTACGCTTATGTTAAATTATGAGTGTTTTGGTAATTCAACTTCAGGTAACTGGATGATCATGGTGCATGGCGCAGGAGGGAAGATCAGTACCTGGAAACGGCAGTATGAGTTTTTGGCAGACTTTATGCCCATATTGGTGTTGGACCTCAGAGATCACGGCCTTTCAAAAAACATGTCCGGACCCAAAGCCTACGATCTGGATCTGGTCATTGGCGATATTCTAGCGGTTATGGACCAGGAAGGCATTAAAAAGGCTTGGTTTATGGGGGTTTCTTTAGGTACCATCCTGATCAGAATGTTGGCTTGTAAGCACCCGGATCGGGTAAATGGGATGATCCATTCTGGTGGAATTTTTAAAATGGGTCTGCTATTAAAGATCTTGGTGAAATTTGCACTCTTTCTCACCAGAATTATTCCTTACCGCATGATGTACCATATTTTTTCATGGATTGCCATGCCCAGAAAAAACCACAAGAAGTCTCGCAAGATAATGATCGATGCATCCATATTGCTTTCCCAACAAGAGTATAACCGTTGGTTGGGCTTGTACAGGGAGTTTGAAAAGTCATTAGATACCCTCTTCCGGTTTAACCCCCGTTGTCCGGAGCTGATAGTCATGGGCAGCCAGGATCACGTATTCCTGAAACCAGCCATTGCCTATACCAGGGTACATGAAAGATCTGAGTTGTTTATCGTGCCATGTTGCGGACATGTAGTTAATATTGAGTGCCCGGAATCCTTCAATGATATTACATTCAATTTTCTGAGAAAATCCCCTTCCATTACTAAGGTAAAAGGTTATAGAAGACCGGCTGCCATCATTACTAAAATTATTCATTAAAAAGATTTTCAGGATTTTAGAGTAAATTTTTAAATCCCCAGGATACCGTTGGTAATCGCCTTTCTCTATTTAAAATAAAAAATATGTATTAAATAAACCTGTGAGGTTTTTTTGAAGTTAGTAAAGAAATATACCTATAACGCTTTTTGCAAATCCCCTAATGAAGCCTTTATTTTTCACCATCCTAATAACTCTAATAACCTTACCGACCATCGCTCAAAAAGCTGAGGGTAATGGAAAGCTATCCGGAACCATCATCGAATCCGGCACCAGGACGCCTATTGAGTTTGCTACCGTGGTCTTGATCGATATGGGTACGGGAAATACCGTGGATGGCACAGTAGCAGATAATAAGGGTAAATTTTCTCTTAATAAAATACCTGATGGCCGATATAAGATTTCCATATCGTTTATTGGTTTTGATAAATTTGAGCGAGAGGTAGAGATCACCCCTTCACGAAGCAATATTGATCTGGGCACCATCACCCTGGGTTTTTCTGAAACTGAATTGGGAGAAGTAACTGTGGAAGGAAGGCGGGCCCTCATAGAGGAGCGTGTAGACCGCACTATTTACAATGCTGAGAATGACGACACGGCAAGGGGTGGTGATGCGACCGATGTATTGCAGCGGGTCCCACTTGTTTCAGTAGATTTTGAGGGTAATGTGAGTCTGAGAGGGAGTTCCAACATCATGGTATTGATCAACAACAAACCCTCTACCATTATGGCAGGCAGTGTGGCGGATGCGCTTAGACAGATTCCTGCAGAAGAGATTAAGTCAGTAGAAGTAATTACCTCACCTTCAGCGAAATATGATGCTGAGGGTTCTGCCGGTATTATTAACATCATCACTAAAAAGAATACCCTTGAAGGCGCTACCCTTAGCATCAACTCCAGTGCCGGATACAGGGGGTCTAACCTGGGCCTAAACGGCAGCCTGAGAAGGGGTAAGCTGGGGCTCTCCCTTGGGGGCTGGGGCAGGGCAGGCTATAATGTAGAAGGAGCTTTCAGTAATAACCAGACTACCATAAGCCCACTTGGAGACGAATTGCGGAATACCCAAAGCACAGATACCCGAAATAACAACCTTTTTGGCAACTACAATTTTGGGTTTGATTATGATTTTAACGAAAAAAATTCCTTGCTGGGCGGTGTGAGATTCGGAGCCAGAAATGGCCGTAGCTGGCAGGATGGCTTATTGACGCAAACATTTTTAAACGACCAAATAGTTAATCGGAGTCTCAGGGAGGTTAACACCGTAGATAACTCAGGGACTGTGGATGTCAACCTGACCTATACCAAGTTATTTGATAAGCCTCAGCAGGAGTTGAGTATTTTGACCCTGTTCAGCCGCAACAACAGGAATAATGATTTTATCAATCGGCTCATGGACGAGGATGATGCATCGGTGATTAATCGTCAAAAAAATGAAAACGAGAGTTTTAATCAGGAAATCACCGTTCAGATTGATTATCAAACACCAATAGGAAATAAGCAAATGATCGAAACCGGAGTGAAGCAGATCATCCGTAATGTAGAAAGTGACTTCCAGTTTCTTTTGGGTCAAGGGGCTGAGGGGCCTTTCATGCCTCTCGGAGACGAAACCTTATCCAATGTCCTGAATTATAATCAGGATGTATCTGCGGCTTATTTTTCGTATACCTACAATACCATGAAGGCCTACAGCTTTAAGGCAGGTGCCCGATATGAGTACACGACCATCAATGCTAATTTTCAGGGGGACGAGACCATTGAGGTTCCCAATTATGGGGTATTGGTACCCAGCATCAATATTTCCCGGAAGCTGGAAAACGGCAATACTTTAAAGGCAGCCTATAATCGCAGAATTCAGCGGCCTTCGATTATGTTTCTTAATCCCAACCTTCAGGCTTCCAATCCCCTGAATGTGACCATCGGAAATCCCACATTGGACCCTGAGTTTACCAATAATTATGAATTAGGGTACAGCATGTTTATCAAAAACACTTCACTGACCTTATCAGCATTTGCCAGAAATACCAATAATGCTATTCAAAGCGTAAGGGATGTTTTGGGTCAGGATACTGTTAGGACCACTTTTCGTAATATTGGCAGTGAAGATGCTTATGGCCTGAGTGCCTTTGCCAGCATCAATGTAGGTAAGTTGCTACTGAGTGGTGGGACAGATTTTTATTACGCCCGACTGAGCAATAATGACCCTAACCCAGAGTTTGATGCGTTTAATGATGGTTTTGTGATCAGTGGTCGTCTTTTCGGGAGTTACGACCTTGGTAAAGACTGGGCTTTTCAGCTCTTCAGCTTCTTTCGTGGCAATCAGATTCAATTGCAGGGTTTCAGGGGTGGTTTTGGGATCTACAGCCTTAGTTTAAATAAGCGATTTGCCAATAAAAGAGGCAGCATTGGTGTAGGGGCTGAAAACTTCATTTATACGCCTTTTAGAATAAATAGCGGTCTGAAAACCCCTACCATCAGCCAAAACACGACTATTGAGCTTTACAACATGAATTTTAAGGTAAACTTCAGCTATCGAATTGGTAAAATGAATTTTGACCAAAGACCGAGAAGGCGTAAATCCATCAACAATGACGACCTCAAAAGTGGCGGTAGCTTTGGTGGAATGGATGGAGGTCAGGCAGAGATGAGTCAGCAGGGTGGCGTTGGCGGCATGCCGGCTATGGCTGCTGGTGGCGGAAAAGCCGCACCTATCGGACCAAAAGAGGGCGCAGAAGATGCTCCTCTCGCTGAAATCGCTGGTATATGGGACTTCACAGTTGAAGGAGGAGGCCCTGGAGCAACAGGTGGTGAAATTAGATTTGACTCCTCTGAAGGGGCCTACACAGGCACCATCAAGAGCCAGTTGATGGGCAGTACCCTCGATCTTGCAAATATCAAAGTGGTAGGCAATTATCTTTATTTTACCTACACCGTAAATTTTGGAGGGAATGAGGTGGTCATCAGTGTAGAAGCAACGGTGGAAGGAGCAGCTTTTACTGGAAATATGAATATAGGCACCTTCCGGACCCTTCCTATCAAAGCGGTTTTAAGAGTTGAGTAGCACCTCTTGTTTTAAATCAAGGTAAAAACGGCTGGCATTTGAGATTTGATAGATTTCTATCAAATTTGCCCTAAAAATTTTGATTAAGACTTCATTTCCTATTCATTTGTTTTCGGTAGCGTAGCAATTGAGGGCAGAGGCCCCAACCTGCTTAGTCAGCCTCGGCCTAGTGGCTATATTTCAAGAATATTGAACTATGAAATTAAGTTTGGAAGTATCCCAACCCAGTGACCCCAAATGGGTGGCAGCCGTCATGGCGGATTTTGACAGCTTTCTGCAGGACCATGCTGATTGTGAGCGGAAGGCTTCTGCAATGGCCATGAGCTTTGTCGCCAAATACCCAGATCGCCTTGAGATTATTCCTGAATTGATTGAAACGGCTGTAGAGGAATTGGAGCATTTTCAACAGGTGTATTCCATCATGCAATCAAGAGGCATAAGCCTTGCCCATGAAATCCCTCAGGATATGTACGTCAAAAATCTATTGGGTCTTTGCCATTCCGGCAGGGAAGAGCGGTTTATGGATCGGTTGCTGCTAGCCTCCATTATTGAATGCAGAGGAGCAGAGCGTTTCCGGCTTGTCTATGAGGCACTTGAGGAGGGGCCATTAAAGAAGTTTTACCATAACCTTTGGGCATCAGAAGCCAAGCATGGGAATATATTTGTGAAAATGGTTCTTAACTATTTTGATGAAGGGCTTGTTTACAAGAGGTTAGAATACCTTAATGATGAAGAAGGAAAGATTATGGCTACTCTACCATATAGAGCAGCTTTACATTAACGCATCTATATGATTGATTTTTTTAAATATAACACCAACCAAAAACCTGAAAAGGGTAGCTTTTTAATCTCAGACCCCTATCTGAACGATCCAAATTTTGAGCGCACTGTGATTTTGCTTTGTGAGCATAATGTTGAAGGTTCTTTTGGATTTGTGATTAACAGGCCAGCCAACCTCCTTTTCAATGAAATCATGGAGGAATCCGGAGGATTTGATGCTCCAGTATTCGTAGGTGGTCCGGTGCAGCAGGATACCCTGCATTTTCTCCATCGTGATCCTGAGATGGATGGCGGGGTAGAGATCCTCAAAGATGCTTTCTGGGGAGGAAATTTTGAGGAACTTATGATTTGGATTAATACCAAAAAACTGCCCGTGAAAGATTATAGGTTTTTTGTAGGGTATTCCGGATGGGGCCCGGGGCAATTACAGGAAGAATTGGATGCCGACTCCTGGATCGTGGCCAACCTTGCTGATCCTTCCCTGGTATTTGATGTGGGCGCCGAAGAACTCTGGAAAACTATTTTAAAAAGGCTTGGTGGCAAATATAATATGGTATCAAATTATCCCAGTGACCCCCGTCTTAATTGAATGTTTTTACTACATTTACTGTTGAAATTTATTAGAAGAGGGATTCTATATGGTGAATGAACATGGGCTATCTGATGAAAGCAAAAACCAGGATAATCAAAAAAATGCTTCTCAGGTGGATGAAACCGGGGCAGATCAGTCTGCTGCCGAGGTAAAAAATGAGGAAAAAACTACTGAATCGGATGCCGATGCACCCGATGTGCAACCTACCCCTGAGCTGGACATCCATGGTGATGCACCAGCCTCCCCGGATAAGGAGATTCAGAAGGATATTGCTGTAAATCAAGAATCCAGTCTTGAGTCAGATATGCAAGAGCAGCCTCCCCCTGTAGCTGCCAAAACCACCAAGAAGAAGTCCACCCCAAAAGAAGAACCAAAAGATTCAGACAGCGGTGATGGTACTACCGCTGAGGATAAGCCCAATTTTGCAAAAAAAACCAAATCCAAAACGACTGAACCTGTCGCCCAGGAGGAAAATGACTCTGAAGAGGTGGAGAAGGATGATGTGGCCAATCTGGATTACAGCAGTCTCACCAAAACCCAACTGGTAGACGAAATTAAACGCTTGTCGGATGATGTGCCTATTTGGAAAGTAGACCAATACCTGAAAGAGTTAAAAGTCGCTTATAATAAGTACCTTGACAAGGAACGAGGCGCAGCACTTGAAAAATTTAAAGGGGAAGGTGGTATTGAAGTGGACTTTGATTATAAGTTGGATGACCTCGACAATGATTTTGATGCTCAGTTTAAACTCATCAAAGACAAAAAGACTACTTATACGAGGGAGCAAGCCAGGAAGAAGGAAGAAAACCTTGTAAAGAAGCAGGAAGTTCTTGAGAAGCTCAGGAGTTTTGTCGATTCTGAAGAAACCAGTATCAGTTTTGAAACATTTAAGGCTATTCAGCAGGAATGGAAAACAGTAGGTCCTATCCCCGGAACTCAGGCCAAATCCCTTTGGGCTAATTACAATGCACTGGTAGATCGCTTTTATGATCAGCGCAGCATCTATTTTGAGCTTAAGGAGCTTGATCGAAGGAAAAATCTTGAAGCCAAGCTCGAACTTTGCGAAAAAGCCGAAAGGCTTAAAGGTCTTGAATCCCTGAAGGATGCTATCAAAGAGCTCAATGACTTGCATAATGAATTTAAGCATATTGGACCGGTGCCCCAGGAGGAGCAGGAACCACTATGGCAACGATTTAAAGCTGCCTCAGATGCTGTATATGCCCGTAGAAAGGTATATGTTGAGGGGCTCAAGGAATCGCTGGAGGCAAACCTTAAGCTAAAAGAGGAGCTTGTAGAGGCTGTTGCAGCTCTTGAAAACTTTGAATCAGACCGCATTAAAGATTGGAATCAAAAGACCAAAGCCCTTCTTGAAATTCAAAAAAACTGGGAGGCCGTAGGTGGGGTGCCCCGAGAAAAGTCCAAACATATCAACCGGGCTTTTTGGAAATCTTTCAAAGCATTTTTTGCCAATAAGAGAGCGTTTTTCAAGCAGTTGGACTCTATGCGGGATGAAAACCTGAAGAAAAAAGAGGCTCTGGTAGAAAAAGCCCTAGCTCTAAAGGAAAGCACCGAATGGGATAAGACCGCCAATGAGTTAAAAAATCTGCAAACAGAGTGGCGGGAGATTGGGCCTGTGCCTGAGAGGAACAGAAATGAAATATACAGTAAATTCAAGGCTGCCTGTGATCACTTTTTTGAACAGCGAAGGGCCAACCATAAATCTTCTGACTCGGATTATGTAAAAAATCTAAAAGAGAAAAGGGCCATTTGTCAGGAAATAGAAAAGCTGGAAAAAGATCAATCTGAAAATATCGAAAAATTCAGGGAACTGGTGACCAAATTTCATGAAATAGGATTTGTCCCCAAAAGCGCAATTTCCGGAATTCGCAAAAAATACGACGAAGCTGTTAAGGCTTTCATGGAAGATAATCCAAACCTAAGTGATGCTGAAAAAGGGGAATTGCAAATTGAAAATCAAATTACTCAAATCTCCAATCAACCTAACGCAGATCAGGCCCTCAACAGGAAGGAGCATTCTATTAAAAGGCAAATCAGTAAAGTAGAAAATGACATTGCCCTGTTCAGGAATAACATGGAGTTTTTTGCTGACAATAAGTCAACCAACAAGCTGAGGGATGAGGTAGAAGAAAAAATTAAAGCTGCGGATGATGAACTCATCAACCTCAAAAAGCAACTTAAAATGCTGCGTGAACTAGAAAGCTGAAAGGGCCCCAGTATTATCCAGATCATAATTAGTACCGCAAAAAATTCATTATGTAAAATAAACAGCCCTGTAATAGCATTAGTACAGGGCTGCCACCTTTGATAATTGAGGTTTAACCTTTTTTGACCTCTTCAAGGACTTTCTTGGCGGAATCTACCCCTTCAGACAAGGCTTCTTTCACAGAATCAACAGTATCACCTCCGATGTCTTTGGCGGCATCCAGAGCAGCTACTATAGCGGTTTTGGTAGCGCTGACGGTGTCACCACCTACTTGTTTTACACCACTCACTGCGCCTTTGATTGATTCTACTGCCACGGAGGCTACATTTTCTCCCAGTTCCTTAGCACTATACATGGCCTGTTGTACAGAGCCTCGTACTGCATCTTCCTGCTTGACGCCTGTGGTCATGGCTCCCTGCACAGCACCATCTACGATGCCTTTGATAGCCTTGGCAAAAGACACGCCAATATTCCCTATTACTTCTATTGAACCCTTAACAATAGAAGCAGGAACCTGTATGCCTTTAATAATCAATTCTCCGGCACCTTTCATGGTCGTGACGGTTACGTCTTTCACGGAGTTCACAATCGTAGAGCCTACATCTGCTGCCCCTTTAATTGTGGAGGTTAAACCGCCTTTTACACCATTTACTACTTTATTAAGCACTTGAATAGCCATAATTTTTATTGGTTTTTAGTGTTACAAATAATTTTCAACAGGCCTTAAGTTAAATAAATACTGAACTTTTCCAAGGAATTCAGTCAGAAAATATTGGTAAAATCTAAAATTGGCATTTTTTGTCAAAAGTAAACAGTGAGCGGTGAGGGGTAGCCAAGTCTCAATTTATCGCCATTTCGAAGGCATTGCACTAAAGACCATAATGAACGTTTAAGAAATGGCCGAGAAATCTCCTGCTAGCAGAGATGAAAAGTAATTTTTGCCAACCCCATTCCGATTCAAATCGAGGGAGCCACGCACTGCAGTGCGTGACTAATAATCGAAAAATCCAAAATTTTACCGTCATTGCAATCGGGAGCGCAGGGACCAAGGGCGGGAGCGCAGCAATCTAAGGCTTAAGTTTCGTGTCCGTTTCTTTTAACCAGATTACCACGTCAA
>JBGTCD010000050.1:0-7497 GCA_041749015.1 Cyclobacteriaceae bacterium
GGGTCGCACATAATGGAGTCAATCATTTCCCATAACCATTCAATCCCTTCGGGATTAGAAAACCCACAACCGACCCCAACGGGGTCAAATGATTATAGCACAAATGAATGCAAATCAAATACGACGCTGATGGGGTCGCACATTATGGAATTAATCATTTTCCATAACCATTCAATCCCTTCGGGATTAAAAAACCCACAACCGACCCCAACGGGGTCAGATGATTATAGCACCAATGAATGCAAATAAAATACGACCCTGATGGGGTCGCACATAATGGAGTCAATCATTTCCCATAACCATTCAATCCCTTCGGGATTAGAAAACCCACAACCGACCCCAACGGGGTCAAATGATTATAGCCCAAATGAATGCAAATAAAATACGACCCTGATGGGGTCGAATCATACATTTAATGATATTTTTATAAACATTTAAAACCCTCGGGATTCAAAAATTAAATCTATGCCGGGCACATTTTCACAAATTTATATTCAAGTGGTTTTTGCTGTAAAGGGCAGAGAAAGTTTGATTCGTCAAGCATGGGAAGAAGAATTATATAAATATATTTCGGGAATTGTGAAAAACAAAGAACAAAAGATGTTAGCCATAAATGGGATGCCCGACCATATTCATTTTTTAATTGGAATGAGACCTAGTTGTTGTCTTTCAGATTTGGTTCGTGAGATTAAGAAATCATCTAATGAGTTTATCAATGAAAAGAAGTTTTCAAAATCCAAATTTCAGTGGCAGGAAGGATATGGAGCTTTTTCATACAGTCATTCGGCATTGGACAATGTCATAGCCTATATAATCAATCAAAAAGAGCATCATAAAAAGGAAACCTTCCGGGAGGAATACAAAGAGTTTCTAACCAAGTTTCAAATTGAACATAGGGATGAGTACTTATTTGATTGGATTGAATAATCAGACCCCAAAGGGGTCAAATATTTATAGAAATAATTGGGTGGTTTGTAATACGACCCCATCGGGGTCGCATCTCCCATCCGACATCATTTTCTATAAACATTCAATCCCTTCGGGATTTCAAACCTAATGCAGATACGGAAATAAGATATGCTTATGCGACAATGACGGGATTAAATGGTTAAAACATGAAAATGAAACATGCTTATGCGACCCCAAAGGGGTCAAATGTTTATAACATTACTTTAGGTATACGACCCCGATGGGGTCGCAGATTATTGGAACAATCATTTTCTATAAACATTCAATCCCTTCGGGATTTTCAAACCACCATAAAACAAATACGGGTATAAGATGAAAAAGCTTTCAACCAGTTTTGGGAAGACATAATTGGCCCGTACAACTCGATGGAGGGAGCATCGTGGAAAGATTGTCGTTGAAATTTAAAAGTGCAACCCTGAAACTAATTCTTCTGTCTTACCTTTAAAGCATCGCTTATGAAAAGAGTGCCTTCCATTTTATTTTCCTTTGCTGCGCTTCTCAATTTCGCCTCATGTAACGACGACACCGTTTCACCTGCGGAGGAGGGAGGCGATTTGATAGTAGAGACAAGCAGAACTATCCTTGCTTCTATGACGGTAGGCAACCTGACGGTAAAAGGAAATGCAATCCTGACCATTGATTATTCTTCCACCGCTTCAAAAACTTTTGTGATAAAAGGTAATTTGTTATTGGAAGATGACGGACAGTTGATCGTTCGTGGTAATAAAGAGTTGATGAATGATTGGTTCATCATTGCAAATGATTACAGTTCGCAGTACGCAATAAAAACCATGGGAAAAAGCCTCCTTAGGCTTGAAAACATCGGCATGCGAACGCAAACGGGCACGGCCACAGAAAAAGGAAGCATCTACATGTCCTATGATGCCCTGGATAATTCTTCAATGATTATTGATGGTGCAAGACTAGATAATGAGTCGAGCTGGTTGCTCGGAAATTTTAGAAACGAATCGAAGTTAATGATCACCAACTCAGTTTATATACCGACAGAAATCTACCTTAATGATTCCTGTTCGGTTTCAATAACCGGAGCAGAAACTAAAACAGGTATATGGATGGCACTCACTACAGGTTCACATAACATACAACTGCCCAATGTGGGCACTAGCACATGGTCCTGGAATGCCGGTTCTGACATTGGCTCTGGGGTTCATTGGTCTTTGTCTGTCGCTAATTCTAATACGGGGCTAGGTGTTCAATTATTTCCGAATGCTACTGCGACTATAGCAGGGCATGGTGTGTCTCCCGGAGAATTGACCATCGCTTATTTCGTCTCGGATAACGACGAAACAATTGATAATCTTCAAGTTGGGATACAGAATGGCGTAATCATTCCGGGGAGACTGACACTAAATAACGTCAATCTTGGACCTATCGCCTGGCAAATTTATTCATTAACATCATCCTCATTGACCATCAACAATTCCACCATCAATGAGATTGGTATTGTGGGAGATGGCAGTGTGACCATTAATAATAGTCTGCTTCAATTTGCCGTATTGGCATGTTATGGTCAAAACAGCGCGTTGACGATAAACAATACTGATGTATGGAACCAGTCCATCGAAGCAGATAACAATGGTCAGATTACCTTGAAGGATTGCGATGTTTATGGTTCTCATTTTATAACCAAACAAGGCCAGTCCAGAATTACTATTGAAGGGGGAGCATTTCATGACAATCCACCCATTGACCGGAATATAACATTTGTTGATATCGCCACCGGGTATCCCAACTATAATCCTTTTAGCGCTCCAGGGCCACCAAAAAAATCAGGAACAGGTGCAATAACCTGTACGGGTGTAACCAATTGCACATGGTAGCTCGGTAAAGCTTTTGATGAATATGACCCTTATACCATTGCCTTAGCAGACTTTAATCATCTCAGATACAAGCTGTTTAATAATTCCCATTTAAAAAACGCCAGAAGGCAACATGGTAAAGCCACAATAGCGGGGCTAACCGTAGAGATCTAATCCTATTTATTTCCGGGTCTGAAAATCTTCTGTTCGATTTCGAACAATTCTTGTTCATCAACGCACATAAATAATCCTGAAAAGGCCCTCTATTGCTCAAAATGCCAATGGCATATTTATTGGCATGGGGGTATCCATAACCCAAATGGTGTAATGGATAAACAAATAAAAAAGAAGCGTTCATTTTCAAAGTTTCTAATCCTTGGGATTGTTTTCGCAGGACTGCTTTGGCTGACTTTCCACCTCCTGATGGCCGACCGCCGGCCCAAACTCCATCTGGATAAGAGCAAGCTTACCATCCGGGAAGTTAAACGCGGACCATTTCAGGAGTTCATACCCCAGACCGGAACGATTATGCCTGGAAGGACAGTGTACCTGGATGCGGTAGAAGGGGGTACTATAAAAAGCATCATCGCAGAAAATGGGTCTATGGTGAAAAAAGGGGCCGTAATCCTGGAGCTTTCTAATCTTAACCGTGAGTTAAGTGTATTGACTCAGGAAGCCAATCTCAACGAAAGCATCAACAGGGTGCGCCAGACCAGATTGCAATTAACCCAGAATGACCTCCAGCAGCAGGAAACTTTGGCCCAAATCCAAAATCAACTCCAGGTACTCAGGCCTCAGTACGAAAGGCAAAAGGTCCTCTTTGAAAAGAATCTTATTGCCCGTCAGGATTTTGAGCGGATTGAGGCTGATTATCAATACAATTTGAAACGTTGGGAATTTACGTATGCCGCCTACAAAAACGACTCCATCTCCAGAACCCGGCAAATGCAGCAATTAAACCGATCCGAGAACAGGATGATCCAAAGCCTTGAGGGAGTAGGACTGATACTTGAAAACCTGGTCATAAAAGCACCATTTGATGGGCAATTATCCACTCAGCAGTTGGAGGTAGGCCAATCCGTGGACATCGGAGAGCGATTGGGCCAGGTCGATAATATCGGGCAGTATAAGGTAAGAGTGCCGGTAGATGAGCTGTACATGTCAAGAATTACTGCCGGTCTAAGTGCCTATGCCATAATTAATAATCAGGAATATGAATTGACCATCACCTACATCTACCCATCGGTGACGGAGGGAAAATTTGAAGTGGATATGGCTTTCGTCGGGACCTTGCCAGAGGAACTGCGCAGAGGACAAACCATCAGGATGCGTATTGCCCTTGGCAACGCATCAGAGGAATTGCTCCTGACCCGTGGAAGTTTTTATAAAGACACCGGTGGCCAGTGGGTATTTGTATATGACCCGGAGACTGGAACCGCTGAAAAGCGATCAATTCGGATCGGCCGCCAAAACCCTGAACATTTTGAATTGCTGGAGGGATTGCAACCCGGAGAATGGGTGATCACCTCCGGTTATGAAAATTTTAAAGATAAAGAAGTACTCATCATTAAATAAAAGACTCATGATTCAATTAAAGAATTTGCATAAAGTATATACCACCGATGAGGTGGAGACCACCGCCCTTAACAGGATCAATGTACAGATCAATAAAGGCGAATTTGTGGCCATCATGGGCCCCTCTGGTTGCGGGAAGTCTACCTTACTTAACATACTGGGTTTGCTGGACAAGCCTTCTTCCGGTGAGCACTGGTTTGATGGTAAAGAAGTGGGCAGCATTAGTGAAAGGGCCCGAGCCAACATCCGAAAGGGCGATATAGGATTTGTATTTCAGAGCTTTAACCTGATAGAGGAATTAACGGTTTTTGAAAATGTAGAACTGCCCCTGGTGTATCTGAAGCTTTCGGCCTCAGTGCGCAGGGAAAAGGTGGAGCAGGTTTTGGATCGCATGAATATTATGCACCGCAGGAATCATTTTCCGGCCCAGCTTTCCGGGGGTCAGCAGCAAAGGGTGGCAGTAGCCAGGGCCATTGTAGCCGAGCCAAAATTTATTCTGGCTGATGAGCCTACCGGTAACCTCGACTCCACCAATGGAGAGGAGGTGATGCAACTCCTGGCCTCATTGCACAAGGCGGGTACCACCATCATCATGGTGACTCACTCCCCACATGATGCCGGCTTTGCCGAAAGGACCATCAACTTATTTGATGGAAAGGTGGTCACAGAGGCTGCAAAGGAAGTTTTTCACGTATAAAAGCTGATCAACCATGTTATTCATTAGTTATATAAAAGTGGCCTTCCGCAATATGTGGAAGCAAAAATTTTACGCGCTGATCAATATTATCGGTCTTGCGCTCGGCCTCACCGTCTGTACCATGATCGGTATGTATGTGGCTGATGAATTCAGTTATGATGAGTTTCACTCGGATGTTGAAAACCTGTACAGAGTAGGCCTTCATGGAAAGCTTGCCGGCCAGGAGATCAGGTCATACACTACTTGTCCGCCTTTGGCCAATGGCATGCTGACGGAAATTCCTGGGATTGAAAAAGTGACCAGGGTGAATAATTACAATAATATCGTATTTCGGTATGATGACCTGGTTTTTACTGAGGAGAAGATCATAGATGCCGACAGCACATTCTTTGATGTTTTCGGATTTAAACTACTCAAGGGAGATCCCCAACAGGTTTTGGTAAAACCCAACAGTATGGTGATCACCGAATCATTGGCCAAAAAATATTTAGGTGATGAGGAGCCAATAGGAAAGATCATTCAGGTAGGGAACTCCAAACTGGCTTTTGAAGTGACCGGTTTGGCTGAAGACCCGCCTTCTAATTCTCATATTGAGTTTGAGGCTATTTTAAGCATGTCATCGAATGAAAAATCATATAATAGTACAGAGTGGCTTAATAATTATCTCTATACCTATTTTGTGAAGCATCCTGAAGCCGACACTGAAACAATAGCTGAGCTCCTGGAGCCTATTACAATAAGAAATGTAGAGCCCCAGTTACAGCAATTTACCGGCATGGATTTTTCCAAGCTCCGTGAGGGTGGGGGAGAATACCGGTACAATGCCCATCCAATTACTGATACCAGATTATATAATGATCTTGAGCATGATATGACCCCTGCCGGGAATATCCAGCATGTATATATCCTGATTGCCGTTGGTTTGTTTATCCTGATCATTGCATGCATCAATTTTATGAATCTGGCTACTGCCAGATCCGCAGGGCGTGCCAAGGAAGTAGGTATGAGGAAGACCCTCGGCTCGCATAGAGGCCAGCTCATTTTACAATTTTTATCAGAGTCAGTGGTTTATGCCTTTCTGGCTACCCTCGTGGCTTTGATTTTGGCAGTTGCCTTTTTACCTGGATTCAACACCCTGTCGGGAAAAGAGTTGAGTCTGGAGTTCTTCTACGAGCCTCAGGTTATTTTGGGTATTTTGGTGATCATCTTACTTACTGGTGTGCTGGCTGGGAGCTACCCTGCATTTTACCTTACATCTTTCAACCCTGTGGAGGTACTAAAGGGTAAGGTTAAGGGTGGGGTAAAAAGTAAGTCTGTCCGAAGTGCCCTTGTGGTTTTCCAATTTGCGCTGTCCATCATGATGGTCATTTCTACGGCTGTGGTTTTTCAGCAGATTAGTTTTATGAGGGATAAAAATATTGGCATCGATAAGCACAATGTGCTTATTGTGAAAAGTAGCCACCGGCTTAACGACCAAAAGCCCGCCTTCAAAAAACAAGTTCAGGGCATGGGGCAGGTGCAGGCTGCCAGCTTTACCAATAATAGTTTCCCGGGGGTGAACAGTAACACAATATTCCGCTCGGCAGGTCTGGACCAGGACCATATCATGGGATTGTACTATACCGATCATGACCATCAGGAGGTGTTGAAATTTGAAATGGCGGAAGGGCGGTTTTTCTCGGAAGAATTCCCATCTGATTCTACAGCAGCAGTGATCAACGAAGCCGCAGTGCGGGAATTGGGATGGACCAACCCTCTTGAGGAACACATTATTCATTTTCAAGGTGAGGCACCTCAAAAAATGAAAGTGATCGGGGTAATTAAGGATTTTAACTATGAATCCTTCAAATCTGAGGTGCGGCCTCTGGTAATCCTGACTGGCGCCTGGGGTGCCCACCTGCATGTAAGGTACGAAGGCGATCCCCAATCCCTGATCCAATCAATAGAGCAGGAGTGGAAAGGCATAGCACCGGGTGAGCCATTTGAGTACACCTTTCTTGATGATGAGTTCGACAAGCTTTTCAGAGCGGAGGAGCGATTGGGTAAGATATTTACCGTATTTACCATCCTTACTCTGGTCATAGCCACTTTAGGATTATTTGCTCTGGCCTCATTTACTTCCGAACAGAGGACAAGGGAGATCGGTATCAGAAAAGTACTTGGAGCCAGTGATTTTGATCTTGTGCGGCTGTTATCCTTCGAATTTACCAAACTGGTTTTAATCGCTATTGTCATTGCGGTGGTGCCTGCCTATTTCATCATGAGTGACTGGCTCAATGGTTTTAACTATAGGATAGAATTGAGCTGGGGGGTATTCGTGATAAGCTGTGTTCTGGCAATTTTAGTAGCCTGGATCACAGTAGGGCTCCAGGCACTTAAAGCTGCCAGGTTAAATCCATCTCATGCACTTAGATATGAGTAAAATCAGGGTGTTTT
>JBGTCD010000051.1:0-32168 GCA_041749015.1 Cyclobacteriaceae bacterium
GGTTTTTTCGGGAAAGACATCTACGAATGGAGTTTTAGAAAGCCCGGCGGAATTCGTGGCTGTTAGGTATACTCTATACCACACATTATCATCCAATTCCCCAATCCGAGGGATAATATAGCCAAGGGAATCAACCCCGGAAGTAGTTGATAACGCGGGGTGGGCATGATCACGGTGATGAAAATTAATTACCCAGGTCAGTTGCTCCGGGCTTAACGGACCATCCTGGGCATCCTGAGCCATTCCTGTGATGATTAAAGTATCACCTGCGTGGTATAGGCCTGTTCCATCAGGTGATTCAATTGTCGGTTCGGGCCTGGTAGCATCGATTACTTCCAGCAGTGCCTCCTGCGTGGTCAAAGAGCCTTCGGCATTGGAGATTACACACCAGAAAAGTGAACCATTATCTTCAAGAGCTACTTCAGGATATACTAATACTGGGTCGTTCGAATTTGGGATTACCTCACCATCCTTAAACCAGGTATAGGTAAGGGATCCTGACCCGCTTGCATTGACTGAAAATACAGCGTCTTCTCCAACGGCCAAAAATACATCCCCTGGTTGTATTGAAATGTAGGGTAGTCCGCTACCGGTATATTCGACTTTCCAAAGGCTTCCATTGGAGGAGGAGGTATTATCCTGAGGAGAACCGCCCCCCAATCCGCCCCTGGATATGTAATAAAAGGCACCGTTTTGACTTACTGAAAATGCGATCGGTCTTTCTACTTGGGTAATGAATGTACTTTCTACTTCACCGGTCTCAGGATTAAGCACCTTTACATAGTTTTGGCAATAGTCACCAAAAAAGTATTTTCCATGATATTCCGGCGGAAATTGCTTGATTTCTGGTTCATAAAATCCTCCTCCGGTAATGGCACATCCCAGGCTATGGTCATAATAATAAAATGGGTCCTGATAATTTTGCGGAGGAGTTTGGGAGGTTATAGGACCCTCTATAACAGGCCAACCATAGTTTTTTCCGGATTGAATGTCATTCACTTCTTCATACTGACTACCCCCCACATCATTGGCAAAAAGCTTCCCCGTTTCCAGACTAAGATCTATTGTAAATGGATTTCTCAGGCCTAATGCATAGATGGCTCTGAGATTACCTGATAGTGTACTGTAAAATGGATTATCTTCTGGAATGCTGCCATCTTTATTGATCCTCAATATTTTACCCAAAAGATTTTGAAAAGATTGGGAAGCCGAAGCCTGAGCACCATCTCCGGTAGCCACATATAGCTTCTCATCCGTGCCAAATCGCATATTACCTGCATTATGGATGAATCCGGCCATTGGATCAAGGTCCATAAGGATCATTTCACTCCCCGGAATAGCCAGATTACCGTTGGCTGTAAGACGACTTATTCTGTTTCTGTTCTGCCCGGGAACCGAGTAGTAAATATATACGAAATGGTTATGCTCAAAATGAGGATCCAAGGCAATTCCTGAAAGCCCTCTTTCATTTTGGTTATCCACCTGGATAGTGACAAAGGGATCAGGCAGTAATTGATCGTTTTGTACGATAAGGATTCGCCCATTTTTTTCAGCAATAAATACTCTGCCATCCGGAGCTATGGTCATGGTGGTAGGGTCCAGACCTTCCGCAATCCTGACATTATTAAAGCCCTCTGGAAGCTGCGCGTTTTGGGAAAATAATCCCGTAATGGAGAAAATACAGAAATACCAACCTAACAGTGCCTGCTTCATGAATTCTTTTTTCTCTAATTTAATTAAATGACTTTAAACAATCCAATTCTGGTATGAGCATCGGGCGGATCATTTGTTGAATGGGTAAAATAGTTTTAAATTTCCAAAAGCATAAATAAAAATTGCAATTTGATAGTTGGCTTTAATTTTTTGAATAATGAAACATTTTGATCTAATCGTTGTGGGAGGCGGCCCCTCAGGATATGCTGCTGCCATGAGGGCTTTGGATTTTAAGAAAACGGTACTTCTAATAGAAAAAGACTTAATTGGCGGTGCGGGTGTCACCAATGGCGCACTAAGTTCCAAGACCTGGTGGGAAATGTCACGGGAGACCAGTGCGGTTAGAAAATATATGACCAGCTTTGGCCTTGATATTCCCAACGTAGAATTTCAGGATATTCGAAGAGAGGTGGAGCGGGCCGTAGAGCAGCGCAGGCAGCTACTGCTCAGCCATATGGACTTGCTAAAGAATTCTGTTTTTTCAGATTTGCTTCAATACAAAAAAGGTACTGCCAAATTGCTTTCCAACCATGAGGTGGAGATCACCAATAATTCAGTGACCGAAGTAGTAACAGGGGATTATATCATATTGGCTACCGGTAGCATCCCCAGGAAGCTGGACCATATTCCCATTGATGAGAAGATTATCATGACCAGTGAAGGTATCGAGAAAATGGATGATTTTCCTGAAAGCATGGTAATCCTGGGTGCCGGGGTCATCGGTTGTGAGTACGCAACTATCTTTTCCGGATTTGGAAGAACTAAAGTTAATTTAATTGATAAGGGTGACAGAATCCTGCCCTTTGAAGATGAGGATGTGGTGAAAGTGATTGAGGCCAACCTCGTAGAAAGTGGGGTGCACATTCACAGAAACTCCCAGTTAATCAGGATGGATATCGTGGATGGGAAAGTGGAATATGAACTGGAATATAATGATGGGCATAATGAAATTTATCATGTCGATAAGGCGCTTGTTTCAGTAGGTCGGGTACCCAATTATGACCATCTATGGAGTAATAATGTTGATATTTCTATTTCAAAACGTGGGATTGAAGACAACGATACCCAAACCAGCATTAATAATATTTTTGCGGTGGGGGACATCACTGCTGATATTTCGCTGGTTAATGTAGGCGAGCTGGAAGGCCGTTATGCCGTAGAGCGTATTTTTGGTAAGCCAAAGCGGAAGCTTATTTACGAAAACATTTCCTCCATTATGTTTCTCAATCCTGAAGTGGCAGGGGTAGGCCTCAATGAAATCCAGGCCAGGGAGAATGGCATCGAATACAAGGTGGTCAATCTGGATTATGGTATCATCTCAAGAGCTGTCGCCAAAAGAAATACCCAGGGATTTATCAAGTTATTGGTCACTAATGATAAGACCATGAAAATCCTTGGAATGCGTGTGGTAGGCAATCACGCATCCAGTGCCATCCAGGCAGTGGCCTTACTGATCTCAATGGACAAGGGTATCGAAGAATTGGCCGAGTGTGTCCATCCTCATCCTTCCATTACAGAAGGTATTCAGGAATGTGTGCGGATGCTTTTGGGTAAATCTACTTTTAAGCCCGGGGCATTAAGCGAACAGCTAAGTTGCCGTACTTGGAAAAAGGGTGCGTATGCCGATATTGTTTTTTAGGAAGATTCCTGTTCGTAGAAGTTTGCCACGGATTTAAGGACTTTTCTTTTCAATTTTGGCACATACACCTCATCGGCAGGGTAGCCCAATGGAATAAGAAGATAAGGCCTTTCATTTTCCGGACGATTGAGGATTTTGGATAAAAAATTCATGGGGCTTGGAGTATGGGTAAGGGCACATAAGCCCGCATTATGGATGGCAGACAATAAAAACCCGCTGGCCAGACCTACCGATTCATTGACATAATAGTTATTGATTTTATTGCCCTCACCATCTAATTCATAAGGTTTTTTGAATACTACAATCAGGTAAGGGGCCTCCTCCAAAAAGGGTTTCTCCCAGTTGGTGCCCATAGGTTTTAAATCTTCAAGCCATGTTTCACTCATGCGCCCGTGATAGCTTTCGTATTCCTCCTTTTCTGCCGCTTTCCTTATTTCTGATTTAAGCGAAGGTGATGACACTACCGCAAATGACCAGGGTTGCTTATGGGCACCGGAAGGAGCTGTAGAAGCGGTCTTCAAGAGGTTTTTAATGATATCCAGCCCTACTGCCTTGTTTGAAAAATTACGAATGGACCGTCTTTGATCCATTTGATAGTAAAAATCAAGGCTTCTTTTTAGCATTTCCTCTTCAAAATACCGGCTGTGGTCGTAGAGTATAAATTCGTACCCATCAATAATTTTTCCTTTCATAGGGTTGAAATTTGAAATTAAAATTATAAAAACTTACCACAGAAAAGTGTAGAGGTTGTGACAATTCTCTAAATATTAAACCGGACCAATCATGAGAAGGGCAATTATTCCTAATAAAGTATTCTAAACTTGATGGTTTTAGGGATGGTGCGCAGGGCAGCTATCACCTCTTTTTTGTACGCTTTGTTGATGTCGGTAATCACATAACCGATGAGTTCATTGGTTTTGAGGTATTGTCCCAAAATATTGATCTCATGATCTGCCAGTACCTGATTGATTTTAGCTAAAATACCGGGTACGTTGCCATGGATGTGGATGAGCCGGTGGGCATCAGTCCAGGGCGGCAATTGTAAATTTGGGAAATTGACACTATTGGAGGTGCTGCCGGAGTTGATATAATCGATGATTTTATTGGGAACAAACTCAGCAATATTTTCCTGGGCCTCCTGGGTACTACCGCCAACATGAGGGGTTAGTATTAAATTAGGAAGGCCTAGTAATGGTGATTCAAAAGGTTCATCATTACTTTTAGGCTCCTCAGGAAAAACATCTACAGCCGCACCAGCTATTTGTCCGCTCTCCATGGCTTTTCTCAGGGCCTCTACCTCTACTATATGCCCTCTGCTGAGGTTGAGAAATATACTGCCTTTTTTCATGAGATTAAACTCACGTGTCCCAAACAAATTAGCATTTTGTGGAGTGCCGTCTACATGGAGGGTGACGATATCTACAGATTTGAGAAGATCCTCCATAGTGGTGCATTTTCGGGCATTGCCTAATGCCAGTCGCTCTACAATATCATAATAATACACCTCCATCCCCAGTGATTCAGCAAGCACAGAGAGCTGAGAACCAATGTTGCCATATCCGATTATACCCAGCCTTTTTCCTCTAATTTCCCGACTCCCACTGGCGGATTTATCCCATTCGCCGTGATGCATTTTTTCGTTTTTCACCATGACCTTTCGCATTAGCAAGATGATCTCGGCAATAGCAAGCTCTACCACTGATCTGGTATTGCTAAAGGGGGCATTAAAGACGGCGATTCCCTTTTTCAAACAGCTATCCAGATTGATCTGATTGGTACCAATACAAAAGGCACCAACGGCAATTAGCCGGTTGGCATGCTCAAGAACGCGTGCGGTCACCTGAGTTTTAGAGCGAATCCCTAATATGGAGACATCCTTAATTTTTTCACACAGTTCATCTTCATCGAGGCCTGCTGTATACTCTTCTACCTGGTAGCCTTCAGTTTTAAGAATTTCAAGTGCTTTGGGGTGGATATTTTCAAGCAAAAGCACCGAAATACGGTTTTTTGGGTACGAGATGGCCGTATTCATTTTATTGAGATATAGAAATTCGTCCAGGCTGGGCGTGATGTGATCTGCCTTTTCGGTGACGGCGTTGCGCACTACATTTTCGGTAAATGCATAAAATTTATTGGCCAGGCCGGCGGCTTTGATTTCATAATCGGTATACCCATCGCCAATCACATACACATCACCCTGAAGATTCAAACTGCGCAATTGCTGCGCTTTGCCGCCATTTTCAGAAAGGAAGTTATTCATATCATACCCTGACACCATGCCATCCTTGTCAAATTCAAAAGTGTTGGCAAATACATTCCCTTCGGGTATGCCATATTCGGTAACAATGGGGACTATGAATTCCCGAAACCCAT
Organism: Cyclobacteriaceae bacterium; assembly: GCA_041749015.1. Classification (GTDB taxonomy): domain Bacteria; phylum Bacteroidota; class Bacteroidia; order Cytophagales; family Cyclobacteriaceae; genus JBGTCD01. The sequence goes on from JBGTCD010000051.1 coordinate 5,726, forward strand.
TACTGATGATATAAATATTCCTGCCGTATTGGTTGAAGAAATCCCTGTTGCGTTTGAATGATGGTGACACTTTTTTCTTCAACTCTTCCACCAACAAAGGGAGGTGATTTTTATGTGCTTTGAGCAATCCAAGCCGCTTCTCCAAAGATTCACGGAAGGTATAGGTACCATCCATGCCAGCGTCAGTAATCTCCTTTATAGATTTAAGCGCCTCATTTTTTTCGGGGTCATCCTTAAGAGAAATGGCACCTAACACATCCAGAGCTTCTACCTGGGTAAAGGTACTGTCGAAGTCGATCACGAAATACTTTTGCTGCATGGTGCAAAAGTAACCCCAGCATATGAATTTTAAAGATTTTCTTCAACGAAATTCTTCGAAAAATTCTTAATCTCTTCCCGGACCCTGCGGAATTCAGCCATAATCTCCACCTCTGTGCCACTGACTTTGGCCGGATCAGTAAAATTATGATGAATTTTTATCGCCTTCCCTGGAAATATCGGACAGCGTTCTGCGGCATGGTCGCACACGGTGATCACGTAGTTAAAAGTGATGTCCAGGTATTCGTCCACATGGTTGCTGGTATGGTGGCTGATATTGATGTCATCTTCTGCCATGGTGGCGATGGCCCCGGGATTCACCCCGTGGGTCTCCACTCCGGCACTGTAGATTTTAGCTTTGTCTTTAGAGAATTTTCTGAGATAACCCTCTGCAATCTGACTGCGGCAGGAATTTCCTGTACATAAAACCAGTATATTTTTCATGTGATTCAAAATTATAATTTAGGATGGTACCATTTCTTTTCCAGCCATCTGGCCACCTGCACTAATAAAATCAGGGCAGGCACCTCTACCAAAGGCCCGATGACACCAGTAAATGCCTGGGGTGAATGAATGCCAAACACCGCAATGGATACTGCGATGGCCAATTCAAAATTATTGCCTGAAGCGGTAAAAGATACTGCGGCATTTTCAGGATACGGTGCTTTAAGCCATTTGCCGATGGCAAAACTTATCAAAAACATCAACCCAAAATAAAATACTAATGGGATGGCCACCCTGCCTACATCCAAAGGGATTTGTACTATCATTTCACCTTTTAGACTGAACATCAAAATGATAGTAGCTATTAAAGCAATCAGAGTAATGGGGCTGATAAATGGAATGAATTTTTTTTGATACCAATCAATACCCTTCCATTTTACCAATAGCCAACGGCTGAGAATACCTGCAGTAAATGGGATGCCAAGATAAATAGCCACACTTTCGGCAATCACCCATATGCCCACATCGATGGCAGACCCCTCTAATCCTATAGCTACTGGCAACCAGGTAATAAATACCCAAGCGTAAAAACTGAAAGCAAATACCTGAAATATACTGTTAAGGGCCACAAGCCCTGCTGCATACTCCCTACTGCCTTCAGCAAGATCATTCCACACTAACACCATGGCAATACATCTCGCCAATCCAATCAGGATGACACCAGCCATATACTCCGGGTAATCCCGCAGGAATAACACCGCTAATGCGAACATCAGCACAGGCCCGATCACCCAATTAAGGACCAGTGAAAGGACGAGTAGTTTAACATTTCGAAAGAGCTCTGGTAATTTTCTATAATTGACTTTGGCCAATGGTGGGTACATCATCAGGATCAGGCCTATGGCAAGGGGTATATTGGTGGTGCCTGATGACATGCCTTCAACATGGGTGGCAAACCCCGGGAAAATATATCCCAGGGTGACGCCAATGCCCATTCCTAAAAATATCCAAAGTGTAAGAAATCTGTCGAGAAGGCTTAGCTTTTTGGGTTGAATCATTTTTTATCTATGCGCAGCAGGCTTTTTTTAAGGTACTTGAATAAGTGTCGTTGACCTCTGTGTCCTTGATAAAGTGATATACCTCCCACTGATAACCATCTGGGTCGGTCACCCAAAACTTATCCTGAACGGCATAACAGCAGGCCACACCTTTCTCTTCGAATGCAATCATTTCACTCAGTCTGGACTTTGCATCCTCCAGTGATTTGGCATCCGGCACCAAAAGGCCAAGGTGGCCAAAAGAGGGTGCTACATTTTTAGGTGACGTACTGAAAGAAATCACCAATGCAGGGTCTTCCAGGATAAATTTGGCATACCTGGGCTTTATTTTTCCCGGTTCCTGACCAAATAGTTTTGAATAAAATGAAACAGTGCGGTCCAATTGCTTTACATGTAAGCTGATGTGGAAATAATTTTTATTCTGCATAATTAGAAATTTAAATCGCAAAAATACGATAGGTTAAACAAAATTTTTTTAACAACAGGTATCAGGATCACCAATCTTCTGGAAAAAACCACCTAATTGAAGTCGGGCTTCCTCCCATGCCTTATGGTCGATGCAATAGCAGACCTTTGGGCCATCGATTTCACCTTTGATAAGCCCTGATTCTTTAAGAGCTTTCAAATGCTGAGAAATCGTAGATTGTGCCAAAGGAATTTCTACCACAATATCACCACACATACAGCCTGGCTTATTAAGCAGGTGCTGCACAATGGCAATTCTGGCAGGATGGCCTAAAGCCTTGGCCCAATTGGCCAGTTGGTTTTGGCTTTCTCCAAAAATATCGGATTTCGTAGTACCCATATCACCTTAATCGTAATAATACGATTTTAGTTCCACTAAAATGTAATTATTTTTTCCGTTTCAAAACGGCCGTGACTGCATTGGCAATGTCCTGTGGAGATAGTCCATATTTGGTCAGCAGGTCTACCGGCTTCCCGCTTTCACCAAATTGATCTTTTACAGCTACATACTCGATAGGAGTAGGGTGAAACCTGCTGAGCACTTGAGCCACACTATCACCAAGGCCCCCATTGATCTGATGTTCTTCGGCGGTGACCACACAACCGGTTTTTTGTGCCGAAGCGATTATGGCATCCACATCGATAGGCTTGATGGTGTGGATATTAATCACCTCTGCGGAGATACCCTTTTCAGAAAGAATGGCTTCTGCCTCAATGGCATTCCAAACCATGTGGCCGGTAGCGAAAATGGTCACATCACTGCCTTTAATAAAAGTAATGGCTTTGCCGATTTCAAATTTTTGGTCTTTTGGCGTAAATATAGGCCATCCCGGACGGCCGAATCTAAGATAAACGGGCCCTTCATGCTCCGCAATAGCCAGGGTTGCGGCTTTGGTTTGTCTGTAATCGCATGGATTGATTACCGTCATATGGGGAAGCATTTTCATCATACCGATATCTTCAAGGATCTGGTGTGTGGCACCGTCTTCCCCAAGAGTAAGGCCTGCATGAGAAGCACATATTTTGACATTTTTGCTGGAGTAAGCAATCGACTGGCGGATTTGGTCATATACCCTACCCGTAGAGAAGTTAGCAAAAGTACCGGTGAAAGGAATTTTCCCCCCGATGGTCATTCCTGCGGCCAGACCCATCATATTGGCTTCTGCTATGCCCACCTGAAAAAACCGGTCGGGAAATTCTTTTTGAAAGGCGCTCATCTTTAAGGATCCGATAAGGTCAGCACATAGTCCGACCACGTTGGGATTGGTGCGCCCAAGTTCGAGAAGGCCATCGCCAAATCCTGAACGGGTATCTTTTTTTTCTGTGTAGGTGTATTTTGTCATAGTGGTTAAAAGGTTTTTACTTCAGTGGTGGCTCCGGAGGTGATTTCAAAATCCCGTTCTATGGTATACTTGATGCCTTCGGTTAATTTCATTCTAAATACAAGTTTATAATTTCCGGGTTGTATTGACAAAGAGGCCCGGGTAAAATTTTCCTCAAAATCCATCACCCATTCCTGAGTGCCATCTGGTTTGGTCTCATAGAGGCTGCCATATCCATTACTAAAATGCCTGATGGATAACATCCCCGGAATTTCGATAGGTATCACCTCGGTTTGATTTTCTTCAATTCTTACCCGGAACTGCCTCCGCGGTATGGTATTGATTTCAACTTCGTAATGACCCTCAAGCACTTTGATGGGAGTGCCAATGGCAAAATGATGCAAGGTTCTACCTGATTTAGGATCTTTGAGCCATGCAATGAGATTTTCTGGTGGCTGAGCCCTGCCTTTCACTCTGGCTACTAAAGTGCCGGTAGGTGCCTTGACCTTAATGTCATTGTGGGTGCCAGCTTTGATAGGATAATTCTTAAGATCAATCGGCGGAATGGTATTCACCCTGATATCATAGCTAATGACCCCGTCGATCACCACAGAATCTGTCTTATTACGGGGACCTGCATAGCTCACAAAGTTGTATGCGGACTGGCGGGTGAAGTTATTGACAAAGGTCACATTAAGTCCGGATTTGAGGGTTTCCCCTGATCCATCAGTAACTCTAAGGCTTGCGGTGGTTTTAGAAAGAGTTGTGGCTATGGCCTGATTCAAAGCTTTTTTGAAGCTTTTGGTATCCCGGGCATCAAAAAAATCCCCAACACATCTAAATTGGTCCTCATAGTCCTGTTCCATTCCCAACCCTATCACAAATGGTTTTAAAAATACATTGGCTCTTTGCATGACCAGTGAAACCTGGCAGGGATCACCATCGCAGGATTCCAGTCCGTCTGTGATGAGAATTACGATATTGCGAAACCCCGATTTTGCAGGGAAATCCTTTGCCGTTTGCTCCAGAGAATAAGCAATTGGCGTTACCCCTTTTGGCTTAATATTATTCATCGCAGCAATAATCTCATCGTGGTTGCCGGAACTAAAGGGCACCTCAAGCCTGGAATCTCTGCAATTTTGATCCTGTACTATGTACTGATGCCCGTACACCCGCAAGCCCAACTCCAGGTTCGGATTTACCCTCAAGGAATCTACAAGATCATTCATGATGCGGCGTGCCACATCCATGCGCAGGAGGTTTCTTTCAAATTTCGCCAGCATGCTTCCTGAGGCATCAAGCAAAAACAGTATTCTGGTCTTATCGGGAATTTTCTGTTCCACTACCTGCGAGTAGCCGGAAAGAGATATCCCAGATAGGATTACTATTAATATGAAATACTGTTTAACCATCCAATGCTTCGGGGCTTAAATTATCGATCTGCCCGGGGAATATTTAGTAATCGCCAAGTGTTTCCTCAAGCTGGCCTAAGGCCTTTTCGAGTTCCTCGTCATTGGGAGCTACCCCATGCCATTTATGGGTGCCTTCCATAAAATCTACTCCTTTGCCCATGACAGTGGTCATAAGAATGACTACAGGCTTTCCTTTTCCTGTCAGTGATTGGGCTTTTTCTAGGGTAGGGATGAGGCTGTTGTAGTCATTGCCGTCAGATTCTAATGCTACCCAGCCAAAAGCTTCCCATTTGGCCTTGAGATCTTTTAAGTCCATGACCACTTTTGTGGGGCCATCAATCTGCTGTCCGTTATAATCGATCGAAACAATGATATTATCCACCTCGTGGTGTGCCCCATACATCGCTGCTTCCCAGACCTGACCTTCCTGCTGCTCGCCATCACCCATGAGTACGTAAACCAAATGGTCATCCTGATTCAATTTTTTCATTTGCGCGGCTCCGATAGCTACAGACAACCCTTGCCCTAATGACCCGGAAGCCACCCGTATTCCGGGTAATCCTTCTTCAGTTGCGGGGTGGCCCTGTAGCCTGGAATCGATATGCCTGAAGGTGGCCAGTTCTGACACCTCAAAATAGCCGGAACGCGCCAGTACACTATACCACACAGGAGAAATATGACCATTGCTTAAAAAGAACAAATCTTCGCCAATCCCGTCAGGATTGAATGCCGGATTGTGGCGCAAAAGGTGAAAGTACAGGGTTACGAAAAAATCCGTACACCCCAGTGAACCGCCAGGGTGCCCTGAGTTTACAGTATGGACCATTCTGACAATATCACGACGGACTTGTGATGCTATAGCGGCTAATTTTTGGATATCTGGTTTCGACATAATTTCAGGCAAAAGCTTTCAAAGAATTTATTTGTTGTGAAATTAAGGAAAAAAAAATTGCTGAGGGGCCAGGCTCTGATTTTATCATTAAACTTTTCAATTTATTATTGTTATTGATGTGATGATTGCATCCTTTTTAATTCTCCCTTCGTTGGAAAGATTCGGACCTTTTTCACCGCTAAGGGGCCACTTTAATTAATTGTATGAGCCAGGCAATTTCCATGACGCTTTTCCTTACAACCCTGTTTCTGGTCATGGACCTTTATCTGTATAAAGGGCTTAGGATTATTTTCACAAAACGGCAAAAGGTATTTATAGCTGTTTTCTGGGGGTTTTCAATCCTTACCTTAGCTGCCCTGGCCTTGTATCAGTTTGGTGGTACATGGGTAATCAGCCGCAACCTCAAAACCATACTCATGGTTTTCGTTTTTATGGCTTTCATCAGCAAAGCAACGGCTATTATTTTTTTGATGGGGGATGACGTTCGCAGAGGCATCGTATGGATCAACCGCCACCTGGGCAAAAATCCCCAACCCCTGGCAGGAAAGCCCATTACCCGATCAGAATTTCTCTCTAAAACAGCCATGGTGGCTGGCACCCTTCCGTTCTTTACCCTGAGTTTTGGTATTCTCTCAGGTGCCCATGATTATCGGGTCCGAAAGCACATACTTTATCTCCCGCACTTACCAAAATCCTGGGATGGTGTTGTGATAGCCCAGATATCTGATATCCATGCGGGTAGTTTTTTTAACAAAACGGCAGTGCGGGGTGGGGTGGATTTGTTGATGGAGCAAAAGCCGGACATGGTCTTTTTTACCGGGGATCTGGTCAATAATAAATCTGAGGAACTACATGCTTATTTTGAGGTATTTAAAAAGGTAAAGGCCCCATTGGGTGTGTATGCTACTACCGGTAATCATGACTATGGTGATTATGCCTGGTGGCCATCAGAAGCGGCAAAGGCTAAAAACTTTAAAGACCTCAAAGCGGGACATAAGGCATTAGGCTGGGACCTTTTGATGAATGAATCGCGCATCCTCAAAGAAGGGGGGGAGCCCCTGGCCATAGCAGGGGTGGAAAATTGGGGTAAGGGCCGGTTTCCCAAGTATGGGAATTTAGACGCGGCCATGGAGGGCATTGATGATGCCCCGGTAAAGCTTTTGCTATCCCACGATCCCAGCCACTGGGACCTGCAGGTAAGACCCGAATACCCAGCGATTGATCTGATGATGGCGGGCCACACCCATGGGTTCCAATTTGGAATAGAATGGGGGAGTATCCGCTGGAGCCCTTCACAGTATGCCTATGATCAATGGGCGGGGATGTATCGTAAGGGCAACCAGTTTCTTTATGTCAACCGGGGCTATGGGTACATTGGATACCCCGGCCGCATTGGCATCCCTCCTGAGATTACCCTCCTTACCCTGAAGCGAGGGAATAGGGATGATACCGTTTTGAGCTAGCCCTTTTCCTGTTTCGTTTCACGAAATACCAGACTTTTTGCTTGACTTTTATATTTTGATTAGTCCCTGAATTCCAACACCCCAATGCGGTCATTGTAGAGACTGCCCATGTAGAGTTTACCATCGATTTCTTTGACGGAGGTGATGGTATGCATGTGCTCTCCGCCGGGATCCTGAAGGCTGCGGAGGATATTGCCGCCCTCATCAATTTCGATTACAAATCCATATGGGGCGGGCTTTGGCCAGGTAAATTTTGGTAGTCGTGCGAGAACTTTTTTCATAAACGGTCTGGGATGCAGTTTGTCCATGGTGGTATTCCTAACTGTAAACAAGGCCACCCAAAACCGCCCGTCACCGGTCGAAGATATATTATCAGGAAAGCCCGGCAGGTTGTCAATAAAAATATCAGAACTGCCAGCCTTAGGGCCCTTAAGCCAGTATCTGGTGATCTGATATCGGTAAGTCTCATTGACGAGTACAAAGTCCTCATTTTCAGATAATGCTACCCCATTGGCAAAATACAAGTCTTTGAGCAGGGTGGTAGTGGTGCCCGTTTCAGGATCATAGCGCAGGAGTCTGCCATTAGGCCTGGCCTCCAGGAGGTCGTACAGGTACTCTGGCTGGTGGAATTTGTGACTGGCATCGGAGAAGTAGATCATCCCATCGCTACCGATGTCGAGGTCATCTGTAAAGCGGAAAGGCACACCATCTGATTCTGTGGTAAGGACTGTGATCTTTCCCGCTTTGTCGATGCTGAGTAGGCCTTTCCAGGCATCGGCTACTATGAGATTTCCCACATGGTCGAAGGCCATCCCCAGAGGCCTGCCCTCCGTGTTGGTAAATGTCTGCACCGAACCATCCGAGAGGATTTTCATAATAAGACCATCCTCTGTCCCGCAATAAATATTTCCGAGGCTGTCAATGGCCAGGTCTTCCGGGCCCTTGATCTTGCCGGTGCCAATGTGGGTTGCTGCTCTTAAGGCTGTATTAGGTGCCAGGACTCCGGTCATCTCAGGAGGCGCTTCCGGCTCAAAGGGCAGGGGGTCAATCGGTACAGGCCAAAACAGGAGGTACCCTAGCAGGAACAGTAAAAGAGAAACTAATAGGCGGGAAGGTCGCATGGATTAAGGAATCAGCTAATAGGAAGCACCTTCAAAATCTGAGGCTACTTCATTAGTATCCGTAGTAAACAGTTGGTCCTTGGTTGCATTTTTAAGCATGTCGATTTTGGATGCCCTTGATAAGCTGGCATCCTGAATTGTTACCTTAACCTGCGTTTTATTATGAAAGCGTTCAGGTAAATCAATCACTAATTGTTTACTTTTATTGACTTTGTAAGTTTGTTGATATTCCATAAGAACCTCTTTATTCTTACACCAATATACGAAAATCGTAGTTAATAAATTCTTTGGGCAATTATTTTTACATTCCTTCTGTTCATTAAACCTTCCTTAAAAATTGCTGGATCCAGGATTAAAATCAGACCATTCTTTGTCTTCGTAACTTTTAATCAAATCGCGAAGTTTATCCCGAATTGGCTTTAAGGCTGGATCATCACTAATCAATAAACGCAATTTACGTTCAAGCAAAGAAGCTTTTTGTAAGTCATATTCATTTTCTAATTTATTAATATGCTCCACGTCTTTAATTTCTAAAATCTCTTTCATAGCCCAAATTTTAATCCAGTTATTATCAGAACACTTTGACTAGGTTTTATTGCGAAATTACATTTACAAATAACATATTGTTACCTGAGGGCTTTTCCGCTAATTATTTTTTCAACCTGCTCAATCGATAAATTGACTCCTAAAATAATACCCTCTTCATCAATCAGATAATTGAATGGGATGGCTTGAATTCCGAGTTCGCTACTCACTTCCTTATTAATATCAAGTAGATTGGTCCATTCTAGATTGTCCATATCTACAGCTTTTAGCCAATTCTCTTTTTTATCGTCTATAGAAATGCCTACAATCTCAAAATTATCTTTCTCGAATCTCTTTTTAAGTTTAATAAGATCAGGATGTTTTTCTCGGCATGGTTTACACCAAGAAGCCCAAAAGTCAATTAAAGTGGTTTTGCCAAAAAATGTTGAAACATGAACTTCCTCATCCTTAATATTTGGCAGTTTAAATTTCAAAAATGGTTTACCTACTCCATACAAATCGCGGGTAGCAATTCCCATTTTAAACATTTCCAAATCATCTTTATTTTGCTGAGTAGTATCCATTTTGGCATAGAGTTGAATAAGCTCCTGTTTTGAAAGCACAGGGTTTATTAAAGCAAGTTCGCCTAAAACTGTTCCACTGAAAGGATGAGTACTATTTTTATCGATAAAGACTTCAAGTTTGTCATATAACAAACTTTTGAAATTTTCCTTATTCTGATTGGCTTGATAAAATTCCCTATATTCTTTTTGAATTTCAGCAGAGTATGAACCCTCTATTTCCTTAATAATTAAAACGTTTAAAGGCTTTTCATTTTGAAATCCATTTTCATAGTCCGCCTTAATCTTTATGTCGCTATTTTCAATATACAACCAAGCCACATTTGCATCTGGTTTTAGGTTTAACCATCCTTGGGTTGGTCTTTCGACTATTCCTTCAAATTTAAAGCTGTTGTTTATGATTTCTACGCTGTCCTTAATTTCCCCGTAATTCAAATAAATAAAATCTGAGTAATCTCCATTAATAGTTCCTGAGATAATAAAGGATCGATTTCCACTTATTATTTCTTTTGAGGTTTGCTTACAACCAATGCATATAACGATGATAAGAAGTGTAGAAATGATTTTCATAAATTGTTTTTTCAACTTTACCCCAACTAGTTTAATAATGGAAAGATTGCACTGAAAATACATGTTTAGGTTTAATAGTGCATTTAAAGTAGCCCTTCAATTCTTGCTTTGAACCAATCAAACATCATGTCATCTGAGATTGACAAAGTAAATTTCTCAACAAGTATCCCGTCTTTAATAATGAAGTGTGTTGGAGAAGCTATTACTTCAAATCTTTCTTTAATTTCCTTCCTTTTAGTGCTAATTGTTTTATAGCCAAAATCTCCATTTTTATTTTAATATCTGTTTATTCTACCTTCATTTGACATGCAAAACGAAATGAATTCAACCTCATCATTTGTTTCAAATGATGAAACTAACCGCTTTAATTGAGGTTCTTCTTGTTTACAACCTGTACACCCTACAAACCAAATGTTTATTACTACGACCTTATCCTTTTTTGTATGGAATGCAATCGTATCACCATGAATATCAGTGAAATTAAAGTCTGGAAAAACAGAACCTCTTTCCGGCCCTTGAGGGGAGTAGTCTTTAGGAAATTCTTTTTCACCATTAACCGTTTTAAAAATTAAACTTTGTCCGAACAATATCGAATTGATAGCAGTCAGAAAAAAAATAATTGAAATAGTAATTATTCTCATGATAGTAGTTCTAAGTGTATTAAATCAATTAGAAACCGATAACCACTTTTACATCACAATCCATTATACAATTTCCTTTCTATCGGGATTTTGGCCTATTTCTGTCTTTATAGCCTCTAGATCTTTTTTAAACTGATCTATTTCAATTAAATACCTTATTTGTAGAAATAAATAAATAAATATTGTCGCAATTGTCGGGATCACTAATCTACCTAAACCCATTACCGGCTCGGCAAAATTAAATGTAAATGCAAGCCAAATTGGCAAACAACCGGCCCCAAAGAAAATTAATATAATGTCCACTAGTTTAAACTCTATTATCAATTGGCCCTTGTCATTAGGTGGTTTAATAAATTTTATTTGTGTGATTGGCATTTTTGGTACTACTGATAAATTTATAAATTCTGAATAATAATATAAAAGAGTCTCATTTTTGCTTAGGTAGCCTTTAAAAAATCTTTTATTTAATTTCTTTTTAAGGCTAAAACATAAATCTTCATAGTTAAGAGAAGTTGTAAATGAGTCTTTAAATATGAGTCGTTTATATGTCATTTTTAATTATTGATTAGCCATCTTGATACCCATATCCGCTATTGCGATTAAAGATACTTCCATTACAGCCATCTGATGCTTAATGTAATTTAAACCTGATACAATATACAGAAAATATTAAAACGCGGAAATGGTATAAAGCCTCAGAAGACTTAAGAGTTAGAAAAGGAAAATAATACAGGTATTGCTGCCCGCCCTTAAATACCCCGGTTCATATCGAACCGCTCCAGGTAGTCGGCGACTCTGCGCACCATCATGCCGCCCAATGCGCCATCGACCACCCGGTGGTCGTAGGAGTGGGAGAGGAACATCTTATGCCTGATGGCAATGGCATCGCCCTGAGGGGTTTCGATCACGGAAGGCTTCTTCACCACGGCTCCCAATGCCATGATGCCTACCTGTGGCTGCACGATAATCGGGGTGCCCATCACATTGCCAAATGACCCTACATTGGAAATGGTGTAGGTGCCTCCGGACAATTCGTCTGGCTTGAGCTTATTTTCTCTGGCGCGCCTGGCAAGGTCGTTGACCCTGTTGGTCAGGCCGGTGATGTTATACTGATCCGCCCGGTGAATAACCGGCACGATCAGGTTGCCGGATGGCAGGGCCACCGCCATACCGATGTTGATGTCTTTTTTCTTGATGATCCTGGAGCCGTCCACCTGCACATTGACCATGGGGTAATCTTTGATGGCCTTCACCACGGCTTCGATGAATATCGGGGTGAAGGTAAGGCTGTCGCCCTCCTTAGCTTTAAATTCATTCTTGACCCTGTTCCGCCAGATCACGATATTGGTGACATCAGCCTCTACAAAAGAGGTGACATGGGGTGAAATGTGCTTGGAGGCCACCATCCGGTCTGCAATCATTTTGCGCATCCGGTCCATTTCAATGATTTCATCCTCTCCTGAAACGGATACCGGCATTGGCTCCGGTGATTTGTACTGCTGCTGGAAGGCTCCAAGGCTTGCCGGGCCTTCCTCTTTACCGTCAAGATAGGCCATGATATCCTTTTTGGTCACCCGGCCTTCCTTACCGGAACCAGGAATTTTTTCAAGTTCCCTAAGGCCTACATTTTCCTTCTCTGCGATGGTGCGCACCAGGGGGGAATAAAATTTCCCGGATGGGGATTTGGCAGGAATTCTCCCACCTTCGGATCTGGGGGAGAGGGCAGACTCAGCTTCTACTGTTGCCAACTGTGGTTCTGATGCTTTCTCAGGGGTTTTGTCTTTGGCTGGTGCAGGTGCTTCTTTCTCCTGGCCATTGGCTTCAGCTTCTGCCTCAGTATTAATTCTGGCAATAGGGGCTCCTACTGGCACTACATCGCCTTCTTTGGCAAGGATCTCTTTGAGCACCCCGGCATGGGTAGAGGGCACCTCCGTATCCACCTTATCGGTAGCTACTTCCAGCAGGGATTCATCTTGCTCTATGCGATCGCCCTCCTTCTTAAGCCATGCAAGTACGGTGGCTTCCATGATGCTTTCCCCCATTTTGGGCATTCTAAGGTCAACTACTGCCATTTCGAAAACGATTTAAATAAGTATCCTGCCACAAATTTACGAAAATCAGGATATTCCGACTAATATTCTTCTCAGCATATTCAAAACACTCACTGATGCGGCTTTAATATTGATTTCACGGTCATTATATAACTGAAGTTTTTTCGTGAGGGTTTTTTCTTTTGTAGCTACCGCAATCCATACAGTTCCGACAGGTTTTTCTTTGCTGCCACCGGAGGGGCCTGCCACCCCGCTCAAGGCCAGGCCAAAATCAGCCCTATACATCTCTTTTACATGCTCGGCCATTTCTATCACCACTCCTTCACTCACGGCCCCATATCGCAATAAGGTACCTTCACTCACCCCGAGGAGGTCTCTTTTGAAATGGTTGTGGTAGGGAACGATGCTGCCCTGATAATATTTTGAAGACCCCGGGGCGGAGGTAATCAGATGGCTGGCATAGCCTCCTGTACAACTTTCTGCCAGGGCGAGAGTTTTATTTTGGGCGACCAGCAACCGGCCCAGGACCTCGGGCAGGGTATCCTCATCATATCCATAAATATATTTCCATGCATATTTCTGAAGCCGGTCCAGCTCAATTGATACCGCCTGTTCCAAGGCTTTGCGATCATCACCCGTGGCAGTCAGTCGGAGCTTGACCTCGGCAAGGCCGGGCAGGTAGGCGAGGCCTATTTCCTTGGGCAGGGCCTTTTCCCAGGGTTCAATGATTTCTGCCAGCCGGGACTCCCCGATGCCGACAGTCTTGATGATCTTATGGTAGATATTTGGTGCTTTAAACCTTTTTTTAAGCCTGGGGATGACGGTGTCTTCCATCATTTTCTCCATTTCGTAGGGCACACCAGGCATGGAGACCATCACCTTACCCTCCTCGTCAAACCACATCCCAGGTGCAGTGCCCAGGGTATTGGACACTTGGTCGCAGATCTCTGGAAGTTGGGCTTGTTCCAGGTTGCGGGTACTCAGCTCCCGTCCCCGCTTTTCGAAAATGTTTTTGATCTGTTCGAGGGCTTCGGGGAATTCCTTAATTCCACAGTTGAAATATTCAGCAAGGCAATCTTTGGTAAGGTCATCCTCAGTTGGGCCAAGGCCCCCGGTGATCAATACGATATCGGCTTTGGACTGGGCTACCTCAAAGGCCTCAAGAATCATCTCTTTTTGGTCGGGGATGGTCATCCTGTGCACCACTTTAAATCCATGCAAAGTCAACTTTTCGCTGATCCAATGGCTGTTGGTATCGAGGGTCTGACCATAGAGCAACTCATCGCCTATGCTGATGATGACGGATTCCGGGAAGGGCATGGAATTAAAAATTTTGTTGTTGATGCAAGATTAACAAAAGCCGGTCTAAAATTTCCCTGCCACTGAAAAAAAGTTGAATGCATTTCTTCCCTTCCGGATTTTATAGTTTAATTGCCAATATTAAGCCAATATTAATAAGTTAACATTAACTTAACATTTGAATAATAATTTATTAATTTTTAAGTAACACATTTGCAAAACCAATTTTCAAAAGTGAGGGTCTTTTTCATTGCTATTTGTTTTTTATCCTTCCTGACCACCTACGGGCAGACTGGAGCCGCCGACCCAAATGATACTATAAAATCTTCCTGGTATGAAAGCTTTTCCATCAGGGGCTATACCCAGTTTCGCTATAACCGGCTTTTTGAAACCAATCCCTTACTGAAGTGTGAACAATGTGACAAGAGTTGGGGAGGAAATGGCGGCTTTTTTCTGCGCAGGATACGAATCATTTTTTTTGGGCAGATCAGCGAACGGGTGTATTTCTACATTCAGCCTGATTTTGCCAGCTCTGCATCTTCTACAGGACTCCACTTCGCGCAGATCAGAGATGCCTACATTGATGTGGGCCTTGATAAGTACAATGAGTTTCGCTTCAGGCTAGGTCAAAGTAAGGTGCCGTTTGGCTTTGAAAACATGCAATCCAGCCAGAACCGGTTGCCTCTTGACAGGAATGACGGACTTAATAGCGCACTCAGCAATGAGCGTGATCTTGGAGTCTTTTTTTATTGGGCGCCAAGGGAGACACGACGGTTGTATTCCTGGCTGAATCGAGAGGGGCTCAAAAGTTCCGGTGATTATGGGGTATTGGGGCTAGGGGTATACAATGGACAGACGGCCAACAAGCCTGAGATCAATGAAAACAAACATGTGGTGGCCAGACTATCTTACCCCTTTAAAATTGGTGATCAAATCATAGAGCCAGGCATACAGACCTATAGAGGACAATACGGATTTTATCAAAATCAACTCTCTCCCGGGGTTAAACATAACGAAACCCTCAACTATCTTGACGAAAGGGCAGCTGCCTCTTTCGTTCTTTATCCCCAGCCTTTTGGCATACAGGCTGAATATAATATAGGCCGGGGTCCTGAGTTTAATACTGCTACTGATTCCATCGAAGTGCAGAACCTCCATGGGGGTTATGTCACCTTAAGCTATTTTAAAAGGATGAACAGGCAGATAATCATTCCATTTGTGAGGGCCCAGCATTACTCCGGAGGCAAAAAGCACGAACTTGACGCCCGAAGCTATAAAGTCAGAGAGTTAGAGATCGGAGTAGAGTGGCAGCCCACTAAACATTTCGAACTGGTGGCCATGTACACTTTTTCAAGACGGCGTTTTGAGGATTTTATCAACCAGGACAACCTGCAATCCGGCAGTCTTCTGCGGCTCCAGGCCCAGATGAATTTTTAGTTTTAAAAGCTTGACCACTATTTTATCAGTGAACAGTTTTCAAATTTTGCAGCTCCTATACCCAAGCCTTCAACAAAAAATACAATCGGATGGGGAGTCTTTTTATGAAAAACTTCAAAAGAAAAGTCATTGAATCTGATGAACAGTGGCAGAAAACCTTTTTATATATTCATTTGAATCCCGTTAAACATGACTTTGTTCGATCGGTAAATGATTGGCTGTGGAGTAGTTGGGTAGCATACGAAAATTGGGAAGAAGAAAGAATAATAAATCGAGAGGAATCCCTTATTTATTTTGAAAGTGTAGACCATATTAAAGATTGTATAGACGAAATAGAGATCTAACTTTTCCAAAGTTTCAGACTTTGGAAAAGTTTAACCCCGGCGCTGCATCTCAACCTTGCGCATGGGCATGGTATCAATGAGGGAAAATAAGGTATCTAATTTCACTGGGGTTGTGGAGCGTAGCTTTTCGGTACCATCTTTTCCAATAAGCAGCACCTCAAAATCATGGGTGATCCGCCACTTGCGAAACAACCTTAAATTGTCAGGAGTCTTTTCGATCATTCTAATGGTCATGTCCCGCTCATTGATCCCGATGGTATCATCACTCAGCAAGGCCATCTGTCTAACACAGTTAGCGGATGCCGCATCGCTACAAAAAAAAGCACCTCCCTTTGAGGGTTGCTCACGCTCTGTAATAATAAAGCCATATACAATGGTAAAAACATCATCAATGATTAAACCACACAGCCTCCTAAATGTTAGGAGCCCTCTAAAAAATCGATTTTAATGCGGTTTTTTATTTATAAAGATTCTAAATTATCATAAACTTTAGCCTAATTGGGTAGAAAAAACCATTTTTGGATTGCTTTAAGAAGGTTGAACTATGCTAAATTGATTTAACCTTCTGTAAGTATGTTTTTGGTGTTTGAAAAAAAAAGGCTGCGTAGTAGATTTGTGCAGATTTTCTACAAGGCCTTAGATGTTAATTCTACTAAACATGACCAATAGGTTTTTACTCTTATCCGACTTTTTACGTATTTCTTTAGTTCTATTTATTTCAGTCGCACTGACATTCCCGGCCCTGGCTCAGGATGCCGAAGGTGAGGAAGCTGCTGCCGAACCTGCAACTGCAAGTGGCGAGTCCTTTCCCGGGCTGTCAGCAGAGCAAGAGGTCATCGACAAGGGCAAGGCATTGTTCAATGCCAATTGTCGCTCCTGCCATAAGGTGCACGAAAATTATACCGGCCCGGCCCTGGCAAACGTATGGGAGCGGGTGCCATCCCTTGACTGGATTGTAGGATTTGTGCAGAACTCCCAGAAGGTGATAGCTTCCGGGGATGCTTATGCCAATAAAATATATCAGGAATGGAACCAGGTAGAAATGCAGGCTTTTCCGACCTTATCCAGAGAAGAAGTACTGGCTACTATTTCTTATATACAAGACGAAACTTTAAAGGGACCTCCCTCAGCACAGGTAGCTACCAATGGTACTGGTGAGGCTGTAGCAGGTGATGCGATCCCGGCTGCCTATCTTAATGCCATCCTTATAGGTTTGGTCATCATTTTGGTGCTAATCCTGTTTATACTCCTGCTCATTATTACAGTACTTAAAAAATACCTCCAGCAGCAAGATGGTATTACAGAAGATGACAGAGCAGTCATTGAGCCTAGATTTGACATTGGTGGTTTGCTCAGGAGCAAAGCATTTGTAGGCCTGAGTATATTTGTATTTACTGCCATAGCCATGAAGGTGGTCATCAATGGCCTGTTTTCGATAGGGATACAGCAGGGCTATGCACCCAAGCAGCCTATTGCTTTTTCGCACGCTCTACATGCGGGTGAGTATGAGATTGACTGTAACTATTGCCATACATCTGTATATAAGAGTAAGAATGCCAACATCCCTTCAGTCAATATTTGTATGAACTGCCATCAGTCCATCAAAACAGAATCACCTGAAGTACAAAAAATTTGGGCTGCCTACGAAAATGATCAGCCTATCGAATGGGTAAGAATCCACAACCTGCCTGATTTATCATACTTTAATCACTCCCAGCATACTACTGTGGCAGGCCTTGATTGTCAAACCTGTCACGGGCCAATCGAGGAGATGGAAGTTGTGCGGCAGCACAGTTTGCTAACTATGGGTTGGTGTATTGACTGTCACAGGCAGACCAATATCAATGCTAAGGATAATGCTTATTACGACAAGTTAGTAGAGCTACACTCATCACCAGGAAGTTCTGCTACTCTTACGGTTGAGAATATTGGTGGTTTGGAATGTGCTAAATGTCATTATTAATAAAATAAATTTTAGGGCTGAAAATTTGCCTGAAGCTTATGAAAGAAAATAAAAAGATATACTGGAAAGGTTTAGAGCAGCTCTCGAAAGATCCGGAGTTTGTTAAATATGCCAATAAGGAATTTGCAGAATACCTGCCCCTGCCCAATGAGATGCCTGAAGAAGGCAGTTCCAGGCGGGATTTTCTCAAAATGATGGGATTTGGTATAGCCGCTGCTTCACTGGCGGCATGCGAGGCTCCTATTAGAAAAGCCATTCCTTATGTCAATAAACCGGTGGATGTTGATCCCGGTATTCCTAATTACTATGCGTCTACTTATGTACAGGGTGGTGACTACTGCAGCATTCTTGTAAAAACCCGTGAAGGAAGGCCGATTAAAGTGGAAGGTAATACCTTATCAAAAGTATCTGGTGGTGGGGTCAACGCCCAGGTAGAAGCTTCTATCCTTTCATTATATGATAATGAGCGTCTCAGAGGACCTTTGGCCGCAGGAGAGTCTACCTCCTGGGAAAACCTGGATTACGAGATTACCAGTAAGTTGAGAACCATCTCGGTAAATGGTGGCGGCATTCGCATACTTTCCAATACCATCCTGAGCCCGGGTACTGAGGCTGCAATCGAAGATTTTAAAGCCAAATATCCTACTGCTGAGCACCTCACCTACGACCCTTATTCTTCGGCAGGCATGCTCAAGGCAAATGAAACAAATTTCGGTAAAAGAGCCCTTCCCAGTTTTGACTTTAGCAAAGCCAAATCAATAGTAAGTTTTGGAGCGGATTTTCTGGGCACCTGGATTAACCCGATAGCATTCACCAAACAATACAGCAAAAACAGAAAACTTGGGGATGACAAAAAAACCATGTCCAGACATTTTCAGTTTGAGGCAAACCTATCCCTAACTGGAGCCAATGCGGACTATCGTACCCCACTTAAACCTTCTCAGGAAGGGGTAGCAGTTGTAGCTCTTTACAATTTAATAGCAGGTAAATCCGGTGCCTCTAAAATATCCGGTGGCAGTATTGAATTGGCGCACTTGAGTGAGGCTGCAGATTCTTTATGGAGTAATCGCGGGGCGAGCCTTGTAGTAAGCGGCTCCAATGACCCGGCCGTGCAGGAAGTGATCAATGGTATCAACCAGCTACTGGGTAACTATGGTAGGACGATAGACCTTGCCAAACATACTAATTTCCGCAAAGGCGATGACAGCAGCATCGATCAGTTGATAGCTGATCTTGCCCTCGGCAGGGTAGCAGGGGTTATTTTCTATAACACCAACCCGGTTTATAACCATCCTTCAGGGGCTAAGCTGGCTGAGGCTTTAGGTAAAGCCTCTCTTTCGATTTCTACTTCTGACAGAAATGACGAAACTGCCTCCCTCTGTGGATATGTGGCACCAGATCACCATTACTTAGAATCATGGAATGATTACGAGCCGGTAAAAGGAAGCTATAGTCTGTCGCAACCAGCCATCAGACCGATATTTGATACCCGTCAGACGCAGGAAAGCCTTCTGAACTGGTCAGGAAACAATGTGGAATATTTTGATTACCTCAAGGACCGCTGGGAAAATAATATGTATCCCGGGGGCTTGGATTTCCAGAAATTCTGGGATACTTGCCTTCATGACGGTATCTGGAATGCTCCTGACCAAGACTCCGGAGAAGCCCCGGCTTTTGGTGGTAATCTCGGCAATGCTGCCGCTGCCATAGCTAAAAACTATAAAGCAGAATCCGAAGGGATCGACCTTGTTTTATACCAGAAAGCCGGTATTGGTGATGGCTCTCAGGCCAATAACCCCTGGCTCCAGGAAATGCCCGATCCCATCACAAAAGCGACCTGGGATAATTATCTTACCGTAAGTCAATCATTTGCCAATGATCAAGGCTTTACCAGTTTTGAGGGCAAAACCAACAAAGCCAAAGTCACCGTGGGCGATCATTCCTTTGAGATACCATTGGTGATCCAGCCGGGTCAGGCTCCCGGTACTGTCGGGATTGCATTGGGCTACGGCCGTACTAAGGCTGGTAAGGTGGCCAATGCGCTCGGTGTGGATGTTTATCCTCTGGTTAAAAAAGTAAATGACACCGCTGCGTATTTTGTGTCAGGGGATGTTAAGATTGAGATTCTGAGTGAAAAGTATCAGGTGGCTCAAACCCAAACCCATCAGACCTATATGGGTAGAACTTTCGTGGTCCAGGAATCAATTTTACCTGAATATCAAAAGAATCCTTCCGCAGGTAGGGTAAAACCAAAAATTGCTACATGGCAGGATGAAAGCCATAAAGTAGCGCCAGGCTCTCTAAGTTTGTGGAAAGGCCACCGATATGAAAATCATCACTGGGGTATGGTGGTAGACCTTAACTCCTGTACAGGATGCAGTGCATGCCACATCGCCTGTCAGGCAGAAAACAATATCCCTGTAGTAGGCCGAGCAGAGGTGATCAACCGAAGGGACATGCATTGGATTCGCATCGACAGGTACTACAGTAGTGTAGGGGACCCAAAAGACAAATCTATTTCTGGCCTTAAAAAACTGGAGCAAGCTGCAGATAATCCTGAAGTTACTTTCCAGCCCATGATGTGTCAGCATTGTAATAATGCTCCTTGTGAAACTGTATGCCCGGTAGCAGCTACTACCCACAGTACGGAGGGTCTTAACCAGATGGCCTACAATCGTTGCATTGGGACCAGATATTGTGCCAATAACTGTCCTTATAAAGTAAGACGTTTCAACTGGTTTAAGTATCACGACAACGACCAGTTTGGTGAGAATAGCTCCATGAATAGTGACCTGGGTAAAATGGTCCTAAACCCTGATGTGACTGTAAGGTCAAGAGGGGTAATGGAAAAATGTTCCTTCTGTGTACAAAGATTACAGCAAGGAAAACTGGTGGCTAAGAAAGAAAACAGAAGGCCTACTGACGAGGATGTGCAGGTGGCTTGTGCCAAGGCCTGTCCTGCTGATGCATTGGTATTTGGGGACATGAACGACCCTGAGAGCAAAATCTCTAAAATGCTGAAAATTCAGGATCTGGATGATCCTAAAGATGCCAGCAAAGTAGATAAGAGGATATTGGAACCCCGTGCTTACCATGTGCTGGAAGAGGTAGGGGTGAAGCCTAATGTGGTTTATTTAACCAAAATAAGGAACAAGGAAACAAACGCTTAGATTTGACCGGAACACGGCATTTTTAAATTTAAATGCGATTATGCAAGCAACATCGACTATAAGAGAACCATTAATTACCAACGGCAAAACCGTACATGATGTCACCAATGATATTTGCAGACAGGTAGAAGGCAAGCCTACCAAATTATGGCTTGCAGCTATGGCCCTGTCTTTAGGGGTTTTGACTCTGGGCGTCTATTGTATTGGGATGCTACTCTGGGAGGGCATTGGTGTATGGGGGCTTAATAAAACTGTTGGCTGGGCCTGGGATATCACCAACTTCGTTTGGTGGGTTGGTATTGGCCATGCGGGTACCCTGATTTCAGCGATTCTTTTGCTTTTCAGACAAAAATGGCGGATGTCTATCAACCGGGCTGCTGAGGCGATGACCATATTTGCCGTTATCTGTGCTGCAGTATTCCCTGGATTGCACATGGGGCGACTTTGGGTAGGTTTTTATTGGGCATTACCCTTGCCAAATACTTTCGGCTCTCTTTGGGTCAACTTTAATTCGCCCCTGCTTTGGGACGTATTTGCGATCAGTACTTATTTTACCGTTTCTCTTGTATTCTGGTACATTGGGCTTATCCCTGATTTTGCTTCCATCAGAGACCGTGCTACCAATAAGATTTCTAAAAAGGTCTATGGTGCCTTGAGCTTTGGATGGGATGGCGCTGCCAAAACCTGGATGCGCTATGAAACAGTAGCTCTGATCCTTGCCGGTCTTGCTACACCACTGGTGCTTTCTGTACATACCATCGTATCTTTTGACTTTGCTACTTCGGTTATTCCGGGTTGGCATACCACCATCTTCCCACCATATTTTGTGGCAGGGGCTATTTTCTCTGGTTTTGCCATGGTGCTCACCCTGATGCTGGTGACTCGAGCCGTCTTTAAGCTGGAGGATTACATCACAGTGTACCATATAGAGTTGATGAACATCATCATCATTGTGACAGGATCTATTGTGGGTATAGCCTATATCACCGAGCTCTTTATGGCCTGGTACTCCGGGGTGGAGGCTGAGCAATATGCCTTTATAAACCGCGCAACAGGGCCTTACTGGTGGGCTTACTGGACAATGATGACCTGTAACGTGATTTCACCTCAGCTGTTCTGGATTAAGAAGATCAGGACTAATATCGTGGCTACTTTCATCATTTCAATCATTGTAAATATTGGGATGTGGTTTGAGCGGTTTGTGATCATTGTGACCTCTCTGCACCGCGACTATCTGCCATCAAGCTGGGCCATGTTCTATCCAACATTCTATGATGTAGGGGTGTACTTGTTCACGTTCGGGTTTTTCTTCACAGCATTTTTCCTTTTTGCTAAGTTTTTCCCTGTGATCAACATGGCAGAAATCAAAAGTATTATTAAATCATCATCTGAAAAGGTCAAATAATATGGATTCGAATAAACATTTTTTAGTCGGAATATATAATGATGAGGACCTGTTGATGGGCGGTGTCAAAAAGATTCGTGATGCAGGGGTCAAGATACATGAAGTATATACCCCTTATCCGGTACACGGTCTGGAGCATGCCCTTGGTTATAAAAGAACCAGGCTACCTATTGCAGCCTTCCTTTTTGGATTGTTAGGCACCTCCCTGGCCCTAACTATGCAGTTTTGGATGATGGGGGTGGATTGGCCGATGATTATTGGTGGGAAGGATTTTGCTGCATTACCACCATTCATTCCTGTTACTTTTGAGCTTACTGTGTTGCTTTCTGCCTTGGGTATGGTAGGGACTTTCTTCGTGGTAAGTGACTTAAAGCCTTATAAGCAGCCGCGGATCTTTGACATCAGAAGTACTGACGACCGTCATGTATTAACGGTAGATTTGGCTAAAAATAAGCTTAGCAAGGAGGAGATTAGGAAAATTATTCAATCTGCAGATGCGGAGGAAGTAAATGAAAAAGATTTTGAGTAGTCAACTTAAAACTAATATGAATATCAAATTGAATATCCAAGGAGTTGCATTTGCCCTTATGGTATGGTGCCTTGCCGGATGTAGTGCCAAGGACGATAACCCAGGGCGAGAATATGCTCCTAACATGTATCATTCAGTGCCCTATGAGCCACTCTCTCAGATCACCGACGAATCCCAGGGAAATTGGGTCAGTTCCATCGATGATGGTAAAGGGGAGTACTATAACTCTAACCCGCTCAACCCACACAACATGACCATGCGGGAACCAGCACCAAATACGGTAAGGAGGAATTCCAAGCAATGGTTGCCGTATAGGATTCATAAAGACAGCTTTGCCCTTGCGGGAAGGGTATTAAAAAATCCTGTTCCCGATAATGAAGAAGTTTTGGCAGAGGGATTAGTTCTGTACAACAGACTGTGTTCACATTGTCATGGCGGCACTGGTCTGGAGCCGGGAAAAGTAGGGGAGGTGTATGGCGGTGTTGCCTCATATCAATCTGCGGCCGTAGTCAATGTGCCTGAAGGCCATATTTTTCATGTGATTATGCATGGAAAGGGCCGTATGGGAGCTCACGGGTCAATCGTCAGTGAGGAAGATGCCTGGAAGATCACCCGGTATGTACAGCAATTGCAAAAACAATAGCATTTAAAAACGTCACGATATACTGTTATGACTGAAGAAAGATTCGATTTTACCCCAGGAGCTAAAAAGACAATCATCATATACCTGATCGCAGGTATTATCCTTACCATTATAGGATTAGCCACGACTGGTTCGGGTGGAGACCACCATGGCGGCGATGGCCATGCTGTAGTAGATATGGTGGATAACCAACTAATTGCATCTACTGAAGCTGTGGAGGCCATTAAGGCCGATGATGAACATAGTACCGCACCCTGGACTAAAAGGCTTTATACCAACTTATGGATTAATAATGTCTATTTTACGGGTTTTGCTATCATAGGCCTGTTCTTCGTAGCCATACAATATGCGGCTTCAGCAGGCTGGTCTGCAGGGATCAAGAGAATTCCTATCGCAATGGCCGCGTGGCTACCTATTGCTGGTATCCTGATGTTGGTAGTGTGGATTTTTGGCCATCACGATATTTTTCATTGGACCCATACCTCACTTTATAATGAGGGAGGTGCTGATTATGATGCCATTATAGCAGGTAAGAAGGGTTACTTTTTTTGGCCCATGCATGATAACCCTACCGTGCCGGTGTTTTTCATTGCAAGGCTGCTCATTTTCTTTGGCCTGTGGTATATTTTTTTCCGCTGGATCAGACGGGAAATGTTTGCCGAAGATATCAATGGTGGTACAGCCCACTGGTATAAGATGCGTAAGCTCTCAGCCATTTTCTTAATTATTTTTGCCGTGACTTCTTCCATGGCTGCCTGGGATTGGATTCTTTCCATAGATACCCATTGGTTCAGCACCATGTTTGGATGGTATGTTTTTGCGAGCTGGTGGGTAGCCGGTCTTGCTTTTATAACGCTCACAATAGTACTACTCAAAGAGGCTGGATATCTTAAAGTGGTGGATTCCAATCACCTGCATGATCTGGGTAAATTCATTTTTGCTTTCAGCATATTCTGGACTTATATATGGTTCGGGCAGTTTCTATTAATTTATTATGCTAACATCCCGGAGGAGACGGTTTACTTTATTGAAAGAATGACCTCATCTAATTATTCCTGGGTATTTTATACCAATTTAATCCTCAACTTTTTCTTACCATTCTTGTTATTGATGACAAGAGATTCAAAGAGACATCTCTCCTTTTTAAAGCTGGTTTGTCCTATCGTTATTGTTGGGCATTGGTTCGATTTTTATCTGATGGTGACGCCCGGTGTGATGCAGTTTGGAGGTGTAGTTGGATTGGTGGAAGTTGGATTGTTTTTGGTGTATGGTGCTGCTTTTATTTTCATTACTTTAAATGCATTGACCAAAGCACCTCTGGTAGCCCGGAACCATCCTTTGATGGAAGAGAGCTTACATCATCATATTTAATATTATAGTATAGAGTAAATCAAAAAATATGTTTGAGTTAATTTTAGGTATAGGTATCGTATTAATTCTGATTATCCTGTTTCAGATATTCAGAATTGGTTCACTAGTGGGGGTTGTTAAGGGCTCAGAGAAAAAAGTAGCGACAACCTCTAATAAGGTTAATGCAGCCTTAATGCTATTCTTTTTGATTGGTGGGTTTGCCTTATTTTTCTGGTACTCCTATGCTTATTTTGACGATTATAATCCGCCTCTAGCCTCCGAGCATGGTGCAGAAACAGATAAGTTGTTTTGGATTACCATGGGGATAACGGGAATTGTATTCTTCATTACCCATATTTTACTCTTTTTATTTCCTTACCAATATCAGCATAAGGAGGGCAGAAGGGCGTTATTTTATCCAGATAATCATAGGTTGGAGATTCTCTGGACTATTGTTCCGGCCCTGGTGCTTACCGTGTTAGTGTTTACCGGTCTCAAAACCTGGAACAGTATCATGGCTGAGCCACCAGAAGATGCTGAAGTTATGGAAATCATGGGTTACCAGTTTGCCTGGGCAGTACGCTATCCAGGAGCTGATGACAATTTAGGAGATCATGATTTTAGATTGATCGATCCTTCCAATCAGTTTGGTATGGACCTGAGAGATGAGAGTTCATTCGATGATTTTATGCCAAGGGAGTTACACATACCTAAGGGCAAACCCATCCATCTCAAAATCAGGGCAAGGGATGTGTTACATAGTGTTTTCATTCCACACATGCGTGTGAAAATGGATGCAGTACCTGGTATGCCGACTCACTTTGTATTTACAGCCACCAAGACCACAGCAGAGATGCGATCCGAGCTGGGAGATCCGGAGTTTAACTATGAGATTGCCTGTACTGAAATTTGTGGCCGTGGCCATTTCTCAATGAGGATGATACTTGTGGTGGATGAGCCTGAAGAATACGAAAAATGGAAAACTGAGCAGCCCACATGGCTGAAGCTAAATGAGGAATATCTGGCTAAGGTGCCGGAAGAGTTGAGGGAACTGGCTATTATTAAAGCTGGTATAGAGTTGAGTGGTGATGAGCCGATTGCCGCAACACCAGCTCTTGAGGAGGATGAATCAGATGAAGATCCGGCTCAATCCGATGAAGTTGATGAAAGCCTGGAAGCAGTTTTGAATTAAATAATATATCTATACGATGGCAACAGCAGAAATACACGCTAATCCTGAAACGCACCATGATCATGACCATGATCATAAGGAGACGTTTATAAGTAAATATATTTTCTCTACCGATCACAAAATGATCGCCAAGCAGTTTCTGATCACAGGAATTTTCTGGGCTTTATTGGGTGGTATGCTTTCACTTATTTTCAGACTTCAGTTGGGTTTTCCTGACATGGAGCTGGAGTGGTTGAGGCCGATCCTGG
>JBGTCD010000052.1:0-36894 GCA_041749015.1 Cyclobacteriaceae bacterium
ACCCATCCTTCTAGCCTGAGCGGGGTATTTTATATTTTCACCAAGAAATTCGTACCATTTGTCCCATCCTCCTGGAAAGGAAGCCTGCTCTTCTACGATCATAAAAATTTGATCTGTTTCCTCCTCAGCAGGCGCATCCATCACAATATCGGTAATTACAGTTTCTTCGGTAATATCCACATCCAAATCCAAATCAAGTTCCTCCTCTATTTCTTCATCATCGGGGATTTCTATAATCTCAGGTTGCTGGATCTTAGGTGGGGGTGGGGGTGGGATCTCAGTAGGTGGGATTTCGAGAAGGTCTTCAAAATCATCACTGATTTTAGCAATATCAAATTGATCACCTCCTGTACCACGCGGCCATTCAAAAGCCATAATCATCAAGGCAAGAGTTACAACTAACCCTATATTGAAAAAAAGGCCTTTTTTCCTGTTTAAATCAACCTCTGGTTTCTTTTTAGTTTCCATAATTCCGATTTTAAAATGGATATTGTAATGTCAAATATAATAAGAAGGGTTTATAATTTCCAATTTAGCCTACTTATTCAGCAATAAAAACATTCCGATCCCGGACAAAGTTCCTGCAGTATTTGCTATTATGTCTTTCATCTCAGGGCTCCGACCGGGCACAAACTCCTGCAGGACTTCGGTAATTAAACCCAACATAAATCCCAATCCAAAAACTAAGAACGCTGTTCTCATCATTTTCTTGTTGACGCCCCTATAGTAAAAAGTACCCAACATCAGGTATGCAAAGGCATAAAACATCGTCCAATGTACTATCTTATCAAAATAGGGAATAGCAAATGGCCAGGTAAATTGCTCAACATGACGGGCTGGAGTCAAGGTCAGGATGAGAATCGCCAGCACCCAGAAAATGGTAAGAATGGGAAATACCTTCCTTTTTTTCCAGGTTTTAACCACCTACCAATGCTTTATAGTCGTCTGCGGATAGCAGTTCATCTGTACTGCCATCAATTTTTATTTTAACCATCCAGCCTTTCTCATATGGGTCTTCATTCACTATTTCAGGGTTGGAAGTAAGGTCTTCATTGACTGTGAGTATGGTGCCACTAAGTGGCATAAAAAGGTCAGAAACAGTTTTTACAGCTTCCACGGTACCAAATACTGCACCTTGTTCCAGTGTTTCTCCTTCAGTTTCAATTTCTATAAATACAATGTCACCCAGCTCGTTCTGAGCAAAATCTGTGATCCCTACAGTAGCTTCACCGCCTTCTATCTTTACCCATTCGTGATCTTTGGTATATTTTAATGATGATGGAATGTTCATATTTCTTCGGTTATTATGTGTGATCTCAAAAATACATTTTTTTCAACATTTGATTGGCCCTATTGGGCTAAATTAAATCTAAGTTGTGTACCGAAGGCCGTAGTAGCCCGTGTAAAGGCATTAGACACCAGAGGCTCGTTAATATTTCTCTCAAAATATAGTTGCACAGTCAATTTGTCATTGATGGCGTAGTTGACATTTGGCCTCAATTGAAAATTAATGTTACCATTAGTGATGGTACTGACTTCGTCAATTTTTCTTTGAAGGGTTTTGGTTTCCCCTATGCCGATATTCATTCTAAACTGTACCTGATTACGAAGCACCACCGTTCTCCCGTTGGATTTGATAGGCAATTTCATGTTGGATTTGGTAAAACCAAACTCGAGGGCCAGTTCATTTCTGGTGAGTTCGGTAACCTGGGCATTTGATATATTAAGTCCCAGATTTCTTTCAGTTTTATACTCTACTCTGGCCTGAATCTGGCTTTTGGTTCGCACATTTATCCCTATCAGTGGCTGAAATCTCTCAGTGATCATGGCCTGCTGTATGATATATAGCGGAATGATACCGCCCTCTTCATTACTTATGGTGCCAAAAGTGGTTTCGTTGTAGTCATTTAAGTTATTACTGAGGTCGATTCCTTGTCCGTAGTTAAGGGAACTTGAATAATTCAGCACACTGTATGCAGAATTGTAACTATGCACAATATTAACAGAAGAGAAAATATTGCTTAAGGCTTTAATCTTACCCAATCCGGCATAATCAAGCCTCCAGTTAGGGATTGGGGTTTTTGGGAAAGGTGATAGCGAAATTTC
The DNA here is from genome assembly GCA_041749015.1 of Cyclobacteriaceae bacterium. Classification (GTDB taxonomy): domain Bacteria; phylum Bacteroidota; class Bacteroidia; order Cytophagales; family Cyclobacteriaceae; genus JBGTCD01. Next base: position 2,107 of record JBGTCD010000052.1, read on the forward strand.
GTTGACGTCTTGACCCGTGTAGGCCGCTATAAATGCCGGGATTAACACATCCTGGGAGTTAAGCCCATAGGTACCATCAGAAGGCAGATCAGGATTTATCTGATTCAATCGATTGGCGATGGTTGCCCTGTTGTCCGCAAAATTCTGAAAGGTGGCATTATTATTATTTGCATCATCTCCAATAAATGCAGTTCTGATGGTGATCATAGAGATCGAATAGCTGCCCGTTCGATTGGGGTTCAGGCTGGTGAAACCATCCATTAATTCGTCAAATCTAAAAATCTCCTGATACCCTGACATTTGAGTTCTTCGGGCATCTAACTGAATTTTAAAATCATTAAAAGGCTCAATATTGGCTCTGAGGTTTAATTCAGTAGTCTGAGATTGTCGGAATGGGGTGGTCAGGGCAGTTCTATTGACCAGCCAGCCATTCTCTGCCGCTCTGAATCTTATTTCAGGGTCCTGGCTTCCGAAAAGGAAAGGAAAGCCGGGGGCATTAAAATCCTCATCCATTCCGAATAGAAATGGCGTGATATTGAACCCGGGTAATAAAGTGCCTTCAGTCAGTGTATAGGTAGCATTAAGAGACCTTAAAGCCATTAAAAATCTTAAAACTGCCTTAAGCCCCTTGCGTTCAGGAGCGAAATCATCCCCATCTTCCTCTTTTTGCTGGGTTCTTGATGGTGGAGCAGCACGGCCTCTTCGTGGGGGTTGATTGATGTCCTTGAGTAGTGTAACTTTATTATAAAGCTTAACCATATCAAACCGGCCTGTGAGGTTGTTAGTCCGGTTGTTCTGAATGGTATGCCTGAAATCAAGACTATCTGGAAAGTTACTTCCTGGAAGGATTTCAGGCCCTGCCGTCCAGGTATAGCCTACTTCAAATCTGTAATCAGCATTGAACCAATCTGTAATGGGTAACTTATCAAAAGGGAGCCGATAATTTAGCCCTAGAGTCTGATCAAAATTTTTCAACCGTCCCAGATTTTTGAAATTATCCCAAACCTGTTGCCTTTTGGCACTGGTGTCCAAATCCCCGTCGGGTTCATCTACCAGGGCAATGGCCATGGCATTGTAATCAATAGAAAGGCTTTTGGTGAGGTTCCAGCGCAAATTGTAGGTACGGTTAAAATTAAAAGTTTTCTCCCAAAGCGGAATTCCTGCAGGTTGTAAGAATTCATTCCGGTATAATGTTCTTACAAAGCGCCTGTCCACATCTGCCCGCACAGCGATGCTGCTCGGTAGGGGATTAAAATTGAATTCTTTAATCAACTTTAAATATGGAGATTCAAGAAATCCAACATTTTTAAAAGGTTCAATTGGTGGAAGGTCAGTGCTGTAGTTGTAGGCCACTGATCCCCGGTGGTTTTCCCGGAAATAGCTTGCTATCCGGTGATCTCTGCTAACAAATTCGCTGTATGCATAAGAAAAGGATAAGTTTTCTACATCGTAAATTCGCTGCTTGGCTTCCGGATTGGTTTTAATTTTCCTGACATTGGTAAAGTTGATACTTTTTCGGACGCTTTTTGCCATCGTTAACCGCCGGTATTCGTCCCTCTCTTCTTGTGTTTCAAATGCCAGAATTGATGCTTCCAGGGGGTTGTCAGGATCCAAAGGGTCAAATCGGGGTTTGACCAAGGTCTCCTCGTAGCTCACAAACATGGGTATCTGCAACCCCAGAAAATCAGGCAACATTTTGTCTACATTGATATTGGCAGAGACATCAAAGGATGTAGTTTCTTCCCTGGTCCTTTCGGCAATTCTCGACTGTACACCCCCAAAACCGAAGGTGGTATGTCGGGCACTGGCGGTAATATTGGCAAAATCAGCCAGCTTGGTATTTAGGGTGGCATTAGCGGCCCATCCGGCTTCATCATCGAAGTCAGTTACCCTTAATTCATTGGCCCAAACGCAGATAGACTTTGGGGCCCCGTCAGGAGATTGAGGATTTCTGATCCCAATCATGATGGTTCGGATATCACTGATATCAGGTCTTCCTAACATTCTAATCCCCTGGTTGCCCACCATTCTGGGGCCGGCACGGGGGTATATTTCGTTGATGGGTGCCTGAGCGATATTTCGGGCTGTTTTTAAAGCAAAGAGTTCATTTAGGTCCAGGTCAAGCTCATTTTCGAGGGGCCAGATGTCTCTTGGATTGTTGGCTGATGGTGGAGTGACTTTTAGTGGAATTTCTATTTCATAATAGTTAAGGTCAAAATCTGTACCTAAGCGAATAAAAGCCGTTACTTCATCATCCTGGGTGGTGGCGCTATTAGCATGAAGGAACATTTTTATCCTTCCATAATTGATTAGGTCAAGACCATTGAAATTCTTAAAAATAGCTCTGGCATCTGAATCTTCCAGGTTTTCTACACAAATCTGTACTGCCTGCTCGTTGAGTTGTCGTTGGACGGTAGAGGTATTATCCCTATCTCGAATAAAACCCGGGGGCAACACATATGGTGGCTGCACCTCATTGCCCTGGCTGTTTTCTTCAATATTGACTACCGAAAGGGTGAAGTTCTCAGGATTGGGTTCAAGAGGAGGCCCAAAGCGGCTTTCTTCAAGATTTCCAAGATACCGCCGCCATTGACTGCCTACGAATCTAAATTTCGCCATCCTCAACACAACTGGTTGGGCAAAGTCAGTAAGATACATCCGAATATAGCGGATAGATTTGAAGTCGTTGATGTTTCCAAACTTGTTGTCAAAATTCCTAATAGGAATTCTGTACAAGTACCAGTTGACTTCATCCCCATTGATGGTTTGAGTCACCTTATCTACGATATATTTACCGCCTACCTCAAGCTGGTTGGGCCGAAGATTGACCATATATTCGTAATACTCTTCATTTTCATTGAGGGTATTATCCCTATTCAAATCCTCATTGTCAGGGATTGTGGTACCAGAAGGATTATAAGGAAGTCCACCGGTAAAGGCCGGGGAGTTATTTTCCATGCCATTAAAATCTTTGTACCGTTCCAGGACCTTGGCATCCTGATTATCCAGTTCTTCCCCGAGATAAAATTGAAAATCATCGGCTGAGGGATCTTGTTCTGCCAGATCTCTTGCTGGTGAGCCAGGAGCGAACCCCTCGACAAAGTCATTAAATTGGTTGCGCTCTGCCACATTATCCAAACCATCCAATCCTACATCCTGGTTTTCCCGTGATTGGGGATTGTTGTCGAAGGCGTTGGTCAGGTATTGTTGGGTCGTTACCCTGCCCCAGGCATTGGTTTCTGTACTCGCTGCTGACCCATCAGGTGGTAGGCCGTTCTCAAAAGCATGCCTGCCATCGCGGATGACATCTTCAGATATATTACCAATATTGAAATACAATCGCCCCCCGGTACTGTTTGGGGTGGGGTTAGGAGATCCATCCCTAACAACTCCTCGTGGTGAATTAATAAATGGATCCATTAGCCAAAATTCAATGTATTCAATATTGGCTTTGTCAAAATCCACCTCAGTCATAATCGCTGTAGTGATGCCTCCCCATGCAGTCCTTGGGTTTGGCAACCTGCCATTAATATTGAGATTGGGGTTGTAATTGTACATCCCACGCTCGGTAGGATAAAAGGCAAATTCAAATAATGGTTCGTTGACATTGATCTGGTCGCGGTCTTGCCTGGGGAAGATCTCCTGTGGGAGTACAGGCCTGACATAGTGGTTGGACATGTCCTCATCCGAAATATTTGAAGGTCGCCCCCTTTGGCCACCGCCACCACTTCGGTAAAAGATATTATCAATTTGATACCAGGAAGATTTTGCCCTTAAGTAGCCATTGGCAAGGTCGTTGATTTGACCGACGCTTGGATCGTACCGGTTATCAGAGGTTTTTGGGGTGGCAGCCAACCTCCATGACATTGGATTGCCCAGACTAAAAGGCGTTATGGTATTTTCAAAATCATCAATAAATGAGGTGCCTTCACCATCCACGATATTGGAAGTGCCGGGTCGGAGTTGTGCAAATTCAGCATTGAAAGTAACCATTGAGGGCTCCTTTGTTTGAAATATGGGTAGGGCATCCAACATTTTAGTAAGAAATCGAGACTCCTTACGGATGTTGACATCAAATCCATACTTGGTATTTCGGGTAGGTTCATTACCCACACTTACTCTGGTGATAAGGGGCCTTTCATTATGGTGCAGCAGGGTGGCCCCAATATTAATATCATCATCAACCCGATAATCCAGACGCGTGCCTAATAGCGTCCTTGTTTGAAAATTAAATAGATCGGCTTTTTCATAGGTAATGGTAATATCCTTTCCTGAGGCCATTATACCCTGATTGAGTATGGTGATCCTTCCGAAATTATAATCCACCTGATAATCACTGCCTTCAAGCAGGGGCACCCCTCCTGCAAGGACCCTCACGGAGCCCTCTGCAATATTAAATCCCGGGATCATGATTTCATTGGTAGATCCACCCTGTACAGTTCCTTCAAGAAAATACTTATTTAAATTGGTTTGTAACTCTGCATCGGCCTTCGTGGATCGGTATAAGGTATCAAAGACATATTTATTAATCAGAAAATCAGTATTATTATCAATTTGAAACTCCCTTCTCAGAGGATGATTCAAAGGCTCAAGAAAGGGAAACAAGATCAATCCGTCACGTGAATTTATGGTGAGCCCTTCTACAAAATCAAAATTTCCATCGGGCTGCGGGTCATTATTCTGATTAAGACGGTCTAATCCCATAATCTCTAAAAGCTGCTTTGAAGAAGCGGTGATGCCTTCCTGCAATTGAGGGTTGTCAATACCGGTTCGGTCATCTCTGTATATCACTCTGAGCTGAAATCCTTCTCTGGAAACATTGGTAGCATTCAGATTGTAGATATTTTTCATCATCAGGTCCCAGGTAGGAATGATGCGGTTTTGGTCATCCCGAATACTTATTTTTCTTGGCCGGAGCATTTTCATAAATATTACATTCTCCTCACTGACGTTGCCATAGTCTTCTGAAAGCTCGCCAACTTTAAAAGCCTGACCGTTGAAGGTGTATTCATAGGCTACTGCTAGTACCTCATCATTCTGAAGCCTCCTGGTCAGCGTAATGAATCCCAGATCTCTATTGACCGAGTACTCTTCCTGTGATAATAACCGGGCACCATTGATTCTTTCATAATCCAACCCATTAGAAAATCCACTTGATTCTAAAGTCTGGTTAATTGAATTTGAATTTCGGTCCAGGCCTCTAAGAAATGAGAAAAGGTTATTGGCACTGTTTTGATTGGGTGATCCGGAATTTCCGGGGCCAACGTTAGGGTTTTCAGGCCTGTAAATCCTCCGACCTTCTGCCAGGTCCATAAAAGCGGCTACATTGCGGAGGGTTTCCGTGGTGTTGTTGCGGTTGAGCACGTACACTTCCACTCTTGTTACATTAAGTCCTGAGATGATGGAGGGTGTGGCAGAAACCCAGCGTTCATAATTATCTCTAAAAAAATGACCCAGAAAAAAATGCCTGTTTTCATCATAGTTGGACATGGCAATATCAAAAGGCCGTCCCTGAGCACCACCTCCTGCTATGTTGATAGACTCCGCCACCCCGCGCTGCGTAGAAGCCAATGCAGTGACATACAACTTGCCAAACTGTAGCTGTGCTTTGACACCAAAGAGATTTTGTCCGCCCTGGATAAGACTGTTATTAAGCGGGAGGCTTACATTACCAATCTCCAGTTTTTGCAGGATATCCTCTTCAAAACCGGTGTATTCTATTTTTAAATTATTCTCGAAATCGAAGGTATTATTATTGTCAAAATTGGCAACCACAGCCAGTTTTTCACCGATTTTTCCGGTCACATTCATGCTGATTTGCTGATCAAAAGTAAAGCCGCCATTGCGCTGTTGACGGATGGGGATGGCCGGATTGTCAATACGCTGCCACCTAGCACCGAAATCAAGCATCACATTACCTCTGGGGATGATCTCTACAAAGCTGCCACCAAAAAGCCTATCGAAAAATGGACTTACATAGAGCTTTGGTACAAGACTCCGGCCGCTCATAGCATCGTCTCCATCAAGCCCAAGGGACCGCTCTTGCCAGTATTCCTGCATCATCCTTTGTTCCTGAAAATTCCTGTATTGCTCTGAAGACAATTCCGTAGGGGCCCGATAATCAATTTCACCCATTCTTTCGTATATGGTATAATTGAAGGCAGTATCAATCTCAAAATCCAACTGGTAGCTGGAGGGGTCCTTGAGATAGAAAGGGGTGTAAGGGTTGAAATTGGAAAATGGATCGCCGTATCGGTCTCTCGGACTAAATGTTGGCCTTCTTGAAGGCTCATAAGGGCCTCTCAGAGTGTCTTTTTTAAGCGTGTCGGAAGGGATGGTATCCATCCTTTCCTGCCAGGAGGGTTCTTGGGCAAGGGCAGCTTTGGCCTCAGATTTTTCTTCGGCAGGAAGGCCATTGCCTGCAAACCAGAAAAAAAGGCAAAAAAATAGGAGCAAAAATCTTTTCAACCTCCGCGATGCCAAAATGGTTTAAAATAGTTTAGGCGTTTCTCAAAGCACTTTTGACCAGGTCTTCCAAACTGATTTGATGCCCAGAAACTTTAAGAATCTTATCAATGCTTTTCTCAGCGGCATTTTTGCTGATTCCAAGCGTGATTAACGCGGATAACGCTTCATTTCTGAGTGTATTGTGTGTTTCTGGGATAATTCCTGTGGCCTCAGATTTATACCCGGATTTTTGGAGTTTGTCCCTTAATTCCAATATAATTCTCTGGGCTGTTTTCCCTCCTATTCCTTTTACAGCTTGTATGGTTTGAGTGTCCCCATTCAGGATGGCGCTTCTGATTTCTTCTGCCGTAAGTGATGAAAGCACCATCGTGCCTGTGCCAGGTCCGACTCCTGAGATACTGATGAGATTTTTGAACATGGATTTTTCTTCTTCATCGGCAAATCCATATAAGGTATGGGCATCTTCTTTTACATGCATATAAATGAAAAGCATGCCTTCAGGAATATCCTTTATTTTGCCGTAAGTGTTTAAAGAAATATGCACTTCATACCCTATACCCTGTACCTCTACAATGATCATGGATGGGTCCCTGATCAAAAATTTTCCTTTTAAAAATCCGATCATTTTTTACTTTTCTTTCTGGTTTGGGCATCCACCACAGCCAGGGCTGCCATATTCACAATTTCTCTGATTGAACTTCCCAATTGCAGAATATGGACTGGTTTTTTCATTCCCAGCAGGATGGGCCCGATGGCTTCAGCACCGCCTATTTCCATCACCAGTTTATAAGCGATGTTCCCTGATGTCAAATCTGGAAATATCAGGGTATTAGCTTTTTCACCTGCTAAGGCACTGAATGGATACATCTCTTTTTGAAGGCTGGTATTTAAGGCAACATTGGCTTGTATGTCCCCGTCGATAATGAGGTTGGGATACTTTTTCTTTGCCAGAGCTACTGCTTTTTGTGTTTTCGTTGGGACCTCACCCTTGCTTGATCCAAAGTTGGAATAAGACAATACAGCTACTCGGGGTACAATATCAAAAAAGGAAACTCCTCTTGCAGTCAGTCCAATGATTTGTACCAATTCCTCTACGTTGGGGTTAACGTTCACCGTGGTGTCGGAGAAAAAATAAGTGCCTGATTTATTGCTGATGATGTACATTCCAGCAACACGCTGCCCTTCTTCTACTCCGATAATTTGCAGCGCAGGGGCAATGGTTCTGGGGTAGTCTTTGGTAAGCCCTGAAATAAAAGCATCGGCCTCCCCGGTCTCCACCATCATGTTGCCGAAATAGTTACGGTCCTTCATGAGTTTTTGGGCTTCGTATCGGGTCATGCCTTTCCTTTGCCTTTTTTCATAAAGAATTTCAGCAAAAGCCTCCACTTTCTTTTTTTCTTTTGAGGTGTCTATTATTAAGGTATCCCCCAAATCCAGCCGATGCTGATTCATTAATTCTCTGATCTGCTCTTCATTGCCCAGAAGGATAGGGATACCAATATTTTCATCTTTTAAAAGTTGGGCAGCCTTCAGAATTTTATAATTATTAGCCTCACCAAATACTACCTTCTGAGGATTCTTCTTAGCTCGGGTGATGATTTGAGACATCAGTTTTTGATCTACCCCTACTCTTTTCTGTAGAGCAAGTTGGTATTCTATCCAGTCGGTAATTTCCTGACGGGCCACACCAGAACTCATGGCTGCACGTGCTACGGCAGGGGAGATGGTGGTGATCAACCTAGGATCAAGGGGCTTGGGAATCAGGTACTCTTTTCCAAACTCTATTTTTTTATTCCCATAGGCTTTGCTTACCATATCGGGAACGGGCTCGCGGGCCAGGTCAGCCAAGGCTTTTACAGCGGCCAGTTTCATTTCTTCGTTGATGGTGGTAGCCCTTACATCAAGGGCACCCCTAAAAATATAAGGAAAGCCTAAGACATTATTGACCTGATTGGGATGGTCAGACCGCCCCGTGGCCATTATGATATCTTTTCGGGTGCGCATGGCCAGAGCGTATTCAATTTCAGGGTTGGGATTAGCCAGTGCAAATACGATCGGGTTTTTGGCCATAGATTTGAGGTGCTCAGGCGTTAGGATATCTGCTATTGACAATCCTACAAATACATCTGCCCCATTGATGGCCTCCGCTAAAGTGGTGAATTTAGCACTTGTAGCGAATTCGGATTTTGAAGGGTCAAGATTGGCTCTGCTTTTGTTTATCACCCCTTTGCTGTCGCACATGATGATATTTTCTTTGCGGGCACCTAGCGAAACATAAATTTTGGTGCATGCAATGGCAGCAGCACCGGCACCGTTAACTACAATCCGAACCTTTTTTATATTTTTTTTGGCAAGTTCCAGGGCATTGAGCAGAGCGGCAGCCGAAATGATGGCCGTGCCATGCTGGTCATCATGCATGACCGGGATATTCATTTTATCCTTTAATTCTTCCTCTATTTTAAAACTTTCCGGGGCTTTGATATCCTCAAGATTGATGCCTCCGAAGGTAGGCTCCAGCGATTTTACGATTTTGATAAATTCATCTGGATCATTTTCATCGATTTCAATATCAAATACATCAATACCGGCAAATTTTTTGAACAACACCCCTTTTCCTTCCATGACTGGTTTGGAGGCTTCCGGCCCTATATTACCTAGACCCAGGACGGCGGTACCATTGGTGATTACAGCCACCAGGTTGCCTTTGGCAGTGTATTTATACACGGCATCTTTATCCTTGGCAATTTCTTTGCAAGGCTCTGCTACACCTGGAGAGTAAGCAAGGGCCAGGTCAAGTTGGGAGCTTAAAACTTTAGAAGGGATGACCTCAATCTTTCCTGCAGGTTCCTGAGAATGGTATAGTAGGGCATCCTCTTTACGAATAACTATTGACATCTGATCTGAATGGTTTTAACTGATCCACTAAGCGAGTAAAATTAGTAAGAATGAGTTAAACCTCAACCTTTATTACCTGCATTTAGCTCACTATTGAGCCGGAAGGTAGAAAGAATGATTTCAAGTTCGCGAATAATTTCACGTTTATTCGTGGAAGGACTGTAAGAAAAGCCTTCGATATAAAATAACCGGTTGGTCTCCTCATCAACCATCGCATAGCTTACGAAGGGGCCGCCCATAGCCAGATTATTAGTTTTCCATAAGCCCCGGGATTCTATGGCAAATTTATCATTGAAGGAAATTTCATCAGAGATCACTGGCACATACTCTGTCTCTGTGATCATATAGGAATCGAGCTTATCAGGGTCGGCAAAGAGATGTTTTTTGATGATATTATCTCGGAAAATTACCAGTTCATCTCTTTTAAAAATATCAACTGAAGTGTAATCAGCAAAGGTGACAAAAATATTTTTGTCTGTTTTTGGCTCCATGTTTCTAACCCAGAAGAAATCATCTTCCATTACTGCTATTTCGTATCCAACCGGCACTCTAAGGCTCGCACCATATTTTTCAGTCATCATCCTGGCAATGCCTTTTTGTTCCTTGGATCTGTAAAGGCTTTTTTCAAGTCTTTCTTTCTCTGCATTGTTGAAGTATTCAAGGATACTTCCGCTGTTTTGTTTGATATTGCCGGTCAGGGTAGCATCATCCGGACCAAATAGATACATTACCGATTGATTCTTGGAGTAAACGTTTTTTTCAGTTTTTACAAATAACTTTGGGTTATCATGCATCTGCTTAAGGGAGTTATCCGAGAAATTTCTTTTCAGTGCCTGGGTGCCCGGGCTGTTGCCCTCAAGGGAAAGTACAAATACCAGATTTTTTACTGCTTTGAGTATATGATTGAGCTTACGAGGGTCTACATGATTTACATCGAAAGAATATTCATCTCTCGGCAGCCCCTCTATGGAGGTTCTAAAGGTAGCTCTTATGGCATCTCCTAATGGCCCGGCCCATTTTGCCGAATCCATTACCAGAATCATTTCGCCCGGCCTTCCGGAACCCTCAGCCAACATGCCTTCACTTTTTTTTGATCCATCATTAGAGCAGGTACTCATCATGAAGGCTATGGTTATAATCAAAAAATATTTAATATACTTCATGGCAATAGGTTTGTTTTTTGAACATGGCAATCTAACCTAATGTTTATACTCGAACTTAGTTTTTAACTGAGGATTTTTTAATTTATTGCAAAAATAACCGGTTTACCAACCTATCCAATTTTTAGCCTTTGCCCAGGCTTGATTTTATTGTCCTGGAGTTGGTTGAGTTCCTTGATTTTTTCAATGGTTAAACCATGGAATTTTCTGGAAATATCCCATAAGGTATCACCAGGTTGCACTACATAAACTTTATCTGGGGGGATGCCTTGCGGTACGAGGGGTTTTGCGGGTGGGGTTGTTTTGGCAACCGGGGCGTTATCATTTACATAAAGGGTAAGTCGCTGTCCTGACCGGATCATGGTGCCCCTAAGATTGTTCCAGGATTGGATGTCACTAACGCGAACACCGTGTCTCATAGCAATGGTGCCTAATACATCGCCATTTTTCACTGTGTAATAAGTTCTGCTTTTACCATAGGTACTCCCAGTGGTAGTTTTAGCGATATGCTCTATGGTTTCTTTCCCGGTTTTTGAGGCAGAGTCCAGAATTGATACCCTGTTGGATTCAAAATAGGGTAATTTCTCTTCCGGAATTTTGAGTAAGAATTCACGGGTATTTTCCGGGATGGCACCTTTGGCAATGGAAGGATTAAGCTTGAGAATGTCTTCGGGGCAAATATCCATTAAATTGGCCAATGTCTCGACATGTACATAGCCATCAACATTTACTATGGCTGTTTGTATGGGATACTCTGGGTGCATTTCATAAATATTGTGCTCCTGAGCGTAATTCATCACATAGGTGACAGCAGTAAATTGAGGGACATAGGACCGCGTCTCTCTGGGAAGGTAATTGTAGATTTCCCAAAAGGATTTCTGATATCCCGACCTTCGAATGGCTTTCCTGACATTGCCCGGTCCTGAATTGTAGGCGGCTAGTGCCAACTCCCAGTCGCCAAACATATTGTACAATTGGGATAAGTACTTGCAGGCAGCTTCAGTGGACTTTTCAGGGTCCATTCTTTCATCAATGTACCAGTCTTGCTTGAGCCCAAAATGGCGACCAGTAGGGGACATAAATTGCCACAGGCCTACCGCACGGGCTCTGGATACTGCTTTTGGGTTGAGCCCAGATTCTACTATTGCGAGATATTTTAATTCATCAGGCAGTCCATATTTTGCGAGGTATTTTTCGAAGATCGGAAAATAAACCTGCTGCCTTCGGAGCATGGTGCGTGTATACTCCCTGTCTCTAACAGAAAAATAATTGATAAAACTTTCCACTCTTTCATTCAATACTAAGGGAATGGCCCCTTCAATACAGGATATTCGATCCTGGAGCACCTCAAAACTAACATCAGGGGGAACATGGTCGATATAGGGTCTTTCATAGCTGGTAGTATCACCAGAAAAGCCCAGCAATACTGGGGTAAAAAGTACTGAAACCAGAAAGGAAAAAAATAATCTACCCATGGTAATTAAAAGGATTGCCTATAGCTTCAATAAATACTTTGAAAAGGTAAAAAGTTCCTCCTCTTTGAAATCATTTGCCATCACTTGAAGTCCAACGGGTAAACCCTGGCTGTCATTGCCTGCTGGTAAAGATATTCCCGGAATCCCAGCCACCGAGGCTGGCACTGTAAATAAATCAGCCAGATACATGGCCAGGGGATCCTGGGTATTTTCCCCGATTTTAAATGCTGTGGTAGGGGTAGTAGGCAGAATGATGTAGTCGTAGTCTTTAAAAATATCTTTAATCTGGTCACGGATGAGCCTGCGTACCTTTTGGGCCTTGGTGTAGTAGGCATCATAATAGCTCGCGCTGAGTACAAAGGTGCCCAGCATGATCCGCCTTTTCACTTCATTTCCAAAGCCTTCCGCCCTGGTCTTTTTATACATGCTTTCCAGATCAGTGGCATTGGGGCTCCTATAGCCATATTTGACCCCATCATACCTGCTCAGATTGGAGCTGGCTTCAGCGGTGGTCAATATATAGTAGGTTGGCAATACATGGTCCAATAAAGGAAAGGAGACTTCAGCTATCGTATGCCCTTCTGCCTTGAGGCTTTCGAGCTTTGCTATCATAATATCCTTAATTTCTTTTTGGAGGCCAGGACTTTCCACCGATTCTTTAAGGTAGGCAATCTTTATTTTTTCCGGCAAGGAATATGTTGATGAAGAATATTTTGGTACCGGCTGATTGGAAACGGTGCTGTCTACTGCATCAGGACCGGCCATGATTTCCAGTACTAGTGCCATATCCTCAATATTTTTTGCGAAAATACCGATGCAATCAAAGGAGGAGGCATAAGCTGCCAGGCCAAATCTGGAAATCCGGGAATAGGTAGGCTTAAGCCCAAAAACCCCACAAAAAGCGGCAGGTTGCCGCACCGAGCCCCCGGTATCGGTACCTAATGAAACCAGACACATATCGCCTTGTACCGCCACGGCCGAACCGCCCGAGGAGCCTCCCGGCACCCGATCGGTATCGAGGGCATTAAGCACAGGACCAAAAGCAGAGTTTTCATTTGAGGAGCCCATGGCAAATTCATCGCAATTGCACCGGCCTATGACAATGGCATCCTCATCCAACAAGCGCTGAACTGCCGTGGCAGTAAATTGTGATTCAAATCCTTCAAGGATTTTACTTGAGCAATGAAGACCATGATCCTGATGACACAACACATCTTTAAGGCCTACCACCATGCCAGCCAATCTGCCGGCACTACCTGATTTGATTTTACGATCGACCTCAATGGCAGCTTGCTTAGCCTCTTCGGAATATACTTCTACAAAAGCATTGAGGTTTTTATGCTTTTCGATCTGATTCAGGTAATGGTCAACAAGAAGGGCGCAGGATGTTTTTCCATTATCCAGCGCCCTTTTGATATTTTCTAAGGAATTATATTCGATCAAGCTTTGTCTTTTTTATTTTCAGAATCTTTAGCCCCTTCATCTATTTCATCTTTGATGCCTTTGGTGGCATCTTTAAATTCACGGATGCCACGACCCAAACCTCTGGCGAGGTCTGGTATCCTCTTGGCACCGAAAAAAACTAAAATGACCAATACGATAAGTACGAGCTCCCATCCTCCAGGAAAACTCCATGCCAATATTACATTCATTGCGGCTACCATTTAAATTAATTTATGGGTGTAAAGATAGATATTATTAGTGAACCTAGAAAACAACCCTGTCCTAATAAAAGGGCATTGTGTCAGGTATAGTTCAAAATAGTGGTTAGAAGTTAGAGGTTAGTCTTGAGTCGGCAGCTGTAGCGAAGCGGAAGTCCTGGAGTAGCGGGATAAGCAGTCTATGGTCAAAGTCAATGTCGCCAACCGCCAACCGCTAAAAGCTAACAGCCAACAGCCAAATCAACTTTGTCGCAACAGCCACAACATAGGATCCAGGGTTTGGGTGTTTTTCCTAACCTGAAATTTTAATTCAGATACACCATCCTTATTGATGCCCATGGTGCCCAGGTTTTGACCGGTTTTGACTTGCTGGCCGGCACTTACATGCACCTCACTTAACCCGATATAAATTGTGAAGTACTCCCCATGCTTTACCATGACCATATTCCCCAAAAGAGGCACAAAGGCAATTTTTCTAACCTCTCCATCAAACACAACTTTTACTGCTTCATTTTGCCGGGTCTGGATATTAATGCCTTCATTTTCAATAATAATGCCTTTGAGGATAGGGTGATTTTGGCGCCCGTATTTTTGTGAAATAAATCCAGAAACAGGCCATTGGAATTTTGATTTATTCTCGGCGAAATTCGCTGACAATTTTACCGCCTCAGCAGAAACAGTCTTGCCTTCTTTGGCCTTTGCTTCTCGTTCAGCCCTTGCCATTTCCTCTTTTATAATGGCATCAATCATCCGGTCAATTTCCGCAACAGCTTTTTTGGTAGCTTCAAGGTCACTTTTAAGCTGCTTCTCCTGTTTGGATAAGCTGGATAGCACCCGCCCCTGATCCTGTCGAAACCCGGTTAAAATTTTGTTTTGGGTCATTTGCTCACCGAGAAGCACCGTTTTTTCCTGACGTGTTTCCTTAATTAAAGAGACCTGTTGCTGGAGTATTTCCTGAACCTTTATTATTTCATCTACCTGTTGGGTCCGGGCTTCAGTATACTGCTCCAGGTACTTGATCCTCATGATGACCTGGTTGAAGGATTTGGCAGAAAAAATAAATATTAATGGGTCCTGGCCGGAGCGGGATTTGTAGGCCGCATAAATCATGGCCGCATACTCTTTTTTGAGTTGCTCCAGATCCTGTTCCAATGATTCAATGATCAGGGAGTTTTCTTCGATTTCCCCGTCAATCAGGTTAATTTCCTCCTTAATGTTGTTAATGACCTGCTCCTGGGCTCTTATCTGTTCGTTGAGGGCATTGAGCTGGCCCAGGGTGTTGGATTTCTGGCTGGTGGTCTGTTTAAGTATCTGCTCAGCCTCCTTGATTTTTCTGAGATTTTGTTCACGTTCCCTCTGGAGCTGGGCTTTGGTCTTTTGGGCCTGTACTTCAAAGCTCAGGCAGGTGCAAAAAATGAATAATGGCAGAATTATCCAGCTATTTCCTCTCAAAGCGTTTGGGGATATTAAAAGGAAATTTAAGTTCTTTATCAGCCAACTCTGCCTTATTGTATTCAATTTGTATTGAAGTGTTTACCAAGTCCTCATTTGCAGTGTAAATTAATGAAATTATTGTAGAATAAGGAAATGCCATATCATTGACAAGTTGGAAATCGCCATAACTGATTTTTAGATGATTATTGGTGGCGATTTCTTTCAATGAAAGCCGCTCCAGCTTCATGGTGCGCCTGTTAATAAAGTTTTCAATAATCAGGCTGTCGGTATTTTGAATCAGATGAAAATAGGTGTCCTTTTTGATTACTTCATCCTCATCTTCCCGTGGCTTAAGTAAATTACCCAGGAGCGCAGCCTGAATCATTTGATAGTTGATCTCGAAATTAAACCGTTCTGACAAATCACTGAAGGTAAATACATAATACTCCTTATTCATGGTATTGATGATAGAGATCGAGTCCTGATTGATCAATGCCCTGCCGCCCTGTATCCCTACTGAGGAAAAATTCATCCAGATCACGCTATCTTTTCTAATTCTGATATTGGCCCTGGCATTGATATCATTTTTATCATCACGAAACTGAATTTTGCCACGGGAGGACAAATACTCAAAATCAAGTTCCCGAATCTCCATCCGGTTTCGGTCTGAGAAATTCCAATTGATACCACTAATTTTTTTGCTGCAGGACGGTAGAAAGAGCAGGGCTGCCAGTACAGGCAATAAAAATATTTTACTCATAAAGTTTCCGCTCCGCGATTTTTTTGTCCAGGTTTTCAAGGGAGGCATCCATTTCAAAGGCTTTTTTCCATTGCATCAGTGCGTCATCCATTTTCCCAAGTCGGTAAAGGATGTCGCCATAATGGTCAAAATGGACTGCCGAAATTTCTTTTTCATCACCTTTGAGTGCTTGCTCCATTACCTTTCTTGCTTCTTTATACTTGCCATTTTTGTACAAAACCCAGGCATGAGTATCTAAAAAGGTGGGGTTGTCAGGGTTATCTCTGGCAACTTTTGAAGACATTTTTTCGGCTTCAGTAAGTCGCTCCCCTCGCAAAGCAAGATAATAACTGTAATTATTGAGAATCGTGTAATTATCAGGATCAAACTCTAAGGCCGCCTCATAGGCCTGGTCCGATTTCTTATATTCTTTTGTGCCATTGTAGGCATCCCCAAGCATGCCATTAAAGATACTAACCAGCCTTAAGTCTGATGATGCATACTTTTTGCCTTGCTCAAGGGCATACACAGCCTTTTTATAATCTTTTTGGGTCATATGGCCGGCGCCATTGTAATAATATAGCACTGCCTGGTTGGGGTATAGCTCCAGAGCCTGATCTGAATGGGTGATGACATCCATCATTCGCTCTAATTCCGCCTCAATCTGAATCACATTTTGCCATACTGTGAAGCTGGTATTGCCCAGGCTCAATGTTTTATGATAATGGTGTAGTGCTTTTTCTCTTTCCCCGGTTACGTAAAGAATGTCGGCATAAACGGCATGCACATCCGATTCCTCCGGATGGATTTCTGTAAGAATTTTGCCCATTGATTGGGCGGTTTCATTCAACTTCTCATCCGGCAGGTCCATCCTTATCCCGGCAAGGATTTGTGTTTTAGTATCTGTGTCCAGGCTGGGGTCGTTCATGATGGCCTGCATGTGATAAGCCGCTTTTTGCATTTGATCCAGCCCACGATAAATTTCCGATAGCATGAGCCTGGCCTGACTATGGTCTTCATGGTGCTCCAATACCGCCTCCAAAATAGGAATGGCATTTTTCTGATCATCATAAAGGAGGATAATTTCTGCAAGAGCTACGGTATAGACGGGCTCATCGGGGTAGTTTTCAATTAACTTTTCACCTTCTTTGATGGCCTGCGCTACATTGCCCTGATCAAGAAGTAATTTTTGTTTTTGAAAAGTGATTTGCTCATTTACCCCAAAGGCATCCTCAGCCCTATCGTAAGTTGAAATGGCTTTATCGGGCTGGTTCTGAAAGATATATAGGGCTGCCAGATCAAAAAGATAGCGTTCTTGTCCGCTGATTGTTTCGATCATGGTCTCATACAATGCAGCAGCCTTGGTGAAATCACCCTGCCTGGTGTAAATTTCAGCACCCATCTGATAAAAGAATGGATTGTTTTTTTCAAGTGCCAGTGCCTTGCCGATATAGGTAGTGGCTTTAGGAAAATCTTCATTCTCCAAGGCAATTTCCGCCATTTTATAAAGAACGGTGGCATTTTCAGAATTTAATTCAAGGGATTTCTGGTAAGCACCATAGGCTTTGGCAAGGTCACCCAGGATATAATATTTTTCCCCTTCGAGAAAATGATTTTCAGCCATCCTAAGACGGATTTCCTCATTTTCTACCTTTTTTTTACCTCGCTGTGCGAATGCATCCTGGCCAATAACCAGACAAACCAGCAAAAGTGGTAAAATTTTAGTAGTCACCTTAAATACATTCAAAAACTTACCCACCGATTTCATTATAATCTCCAATACTTAAATCTTTTCCTTTCCCTGCGAGGATAACGAAATTACCAATCATTGTGTTCTCTACTACCACCTTGGTAATTTTAGAATCCTTCTGGATAATACTGTTGGAAATCCTTGAATCTTCAATTTTGGTGCCAGCACCGATTGAAACGTGAGGCCCTACCACCGAATTGACCAGCTCAACACCAGGCCCTATATAGCAAGGAGGGATGATGACAGCATTCTTTTTTACCACGCTTTTATCTATAAGGTCCTGGTCCTTGATAAACTCCAGATACCGCTGATTGGTATGAACCGTAGCATTTTTATTACCGCAATCCAGCCACTCGGTGACCTGCCCCGGAGTTAATTTCACTCCTTTATTTTTCATATTCTCAAGAGCGGAGGTGATTTGATATTCACCTTTGTCTTTGATATCATTATCGATTACATATTCAATTTCCTCTCTTAAGGACTCCCCACTTTTGAAATAATAAATCCCAATGATAGCGAGATCAGAGATAAATTCCTCAGGTTTTTCAACGAAGGCGGTAATATTATTGTCATCATCCATCTTAACTACTCCAAAGGCGCGCGGGTCTTTAACCTTTTGAACCCAGATGATGCCGTCTTTTTGGGTATCAAGTTTAAAATCCGCCTTAAATAAAGTATCGGCAAAAGCCACTATCACCGGACCTTCCATCAGCGGTTTGGCGCAAAGTATCGCATGGGCGGTGCCCAATGCCTCATCCTGATAAAATATTTGGCCTTCAGCCCCTACTTCCTTTGCGATGGCCAGTAGATTTTTCTCTACTTCAGCCCCAAAGGACCTTCCAATAATAAACCCTATTTTATTGAGTTTGCTGCCGCATATTTGCGCAATATCTTCTGTGAGTCGCTGCACGATGGGTTTGCCGGCTATCGGTACCAGGGGTTTTGGAACGGTCAAAGTATGAGGGCGCATTCTTTTGCCCATACCGGCCATAGGGATGATGATATTCATGAAATGATTTTTTTAAAGTAACAAAATGCAAATTTAGCAAAAATAAAGGGCTTTATCCTGAGAATTGGTCTTTTTCCAAATACCAGATCAGGCCTCCAAATCCAAGGGTTATCAGGATATTGAAGGCATGGGAAAGGAGGTTATTGTGGATCACAACCAGATCAGCCAGATAAATACCTCCAAAAGAAATGCTGATGTATATGAGGCCACGCACTACCTGGTAGGGTATTTCCATAAACTTTCGGCCCAGCCAGTAGCATGCTGCAGCCATTGACATATAGACTAGTAGGGTCACCAGAGCACTGCCCTCATACCCCATTCGGGGTATCAGCCAATAGTTTAAAGCAATGGTAAGCACTGCACCACCGATGGTGATCCAGGTACCATAATAGGTGCGATCGGTCAGCTTATACCAAACGGACAAATTATAATAAATGCCCAAAAACAAATTTGCCAATAGCAAAATTGGCACTACATGAATGCCTTCTCTATAGGTTTCATTCCTAAGCAACAGCTCAAAAATATCCAGGTTTACACTGATGCCAAATAGGATAAAACATCCAAAAAGGATAAACCCATGCATCACTTTGCTGAAAGTTTGGGGAGCATCCTTCTCAGCAGCCTGGTTGAAAAAGAAAGGCTCAGCGGCATATCGGAATGCTTGGACAGCCAGGGCCATAAAAATAGAAAGCTTGTAAACAGCACCAAAAATACCCAAGGCTGCCATGCTTGATTTGCCAGGATAAAAATTCTCAGGCAGCCAGTACTTAAGCATGGTACGGGAGAGCATTTCATTGGTCACAAAGGCCAGACCGGTAAAGATAAGAGGATACCCATATCGCAGCATTGACTTCCACCAATGCGCTGAAATACTGAGTTTAAGTCCTGAAAAAGATTTCCAAAGCATCAAAAACAATAAGGCATTGGCAATCAAATTGGAGATGAAGACATATTCTACCCCAAGGTCAGGATTATAGAAGGTTTCAATAAAAGGCCGCAATCCTGCAAACATTTTGCCTTCCACCACAGACTTGCAAAAACTCAGGAAGAAAAAGTTAAGGCCAATGTTGATGCTGATGTTAGCCAGTTTAATAATTGCAAAAGCTTTTGCTTTTTCCATCAACCGCAGCCTTGCAAAGGGTATGGCCACTATAGCATCAATACCCAGAATTAAGGCAAACCAGACAATATAATTGGGATGATCGGGATATTCCAAAGCCATTGCCAGCCTTGGTGCCAGGATGATGAAGATCCCGGATAATACTAAAGTGGTAAGTATGATGCTTGTTACCGCACTATTAAAAATACTCTTCTCCTCAGGTTTGTTGGCAGCGGCAAACCTGAAGTAAGAGGTTTCCATCCCATATACATATATGATATTAAGGAATGCAGCAATGGCATAGAGCTCTACGATTACCCCATATTCCTCCGGAAGGAATATGCTGGTATAATAAGGCACCAGAATGTAATTCAGCATCCTTCCCAGGACACTGCTCACCCCGTAGGTGGCGGTTTGGCCCACCAAGCGCCTCAATTGGCTCATTTATTCACCTTTGAAGGAAGGTTTTCTTTTTTCTATAAAGGCTGCCACCCCTTCCTGGAAGTCCTCAGATTTGGTGCAGTTGGAAAAGCTATTGGCTTCGGTCTGATAACCATCTACCTCAGAGTCAAAGTACGCATTGACGCAATTGATGACCATGCTGGTAGCTAAAGGGGCTTTGGATAGTATTTTCTTCATCATTTTTAAAGCCAGTACCATCAATAGGTCATGGCTTTCCACCACATGATTGACCAAACCAAGCTTCTGGGCCTCTTCTGCGTTGATCATATCGCAGGTGAGCATCAGCTCCAGGGCCTTTCCTTTTCCTACCAATTGGGTCAATCTTTGGGTTCCTCCATATCCGGGAATCAATCCCAAATTGGTTTCAGGTTGCCCAAATTGGGAATTTTTCGTAGCAATTCTGATGTGGCATGCCATTGCCAACTCGCATCCTCCGCCCAAAGCGTACCCATTAATTGCGGCAATTACAGGCTTCTCACCTTGCTCGATCAGGGTGAAAATTTCCTGTCCACGCTCGGCAAATTTTCTTGCATTGACTTCATTAAGCTCTGCAATTTCCTTGATATCAGCACCTGCTGCAAAGGCCTTTTCACCGGCCCCGGTGATGATTATACCATGGACTTTTTCGTTGTCATAACTATCCTGAATGACCTCATTTATCTCCTCCAAAACACTGGAATTCAATGCATTAAGACTTTCAGGTCTGTTGAGGGTAATGGTCAGGATGCCTTCAAAATTTTCGACTTTAAGGGTTTTATATTTTACCATATAGTGGGCTTGTTTGGGTCAAATATAAAGAGCCCTGAGAGGAAAGACAAAACCTGCACTACCAGATAAATCTTCTTTATACCGGCCATGTAAGGTTTGCCAGTTAATGTGAATTTTTTGACTCAATATTGGGAAGTTCAGACCATATTATTTTTTTCTGGCACGGATTTTCCAACTATATGAGCAAATGGTAACAAAATTTTTTAAAACCAACATGAAAAAGTTTATAGCAGTAATGGTTACATTTTTAATAGTAACCGCAGTAATGGGACAAAAAATTACAAAGCAGGGACACAATCCTATAGGTGCGGGATATGATGCTACTTATGTACCGAGAGATTGGGATGATAATCAGGCTTGGGTAGATAATACTAATCCTACTTTTAATGTGGCAAACAATCCTGCCATCACGATTAATGGCTATGTAACCCAAAGTGATCCTGATCAGGTTTTACAATTTAATGGTGGGGGCCCAGCCCACACCAGATTGCTCACCATCCGTGATACTTTGGTAGTACGTGGGGATATGATTATGGCTAATAACGCACTTAATCTCCTTATTGCAGAAGGTGGGATATTGATAGTCATAGGAGACTTCACCACTACCAATAAAATAAATATGGAAAATGGTGGCATCTTTATAGTGAGCGGTACCATGTCAATCGGTGGTGCTCAGGCTGACTATGAAAACTCAGGTACAGGTCAGTTATATACCTCTGGTCCTGTTGAAGGTAATAATGCTCCTGACGATCTCTTAGCTGACCGTAATGACTTTGACCAACTTGAAAATGATTTTCCTGGACTCTATGATTTCGTAATAGGTGGTGGTGTAGGTTCTTTGCCTGTAGAATTATTGTTTTTCCGTGGAAAGGCTATCCCAGGTCTGGTTAACCTGGAATGGGCTACTGCTACCGAAAAAGACTTTGACTACTTTCAGGTAGAAAGAGCTGGTAAAAACGGAAAATTTGAGATTATCGGATATGTTCAGGGTCAGGGTAATAGCAGTGAGTATACTGCTTACCAATTTACTGACAATACCCCTGCGCCAGGCAGATCTTACTACAGACTTAAGAATGTAGATCTGGATCGTAGCTTCGAATATTCTGAGGTTATCACTATTGATGCCATCACAGACTCCCGCAATATGGAGGTATACCCCAACCCGGTAACCCAGGGCAGGTTCACATTGAAGGTGAGTTTTGAACTCAACTCAAATGCTGCCATAATGGTAATGGATATGAAAGGTTATGAGGTCTACAGAGCAGGCATCAGCGGCTTTGAGCAGGAGCACAATCTACCTGGCAGCCTTGCTTCCGGTTACTACATTGTAAGGGTAGTGTCAGGTGGAGAAAGCCACCAGGAGCGGATCGTCATACGCTAATACCCAACTTAAGGCTTAGCTGACTCAGCATTTCTGTTACCATTTTTTCCAGGCTGTAGTTAGGCTTCCAACCCCAGTCCTCACGGGCTGGGGTATCTTTTATTTTGGCGGGCCATGAATCGGCAATTTTTTGCCTGAAGTCAGGCTTATAAGAAATCTCAAAATCAGGGATATGCTTCTGAATTTGGTTGGCTAGTTCTTCAGGCGTAAAGTCAATCCCGGAAAGGTTATACGAGGAGCGCACGGTAATATGATCTGATGGAGCATCCATCAGCTCTATGGTAGCCCTTACTGCATCATCCATGTACATCATGGGCAATCGTGTATCCTTATCTAAAAAGGAAATAAACCGCTTTGATTCCAGAGCTTTATAAAAAATATCTACTGCATAATCTGTGGTGCCGCCTCCAGGCAATGTGCGGTGGCTGATCAGGCCCGGGTACCGCAAACTCCTCACGTCCAACCCATATCTGTTAAAATAATAGGCACACCACCGCTCACCGGCAAGTTTGCTGATGCCATATATGGTGCCAGGGTCCATGATGGTATCCTGGGCGGTGTCTATTTTAGGGGTGCAAGGGCCGAATGCGGCGATGGAGCTGGGCCAATACACTTTAGGGATTTTATATTCTACCGCCAACTCAAGCACGTGGAGGAGACTCTCCATATTTAATTGCCAGGCCAATTGCGGATTTTCCTCACCCTTGGCCGAAAGCATGGCTGCAAGCAGGTAAATTTGGGTAGGCTTAAAGGTCCGGATACTGGCTTCCATCCCTTTTCTATCCAGAGCGTTGAGTATTTCAAATTGAATGCCGTCCCATTCAGTATCTGGATGCCGCAGGTCGGTAGCCAGAATCTGATCAGCGCCAAACTTTTCACCCAGTGCGGTGGTCAATTCAGAACCCAACTGACCACAGGCCCCAATGATCATTATTTTTTCCATAATAAAACTAAAGCCCGAAGATAAGGGATTTGAACCAAGTGTGACAAATCCCTGGTCTAACTAAAATTGACAATTTCGATTCAAGGTCGTTTAGTTTTGGCAGAAAGCGCTCAATAACTTTTCCAAAGTTTGCTTATAATCACCGGACAGTATAGGAAATCAATGCTAAACTTTGGAAAAGTTCATCGGATTCCACTAACTAAACGGCATTGAATTTTGATTATTAATCCTTGTTGTAAGGGATCAACGAAAAATCAGCTTAAGCGTTTAAAATATTATATATTTGTACTTATGGATGCTTTCGACGAATATTTGAATTCAAAAATAATTGATGTGTTGGCCTTCAGGAATGAACTACCAGAACTGCATGCGAGTTGGCACCAGCTTTTTGATCAAATGCATCCAGCCAGTTTTACATCTCAGAAACTGTATCTCATCAATGGAATTAGAAGGCAATTCCCCTTGCGGCCTACAGAAAAGGAGCAGGTGGCTGAAGTAGCTAAAAATCCAATGAAACCCAGAGTAAAGATTCCAGTGAAAAAAAATTAATTTATGTACGAAAAAACGCTTAAACCTGAAATAGAAAAGACCCTTGCTGAGATTCATGAAGCCGGTCTCTTCAAAAAGGAACGAATCATCACCTCTCCACAAGGGGCCGAAATCACCCTGAAAGATGGCCGAAAGGTGCTAAACTTTTGTGCCAATAACTACCTGGGCTTATCATCACATCCAAGGGTAATTGAAGCTGCTAAAAAGACCATTGACACCCATGGTTTTGGGATGTCTTCGGTGCGGTTTATCTGTGGCACACAGGATATTCACAAACAACTGGAGGAGAAGATTTCCGAATTTCTGGGGTTGGAGGATACCATCCTCTATGCTGCGGCCTTTGATGCCAATGGTGGGGTGTTCGAGCCCCTCTTCGGACCCGAAGATGCCATTATCTCTGATGCCCTCAACCATGCCTCTATTATTGATGGTGTGAGGCTGTGCAAGGCCATGCGGTTTAGGTATAAGCATAATGACATGGACGACCTTGAGACCCAGCTCAAGGAAGCCAGAGCCAAAGGCGTCAGGAACATCATCATAGTCACAGACGGCGTATTTTCCATGGATGGGACCATTGCCCAACTGGACAAGATCACCGAATTGGCAGGCCGGTACGAGGCCCTGGTCATGAGCGATGAATGTCATTCCACAGGCTTTATGGGCAAGACCGGCAGGGGCGTGCATGAGCACCATCAGGTCATGGAAAAGGTCGATATCATTACAGGCACCCTGGGCAAGGCGCTTGGGGGTGCCTCCGGCGGTTTTACCTCAGGTAAAAAAGAAGTCATCGAGCTGCTGCGGCAGCGGTCGAGGCCTTACCTGTTTTCCAATACTTTGGCACCTTCCATCGTTGGGGCCTCCATAGCCGTGCTGGATATGCTTTCCGAATCTACGGACCTTCGGGATAAGCTTGAAGACAACACCCGGTACTTCAGAAAAGGAATGACCGAAGCAGGATTTGATCTCAAGCCCGGAGCGCATCCCATCACCCCCGTAATGCTTTACGATGCCCCCTTATCACAAAAAATGGCCGACCAACTTTTGGACCTTGGGATTTATGTAATCGGCTTTTACTATCCGGTAGTGCCCAAAGGGGAGGCCAGGATTAGGGTGCAGCTCTCGGCCGTCCATGAACAGCACCACCTCGACCAGGCCATCGATGCTTTTGTTAAAACTGGAAAAGAATTGGGGGTAGTTTGATGCTTGATTAATAGAATTTATCCTATAGGCCCAATTCTTTAATTAGCAGAACTGCACTCTGCAAATAGCGAAAGGCTAAATGCAAACATCAACCTC
Source organism: Cyclobacteriaceae bacterium (assembly GCA_041749015.1). Taxonomy (GTDB): domain Bacteria; phylum Bacteroidota; class Bacteroidia; order Cytophagales; family Cyclobacteriaceae; genus JBGTCD01. Next base: position 27,196 of record JBGTCD010000052.1, read on the forward strand.
ATTGCATTTATAATCTAATCCATATATTTTTATATAGAAATGAAAGATGGTGGTATTGAAAACAATACCCATTCTGCTTATACAAATTACCCCTAATCGTCCAGGCAATTACGGATATCCAGATGTTGCCAGCAATTAAACCTTTTCGTATACGAAACTCATTAACTTACTCGCAAATAATATACTCGAAAAAATGAATAAATAAAAGATTAAGTTATAACATTCACATTATTAAAGAAAAAACTTAAAATGATATATTATGAGAGTTTATATTAAAAACATGGTTTGTAACCGATGTATTATGGTCGTGAAAAATGAACTTGAGAAAATCGGATTTAATCCTTTAAATGTAACCTTAGGGGAATTAAATTTTGAAAGTGAACTTAGTAGCAGTGAAAAACTGGCCATAAATAATCACCTGCTGACTTTTGGATTTGAGCTCATTGGTGATAAAAAGAGTAGGATTATCGAGAAGATTAAAAATGTTATAGTTAATCTTGTTCATCAACAGAATAATGAAATCAAAACCAATCTCTCTGATTTATTGAGTAGCAGTCTCCATCACGATTATAACTATTTATCTAACCTCTTTTCGGAAGTAGAAGGAATTACCATTGAAAAATTTTATATCGCTCAAAAGATTGAAAAAGTAAAAGAACTATTGGTTTATGACGAAATGTCTTTAAGTGAAATTGCTTTTCAATTAAAATATTCCAGTGTAGCCTATCTTAGCAACCAGTTCAAGAAAGTAACCGGACTCACTCCCAGCCACTTTAAACAAATAAAGGAAGAAAAAAGAAAGCCCTTAGATAAAATATAAATCTTACAAATCACTTCTAAAATTCCACAATAGTCCAATACCGTCTTATTGCCACCTTTGCATCATTAAATTAAACAAATGAAGTATGGCAACCCAAAATAATGAAATCATCTATCTTCCTTTGGAAGATGTAGAAAGTGAACATTGTGCATTAATAGTCGAAAAAGGACTGGCACAAGTGAAAGGTATTGAAACCCACAAAGTGGAACTCAACAACCGCAGAGCAGCAGTTACTGTAAGTAATAAAGAAGTAATATCAGAAGCTGTAAAGGTAGTGAAGGACTTAGGCTATGCTGTTACTACAGTCAAAGGCACTTTTCCTGTGTTAGGAATGACATGTGCCTCTTGTGCTGGGAGTGTAGAAAGTATTGTGAAACATGAACCTGGTGTAGTCAATGCCTCGGTGAATTTTGCAACCGCTGATCTATCTATTGAATATTTGCCAAACATGACGAGTGCCGCAAAGCTGCAAAAAGCAGTTCAATCCATTGGTTATGATTTATTGGTAGCAGATGAAACCAAACAACAGGAAACTTTAGAAGCTATCCACAAGCAAAAATTCCAAAAACTAAAGACTAAAACCAAATGGGCTGTAATTTTATCGCTCCCAGTTGTGATTATAGGTATGTTCTTTATGGAAATGCCTTATGCAAACCTAATCATGTGGTTGTTCTCTACACCCGTTGTATTATGGTTGGGTAGAGATTTCTTCGTGAATGCCTGGAATCAAACCAAACACCGCTCTGCAAATATGGATACATTGGTAGCACTGAGTACAGGTATTGCCTATGTGTTCAGTGTATTCAATATGATATTTGCTGACTTTTGGCATCAAAGGGGATTGCACGCCCACGTATATTTTGAAGCCGCAGCAGTTATTATCGCATTTATTCTATTAGGGAAATTGTTGGAAGAAAAAGCCAAAGGCAATACATCTTCAGCAATTAAAAAACTAATGGGCTTACAGCCTAAAACTGTCATAGTGATCAAATCAGACGGGACGGAAAAACAGACTGCTATTGAGGAGGTGAAAATCGGTGACATTATTTTGGTAAAGCCAGGTGAAAAAATTGCGGTGGACGGCATGGTAACTTTAGGCAGTTCCTATGTAGATGAAAGCATGTTAAGTGGTGAACCTGTGCCTGTATTGAAAAACCAAAGTGAAAAAGTCTTTGCAGGCACGATTAACCAAAAAGGCAGCTTTCAATTTGAGGCAATCAAAGTAGGCAAAGAAACAATGCTTGCTCAAATCATCAAAATGGTACAGGACGCACAGGGAAGCAAAGCACCGGTACAAAAATTAGTAGATAAGATTGCAGGTATTTTTGTTCCAGTAGTGATAATTATAGCCATTCTCACATTTATTCTATGGTTCTTTTTGGGTGGTGAAAATGGTGTAGTACAGGGACTATTAGCGGCTGTTACGGTATTAGTTATTGCTTGTCCTTGTGCTTTGGGCTTGGCTACTCCTACAGCAATTATGGTGGGGGTAGGTAAAGGCGCTGAAAAAGGCATCTTAATTAAAGATGCTGAAAGTCTTGAATTAGCCAAAAAAGTAAATGCAATCGTATTGGACAAAACAGGAACGATCACCGAAGGTAGTCCAGAGGTAACGGGTATTCAATGGCTGAGAAATGATGACACAACCAAAGAGATTTTATTAGGCATTGAAAAACAATCAGAACATCCATTGGCAGAGGCAGTAGTAAAGTATTTGCAAGGTGTAGAAACTTTAGCTATAACTGGTTTTGAAAGCATCACAGGTAAAGGTGCAAAAGCCAATCACAATAATGAAACCTATTTTGTAGGTAATAAAAAATTGTTGACTGAAAGCAACATCAATATTGCGGAGAAGCTGCAAACCCAAGCCGATGAATGGAGCAAGCAGTCCAAAACCGTTATATGGTTTGCAGATAGCAAACAAGCCCTCTCAGTAATCGCCATTTCTGATAAAATCAAAGAAACCTCGGTAGCAGCCATCAGGCAATTGCAAGATATGGGCATTGCATTGTACATGCTCACCGGAGACAATGAAGCCACCGCCAAAGCCATTGCAGAGCAAACAGGCATCAAGCATTTCAAGGCAGAGGTGCTACCGCAACATAAGGCGGACTTTATAAAAGGCTTGCAAGAACAGGGGAAAATCGTAGCCATGGTGGGAGATGGAATTAATGATAGTACCGCCCTGGCAACATCAGATGTAAGCATCGCCATGGGCAAAGGAAGTGATATTGCGATGGATGTGGCTAAGATGACCATTATTTCATCAGATCTTACCAAAATTCCAGAAGCGATTCGTTTGTCAAAGCAAACAGTTGCCACAATCAGGCAAAATCTGTTCTGGGCCTTTATATACAATTTAATTGGTATTCCTATTGCCGCAGGACTTCTTTATCCCATAAATGGCTTCTTATTGAACCCTATGATTGCTGGTGCAGCAATGGCATTGAGCAGTGTAAGTGTGGTGACTAATAGTCTGCGGCTGAAGTTAAAAAAATAAACACTTACTCAGAGATGTAAGCAATAAATCTCACAACTCAAACATGAAAAAACGTAACATTTTCCAGTGTAGAAGTAAGCAAATTTGTGCTAATAAAATATAAAAAAATGAAAACGATAACAATTAACATTCCCAACATGCAGAGTACACACTGTCAGACAAGAGTGAAAAATGCAGTAAAAGAAATTGAAGGTGTTCAAATTCAAAATTTAGAAGCTGGAAAACTAAACGCATCCATTGCCTCTGATAAAGCTAAACACGAAATGGAAGAAGCGATCAAAAAAGCGGGTTACACCGTGGTATATGAAGAATCTGAGGCACTCGCAAGCACTGGGGCAGCATGTTCAACTGGATGCTGCAATTAATAATTTTCATATTAAGAAAAATGAAAGTATAGATCATGGAAAATAATAATCTTCAGTTCAAGACAAATATTAATTGTGGTAGTTGCGTGGCATCTGTAAAACCACACTTAGATGCAGCAGAAGGGGTCTGCCATTGGGATGTCGACACAGCCAGCAAGGATAAAATTTTATCGGTGCATTCCGAAGGAATTACCAATGAGCAGGTAATCGAAACTGTGCAAAAAGCAGGATATAAAATTGAAATATTAAAACAATAAAATTAAAGACATGAAATATATAATTTTTGCAATGGCATTATTGCTAATCGGAATTTCAGCATTTGCCCAAAATACAAGCGAACTTTTGAACAATTACATCAGTGTTAAAAATGCATTGGTAGAAAGCGACAGTAAGGCAGCTTCAAAAGCTATCAATACATTTTATCAATCAATCAAAATCGAAGAAAACCTTCCACGAAAAGCAGAACTACTGAAAGCAACTGAAAAAATGCAAAAGGCTGGTGATAATATCGAAAAGGAAAGGGCTGCTTTTAAGGATGTTTCTACCATAATGTGGGACTTGGTTAAGGATGCTGAAAATGTAAATGAGCCAGTATATTACCAGTACTGCCCGATGAAAAAAGCCTATTGGCTAAGCAAAGAGAAGGAAATCGAAAACCCCTATTATGGTTCTGCCATGCTTTCTTGTGGTAAAATAGTTGAAACAAAAGAATGACCTAAGGGGACTTCCACTTTTTGGGGTGTCCTTTTATCCAGTTTTCCTTAAATTTTCTATCAATGAAATTAGAATATACACGGTCAAAAAAGCCGTTTTTGTGCATGTTGTTTTTGCTGTTTACGGCAAATCTAATTACAGCCCAAGATGTGGTTCGTTACGATTTGCATGTAAAAGACACTATCGTAGCTTTTGCAGGAAAGGAAAAACGAGCCATTGCAGTAAACGGACAAATACCCATGCCCACACTCGTATTTACTGAAGGTGATACCGCAGAGATTGTGGTTCTTAACCTTTTAAAAGCAGGCACAGCCCTGCATTGGCACGGTGTACAATTGCCTAATAAGGAGGATGGGGTTCCGTATCTAACCCAGTTGCCAATTCAGCCAAATGAAACACATACCTATCGTTTTCCTATAAAGCAGAATGGTACGTATTGGTATCATAGTCATGCTGGGTTTCAGGAACAGATCGGCATGTACGGCTCCTTAGTATTTCTAAAAAAACCGGATGATCCTCATTTCAGAAAAGGCATTGATGATTTGCCTTCCGTTGCTATCACCTTGAGCGAATGGACCAACATAAAACCAAATCAGGTACAGCGTATGCTGGCAACAGGAAATGATTGGTTTGGAATTAAAAAGAATACAGTGCAGAGTTACGGAGAGGCTATAAAAGAAGGTCATTTTAAAACTAAGGTTAGGAATGAATGGAAGCGCATGGAAGCCATGGACGTGAGCGATGTGTACTATGATAAATTTCTTATCAATGGCCAAGCAGAAAGTCAGCTAACGGAATTTAATGGAGGGGATAAAGTTCGGTTGCGTATTGCCAATGCGGGTGGCTCATCTTATTTCTGGGTCAGTTATGCAGGCGGAAAAGTCACGGTTGTAGGTAATGATGGCAACGATGTGGAACCTGTAGAAGTAGATCGTTTTATCATCGGTGTCTCTGAAACTTATGATATCGTAGTGACACTACCTGATGACGGATTCTCTTATGAACTTCTGGCAACACCTGAAGACCGTTCTGGAAGTGCATCTCTATTTCTGGGCCAGGGCGAAAAGCAATTTGCATCAAAGCTTCCACGATTGGACTATTTTGTAGGCATGAAGATGATGAATGATATGATGAAAATGAATGGTGAGATGCACGATATGGGGATGAATATGAGTTTGCAAAAAATGGATATGAATGCCGTGATGTACCCAGAAATTTCCGGTCAGTCTGCTATGCGAGAAATGGATCATTCCCAACATGATATGGAAAGTAAAAGTGAGGACAATAATACTCCAACTATGACTTCAGCTAATATCAAAACCTTGAATTACAATATGTTGAAATCTCCTCACAATACTATGCTAGACAAAACAGTTCAAGTAAAGGAATTGCGTTTTGAGTTGACAGGAAACATGAACCGCTATGTATGGAGCATGGACAACAAGGTGCTTTCTGAAACGGATAAAATACCAGTTAAAAAAGGGGAAATACTACGAATTACACTCTACAACAATTCTATGATGCGCCACCCTATGCACCTGCATGGATTTGATTTTAGGTTATTGAATGAACATGGAGAATATTCACCACTTAAGAATGTAATGGACATCATGCCAATGGAAACCAACGTTATTGAATTTGAAGCCAATGACGAGGGCGACTGGTTTTTCCATTGCCATATCTTATATCATATGATGGCTGGCATGAACCGTGTATTTGAAGTAGGTGATTATGAAAACCCATTAATCCCAAACAAAACCAAAGCATATCAGCATTTACAAAGGGAAAGCAATATGCTGCATCTTATGGCACAAAATGATTTTGCAACCAATGGCAATGATGGAGAAGCTATGTTACAAACTACTTGGTGGAGCTTGGGCACAGAATGGCGATTGGGATATAATGACATGCATGGCTATGAAGTAGAAACACATGTGGGAAGATACATTGGAAAGATGCAATGGTTCATGCCCTTTGTAGGTTTTGACTGGCGATACCGTAAAATGGGAATTGATGAACAAGAGAAAAACCTGTTTGGACAGGTTAATAAAAAAGACAATAGAAGAGCGGTCAGTTTAGGTGTGATGTACACCCTTCCGATGTTAGTCAATTTACAGGCAGAAGCTTACCACGATGGTATAGTTCGATTAACATTAATGAGAGAAGATATTCCGATATCAAAAAGAATACGAGCTGGATTTATGATGAATACTGATTTAGAATATATGGTTGGATTGAATTATATTATTGGTAAAAATATCGGAATAAGAACACATTACGATAGTGATATGGGTTTTGGTTTTGGATTAACATTAAATTACTGAAAGAAAATTTTCAAAAGAGGGATTCTCAAAAATATAGATATTCAAATAGTTTAAGACGAAAGTAAAGTGGGCAACATCAGCTAAGGATGAATGGGTTTCATCGGTCAGAAAAGTTTGATGGCACAAAAATCAGCCACAATGTGTAAATTTATTAATTGCTGTAGCTCTGTGCAGATGTTAAGCTTAGTGGATTCTAAGCCCCATCATGCCATTCAAGACTAATTTCTAACCACTATAACCTCAAGCGCTTCTTTGATGATGGAAAACTCGAAAGGCGGGGTGCCGATCCACTCTCCATCCATATGGGCCTGAAGGGCGGCATTTTCCGCTACAGTGATGGTAGTCCCCTTAAAGGTCTCGGAAACCGGTTTGTATATATGGGTGCCTTTCTGAAGGTGTTTGATAAATAGAAAACGCTTCAAACCCGGCATAGGTTTGATCATGCATACATCAAGCAGGCCATCGGCCACCCGGGCATTTGGGGTAATAATAAATCCCCCGCCAAAAGTGGTGCCCTTGGCAATGGTCATTAAAAAGGCCTTTTTATCGAGGGAAGTTCCATCCAAAGTATACTTAAAATTTCGGGACCTGTAGAAAGATAAGATCTTGACCACCTCCAGAAGGTAGGCAGCGTGCCCGGAAAGCCAACTTTTCCGGCCCTTCATATTGGCTACGATCTGTCCGTCAAAGCCGATACCCACCCCATTGAGGAATTTCCTGCCATTACAAACGCCCAGATCCACCTTGGTGGTTTTTCCGCTGAGCAGGGTTTCAAACTGTTCCTTAAGGGTTGCTCCCAGGTCGAAGTTTTTCACATAATCATTGCCCCGCCCGGCTGGGAACATCATCACAGGAAGTCCCAGGGGGTGAAATAGATTTACCCCTTCATTGATAGTCCCATCGCCTCCTATGAGCACCAGGTCGGTAAATCCCTGCTGCTGGTACCAGGAAACGTCTGTACCAAGCTCAATTTTTTCAGTAACGAGATGAAATTTTAACTCGTGCTGCAATAACAGGTCCTTAACCTGATTGATGGTTTTTTTACCCCTTCCTATACCAGACAGGGGATTACCATATACTAAAAAATACCTCATCCGGCCTTGGCCTCTTTTACCTCCACCTGCGCACCTGGGCTAACCTCAGCTTCCTGACCGGATTTCTCAGTACTTTCCTTTTCTGCTTCTTCTTTTTCTTCGAAGAGGTATTCGTTGATCTTTTTTCGGAGCTCCGGTGGGGCGAGGTTATGGTCTATTACACCATTCTTTACCAATGAGATCTGCCCTGTTTCTTCTGAAACCACCAGAACCAGTGTGTCCGTAACCTCTGACATGCCCATAGCAGCCCTGTGCCGCAAACCAAACTGCGCCGGAAGTTTGTCATTTTCTGTTACCGGCAAGATGCACCGGGCTGCTTTGATTTTACCTTTATAGAGAATTACGGCACCGTCATGAAGGGGACTGTATTTGTTGAAGATGGACAATAGCAATCTTTTTGAGATTTCGGCATTGATCAGATCACCCGATTCAGCATAAAACTTGAGCGGAGAATCTCTCGAAAAAACGATCAAGGCCCCTGTATTGGAACCGCCAAGTATTTTACAGGCTTCTACCACAGCAGTGATGTTAAATTCCTTCTGAGGGTCAGGGGTTCTCCAGACCATAAATGATTTCAGGATATTTTCCTTATTAAATTCAGTAGACCGGCCCAGCAGTAAAAAGAACTTTCTTAGCTCCGGCTGAAAAAGTATGATGGCAGCAATAACTCCAACCCCCATAAATTGGCCCAGGATCAGGCTCAGCAGCTCCATCTGCGCAGCCTTAATGATGAGATAGATAAGATAGAGAAACAGGATGCCCATAAAAATTCTGACGGCCACACTGCCCTTCATCAATTTATAGACCTGGTATAATAGCACACTAACCAGGAGGATGTCAAATACATCCACCCAATTAATTTCTAAAAATCCTATGTTAAAACCCAGAATCAATTCTTACCAGTTTATTTATTAACCTCTTGCATCAACTTAATAGTTTCCACTGCCTCACGCACATCATGCACCCTCAATATCGAAGCCCCGTGATTTACCGCAAGAGTATGCAATACAGTGGTGCCATTTAATGCCTCCTCTGACCTTAAACCCAGCGTTTTGCCAATCATTGATTTTCTGGATAATCCAACAAGAAGGGGACATTTCAAAGCCTGAAAATAGTTTAAATTTTTGAGTATTTCGAAATTCTGGTCCACTGTTTTGGAAAAACCAAATCCCGGATCAATAATGATGTCGGTTACTCCTTTGCTCTGAAGAACCTCTTTTTTCTCAATAAAATGGTCCATCACCTGTGCCAAAAGGTCTTTATAATCAGTTTTAGTAGCCATATTCTGCGGAGTACCTCTCATGTGCATCAGCACATATGGCACCTGATATGCTCCCGGCAACTCAAGTATTTCAGGATCAAGATTTCCGGCAGAAATATCATTGATCATTTGAGCCCCAGCCTCTATCGCTTTTCGGGCCACGGCACTTCTAAATGTATCTACGGAAATAACCACGTCAGGTAACGCCTCCCTGATGGATTTAATAGCAGGAACCACCCTTTTGATTTCTTCTTTTTCGGAAACATCCTCAGCTCCGGGCCTGGAGGAGTACCCACCCACATCCAAGATTAGGGCACCGGCTTCCACCATATTTTTGGCCCTTTCCAAAATGGCTTTTTCCTGATTGTATTTACCACCATCATAAAATGAATCCGGCGTAACATTGATGATGCCCATCACTACCGGAACATCTAATTGCATGAGCCGGCCACGGATATTGAGTGTTTTTTTTTTGGTAAAAAAGGGTATCTTTCGGCATCGTTTAATTAGAGCTTGAGGTTGGTAAATTTTTTTAAAAGTGACCAATTTAACAACTCACTTTAAATCAGTGGTCAATTGGGGGAATCTACGGAAAAAGCATACAAAAAGATAATCGAAATC
>JBGTCD010000053.1:0-29692 GCA_041749015.1 Cyclobacteriaceae bacterium
TTGTGGGCTCTGCCAATGTATTATGGGGGACCTTATCAGACGAGAATAGAGATTTTATTTCAGATTTTAACAATGCCAATATTGCTACCCCCCAAATCCAGGGATTGGGAAGGAATCCCTTCGTTGAGGTGGGGTATGGCCTTGAAAATGTATTAAAATTCTTCAGGTTTGACGTGTTTCACCGGCTTACTTATACCGACAGGCCGGATGTCAGGAATATTGCTTTTAAAGTGAGTATTCAATTTATTTTATAATTTAAAAATCCTTTTCATATTGCAACCATGCTTACACACATCCTTTTTGTTGTTGGATTTGTAATTCTCATAAAGGGCGCAGACTATTTGGTAAGCGGCTCAGTCACCATAGCCAAGCATTTCAAAATCTCCGAAATTATCATCGGCCTTACCATTGTTTCTTTTGGCACTTCCCTGCCGGAATTGTTGGTGAATATTACAGCAAGTTTTAAAGGCAACCCTGAGTTGGCCATTGGCAATATTTTTGGAAGTAATATTGCCAATATTTTACTAATTCTTGGGATTAGCGCCCTGGTCAGACCTTTGCCAATTACCCGAAATATTTATTTCTCGGAAATTCCATTTTCTTTGATAGCAACCCTTTTGGTCGGCTTTTTAGCCAATGCAAGTATTTTTGCCGAGCATTCTGCACTTGCCCTAAGCAGATTTGATGGTGCGCTATTGTTGGTGTTTTTTGGTCTGTTCCTGGGTTATATCTATATGGTCCATAAAAGTAATCTGGAATTAGAAGTAGGGGAGGCACCGGTAGAAAGCGAGACACCCGGAAGCTTTTCATGGAAATGGCCACTCCTAAAGATATTTTTAGGACTATTGGGCTTATATTTTGGGGGTGAATGGGTGGTAAAAGGTGCCATCATAGCTGCTGAAAGTCTTGGTTACAGCGAAACTTTTATTGGCCTTACCGTAATTGCAATAGGGACCTCACTCCCGGAATTATTTACCTCCGCAGTAGCAGCATACAAAGGCAATACTGATATCGCAGTGGGCAATGTGGTCGGATCAAACATTTTTAATCTCCTGTGGATTCTTGGCATCAGTGCTACCATCCGACCACTCCCATTTGAAGTAGCAAGCAATACCGATATTATGATGATTATCTTTTCCAGTGCCCTATTGATATTTGCCGTAGCCGTAGGTAAAGGCGCCAAAATAGTACGCTGGGAGGGGGGATTATTCCTTGTAGCCTATATTGCTTACCTGGTTTATTTAGTCCAAAGGGGATAAAAAAAGCCGGATTACGGCTTTAAATGTAGCGAGAGGGGGAATTGAACCCCCGACCTCAGGGTTATGAATCCTGCGCTCTAACCACCTGAGCTACCTCGCCATGAATTGATTACTTTGTATAAAATTGTGGCGCAAAGGTAAATACTCTGATTGGGTTTTACCAAAGTTTTATTTGTTTAAATTACCACGATTTAGTTGGTTGAAAAAATAATTTGGTCTATATTAAAACCCGTTAATGATCTGCATTTATGCCGAAAGAGTTATTTGTAACCGATTTTGAGATCAACGCATCCAAAAAGATGCTTTATCCTTATATACATTCGGCAAGCGGCCTTGCTCAATGGTTCTGCGACGATGTGAAAGTGGATGAGGACAAGGTCTATAATTTTATTTGGGATGGGGAAGACCATAAGGCTAAAATGATTTCGTCCAGGACCAATCATTATGTGAAGTTTGAGTTCATCCCGGAAACTGAGGCAGATCAGGAGGATCCTTCCTATTTTGAGATCAGGCTTGAAATGAATGAGCTTACTCAGACTGTTTTTATTAAGATTATAGATTACTCCGAATTTGAAGATGCCGGGGAGTTACAAGACCTCTGGGAAAGTCTGGTTCATAATTTAAAGGAAATCGTCGGAGGCTAATTATTGGCTTAATAATTGCTATTTTTGCTCCATAGTTTACAGGAGACCTTTACCCATTAAATTTTTCTAAGTATTACTAGTTTGAGCTGGAAGGGTGCATCCAGAGTTCGTTTCATGAAAAAAATTGATAAACTTATCCTTTCCTCCTTTTTAGGGCCATTTATAATTACTTTTTTGGTGGTGGTCTTTATCCTGCTTATGCAGCACATGCTTAAGTATTTTGATGACATCGTAGGCAAGGGCCTGGATTGGGATGTCATCGGTTCTCTTTTATTTTATTTTGCCATTTTTATGACCCCGGTTGCCATGCCACTGGCAGTCCTGTTGTCGTCCTTGATGACTTATGGTAACCTGGGGGAGCATTTTGAACTGACAGCCATTAAAGCCTCCGGCATTTCCCTGGTCCGGACCTTGATGCCTATTTCAGTATTTGTTTTGCTTCTGACAGTGCTTGCCTTTTATTCCAACAACCATTTTGTGCCTAAAGCAGCTTTGGAAGCCTACAGCTTAATGTGGGACATCAAACAAAAAAAACCGGCGCTTGACCTTAAAGAAGGCGCCTTTTACGATGGCATCCCTGACTTCAGTATTAAGATCAACAAAAAGTATCCTGATGGAGAAACCATTAAGGATGTCATTATTTATGATCATAGAAAGAAGGATGGCAACAAAGAGATCATCCTCGCAGATTCTGGAAGGATGTCCATGCTGATGGGCGACCGGTACCTGATGCTGGAGCTGTATGAGGGTAATAACTATACTGAAGGGGCTTCCTATTCAACTGATGTTACCGGGAAAATGGGCAAGCCGGAATCGCTTTCAAGAACCCGTTTTCACAAAAGCAAAATGGTGTTGGATTTGTCTTCATTTGATTTGGGCAGCACCGATAAGGAATTGTTCAGAGGCAATAGGATCATGCGGAATCTTAGACAGCTTGATGTCGATGTGGACTCTATCGAAATGGAGCGCTCAAAAGTACGGTATGAATCCTATTATAACCACCGTAATTACTTCGGGAATTTTCTGCGGGATTCATTACCCGTTCCGGCCTCATTGGCTGGCTATCATGACCACCGGCAGGAGCTCATAAGGGAGGCAAGGCAAATAGAAAAACTTAAGAGGGATAGTATAGAAAACCGGTATAAATCAAAAGCCACGAGAGAGAAGGGAAGTAAGCAGGAAATCCTGGCTGAAAAATCTGATGATTTAGAAATGCCAAAATTGGCCCTTGAGGAGACAAAGAAAATACCCAAATCAAAACCTGACAGCCTTGAGCCTGAAATAATTTCAAAAAAGGAAGTGAAACCTCGAGAAAAAACAAGCCAGTCCAATTTGAAAATTAAAGAGAGAAATTTAGCTCAGAATCTTAAACGGGCCGAATCTGATAGTAGTGCATATCAAAAGTTTGTGGAAGATTATCAAAGCACTGAAAAGCACCTGAGTGTAGCACTTACAGGTGCTCGGCAGAACAAAGCCAAGATAGATAATAACATTAGTTCACAATTGCGGTGGATCGAACAAAGGAATACCTTCGCAATCCAATGGCATAAGATATTGTCCAATTCAGCCGCATGCATCGTGATGTTTCTCATTGGGGCACCGCTTGGCGCTATTATTAAAAGAGGTGGTTTAGGTGTTCCTGTGCTATTTTCAATATTTTTCTTTATCATTTTTTATGTGATTAATATACTAGGTGAAAAGTGGGCCAAGCAGGATATGGTAGATCCCTGGCTTGGGGTTTGGGCTGCCAATTTTGTGTTGTTGCCCATTGGGTTATTATTTTTAAAGCAGGCTCGAAACGATAGTCGCCTTTTTGACGTAGATATGTATCTGGTATGGTGGGACCGGTTAAAAAACTGGTATAATAAAAGATTTCCGCCTAAATTAATTAATTAGATATTTGGTTGGGTTAAATTAAGACTTTTGCATAACTTTGCGTTTTAGTTTTCAAACCAGAATTTTTTAACGCAGAATGTATTTAAGTACCGAAACCAAAAAGGAGATATTTAAAAAGCACGGTATTGCCAAAAAGGTAGAAGATACCGGTTCTCCAGAGGCTCAAATCGCGCTTTTTACTACCAGGATCAATCATCTGACCGAACACCTTAAGAAAAATAAAAAAGATTTTTCTACGCAGCAGGGGTTGCTCAAATTGGTAGGGAAAAGAAGGAAGTTGTTAAATTTTCTTCAGGAAATTGATATTGAAAGATACCGCTCAATTATTGCGGAGCTGAAAATCAGAAAATAACATAAAAAGGGAATTCAATCAAATGGGTTCCCTTTTATGGTTTAAAAATTGTCCCCATTGTTGTGTTGCCGCTGTTAATTCTTACCGCTTGCTGCCGTAGTGTAGAAAAATTGAAAAAATTATTATGTCGATGAATGTTGTAAAAAAAACTATTGCCCTTTCTGATGGAAGGGAAATTTCTATTGAAACCGGAAAATTAGCCAAACAAAGTGACGGAGCCGTAGTAGTGAGAATGGGTAATACCATGCTTCTGGCTACCGTTGTATCTTCTAAAGAACCCAGAGAAAATGTAGATTTTCTCCCATTGTCAGTAGATTATCAGGAAAGATTTGCCTCAGCAGGAAAAATCCCGGGTGGATTTCTCAAAAGAGAAGGGCGCCTTTCAGATTATGAAATTTTAATTAGTCGTTTGGTAGACAGGGCCCTTAGGCCGATGTTTCCCAACCATTATTATGCAGAAACTCAGGTTAATATTTGGCTGATCTCGGCTGACGATGATGGACTCCCTGATTCATTAGCCGCTTTAGCAGCATCTTCCGCCTTAGCAGTTTCAGATATACCTTTTCACGGCCCTATCTCTGAGGTGCGTGTAGCAAGGGTAGAAGGCAATTTTATCATCAATCCTTCAAAAAGCCAGAAAGAAATAGCTGACCTTGACCTTATAGTAGCAGCATCAGAGGAGAACATCCTAATGGTAGAAGGGGAAATGAATGAAGTTTCCGAAGAAGAAATGCTGGAAGCACTCAAAATAGCCCACGATGCTATAAAAGATCAGTGCAAGGTGCAAAAAGAACTGGAAGCGGCTGTTGGAAAAACTGAAAAACGGGTATTCAGTCATTTTGAAGATGACGAGACCTTGAAAAAGGAGCTTTTTGACAAGTATTATGGTCCTATGTTTGATGTGGCCAAGAAGCAAATTGCTGACAAAGACCTGCGCTCGCAGAGTTTTAAAGAAATATACCAATCCTACGTTGATGGCCTTCCTGAAGAGCATGAAATAGACCTCAAACTGGCCAAAATGTATTTTCATGACATCCAGAAAAAGGCTAGTAGAAACCTTGTACTGGAAACTAATTCTAGACTTGATGGCAGGAAACTTGATGAGATCAGACCAATTTGGTCTGAGATTGATTTTTTGCCTTCTACTCATGGTTCTGCATTATTCACCAGAGGAGAAACACAGACTCTGGTAACCGTTACTCTGGGCACAAAGATGGATGAGCAGATGGTCGATGGTGCTATGTATTCCGGCTATAATAAATTGATGCTCCATTATAACTTCCCTGGCTTTTCAACTGGTGAGGTGAAAATCAACAGAGGCCCCGGAAGAAGAGAGGTAGGTCACGGTAACCTGGCTTTAAGAGCATTAAGGCCTGTGGTCCCCCCAAAAGAAGATAATCCCTACACCATAAGAATTGTTTCGGATGTACTGGAGTCTAACGGTTCTTCATCTATGGCTACAGTTTGTGGTGGCTCACTGGCTCTGATGGATGCTGGTCTCCCTGTGAGGGCTGCCGTGTCTGGTATTGCCATGGGCATGATTTCCGATCCTGAAACTGGCAAATATGCGGTACTTTCAGATATCCTTGGGGACGAAGACCATCTGGGAGATATGGACTTTAAAGTTACCGGCACAGCCAAAGGCCTTACCGCATGTCAAATGGATATTAAAGTTGACGGCCTTTCATATGAAGTGCTTCAAAAAGCCATGGAACAGGCTAAAAATGGTAGACTACACATTTTAAATGAAATGAGTAAGACCATGTCTGAGCCAAGACCTGATCTTAAGCCTAATGCACCAAGGTCTCACGTACTGACCATTGAAAAAGAAATGATTGGTGCGGTAATCGGACCTGGTGGCAAGATTATTCAGGAAATTCAAAATGAAACTGGTGCTACCGTGGTCATTGAAGAGCTCAATGGCAAGGGAGTAGTGAGTGTATTTGCCGTAGATAAATCAGCTATGGAAAATGCACTGGGAAGAATTAGAAATATAGTGGCCACCCCTGAAGTGGGTGAGGTCTATGACGGCAAAGTAAAATCAATTATGCCATTTGGTGCCTTCATCGAGTTTATGCCGGGCAAAGACGGGTTATTACATATCTCTGAAATCAAATGGGAGCGTGTAGAATCTATGGATGGCGTAATGGAAGTGGGAGAAGAGGTTAAGGTGAAGCTGGTAGAGGTAGACAAAAGGACCGGTAAATTCAGACTTTCTAGAAAAGTATTGCTACCAAAACCTGAAAGGGAAAATTAATTCCGAAAAATTCTTTTTAGGAACTTATTTTCGCATATTCACTGTTTACAATTGTATTTCTTAAACATCACAAACAAATTATACTGAATGAGACAACTCAAGATCAGTAAGCAGATCACCAACAGAGAGAGTCAATCTCTGGACAAATACCTTCAGGAAATTGGAAAGGTGGACCTTCTTACCCCGGATGAAGAAGTTGATTTAGCCAAAAGGATTAGGGAAGGAGATCAATTAGCTTTGGAAAAATTAACCAAGGCTAATCTAAGATTTGTGGTTTCTGTTGCAAAACAGTACCAGAATCAAGGACTGTCATTAGGAGACCTCATCAATGAGGGTAATCTGGGTCTTATCAAGGCAGCCCAACGTTTTGATGAAACCAGAGGATTTAAATTTATTTCTTATGCTGTATGGTGGATCAGACAATCCATTTTGCAGGCACTTGCTGAGCAATCCAGAATTGTGCGTCTTCCCCTTAACCGGGTAGGGTCCCTGAATAAAATCAGTAAAACCTTTTCAGAATTAGAACAGCGTTTCGAAAGAGAGCCTTCCCCTGATGAGCTTGCTGAGGTCCTTGAAGTGACTACTGCAGAAGTGGTAGATACTATGAAGATATCAGGGCGCCATGTATCCATGGACGCGCCTTTTGTTCAAGGTGAGGAAAATTCCCTCCTTGATGTACTGGAGAATGATCTCGAAGATACCCCTGATTCGGAGTTGATGAATGACTCTCTCAGAAGGGAGGTCCAACGGGCCTTATCTACCCTTACCCAACGGGAAGCTGATGTGATTTCGCTCTATTTTGGTCTTAATGGTGAGCATTCGATGACTTTGGAGGAAATTGGAGAAAAATTTAATCTTACAAGGGAGCGGGTGCGCCAGATAAAAGAAAAAGCTATCAGGAGATTGCGACATACCTCCAGAAGCAAAGCTTTGAAGCCTTATTTAGGTTAAAATTTTTAAATATTGTATTTTAAGGGTCTCTATTAATTTAGCAGACCCTTTTTATTGACTAATCTTATAAGATATCATGACGGAAGAAAAAGTAAAAGTTTTGATTATCGGTTCAGGACCAGCAGGGTATACCGCAGCCATTTATGCAGCCAGGGCAGGCCTGAAGCCAGTATTATACACTGGGGGTCAGCCTGGTGGGCAGCTTACCATCACCAATGATGTAGAAAACTACCCAGGCTACCCAAAGGGCATTAACGGTCCCCAGATGATGATAGATTTTCAGGAGCAGGCCTCAAGGTTTGGGACTGATATCAGATATGGTATGGTCACTTCAGTAGACTTTTCCGGGTATCCGCATAAAGCAATGATCGATGATGGTAAAGGCCAAATAATTGCAGAATCAGTGATTATCGCCACAGGAGCCAGTGCAAAATATTTGGGCATTCCATCTGAGGAAAAGTTTGCTAACAAAGGGGTTTCAGCTTGTGCCGTTTGCGATGGTTTTTTCTATAAGGGATTGGATGTGGCTGTAGTAGGGGGCGGTGACTCAGCCTGTGAGGAGGCGACATATCTTGCCAATCTTTGTCCTAAGGTGTACTTGATAGTCAGAAAGGACGAACTCAGGGCTTCGGTGATCATGCAAAACAGGGTTTTTAAGACCCCCAACATTGAAATACTTTGGAATACTGAGACCGATGAGATTTTAGGAAATGAAGAAGTAGAAGCTGTACGGGTGGTCAATAATAAAACTGGAGAAAAGAAGGAAATCCCGATAAAAGGATTTTTCCTTGCCATAGGTCATACTCCAAACACTGCTATTTTTAAAGATTACCTGGATTTGGACCCAACCGGATATATTATTGTTAAGCCCGGTTCTACCAAAACAAATGCGGAAGGGGTATTTGCCACTGGTGATGCTGCCGATAAAGTTTACCGCCAGGCAGTGACTGCTGCCGGAACCGGTTGCATGGGTGCGTTGGATGCAGAAAAATTCCTTGCCGCCAAAGAATTTGAAACAGCCACGGCCTAAAAAAACCAATGCAAAAATTAAATATCCTGGCAATCGGGGCACATCCCGATGATATAGAGCTTACTTGTGCTGCCACACTTATTAAGCATGTTCGGCTTGGGGATAAGGTAGGGATACTGGACCTAACCAAGGGAGAAATGGGCACCAGGGGCACACCTGAGATCAGAGAGCAGGAAGCAGAAGCGGCAAGAAAGATGATAGGAGCTAGTATTCGTGATAATTTAGGATTACGGGATGCCTTTTTTGAAAATGATGAGCAAAGCCAAATAAAGTTAATCACCAAAATCAGAGCATACCAGCCGGATATCATCCTCGCCAATGCCATTCACGACCGCCATCCAGACCACCCCAGAGCCGCTGTTTTGATTAAAGAAGCAGTATTTAAATCCGGTTTACAAAAAATTGAAACCAGTATTAACGGCAATATTCAGAATCCATGGCGGCCAAAAGCCCTCTACCATTATATCCAAAGTACGCCGATCCCACCAGATTTTATTGTAGACGTATCGGAAGTCTGGGAAACTAAGATTAAAGCCATCAGAGCCTTTAAGTCACAATTTTTTGATCCCAAGAGTGAGTCTGTCGATACCTACATCTCATCCCCAGAATTTCTTAAAATGATTGAGGCCAGAGGGAAAGAGCTGGGCCATGCCATAGGAGTAGCTTATGGGGAAGGTTTCACGATTACCAAAGTGATAGGGGTTAATAACCTACATGGATTAGTTTAAGATTTAATAAATCAACCCTGGGTTTGAGCAAGGCCCTCAATCCAAATCATCTATTTCAATAGCTTCCAGAATATCGGCCAGACTATCATAATCTTTTAAGCCAGGGCTTATTTCGTCAGATCCCTTTAATGCCAATCCTGAAATAGGCCAGTTTTCAACTATTTCTGCAGCATTGGCACCATTAACACCAAAACCAAGTAAAACTGGGATAGCTTCATCCAGAGTTTTGAGGGATTTGATTAGGGCTTCCTCCGTATAATCTTCTCCAGCTTCGTTGAGTAATAAAAATTGAATATCCCCTGCAGAATCAATGAGGGCATCCAGTTGATTCAGAGCAGCTTGTAGACTGAGCTGTACCACTACATTTAATCCCGCTGCGCTAAGGTCGCTGGATTGGGAAATATTGGTGGTTAAAGCATATCCGACTTCGTATTCACTACAGGCTTGAGTGATTCTGCGGGCGTCAGTGGGTTGCTTAAATTCCCCCAGATAATAGACCCCGGCAAGCCATTCCTGAATTTCTTTCATTGTTTCCAACACCAGAAATCCTGGTGTTCCTCTTTGTATATTAAAGCCAAGCATGTCAACTTCCATTCCTGCGCAGTACCGGGCATCACTTAAATTATTGACATCGGTAACTAATACATAAGTACTTAAAGGCATTACTAAACTAATTAATTATTAAGGTGTTTACTAAGTAGATTAAACCATTACTGGTTCTTGAAATTCGAGAGAAATATACGGGACAAAAGTAATTTATTTTCGGTTTTTTTGTGAAAATTTAAATTTATACAAATTATGGCAGTCATCACTTTAGGAGATGAAAAATTTACAAACTTTTTAACTAAAAACCCTAAAGTAATTGTCAAATATTACGCCGGTTGGTGTGGCAGTTGCAAGCTTTTTGCTCCAAAATTCAAACGTTTAGCAAATGATGAGCGATTCACCGCTATAAGCTTTGCAGATGTAGATGCAGAGAACAACCCAGTTGCACGGAAACTGGCAGGGGTTACCAATTTACCTTTTTTCGCGGTGTTTGAAAAGGGGAACCTGGTGGATACCGTATCCAGTTCTAAGGAAGAATCGGTTGTAGAATTATTAGAGCGATTGAAATAAAATGAAAATACCATCCATTAAGAAACTAGTAGAGGCACACACTTTGGAAGAGCTCAAGTTAGCAGAAGATGCTATATATGAGGAAAAGCACCTTCCATTTGATGTAGAGGGTAGCGATGAGGGCGAACAGCTAACCCATATTTTGGCCGCTGCCTTTATCATCAATGAAATGAAAGAAAAAGGATTAGAATTTACCCCTGCACTGAGAAGGTATACAGAAAGGGTCCGCAACTCTATAAACTAGAATTTTTAATTTTATATTTGTAAACGAACCAAACTTCTGGTTCGTTTACTTTTGATATGCAGGTCGGGGTATATAAAAATAAAATTCTTTTGGGGTTGGCTTCCGTGATTGTTATGGCCTGCAACACAGATCGTATCGATCCTAACCCCGAGCGCATTGGATGGGACTATTTTCCCCTTGAGATAGGTCTTTTTATTGATTATGAGGTAGATGAGGTGCGATTTTCAGTCTTGGGAGAACAGGACACCATAAAATACTATATGAGGATGGAGGTGGTGGATTCCTTTACCAATCAATCCGGACAGAAGATTTTTATTTGGCATCGTTTCCTGAAGGATAGTCTTGAAGAAATCTGGGATTTTGACCGGTCTATTCCATCATTCAGAGATACCGGACGTGCAGTCGTTACCGAAGAAAACATTCCATTAATAAAATTATCTTTTCCTATTGAAGAAAATAAATCCTGGAATGGGAATGCTCTCAACGTCAAGGATGAAGATGTTTACCAGTTTGCCAATATCCGGCAACCCATTATACTTCCCAATGGTGAAAGTTTTAATCAAACTGTAACAATTTTACAATCTGATAATCAGGATTTTATAGTTCAACTTGACACTAGAATTGAAACCTATGCGCTGGGTGTTGGACTTATTTACCGGAAGGTGGAAGATTTGCGGTATTGTACTGATCCTGCCTGCTTTGGGTTAGGGGAGGTTGAAACTGGCCTATTACAAACCATACAGGCCATCAATTATGGATTGGATTAGAGGCATATGCTTAGTGTTTGCCTGCTTGGTTCTGGCCCCGGTGCTTGGACAGATCAACAGATATGCCGTCTTTTTTGACCACAAAGAGAATACTCCATACCAAATTACACAACCGGATGCCTTTTTTTCATCACGTGCTATTGACCGAAGGGTTAGAATGAACATTTCCATTGATGAAAAGGACCTACCTGTTGACCCAGGCTATGTTGAAGAAGTGGTTTTGGTTGGCGCTACGGTGCTTTATACCTCCAAATGGTTCAATATGGTGGTGGTGGCCCTTGATGAAGGCTTATTTAATGATGTCCTTAGTTTAGAGTTTGTAACTAAAGTGGAATTGGCAGCCCCAGGACCACCTGTCACTATCGATTCCGGTGGCAGGTATGAGATTCCTGATCATGGCGCTCGAATGGAGGTAGTAGAGAACATCAATGAATTGGATCTTTTAGGTATTGGCTATATGCATGGGGATGGCTTCCGGGGTCGGGGATTACTGGTAGGGGTTTTTGATGGGGGATTTCCCGGGGTTGATGCCCTTCCGGCTTTTGCGGAGATTTGGGGTGGTGACCGGATATCATGGTCCTGGAATTTTGTACATCAAACCGATAATGTTTTTGTTTCAAGCACTCATGGTACCAGGGTGCTTTCTACTCTGGCTGCTGATATCCCTGGTGTATTTCTGGGGGCACTACCGGAAGCCTCCTATGTGCTGATGCTTACCGAGGATATCGGCTCCGAATATCGTATTGAGGAATACAACTGGGTGGCAGCAGCAGAAAAGGCCGATAGCGCTGGAGTGGATATCATTACGACTTCGCTGGGGTATACTACTTTTGACGATCCAGCAATGAGTTACACCCCAACAGATATGGATGGGAGCACCGCAGCTGTGACTATTGGTGCAGAAATGGCTTTTTCAAGAGGCATTGTCGTCATTACCAGTGCTGGCAATACCGGTAATTCTGCCTGGGAAATCGTAACTGCTCCTGCTGATGGCCTAAATGTACTGGCTATAGGGTCTGTTAATGAATTCCGTTCATTAAGCACCTTCTCTGCAGGGGGGCCTACGCCAGATGGCCGGATAAAGCCAGATGTGTTAGCAATGGGAGGCCCCTCGCATGTGGTTAACCAGATGGGTAATGTCACCTTGTCATCAGGCACCTCGTTTGCATCACCCTGGGTAGCAGGACTGGCCGGAGGCCTTGTTCAGGCCTTTCCAGACTATAATGCTGCTGAAATTGTGAATTTGATCAAATCCAGCGGGGACAGGGCTGACCGACCTGAAAACTTCTTTGGATATGGGATCCCACATTATCTCGCTGCAGTAGAAGAGGGGCGCGTTGGAATGGAAAATCCGGAGATTTATATCTATCCCAATCCAGTGAAGGATATCCTGAAGGTTCGCTCTCAGGACCCCAGGGTGAATGAAGCAGCCATTTTACAAATTTTTAATTCAAAAGGTCAGCCCATTGCAAGCTATGACCTGAATTTTTCCTGGCACATCCCGGAGATTAGCCTGGATATGACTGGTTTTTCACAAGGAATTTATCTGATTCATCTGGTTAGTAATAATTATCAGGTCAAATTTAGGTTTGTTAAAATATAACCTTATCATATATTTGAATTCATGAAATCACCCCTTATAGCCCCTTCGGTACTAGCTGCAGATTTTGGCAGACTTAATGAAGAAATGGATATGATCAACCGTAGTGAGGCTGATTGGTTTCACATTGATATCATGGATGGGGTGTTTGTTCCGAATATATCTTTTGGCTTTCCTATTTGCGAATCTATCAGGGCGGTTGCTCAAAAACCGATGGATGTCCACCTGATGATAATAAAACCAGAACTTTATGTGGAGCGATTTGCCGATTTGGGAGCAAGTGTAATTTCAGTACATTTCGAAGCCTGTCCCCATTTGCACAGAAATATCCAACAAATCAAAAAATTGGGCTGCAAAGCTGGAGTGGCCATCAATCCCCATACACCTGTGAGCTTACTCGAAGACATCATTCAGGACATTGATTTAGTATGCCTCATGTCGGTCAATCCTGGCTATGGGGGCCAAAGTTTCATCAATCAAACCTTCACAAAAGTGCGGCAATTGAAGGAATTGATCATTTACAACGAAGCCTCAGCATTGATCGAAATTGATGGTGGTGTGAATGCTGTAAACGCCGTAGACCTGGTCAACGCCGGTGCTGATGTACTGGTCGCTGGAAGTTTTGTATTTCAATCAGAGGATCCCTTAAGCACTATTTCTGATCTTAAAAGCGTTGGGCATTAAATGTCCACAGGCTTGATGCACATTAGATTTCTGGTGATTTTATTTCTATTAGCTTCAGGTGTGGCTCATTCCCAGACACCTGAAGTCCAATTTGAGGGCAGGGTAGTGGACCAAAATGAAAACCCTCTCAATGGGGTCCACCTGGTGTTTTCTCCTCAGAATAAAGGTACCTACACCAATGAATTAGGGTATTTTGCTATAAACCTGGGTTTTAGTGATCCCACAATGGTTAAAATTACTTACACAGGGTATGAGGCAAAGGAGGTCCTTGTGGATTTAAGTGTCGGAAGTTTCCTGTTTGTTTTGTTGGAAGATACGGTAAGGCTAAAGGAAGTAGATGTCACAGGCATACGACCGGAAGAGCCAAGGCTGGAGGCAGGAAAATATAGCATTGATCCTAAAACCCTTGAGTTGATGCCCATGCCTTTCGATGATTTTACCAACATCCTTACCACCCTCCCGGGAGTGGTTTCAAGAAGCGAATTTTCTGGTGCCTATACGGTGAGGGGTGGTAATTTTGATGAAAATCTGGTTTATGTTAATGATATTCCCGTCTACAGACCCTTTCTGGTAGGTAACGGGGCTCAGGAAGGGTTGAGTTTTGTAAATCCTGATATGGTTTCTGCTATAGAGTTTTCAGCTGGGGGCTGGCAGCCTAAATATGGAGACAAGATTTCATCCAACCTTAATGTAACCTATGGGGAGCCGGAAAAATTTTCTGCTACCGCCAGTCTGGGGCTTTTAGGAGCCAGATTACATGCTCAGGGGGCGAACCGGGAGCAATCTCTATCCTGGTCGGTAGGTGGGCGGTATAAAAGTGGCCGATACCTGCTGCGCACATTGGAGGTTCAGGGTCAGTATTTTCCGGATTTTTTTGATGTGCAGTCTTTGATCACCTTCACCCCGGGTAAAATGAATGGAAGGGGTAATGATCGTACTAAAATCAGCCTGCTCACAGCCATAGCCCAGAACCGGTATCTGGTGTTGCCTGAAAATAGCGAAACGGAATTTGGCGCTTTTAACCAGTCCTTTAGGCTTTTCGTGGCTTTTGACGGCCTTGAGGTTATGAATTATGACACCTACCAATCTGCACTCAAAATTAGTCATCAGTTTAATGCGAATTTCACCAGCCATTTGATTATTTCCGGTGTTATGGCCAGTGAAAGGGAGAATGTCAATCTGGAAGGTGGGTTTCGACTTTGTGACCTGGATAAAAATATAGGCTCTTCTACCTTCAATGAATGTGCTACCATCCTGGGCATTGGCTCCAATTTTAAATATGCCAGAAATCGTCTTGATGCTGTAATTTTAAATACTGAAAGTAGGAATATCATTGACCTTAATGATGCCCATAGAATTGAATTTGGCTTAGGATTTAACCTTCAGCAGATGGATGACCGGCTGGTAGAATATGTTTTTACCGATTCTGCCGATTATGTTACTGATTTGGAGGCTTCCTATTCATTCGATGAAATAATGGCCAGGGAGGTAACGGGGTATATCCAGCATGGGATAGTGATTGGCAATAACCAAAAACTAACCTATGGCATTCGTGCCAACTATCGGGACCTTAATGACCAGTTGCTGGTCAGCCCAAGACTTCAATATGCCTTTCGCCCTGCCTGGAAGCGGGATTTTGTATTCAGGTTGGCTACAGGCTGGTACAGCCAGCCCCCATTTTACAGAGAAATGCGCAATTTTGAAGGAACCCTGAATCCCAATCTTCGAGGGCAGCAATCTTTTCAGGTTATTGCCGGGATCGACCAAAATCTTAAGATCTGGTCGCGTCTATTTAAGATTATGGCCGAGGCCTATTATAAAAATCTCAAAGATGTGGCGGTATACGATGTAGACAATATCAGGCTAAGGTACTATGGGCTCAATAATGCTGTAGCTTATGCTGCTGGTGTTGATTTTAGATTTAGTGGTGATTTTATCCCCGGAGCTGAATCATGGTTTAGCTTGGGGCTGCTTACTACCAGAGAAGATGTGGAAGGCGATCCCAGGGGGTTTATTCGCAGGCCAGGAGACCAGAGGGTGAATTTGAGCATTTATTTTCAGGACCACCTGCCCAATGACCCCACCATGCGCGTCAACCTTAGCCTGCACTATTCCAGTGGATTTCCTTTTGGACCTCCGGGAGCACTGGCAGATCGTAATGTATTCGTTGGAGGAGAGTACAGACGAGTCGATATCGGTTTTACAAAAATATTACCTTTGAAGATTGGCGATCAGGGGGTTTTAATGATTGGGGCGGAAATATTAAATTTGCTGGGTAACAATAATGTAATCTCTTATAATTGGATCAGGGATGTGAATAACCGTAGATTTGCTGTTCCCAACAGATTATCGGCAAGATTTTTGAATGTTAAATTAACAGGTAAAATATAAACTATCAGCTCATGAAATCGACACTTACCATTTATCCCCTTACCGGGATCATCTTATTATCAATATTTTTTGACGGATGTGCCAGACGGTCCGTTACCCGTCTGGATCCATCCCAGCAGGTTGACCTGAGCGGTCGTTGGAATGACACTGATTCCAGAATGGTGGCTGAGACCATGGTAACCCAATTCCTTTCATCACCCAGATACCAGGAGTATACTGAAGCCAAAGGGAGCAGGCCAGCAATAGTGGTGGGGATCATCCAAAACCGCACCAGCGAGCACATAGATGCTGAAAACTATTTAAAGCGTTTTGAGCTTGAAATATTTAATTCAGGCAGAGCAGACTTGGTGGAAGGCTCTGAAATGCGCGAACTTATCCGGCAGGAGCGTGCCGAGCAGCAGGAGTTTGCATCCCCTGAGTCGGCTGCCAGGTGGGGTAAAGAGCTTGGAGCTGATTTGATGCTTTTTGGGGTCATGACCTCAGAAACTGACACCTATCGAAATAGGAGGGTAGTTAATTATATTACTACTTTGTACCTCACAGATGTGGAGACAGCCAAAAGGATTTGGTATGGACAGGAAGAGATTAAAAAATTTGTTAGCAATTAAAATTATATGATGCAGATATAATGTATTATCGAAAGCCCATATTATGGATGATGTTTCTCCCTTTTGTTTTGGGCTCCTGTGCCACTTATTATCAAACCAACCGGGAATTTAACCGTTATTTTGAATCAGGAAATTTAAAATCTGCACAAAAAACCCTTCTGAGCAACCAGCGGGAAGCCAATGGGAGGGAGCGGTTCCTGTATTTTTTGAATATGGGAGTGGTGGCTTCACTTAAGGGTCAATATGAACTTAGCAATGAATACTTCGAAAAAGCCTACTTGTTTGGTGAGGACAACAGGATCACTGCATGGCATGAAATAGCCAGTGTGGTTGCAAATCCAAATATCGTGGTTTACAAAGGTGAAGACCATGAACATTTAATGCTACTTTATTATAAAGCATTGAATTATATGAAATTAGAGAAATATAACGAAGCTTTAGTTGAATGCCGTAGGTTAAATTTACGATTGCAGCAATTGAGCGACCGCTACAAATCTGAAAACAGATACCGCCGCGATGCCTTTGTTCACAACCTAATGGGCATCATTTATGATGCAGACCGGGACTTTAACAATGCTTTTATTGCCTACCGCAATGCTTATATCATCTACCAGGAAGATTATAAAGATATGTTTAATGTTGAGGTGCCAGAGCAACTCAAGTTTGATTTACTGAGAAGCGCATGGCGTTCAGGATTTTTTGAGGATTTTGAAAGGTATAGAATGGAGTTCCAAATGCCGGATTACAGGCCTCAGGATGACGGTAGTGGAGAATTAGTCTTTTTTTGGAATAATGGTATGGGACCAGTTAAATCGGAGACTAGTATCAATTTTGTTATGGCCCAAAGTGGTGGTTTCCTCAATATCACCAATGACGATTTCGGGTATAATTTTCCTTTCCAATCTCATTCCATTAGCAGTGATGAATTAAGTAGCCTTAGCGACTTGAGGGTATTTCGTATGGCCATACCAAGGTATACAGAGCGCCCACTAATGTATTCAGGAGGAAAAATTGTCCACAACCGGCGGGTATATACCTTAGATCTGGGGGAGGATGTTAATGCCATTGCTTTCAAATCCATGCAGGAAAGGATGTTGGCAGAGTTTGGTAAGTCTTTACTTAGGGTAGCCATACGGAAAGCGGCTGAGCACCAGCTTCGCAAAGAAAATGAAGGGCTAGGGGCAGCATTTGGGCTGCTTACCTCCATGACGGAACGCGCCGATACCCGCAATTGGCAAACATTACCTCACAGCATTTACTATACCCGAGTACCTATGGAGGCAGGAGAAAATACTATTAAGTTTATTAAAGAGGTTCCCGGTAGGCCTAATCTCAATAAGGAATATAAATTCACCTATAGTTTGAAATCTGGAGAAACCATTTTTCATACTTTCACCTCTTTGGAAACTGCTCCAAGATATGACCTATTAGCATACTGATCCTATTTTAGGCACAGTTCTTGAATAAAGGGTTCAAAAAGCGTACCTTTAGGAGTTGCTTAGAAAAATAACCAATGTTTTACTTTATAAATATAATAACTAAGATGAAAATGAATTTATTACGAAACATGCTGATGACCATGATTTTAATGGCAGTCTCAGTATTAGCTGTTCAGGCTCAGGATGATGAAATCACCGATGAAGACATAAAAAAATACGCGCTTCTTACGGAGGTTGTTGATCAAATGAAAAAAGAGGTAAGTACTGTAATCAATGAGTTGATTAGAAATCAGGAAGGGATGAACGGGCAGCGGTATCTGGAATTGGCTAAGACCAAGGGAGATGCAGATAAGCTTGCTGCTATAGATGCCAAGGACTATGAAGTAAAATTTTTAGAATTGGTTGAAGGCGTGAAAAATGAAAGAATGGAGTCTATTAAAACTGTAAATCAGGAACTTGCCACAAAAATGTTAGGCAATAATGGCCGTGATTATAAGGCAGTAAAAGCTGCAGTTGAGTCAGACCCAGCAGTAAAAACTAAATTTGAAGCAGCGTTGGCTGAGATCAAAGGAGAGAAAAAAGAAAAGGCCTGATAGCCAAAGGCATTGTCCTAAAAAGGCTTGCATATCTATGCAGGCCTTTTTTTATGATAAATTTTTTAATCACTTCTGCATGTATGTTAGATTGATTTTCATTTTTATATCGCTTATTAGTTTAAATTTTATTGGCTTTTATTCTCCGGGTATTTACTGCATTGGAATATTTGACTTAAATTTACTTCCTGCTGTTGGATTTGGGCCACAATAAATGGCAGTGTTTTGGGTTTTGTAGCACGTGTGCCGGGTCATTTTTTGTGCAGACAATTATTTTTTAAATGATTTTGGATTTGACCAAACGCAATACATTAACCTCAAAGCTACGGTATCTGGCTACTGGAATCATGATTGTGGTATTAATGGTTCCGGCAGATGCGCAGGAGTCAGCCCCTGATCGGCCAGTAATACCTGGGTTTTATCACAAGCCCAAAAACAGACCTCTGCGTGGCATTCTGACCAAAATACATTTTGGATTTAGCACCGGATACCAGAATACCTTTTACAGCCACAATCTTGAAGGATATGGGATCATTCAGCAGGATGAGCCCTATTTGTTTCCTTCCGATGCTGGGGGCGGCACCTTAAGCCCGGCTTTTGGCAATTGGTTTAACCAACTCGACTCCGTCCCGCCTAGAATTGTAGAAGGCAGTAATTACCTGGTAAATTCAGACACTGCCCGGATCGTTTACCGGGGTGATGGGCTTAGTATTCCCATTAATCTGTCGGTATTTGTAAAAATTAAAAACAGATACCGGGTAGGGGCTGGGTATATTTTTGAATATCACAGACCTGGCACCTTCAGGCCTACCCAGTTTGAGGATGACCTGGGCAATCTGGATCCTGAGGTAGGAGGGACCTTTTTCAGAAAGTACTATTTATACCTTGGGGGTGATATTTATCGATATTGGGACTACACCATGGCGGTTGATTTTTATGTTGGAGGTACCAATTTTGGACGCAAATTTGACCGGGATAACATTACCGGAGGTACGTTTTTTAATCTAGGACTGAGTCTGGAGAGAAGTTTCTCGGAATACTTCACCGGGTTTGTCCGCCCATCGGTTGGATACAGCCGATTTAATCTTGGTATGGGGGGCAATAATCCCTCCATTAGACATAATATGCCGGTGCTTGGGGTTCAATTTGGGGGATACTGGAGGATTCCGGATTTGCCAAAATGTAAAATAAAGACCTGCCACACTCAGGTGAACCACATGCATGGAGAATATGACTGGAGGAGTCGAAGGCACCCCTTTTACAAAAAGCAAAACCCTCATTACGGAGAAAATTATAAAAAGCTGATCAAGTACAAAGGAAAGAATAAAAAGAAGTTGAATCCTTATTGATCAAAAAGGGTCTTTTAATGTATTGAAGTCATTATTTCTACACTTTTCCTACAGGTTAAATTCCAATTTTTTTTCATTAAAAACACCGCCCTTTTTGATAGGTAAAGGGGGGTATTTTTTGTACATTGCAACTCCATTTTTTAATAGAAATAATAAGCGATTATTTAGCCCATGGCGGACGAAGAAAAAGAAGAACCCAAGGAGGAAAGACAAAGTATTTTTCCTATCAATATTGAAGATGAAATGAGAAGTGCCTACATCGACTATTCCATGTCGGTGATCATTTCAAGAGCGCTACCGGATGTACGTGACGGTCTCAAACCAGTGCATCGAAGGGTGCTTTTTGGGATGCTGGAATTAGGTGTCAATTACAACAAATCTTATAAAAAATCAGCTAGGATAGTAGGAGAGGTGCTCGGTAAGTATCACCCCCATGGTGACGCATCGGTATATGATACCATGGTACGGATGGCACAGCCCTGGTCGCTGAGGTATCCACTGGTAGATGGTCAGGGTAACTTCGGATCCATTGACGGTGACTCTCCTGCAGCCATGCGGTATACTGAGGCACGTTTGAAAAGAATAGCAGAGGAGTTGCTATCTGATATCAACAAAAATACGGTTGATTTCGCGCCTAATTTTGATGACAGCCTCCAGGAGCCAACGGTTCTACCAGGCAAGCTGCCCAATTTACTGGTCAATGGCACCTCAGGCATTGCCGTGGGAATGGCCACCAATATGCCACCACATAACCTCACAGAGGTAATAAATGGCATCGTAGCCTACATTGACAATCGGGAAATTACGATCGAAGAGCTTATGGAGCATATTTCGGCTCCTGATTTTCCTACCGGAGGCATAATCTATGGCTATTCCGGGGTTCGGGAAGCTTACAGAACTGGGAGAGGGCGGGTTTTGATGCGCGCAAAAGCCGATTTCGAAACCACCAAAACCGGGAAAGAGCAGATCATCGTCACCGAAATTCCCTATATGGTGAATAAAGCTTCAATGATCGAGCGCACCGCCGCATTGGTTAATGAAAAGAAAATTGAAGGCATCACTGATATCCGTGATGAATCAGATAGGAACGGTCTTAGGATCGTTTATGATCTTAGAAAAGATGCCATTCCGAGTATAGTTTTAAATCACCTTTTTAAGCAAACCCAGCTCCAGTCATCTTTTGGAGTCAATAATATTGCATTGGTAAAGGGCCGTCCGGTCATGCTCAATCTCAAAGACATGATTGTGCATTATGTGGACCATCGGCATGAAGTAGTCATCAAAAGGACAGAATACGAGCTTGATGAGGCTGAGAAAAGAGCCCATGTACTTGAGGGTTATCTTATTGCCTTGGATAATCTTGATGAGGTGATCGACCTAATCCGGAAATCTAAGGACCCTGACGAGGCCAAGGAAGGGCTTATGACGCGCTTTAAACTTTCTGACATCCAGGCAAAGGCCATACTGGAAATGCGCTTACAGCGCCTCACAGGGCTTGAAAGGGATAAGATACAGAAAGAGTATGATGAAGTGATGAAGCTGATCGAATACCTGAAGAGTGTCCTGGCTAATGAGGAACTGAGAATGAGCATCATCAAGGAGGAGCTTGCTGAGCTTTTGGAACGGTATGGTGATGAGCGCCGGACCGAAATTGTCCACAATGCTGATGATATCACCGATGAGGACATGATCCCCAACGAAGAAATGGTGATTACCATTTCCCACCAGGGCTATGTTAAAAGGACCCCTCTGGTAGATTATAAGACTCAGGGCAGGGGAGGTGTAGGTTCCAAAGGCGTGATCACTAAGGACGATGACTTTACAGAGCATTTATTCATTGCTCATGCTCATAACTACCTGCTCATATTCACTGAATTTGGGAAGGTATTCTGGAAGAAAGTGTATGCTATCCCTGAAGGAAGTAAGGTTTCCAAAGGGCGCGCTATCCAAAACCTCATTAACATCGAGCCCGGTGATACTGTAAGGGCTGTGATTAATGTGGAAACCCTGGAAGACGAGGAGTATATCAATAACAATTTCCTGATCATGTGTACCCGAAAGGGCCTGATCAAAAAGACCAGTTTGGAGGCTTATAGCAGGCCACGGCAAAATGGCATCAATGCGATCACGGTCAGGGATGGAGACAAACTCCTGAATGTAAGCCTAACCAACGGAGAAAATTATATTGTAATTGCTAAAAGAAAAGGTAAGGCAGTTCATTTTATTGAGTCTGATGTGCGCCCAATGGGCCGTATGGCTGCAGGGGTGAAGGCAGTGACCCTTGAAGGTGGTGATGATGAAGTGATCGGTATGGTTTGTCTGGCCAGGGAAGGAGCCAATTTGTTGGTGGTTTCGGAGAAAGGCTATGGCAAAAGGTCACTTATAGAAGACTATCGAATTACTAAAAGAGGCGGAAAAGGAGTCAAAACCATTAACATCACCGAAAAAACTGGCAAGCTTGTTGCAATAAAAGAAGTCGTGGACAGTGATGATCTGATGATCATCAATAAGTCAGGGATCACCATCAGGCTCAAAGTAGAGAATCTGAGGGTGATGGGCAGGGCCACCCAGGGGGTGAGGTTGATTCGCTTGAATGAAAACGATGAAATCTCCTCTGTTGAGAAGGTAGTCAATATTGATGATGAAGAAGGGTCTGAAGGTGAGGCGACAGAATCCTGACCTTTAACGGGCCCTGAATCATAATGAAGCAAAGAACAATGTAAATTGATAATTCTTTTATATTTTTAAGTTTTAACCTGCGTATTGAAGAAAACGAAAATTATAGAACCATGAAAAAAATATTGATTTTATCATTAAGCATCCTGTTAATAGGTGGTATGGCATACAGTCAAAAGAAGCCTAATATTGGTAAAGCAGAGCGTGAAAGAAATAATGGTAATCTACTGGAAGCCAAGGAGATATTAGATGAAATAGGCAATCATCCCAAGACTAAGGATGATGGAAAAGCCTGGTATTACAAAGGGTTGCTATACGTGGCATTGGATACAACCACAAATCCCAAATTTAAAGGGGTTGCAATGAATCCCTTGAAAACTGCTCTTGAAGCATTTAAAAAGGCAGATGAACTTGATGAAAAAGAAAAAGGATATTTTATCATGGATCCAATGGGCCTGCCAACTACTAAGGAATTACAACTTGAAATGCTGTACGGCCACTATATCAACGGTGGGGCAGAGAAATTCAGCAAAGAAAATAGAACGGATGAGGATGTAAAATCAGCTGCTGAATATTTCGATAAAGGGGCCATGGTGGGTGGTAGGTTAGATTCATTGGGAAGTTATTATGCCGCAGTAGCCTACCAAACCATTGAAATATATGATGAAGCATCAGCGCGATTCCAGAAACACCTCTCCAATGGATTTGCGGATGAAGATGCTTATAACAGCATACTATATATTGAAGGTACTGTAAAAAAAGACCATGAAAAGGCTTTGAAAATAGTAAGAGATGCTATGAAAGACTTCCCTAATAATACTGAATATCCGGTCTATGAAATTGAGTTTTTACGGAATCTTGGCCGCGTTGATGAGGCAATTAAACAAATGGAAGTTATAGCAAAAGAAGATGGGAAGGATCCTATACTTTTTACCAGATTGGCCCTGACCTACGAAGAAGTAGATGATATTGAAAAGGCAAAGGAAGCTTATAAAGCCGCTCTTGAAATTGACCCTAATCTCTATGTAGCCAATTATAATATGGGAGCCCTAATTTTTAATGATGCCCTTAATATTAATAAAGATATTGCTGAATTGGGTAATACAAGGGCAGACAAGGCGAAAGAACAAGAGTTAATTAAGGAAAGGAAAGTATTTTTATTGGATGCAGTACCGTATTGGGAAAAAGCTCGTGAGAGCGAACCAGAGGATCAGGGTATTCTTGAAACCCTGGAATACATTTACTATTTTTCTGATCAACAGAAAAAAGCTGAAGAAATTGGTAAGAAACTTGAAGCCCTCGGGTACAAAGATTAATTTCAGGAGATACTATTAGATATTTAAACCCGGCCTTGTCCGGGTTTTTTTTATTGCCTCAATATTGATAGACCATAGGGCAGGGGTAGTTATCTGATTCCGTCCTTTAGCATTATGCATTACACCTTAGATTATCTATTTAACATAATATAAATTATAAAACATATATAGCAAATTCCGTAATACGAGCGTAGCAGCGTAGCGAGTATTTAACATAAATGCAGTTATTCGATACTGCGAAGCAGTTCAATAACGACAGCATTTATGTTAAGGAATTTGCGACCCTGCATCAACCAATCCATTTATTTTTATCCCATTCCTCCTGACATGCCGCATAATTAATTAGCTCCAATGGCCGCCTGGATTTTGTAGATTGTACGACTTCAGCAGCAAATTAGCCTCAGGGATAGCCTTTCCAAAACCCCGTCATTATGCGGTTCCTTTACGGATTGATGGGGATTGGTGCCGTGGCAATCCCTTCGATGTAGGCAGCCATGATCTAAATGTCTTCATCTTTGTTAATTTCATCAAGAAAATTCTCTATCGACCTTGTGTTTCTTTTTCTTTCTTCAGGGGTCATATTTTCATATTCTTCCACGGTTTTTCTTAATCCTTCCATCTTTGCTTGAATTTCTTCCTGATCAAATGAAATAAAGGTCATCTCATAAAGACAATGAGCGATAATTTCCAGCTCAGTGATATCCACTAAAGCACGATCATCCACCTTCATACCCAGCCATTGATTCCACGGTGTGAAGTCCAGTGCCAAAGCATCATTTCCACTGCGCTCGTCTACCCTGCCATCGGAATAGTATCCGTCTACATCAATGTTTTGGCTTTCCTCATCATGAATTTCGGTAAGCCGAACGACAATAGCTGAAGTTGCCGGTGCCATCCCCCTTAATTGTTCAAAGACATCCTGGTAAGCTTGCAATTGCTTTTCCTCATCAGGATACAACCGAATAAGCTCGGTTGCTATGCTCAACCAATGGTGGCGGTGAAATAATTCGCTAAGAGTCATTCTTTTCCTATGTTTTCATATGTGCATTAACCCCAAAAACAGCCATATTGATCCTCATCAACCAATTTCAAAAACTGTTCAATAGCCTTGACTTTTGGCTTTGGGTCATAACGATGCCATTTCAAGTCAGCGCGCATCCAGTAGATTTTCCAAATCTCTTCTGTGTGCAGCTAGGTGGTTTTGGCTATGGGCTCTTCAAATATTTCCTCTTTGTTTTGGTAGTGTGGCCTAATAGAAAAAATGACCACGCTTTGCCCCTCAATCCGATACCCTAAATCAAGTTCATGCCGGATATGTTCCGGTGGTCTGCGTTTGTCCAGGAATATTTCAAGGGCATTGATGGTTTCCGTGGTTTTTAGTGCGCCTAGTGCCATTGGTCAATTCTATGATTCGTTTGATTCAAAGCTCATAAATCTGAATAAGAATCATTAGGCAATAGTTCCTGCGGATTGGTTCATGGCAACTTTTTTGGGTGTAGTTATTATCCTCTCCCCCAACGCAGCTTCAATCCTAGCAATACTCTTCAGGGTGAAATTATGCGTACCCCGCATCCATTTACTGATCTCAGATTCTTTCTTGCCCATCATTTCAGCAAGATCACGCTGTGTCTTGCCTTGGTTTTCAAGGATTTCGTGGATTTGATCTACTACATCAAAAGAGTGATCAATATAGTTTTTGATGTCTTGAGAAACTTGGGCTAAAGCTTGATCGAAAATCTTACTCATAGTCGGAAAAATTAAATCCTAACTTGCCTATCAACTCCTTGTTGACACTGGAAGATAATTTGTAGGGACGATTAAACGCATCCTGGCGTACTTTAAATCTATTGGAGAGCATCCGAATGACATTTTTGGAAAGTCCTTTTTTATAGCTCAAAATATCTGATACATGCCCTTTGGAAACTTTTAAAAATTGGGCCAGATCACTTTGCTTTATTTTGTTATCAGCCATTAAAGACTTTAACAGTTGGATCGGATCAAGATCCTTCATTGTAGTATGAGCTTCATCATATTTTTCTATTAACAGTGTAATGGTTTCGATAAGATCATGTAGTTCTTCAGCGGGTTTTTTCTGATATTTGGAAGTTAACTTCTCCAGATCATTGCAATAGGTCCGGTATTGTTCTTCAGTTCGTATGATCGTATAGGTTTTCATAGTATTTTTTTAACTAAAATCGTCTATTGTATATTGTAAATTCTGTTGGCATAACTTTGAATACTCAGCATGGGTACCCATCCATTTTATATATAAATGAACCATCTTTGGTCCAAACCAAATCCCACAAATCATGCGGTAATTATTACCTCCAATATTAAAAACCATTCGGTTATTACTGATTAAGTCTGCGGTACCGAATGTTTTCTGCACATCGTTTATGGTGTTCCAAACTGCTTTTTTGATGCTTTCTCTAAATTTTTCGAAAGAAACTTTTGATCGAGCATGTTTTAAAACAAATTCTTCCAGAGACAGCCATTTGATCACATGTACCTTCATTAAACATCAAAGATGAAAAAAAGTTCGCTTAAAGCGAATATATGTGCTGTATATTTTTTTCGTGGAATGAAACCTATGAAATTTCACTCCACTGCATTATTTGTTTCTTTAAAAGGTAAAGAAAAGGACTTCCTTAGAAAAAATATACCCTCTCCTACCAACCTAAGCTGAGCTAATTTTCCCTCTCAGTAAAGCACCATCGAATTGCGAAGTTCCGATAAGGATACAGACCAATATTTTTTTTCAATACCCTACCCTGGCTTCAGGAGCATATTAGCCTCAGGGATAGCCTTTCCATTACCATATCATTGTGAGGCACCTTTCCCTAGCCACCGGGATTGGTGCCATGGCAATCCTTTTGCCAGGTGTAGAATAGCTCTTTGGTCATCCGCCCTTCATTTGTGTTCGCAGTGTTGCTCAAGCCGCTGGGCTTTTACTTTTTCCATTGATGAAAAAGTAAACAAAAAATCTATGCAAAATAATGCTTCTTCCCACTTGCCATCGCACCCCCGCTATTTTGCCGGGCCACCGCACTTCAGTCATTCTATTTCTTCCAGCTTTGGTTATGGAAAGTATACGACTGCTTAATTAAACTCATCAAATAATCGAGATCGCTGTCGTGGGTAATTGATGCCTCGTAATCTCCAATGCCCCAGTGGCCTTTCTCGGCTTCATCTCGGAAGATTTCCTTCGGATCGTCTAGTTGGCCTTTCTTTAAATTAATCCTAACCTTAAGTTGTTTCTTTTGAATTTCTAAATCTGTAACAACTCGTTTATTCAATTTAAAGCCGATCTATTGTTTCACTGGTGAAGTTTGCAAATCAACTAATTCGAGTATTCTATCTCTTAGATCTTTATACAATTCGAGAATTTCAGGACTCCCCTTCTGATAATGGTCTTCTTCATTACATATGACGGAGTACTTTCGGTATTATTTCCATTCTTGTAGTTGTCATCACTACATTGAGATGCAGTATTTACAATAGTTAGATAGAGATTTATTTTACTCCATGCTCAAATTCTCTACACTGAGATGTATCATAGCTATTTTAGGAGCCAATTTAGACATTTTCTTGGCTATCATTATTTACTAGTAGTTAGTTAATCATTAACGTTTTTAGTCTATCGCAAAATAAGGTTAATCCTAATAAGGTGTGAAGTATGTAACTCCTTTCGAAAGAGGTATAACTTTTTCCTTTTAAGAGAGAGCATCTTTGATGGTAAATTGGTACTGAATAATTAATTCATTTCTAAAATAAAACACATGTCCATCCAAACAATCAATCCGAATACCAATGAGACCGTAAAGTCATTCGAAGAAATGACAGAAAAGGCCGTTGATGCCAAGGTAGCCAAAGCTCAAGCTGCATTTACCGAGTGGAAGGCAATCAGCTACCAACAGCGAGCCGATCTGCTGCATAAGGTAGCTACACTCATGCGCATTAAAAAATCTGAACTCGCAAAAACGATAACATTGGAAATGGGAAAGCTCTTCGCGCAAGCGGAAGGAGAAATTGACTTGAGTGCCGATATCCTTGATTACTATGCCGATCATGGCGAAACGTTCCTTGCCGACAAAGTCCTTGATCCCGAATACGGAGCCGCAATAATTCGTAGCAGTCCCATTGGTGTGTTGTTAGGCGTGATGCCCTGGAATTTCCCTTTCTATCAAGTAGTACGCTTTGCAGCTCCTAATATTATGGTAGGCAATACTATTTTACTGAAGCATGCCTCCATCGTTCCACAATGTGCGGCTGCCCTTGAGGCACTCTTCGAAGAAGCAGAGGCTCCTGAAGGAATATATACCAATCTGTTCATCTCCGGCAAAGGTGCCTCAGCATTGGTTTCTGATAAAAGGATAAAAGGCGTTTCCATAACGGGAAGTGAGAAAGCCGGTTCAAGTATTGCCATGGAAGCCGGAAAACATTTGAAAAAGGTGGTGCTGGAGCTGGGCGGAAGCGATGTGTTCATTATACTGGAAGATGCCGATATGGATAAAACGGTAGCATGGGCAGTTGTTGGAAGGATGAATAACACTGGTCAAAGTTGTGTTGCCTCCAAGCGGTTTATTGCAGTGGAAGCAATAGCCGATGAGTTTATTAAAAAGTTTAAGGATGCATTATCAAAAATGAAATTAGGTGATCCGATGGATCCTGCTACCGAATTAGGCCCCTTAAGCAGTGAAGCTGCAGCCGAGCAGTTAGCTGATCAAGTAAAACGTTCTGTTGAAGGAGGTGCAAAGGTTCTATTGGGAGGCAAACGCGCAGACCGTGATGGTGCCTTTATGGAACCTACCATACTCACCGGGCTGAAGCCAGGTATTGTCGCTTATCATGAAGAATTGTTTGGTCCTGTAGCTTCCTTCTATGTAGTAAAAGACGAACAGGCCGCTATCGATTTGGCCAATGATTCTGATTTTGGTTTGGGAGGTTCTGTATTTACACAAGATATCGAACGTGGTAAAAGAGTAGCTGACCAAATAGATGCGGGCATGGTATTCATCAATCATCCTACCCAGACTCAAGCCGATCTTCCTTTTGGCGGAACGAAGCGTTCAGGCTTTGGCCGTGAACTTTCTGAGTCAGGGATTCACGAATTTGTGAACAAGAAACTGATTCGGGTAAGCGGAATAAATGATCCGTTTTAGCAAACATAGCAATAATGCATTGTCGAAATAATAGTCGTTTTGAACACTATATAAATTCTCAAACTAAATAATTATAAAATGGATATTAAAGATAAAGTAATAATAATAACGGGAGCCTCAAGTGGTATTGGTGAAGCAGCAGCCTTAAATTTATCAACCAAGGGTGCAAAATTAGTGCTTTCCGCTCGCAGAAAAGATAAGTTGAACGAGCTTAAGAATACCATTGAGGAAAAAGGAGGTAAGGCCATAGTAGTCATTGCTGATGTTACCAAGAAGGCTGATATGGAAAAGTTAGTCGCTAAAACACTCGAAGAGTATGGTACTGTACATGCAATTATTAATAATGCAGGCTTGATGCCGTTGTCTTTTGTTAAGAATCTGAAGACCGATGAGTGGGAGAAAATGGTTGACGTAAATATTAAAGGAGTGTTGAACGGTGTAGCGGCTGTCCTTCCTACCCTTATTAAAAAAGAACAAGGACATATTATCAATATTTCATCGACAGCAGCCTATCGATATTTCCCGGGTGGTGCAGTGTACTGCGCCACGAAGGCAGCGGTAAAAATGTTTTCCGAAGGCCTACGACAGGAATTAGCTCCAAAGTATGGTATATGTGTTACCTCTATTGAG
>JBGTCD010000054.1:0-4417 GCA_041749015.1 Cyclobacteriaceae bacterium
CTCAACATCGCTTTGGAAATGACCCCTAACTCCGCAATGGCCTATAATCTAAGGGGTGAGGCAAAGTTTAATTTGGGTGATGACGAAAATGCGATTGGAGATTTTGAGGAGGCCATAAAGCTAGATCCTAAAATGGCCCAGGCGCATAGTAATTTGGGCTTTGCATTGTATAATCTTGATGAGCTGGAAGATGCCTACTTTAATTTTTCAAAAGCTATCGAGCTTAACCCAGATGATGCTGACATGTACTTCAACCGTGGTGTGATTAAATCAGAATTGCAGGAATACATCAGTGCCATAGATGATTTTAGCCGCTCTATTAAATTAAACGATACTGATGCTGAAGTTTTTAATTACAGAGGGGTAGCCTATTATAGTATTGACCGATACAAGGAGGCCATAGAAGATTTTGATCAGTCCATTTCCATGGATGATGAAGATCCTGTAAAGTATGAAAACAGAGCCTTGGCAAAAACATCCCTTGAGGACTTCAAAGGGGCATTGGAGGATTTTGATAAAGCCATCGAACTGGATCCCGAAGAGCCTGAACTCTATAATCTGAGAGGGGTGGTCCGCTTTAACCTGGAGGATATGACTGGGGCTGTAGTAGACTATGACCTGGCCATTGAGCTGGACCCTTATAATGCCGTTTATTATGATAATCGCGGTTTGGCACGGGATGAAATGGAAGATTACGAAGGGGCCATTGAAGATTACAGCATATCCATCGAGCTGATGCCCGGAGATCCCGAAACCTACTATCAAAGGGGTCTGATCAAAATCAAAATTGGCGATAAATATGATGGTTGCCTTGACCTGAATACCGCCTATGAGTTGGGAAGTGATGAAGCCCGCTCAGCCATCCGTAAAAATTGTAAATGACCTCCCAATTTGGGAAAATGAATCTCAAATAGGGATGATGTACCAATCGGCCAATTACTTATATTACTGGTAATCAATATTTTAACCCAATGGCACGCTTTTTCCATTATAGTTTGGAAAAAGTACTGCTATGGTTTCTATAAATGATTTTAAAACATTGACTTTCGACAAAAAGTGTGACTTCATTACTTATTGGGGAAGCTACCTTCTTACTACTATTATTTCAGAGCAAAAGGTATTCCTGTACGAGTTGGGGGGATTTTTTATCGAAGTTTGGTTTTCTCCGAAGCACGATAAAGTTTTAGGCATCAATGCTTTTAAAGATATTGATGGGCTAACACCGCATTTGGAAAACATTAAAATTGATGAGATTAAGGCACTTATGGGGTAGCTACCAACTGAATTTGCTCCAGCCTTTCGATGCCTTGTCTGAAACTGCCAATATCCTGGAGGTGGAGGATTAGCTTATCCTTATGCTCTTGTAGTTTGCACTGCCGTGGGTGCTGCCGCACAAAATCTATTATTTGCCCAAATGCTGCTGACTTGAAATAAGCATCATTATTTTCAGAAGGGACATACCCTTTAAGCTTATTATTTTTTATTGTGATTTTCTCAAATCCCAGGTTCTCAGCAAGCCATCTCAACCTCACAGATTCCATTAGCTCCATTACAGGGTCAGGCATGGGCCCAAACCGGTCAGTGACACTTTTCATAAATTGGGACAGTTCTTCCTGGGTTTTTAGATTGTCCAATTGACTGTATAAATTGAGCCTTTCGGAGATATTTCCCACATAATCCTCAGGGATTAGCACCTCCAGATCCGTTTCCAAAGCACATTCCTGAACTAATGGCTTAGTGTACTCCTTAAGTTCTTTGGTGAACAACCCTTTAAATTCAGTTTCCTTGAGTTCCTGTACGGCCTCGTCGAGTATTTTGTGATACATTTCAAAGCCCAGATCGGTGATAAACCCACTTTGTTCTGCCCCGAGCAGGTTACCTGCCCCACGGATATCCAGATCTCTCATGGCCACCTTAAACCCATCTCCCAGCTCGGAGAACTCCTCCAGTGTAGTCAGTCTTTTTCTAGCCTCCGAAGATAATTGGATAGTGGGGGGCGTCATGAGATAGCAAAAAGCCTTCTTATTGGAGCGCCCTACCCGGCCCCGCATCTGATGCAAATCAGACAAACCGAAGGTCTGCGCCTGATTGATGATGATGGTATTGGCATTGGGGATGTCCAAACCAGATTCAATAATATTGGTGGATACCAGCACATCAAATTCGCCTTCGATAAACTTAACCATGGTTTTCTCCAGGCGGGTACCATCCATCTGCCCATGGGCAATCCCGATACTGGCATCAGGCACCAGCTTGAGGATGATATTGGCTACCGATTCGATATCATGCACCCGGTTATGTACGAAAAATACCTGTCCGCCTCTTCTCAATTCAAAGCTGATGACATCTCTTATAAGGATGTCATTGAAGGTATGTACCTCAGTTGTAACGGGCTGCCGGTTTGGGGGAGGTGTAGCGATGATGCTGAGATCCCGCGCCCCCATCAATGAGAAATGCAGGGTACGGGGGATTGGGGTGGCGGTAAGGGTCAATACATCCACATTGACGCGTATTTCCTTAAGCCGTTCTTTTGTTTTGACACCAAATTTTTGCTCTTCATCAATAATCAGCAGTCCCAAATCCTTAAATACCACATCTTTATTGACTAGTCGGTGGGTACCAATAATGATGTCTACCGTGCCTTCTTTAAGGTTTTTAAGGGTTTCCCGGATATTATTGGCAGAGCGAAACCGGTTGATATATTCCACAGTGACCGGTAATTTTTCAAGCCGTTCTTTAAAAGTGCGGTAATGCTGCATGGCCAAAATAGTAGTGGGCACCAAAATGGCTACCTGCTTGCTATCAGCCACGGATTTAAAAGCGGCCCTTATGGCTACTTCGGTTTTACCAAAACCCACATCTCCACATACCAGCCGGTCCATTGGATGGGGCTGCTCCATATCTTCTTTCACATCCGCAGTGGCTTTAGCCTGATCAGGCGTATCATCATACATGAATGAAGATTCCAGCTCGGCCTGAAGGTAGCTGTCCGGGCTGAAGGCAAAGCCATGCACCTGTTTCCTTTTGGCATACAAACCAATAAGGTCTTTAGCAATATCTGCCACTTTTTTCTTGACCCTTTTCTTTTTGTTTTCCCAATCCTGGGAACCCAGCTTGCTGATGGCGGGAGGAGCACCCTCCCTACCGGAATATTTGGAGATTTTATGGAGCCCATGAATACTGATGTATAAAAGATCATCATCCCGGTACAGAAGCCGGATTACCTCCTGCGCCTTCCCATTGACCTCCCTGCGGTCCATGCCAGCAAACCGCCCAATCCCATAATCAATATGCGTTACAAAATCTCCTGGTTGAAGGGTCTTGAGCGCTCTCAAGGTCAAAGCTTTGGACTTGGAAGGGCCTTCCTGAGTCTTGTACCGGTGAAACCGCTCAAAAATCTGGTGGTCTGTAAAGCAGGTAAGCTTAAGTTCATGGTCAATGAACCCACCTCGGAGCGGGATATTCAGATGCTCGTATTGAAGTCCGGGAGCGATTTCCCTGAAAATTTCATCCAGGCGCTCCAGCTGTTTGGGCACCTCGGCAGCCACAAGGCATTGGTAGCCTCCTGAGGTCAATTCCGTAAGGGCCTCCGCTACCTGATTAAAATCCTTGTTAAAGGAAGGTTGAGGACTGGTATGGAAGCTAAATTCCTTATCATAAGCACCAATGGACCGTTGCCCAAAGTCAATTTTTACCAAATTGGCTATGCTTTCTTCAAAAGACTGACTGCCATCAAAAAGTGCCTCAGGCTTCAATACTACCTGCGTGGCACCACTTGCCTGAAGTATTTTTTCAAAGGCGCCAGTAGCTTTTTTTAGACCCAGTTCCAATACATCCAGGGTATGCTCATAATCTTTGAACCAGAACTTGGAGTGTCTTGGCAGAAAGGTGCCGAATGACTGCCGCTCCTCCTGAATCAGCTTGGTTTGAATATTCGGAATAATATGGATCTCATTAACAGGCTCCATGCTCAATTGGGAGGCAGCATCAAAAGTGCGGATGCTTTCGACCTCATCTCCAAACAGCTCAATTCGGTAGGGATACTCATGGGCAAATGAAAAGACATCGATGATGCCTCCTCT
This sequence comes from Cyclobacteriaceae bacterium, assembly GCA_041749015.1. GTDB lineage: Bacteria > Bacteroidota > Bacteroidia > Cytophagales > Cyclobacteriaceae > JBGTCD01. The sequence goes on from JBGTCD010000054.1 coordinate 4,083, forward strand.
TACCGCAAATTGCCCCGGCTCGTATACAAAATCAGTTTTATCAAAATCATAAGTGATCAGAAGCTCGCTGAGGAAGTCAAGGTCAATTTTTTCTCCAGTACGGGTGGAGAAGGTATTTTTTATTAATGACTTCCTATTGATCACCCGCTCACAAAGCGCTTCGGGATAGGTGACAATGATTTCGCCATTGGGCGATTTATTATTGATCCTGTTGAGCACTTCTGCCCTTTGGAGCACATTGGCATTTTCAGTTTCATCAAATGAATAGGGCCTTTTATGTGAGGTGGGGAATAGCAACACATCCTTTTTGGGAAGAAGCTGTTGAAGGTCGTAAT
>JBGTCD010000055.1:0-8557 GCA_041749015.1 Cyclobacteriaceae bacterium
TTCTGGCAACTTACACTTACTCCACTGGACAAGAACGTGAAAATTTGAAAATCATTTGGCCGGAGGAGTATAATTGGAAAATTGGCTCTAATCAAGAAAATGAAAGCATTCACATGATGGAGTTGATTCCGGGTAAAGAGAAGATTGAGAAATGGACTATAATGGGGACTATGATGTCGATCAAAGGAGTTAAGAATGTACCAATGGACAAAGCAATGAATTTAATGTATGATCAAGCAAAACAAAATGCCCCAGATGCTGTTCTCACCCTTGTTGAAAAAGATGAAATAGGAATAAATCCATGGGTGATTTTCAAGATTGAAGCACCACGATTTAAGAACGATAAAAGACCAGAATCACAATTGTACTACATCATTCAGGGAGAATCTTCTTTGTATTCGAACTTTGTAGCTATAAAGGAGAAAAAACTGTCGGACGAATTCGTTGACAAATGGAAGACCATATTTAAGTCAAGTGAATTAGTGTTTCAATGAAGTAACACCCCAAAACAAAGTACTAGCTTAATTGCGGGGTTTGTTTAAGGTAATATTTGTTCAGTATTTTTTTGCAACGGAGCCACTGGCATGGTTCTTATTCCCTCCACTGCCAATACACGACCGTTGGTGGCAATTTTGGGTACTGATATTTAAGACTATGACGATGATTTCAACTGTAATTGGTGATATTAATCTTTGGGACGACAAGGACATAGAACTTAGTGAAATAAATGCAGACAAGTCAAAAAGAAAGGTTATACTGAAATTTTTGGTAAGTGATAATGAAGGAACCAAATCGACTGACAAACTAAAGATTTATGGAGTAAACGACTTTGACGAAATTATTTCGAACTTGCGTTTAATTAAACCGACAATCAATCAAATTGACCTGAGGAAGAAGAATAAAGTTAAACTTCTAAACAGAAGAGGCACTATATTACAAACAATAAAGTGTGACAAATTTGTGTTTAACCAAAAAAAGCAATTTTGAGGGCAATTTGGCCGGCCAGTAAAAATTTCTAATATTGAGGACAACTCAAATGAAGATAGACCTAAATAGAGGAATAAGCTTTCAAATTGAAGGAGAATTGGGGAAGTTCCATACTCTTCCAGTAGAGGCATTAGTCAAAATTGCAGAGAACCTCCAGGACTTATTGATAACAATTGCTAAGAGTGACGTGGATTCCAAAGAACCAATTCATCTTGAGAATTTTAAGGTAGAACTATCTGGATTTCGACATGGAAGTGCTGTACCAGAGTTTGTGTTTACTCCTAGAGTTCAGACTTCGATTGGTAACATTGGAAAGCAAAGAAAGGTAGTCAATAAGAGATTTGAAAAACTAATGGATTTATCCAATAAAGCAGAATACATGATGATTAGTGACATGTACCCTGATGCAATGAGGAGAAATGAAATCGTTGATAAGTTATATGACTTCACTAACAGTTTTGGTAACGCACCAACAGCAATCGTTGAAATTGGCAAAAGCAAGATTCTAAAACCAATTTACAAAATCAAAAAGCTGAAACCTGAAGTTAAAAAATTACTGAAAACAGAAGTAGTTGGGTTGGACGGAGCAGTGATGGAGGAATTTGGTGTTGCGAAAGTTAAACTAACGACCACAAAAAAAGGAACAACAAGGAAGAAGATTGAAGAACTTTATAAAAAAAGCGATACGACACTTTCATACTCTCCAGAAGTAATAGTATTTAATGATAAAACTTACGTTCTGAATTTTCCATTACGTTCCTCCCTTGAAAAGGAGAATGACTATTATGTAATACAAAATGAAATGCTGGATATCATAGGCACTGGGGAGACGGAGGACGATGCTGAAAAGAACTTTGCAGAAGAATTCGATTTCATTTATAAAAGATATAATGAATTAAATGACGAACAATTATCAGATAAGTTGAATCGCATTAAGGTATTTCTCAATCATCTAGTTAAGTCTGTCGAATAATGGCTGTATTAGACCCTAAAAACACTCATAAAAATCTGAAAAAGAAAGGCTTCATTGATGCGCCAGGCGACCATAAACGCCTTGAGTATTATCATAACAGTAAACTTGTACTCCATACAAAAATTAGTCATGGGAGCCATAAGGAAATTGATGACTATTTAATAAAGCAGATGTCAGTTCAGTGTCAATTAGACAAAAAGCAATTTATAGACCTAGCAAAATGTCCTCTATCAAAAGATGAGTACTTTAAAATTCTTTCCGATAAAAAAGTTTTATAGGCCAAACTGATTGCAATTAAATGCTTTCAAGTTCTTCCTTCATTTAGCAGTACTTAAAAACCCCGGTATTTACAGAAGAGGTTATAGCAACGAAAACAAAACAAAGAACCCTCACCCCCAACTCCCCTCTCTCAACACCTTACCAGTTGGGCTGCGCTTGAACTTTTCGACAAAATAGACTGTCCTGGGCCGGTGGTAGGGGGGCAGAGTGGTCATGGCCTTATGGATGGCTTGCTCAAGGGGTTCGGTTCGGGTGCCTTCGACTACCAGCACCACCTTATGGCCCAGGGTTTCGTCCGGCTCGCCGGTTACAAACAATTCCGGGAGTTCCGGTGCTGCCTCAAATAGCTGCTGCTCCACGGCCTCGGGATGGACCTTGACCCCTCCGGAGTTGATCACCCGGTCGATGCGCCCCTGCCAGGAAAAAGTATCGGGGCCGGTGAGAGTGACCAGGTCATTGGTTACTACGGGCAGCCCGCCGGTGACCGGCCCGGACACCACCAGGCACCCTCTGTCATCCAGGCTGATTTGCACCCCATCCAGTACCCGGAATTCCGGTGAGGGGTCCGGGCCATTGACACGCCTCAGAGCAATATGCGTCACCGTTTCGGTCATCCCAAAGGTGGCATAAATCTTATTCTTGAGCTTTCGAAGCTTCAGCTCCAGACCCGGGCTTATAGGAGCCCCCCCGATGATGATGGTGCGGCATTGTTCCAGGGCTTCCGGGCTTTCCTCCAGAGCAGCCGATACCTGCAAAGGCACCAGGGAGGCAAAGTCTAATTCGTTTTGACTCAGGTCCCTGAAGGGGTTGGCAGCCGGGGCCGTGACGTAGAGGTCCCAGTCGAGCACCATGGTCCGGACCAGCATCATCATGCCTGCGATGTATTCCGGATTGAGGGCCAGCAAGGCTCGGGTGCCTGCCCTGCAATCCAGGGCTTTGCCAGTGCTCAGGGCGCTGATAAGCATCTGTTCCCGGGTGAGGGTAATCGACTTGGGGGTGCCGGTACTACCGGAGGTTTTGATGACAAAATCCGCCTTTCCGCTGATCCATTCCTTACAAAAATCCAAGACTGCCTTTTGGTAAGGGTTATTACCAAGATTAGTAATAGCCTCACCATCGAGCGGCACCGTCCTATCCCTAAAGATTAAGGATGCCATAGGTATCAGGGAAACCTGGGGTACTTTCCGAAATCAGGGTCTCTTTTTTCCAAAAAGGCCCTTTTGCCCTCCTGGGCCTCATCCATGAGATAAAACATCAGGGTAGCGTCACCGGCAAATTCCATGAGTCCTGCCTGTCCGTCGAGTTCGGCATTGAGGCCTCTTTTGATCATGCGCACGGCCATAGGGCTGCGTTTCATGATGGTTTGGCACCAGGATACGGTGGTGTCTTCTAGCTCCGCTAGGGGCACCACCTTGTTGACCATGCCCATGGCCTCAGCTTCTTTGGCAGTGTATTGTTCGCAGAGAAACCATATCTCCCGGGCTTTCTTTTGCCCTACATGGCGCGCCAGGTAGGAAGAGCCAAATCCTGCATCAAAGCTACCCACCTTGGGGCCTGTCTGTCCGAAGCGGGCATTGTCCGATGCGATGGTCAGGTCACAGACCACGTGCAGCACGTGGCCACCACCAATAGCATACCCGTTTACCATGGCGATCACCGGCTTAGGCAGTGAGCGGATCCTTTTGTGAAGGTCCAGGACGTTGAGCCTGGGAACACCGTCTTCACCGACATATCCGCCGATGCCTTTCACATTCTGATCGCCCCCGGAGCAAAAGGCTTTGTCGCCCTCGCCGGTCATCACGACTACCCGCACATCAGGGCGCTCACGGGCGATGTCCATGGCCTCAATCATTTCAATATTGGTTTCGGGCCTGAAGGCATTGTACACCTCCGGTCTGTTGATGGTGATCTTGGCGATGCCTTCGAAAAACTCAAATCGGATGTCCTTGTATTTTTTGATGGTTTTCCAGTCTCTATTCTTACTCATGATTGCTTGTTATAGGTTTTTTTGAATGTTTCCAATGCCTTTTTATTCTCAGGGCCTGTAGTGGTGATTTCCAGGATATTGATCCCTTTGGCTTTTTGACCTACCCAATCCAGGCCAGAAATCAGGGAGTCCATATCATGGGCTTCCCGGTAACCAAAACCAAATTCCTCTGCCAAATGTTGCCCCTTTAGTGGCTGGTGTGTTTCGAAATGTGTTTTTAATTCCGGCTGACTGCCCGGCCCATCAATCAGCCTAAAAATACCACCACCTTGATTATTGAACAAAATAATCACCATCTTTTCCGGGCGGTACTCATGCCAAAAGGCGTTGCGGTCGTAGAAGAAGGCCACATCCCCGGTGAGGAGCCAGGTTTCTCTCCCGGAGACCAGACTTGTGCCCAATGCCGTGCTGGTACAGCCATCGACTCCGCTCGTGCCCCTGTTGGCAAATATGCGCACTCCGGTAGCCGGTATCCCGGCAATAGCTGCGTACCGCACCGGCATGCTGTTGGCCAGGTGGAGGTCGCCGTGGGGTGGCACAGCTGCCAGCACTGGTTTGATGGCTTTTAATTCTGACCATGGCTCTGGGTCTTCCGCCTCAAGGAATTGACTGGCCCTGGTCTCATGAGCCTGCCAGATTTCTTTATAGCCTTTATCCTTGGGTTTAAAATCAGCAATGATTTCCAGAAAATCCTGAACCGACAATGGCAATACCCGGGTAATCGATTGAAAATTATCAGCGACTCTGTCACCCTGACGGATATGCCAATTCATGGTTGGCTGGTGGTGCCTGAGCAACTGCTTTAATGATTTGGACAAGCCGGACTTCCCAATAGTGATCAGCAGGTCGGGCTTAAGCTCCGGTTTCTCTTCTGGTTTACCATTCCAAAATATGATGTCATGGGTTTTGATGATGTCTTTGGCACCGTGCAGGTTGGATGTTACTTCTCCGATAATGGGGATGTGCAGCTTACCTGTCAGGCTTTCAGCCATGGCAATAATCGCCTCGTCATGGTCCTGCTGCCCGGCAATCAGGAGGATGTTTTTGGCATTATCCCATTCCTTGCTCAAAACCTCAATACGGTCAGTACTCAGCCTTGTGGCTACGGATTCCCTTTGGTAGCCTCCAACAGATTTGGGTTGGGTATAAGGCTCCTGTAGCTGGGGATAAAGGGGCTCCCTGAAGGGTACATTGATGTGCACAGGGCCGGGCACGGGGCCATTGGCTATGGCGACAGCCTCTGAGATCATGCGCCTGATGTACCACTGGTTTTCATCCTTGAGGTAATCCAAAGGAAATTCGTATGAGGCCTTTGCATGGCTGCCATACAGGTCTTTTTGTCGGATGGTCTGCCCATCCCATTGGTCGATCATCTCAGGCGGTCTGTCAGCAGTAAGGATGATTAGGGGCCGTTCCTGATAGAATGCCTCTGCTACTGACGGAGCCATATTGAGGGCGGCGGTACCGGAGGTGCAGATCAATACTACCGGCTTCCGGGAGGCCATGGCCATGCCCAGGGCTATGAATCCAGCACTGCGCTCATCGCTGACCACGTATTCCAATATCCCGGTATAGCGGGCAAAGGCGAGGGTAAGTGGGGCTGATCGGGAACCGGGGCAAATCACGGCTTTTTCTACGCCAAGACGGTGGAGGATGGCAGGGATTTCGTAAACGAAAGGATAGATCAAAGCTGATGGTGGATTATGGTGAGCAATGTATGCAGCTTGGTCTCCGTTTCTTCCCATTCTTTCTGAGGGTCAGAGTCTTCTGTGACACCGGCACCGGCATACAGCAGGGCTTCAGAATTTCTAAACTCCATGCAACGCAGGTTGACATACACCTGGGTCTCGTCTTCAAAATTAACCGGTCCCAGATATCCTGAGAAATAGGATCTGGGGTATTTTTCATACGTATGGATAAAATCTCTTGCCGCTTCCAGGGGCATGCCGCATACCGCGGAAGTAGGGTGGAGGAGGTCCAGCATTACAGAGCCTAATTGCGGGAAATTGACGGCTTCCATATCTACTTTGTAGGTGGTCTTTAAATGCAGTAGATTACCGGCTCTGATCGTTTTAGGACCGGCTTCTTCAAACTCCCTTAGCCGTATTTTTTTAAAACAATTGATGACATACCTGCTGACCAGTGCCTGTTCTTCGATTTCCTTTTGGGTCCAGGCAACCTGTTGTGGGATGGTATCTTTGCCACAGGCCTGTGTGCCTGCAAGGGATACCGTTTCGAAATACCTGCCGCCTTTGATCTGAATCAAAATTTCTGGGGAGGCGCCGATCCAGGTACCTGCTCCCGGAATGGATACCAGGGATATAAAGGCATTTTTATAGGCTTTGCAAAGGTCATTAAACATCTGCTCAGGCGAGAAGGTGTCGGGGAGGGTGATGGGCTGCACTCTGGAGGGCACAATTTTTTCCAGACTGCCAGCTTTGATCTCAGCCACTCCTTTTTCAACTAACTGAATGAAATCCAGTCTGGATGAGGCACCTTTAGGATGTCCATTGGGGCGGGTGTTTTCATAGAAAACCGGTTTCTTTGAGTTTTTACTTGTTTCGAAATAGGCCTCCAGGTTTTTATCAGACTGAACGATAGGAGAAATCCTCACCTGATCCTCTGTTTCCTTAACAAGTAGGTCTGCATTGACCCACATTTTTTTGTCAGGTTGCTCCTCGAAAGGGCAAAACAAGAAGCCTTCATTCAATTCCTCAATTGGCTTATCCGGAAAGATGGCACTACCATTGACATCTACCATGAGCACAGATTCCGTTTGGCCGGCCTTTCTGAACAAGGCAAAAGAACCGCCCAATTCCATAGCGCTGTGGATCAACCAAGCTTTTTTTTCCTCAAAGGAAAATTTGGATAGATTTTCAGTAATGGAAGATTGCGCTTTCTGCATGGTTCAACCTCTTTTATCGACTACCGCCAGAGTCATTCTGCTGATACATACCAATTCATTTTTTTCGTTTCTTATCGTCACCTGCCATACCTGAGATTTTTTCCCGATGTGGATGGGTTCTGATCGCCCTGTGACTATTCCGGTCTTCTGGCTTCTTAAGTGGTTGGCATTGATCTCCTGTCCTACCACATATTGATCATCATTTGTTAGACAAAAATGAGCAGAAACGCTGCCCAAAGTCTCAGCCAGTACCACAGAGGCACCTCCATGTAACAAGCCATAGGGCTGGTGTGTTCTTTGATCTACCGGCATTGTGGCCTCAATAAAGTCAGCGCCTACTCCAGTAAACTCTATCCCAATATGGTGAACCATGCTGGATTTGGAGAATTCATTGAGGTATTGGGCAGTAATTCCTTCTCTTATCATGAGATTGGCATAAATAACTTTAAATTTGCAACCTAAAATTAGCCTAAAATTGGATATCAAAAAAATATACCTGGTCCGGCATGGACAAACGGATTATAATCTCAAAAGGATTGTACAGGGTAGTGGGATAGATGCTTCACTCAATGAAACTGGCAGGAGCCAGACCGCATTGTTCTTTAAAAAATATCAGGACCATCCATTTGAGAGGGTGTTTACTTCCAGTTTGAAGCGCAGTATCGAGTCGGTAGATGGATTTTTAAATAAGGGTTTACCGCATACCGTTCTGCCCGGATTGAATGAAATTAATTGGGGTACCAGGGAAGGTACCCGGATCACTCCGGAAGAGGATGCCTACTACCGAATGGTATTAAAATCCTGGAGCCAGGGCAAAATCGACCTGAGGATAGAAGGGGGTGAAAGCCCGGAGGACGTGGCAGCACGCCAAAGGCCTGCGCTTGATCAGATCATCCAGTCTCCCGAAAAGGAAATTTTGATATGCATGCACGGCCGGGCCATGCGGGTGCTGCTCTGTCTGATGCTGAATTATCCCTTGCGATGCATGGATCTATTCACCCATTATAATCTTTGCCTGTATCAGCTGACCTATTCCGGCTCCATGTTTACCATCGATAGTTTCTGCGACACCTCCCATCTTATATCCCTAGGGGACAATTTAGATTGATTCCGTTAGGATTAAATCAGCCTCACAACCCTGAGAGAGCCGATTTTGCTTTATGGTCGATGCTATTTTTGTAGGGGTGCTTTTTATAGGTCATGGCTGCTTTGAAGGCTTCTTCTGCCTTTTTCTTATCACCCTTTTTTAAATAGATGTACCCCATTTGAAGGCAGGAGTTTGGTGCAAAATACCAGGGGTTATCACCAGCCATATGGATCACCTCAGTATATTTTTCCAGGGCGTTGTCCTCCGATTGGGTGAGGTGAAAAAGCCTCGCTTTGCGGTAAATCAATTCGATCCGGTCCTGCTCATTATCAAGTGTAT
>JBGTCD010000056.1:0-9384 GCA_041749015.1 Cyclobacteriaceae bacterium
GAATGAAAAAGAATTTATTGCTTATGATAAGAATGGGGATACCTTTCAAAAAGATGTGTACATCGATGACAACCAAATGTTTGGGTGGAAGAATGGGATTATTTTTTTTAAAGATGCAAACCCAAGTGAAATTGCGAATACTCTTGAACGTTGGTACGGTGTAAATATTTGTTATGACAAGGATATGAAGGGGCTTTTTAGTGGTGAGTTTTCAAATATGGCTCTAGAGGAAGTATTAAGTGATATAGGAAAGAAATCAAATACTAAATATATAATTGGTGATCAATGCATTTGAGACAAAACAAGCTTTGCTAATATGAATAATAACTAAAACTATAACCCTTATGAAAAAGATTCTTAATTTACATTATGTATTATTTTCTGTTTTAATCCTAAGCATAGGATTAATCAGTTCATGCGGTGATGATGATGACGATGGCCTTAGTACCCTCGCCGGACTCACCGGATTCAGTATTCAGGGACAATCTGAAATTTTTACAATTAACCAGGATGCCCTGACGATAACTAATGGGTCAGACAGCCTACCATTTGGCACTGATGTTTCTGCTCTTGTTGCAGTATTTGATGCAGTGCCCTTGTCAACTGTAACAGTTGGTGGTACGACTCAGGAAAGTGGTGTAACTGCAAATAATTTTGGTAGTCCGGTAACCTACACTGTAACGGCCCAGGATGGTATTACCGTGAGAAACTATACTGTAACGGTTAATGTGGCTCAATTAGATCCGGAAACAGTGGCTTGGAACAGAGTAATTGCAGAGGCACAGTGGGGACCATTTGGTTTTACAAATGGAGCTTATTTTGATGGTAAGCTATGGATGTTTGGATATACAAATTCGTCTTTCGGTGCCCCAACGGTCGCTACTTTCAATTCTACCGATGGTGTCAACTGGACAGCAGTAGATGCAAGAGATGATGAATACAATCACCCTGAAGAAGAGGAAGGATATCCTGTACCGGGAACTCGCAGACCTGCAATTGTTTCGCATAATGGATCATTGTACCTAATTGCTGGTTATTTGAACGGTCGAGCTGACGCGGATGGAAATACCCCGTTCAATAACCCTACCAATAGAATATGGAGTTCATCTGATGGTATTTCATGGACCAGCACCACACCTGTGGATGGCTTTTCTACAAGAGAGAGAGCCAAAGCAGTAGTTTTGGGAGGGAAGATTTATCTAATAGGAGGGAATGGGGCAGGCTCTTTCGGTGCATTAGGTGCACCTAAACATGATGTTTGGTCTTCCACTGATGGTGTTGCATGGACAGAAGAAGTGACCAATGCCGCTTTTGATCCTCGCACAGACCCTAGTGTTTTTGTTTATGATGGTAAAATATGGGTTACAGGAGGTAAGGCTGCCAATGGGACGTACCTGAGCGATATATGGACTTCAACTGATGGGATGAACTGGACTGAGGTCACCACCGAATCTGAGTTTCCAGGAAGAATGGGTCATACAACTACCATCGTTGGCGATAAAATGTTCGTCATCGGTGGAGAAAGCCTTAATGAATCAATGGAAGTAGTTCAGAATAATGATATGTGGTTATCTGAGGATGATGGTGTAAATTGGAGACTTGTAACAGATGAGGATCCATTTGCAATACCAGGCACCTTTATTGGCCGTAGCAATCACTCGACCTTCATGGATAGTGAAGATAATATCTGGATTTTAGGTGGTTTAGGGCCAAAAAATGAGGAAGGATTTGATACCTTTCCTCGTGATGTTTGGAGAGGAAAAGGTGTACAATAATTTATTATAGAGTTAACCCTATCGCCAATTAACTGGCGATAGGGTATTTTTTCTTTTTTCTATCATCGGTACAATGAGTAAACCTATAATTCTATTCTTTTTGGTTTGTTTTTCTGCCCATCTTTTGGCTCAGGATGGTTCAGAAATGATTCCTATCAGGAAAAAGGAAGTTGTAGGAAAGGTTATTTCTGCAGATGATGGATCGCCGGTTGTAGGTGCTACCATATTAATAAAAGGTACGACCCTGGGTGCTGCAGCTGATAGAGATGGATTTTTCAAATTAAGAGTTGATGAGAATGACTCATTGACTATCAGGGCGGTTGGCTACAAGCCAATTGATTTACCCTCAAATTTTTCCAAAATGATGGAATTGCGGCTTGAACCAAATTTGGCTGTATTAAAAGAAGTAGCCATAGTTGGGTATGGAACACAAGACAAGAGAGATATAACTGGCTCGATCTCCTCGGTAAACAAAAAGCAACTTGAATACAACAATGAATTGTCTTTTGACAATGCCATAATTGGTAAAGCAGCAGGAGTTTATGTTAGTTCCAGCTCTGGAGTACCGGGTTCTGCCACCTCCATTGTTATCAGAGGGATAACGGCTTTATCAGGTGACGCAAACAATCCACTGATTGTAATAGATGGAGTGCCCATCTATGGTACCGGCAGAGATCTCAACACTACCAACTTCAGCCCGACCTCCTCAGGTTTGACAGGTTTTGGAGGAACAAGGGTTTCTTCTAATTATTCCCAGGCTTATGAGTTTGAGCGCAATCCACTTGCCAACTTAAACCCTGATGACATAGAGTCTATCGAAATTTTAAAAGATGCCTATGCAACATCCATTTATGGTTCACGAGGAGCAGCAGGGGTAATCTTGGTTACCACTAAAAGAGGAAATATTGGCAAGCCCAAGTTGAGAGTACGGTACCTAACGGGTACTTCTGCTCCAATGGGCCGATATAATTTATTAAACAGCAGCGAGTATAATGACATTTACTCCAGATTCAATACTTCAAGAGGTGGGCAACCTTTTGTATCAGAAGATAATACCGACTGGCAAAATGAAGTGATTAGGCCAGTAATTACTAAAGATCTTGGGGTTTCTATTTCCGGAGCTGATGATCGATTTAGTTACTTCATTAGTGGAGGCCTGGTCGATCAACCTTTTTATATAATTAACCAGGATTTTAAAAGATTTACTGGTAGGTCTAATATGGAATACAAATCCAATGAAATCTTTAGTTTCGGCTCCAATATTTCCATTTCGCACACTGCAAATGACGCCTTAAATGCTCAAACAATTTATCGAGATGCCATATTGAAGGCACCAAATCTCCCTATTTATAATGACGATGGGGAATATAACTTTGGACTGAGTAGCAATCCATATGGGATCAATAACTCTAATCCCATTGCACTGGCCAATAATATTAATAATGTAGTTGACACGCGTACGGTAAGCAATTTTTATCTGGAGGTGAGTCCTGCCAATTGGATAACTTTTAAATCAGAGGCAGGGTTTGATTTAATTTCTTCCAGGTCTTTTAGCCGAAGATTTTCGGCACCTGGATTTTTACCAAATGGTGAGGGTAGAGAGTCAATTCGGCAAAATCAAAAAATTGTTTTCAATAATTTAATGACCATAAAGAAATTATTACATGATGATCACTTTGTCAGCATGGTGGTGGGGCATAGTTTTGAAAAATCGAATGAGCAGTTTAATTCAATTTTTGCCAATAATTTTCCTGATGACAATTTAATAAGCATTGGTGCCTCTGATCCCGATTCCAGACGGGTTACTGCATCAAATATTTTGAAATGGGCCCTTACATCCTATTTTGCCAGGTTGGATTATCGCTTCCTTGATAAATATCTTTTTGGAGCTACATACCGTATTGATGGGTCTTCCAGGTTTGCCAGAAATGCCCGTTATGTCGGGTTCCCATCTTTTTCAGCTGGATGGAGATTGTCGGAAGAATCCTTTTTGGACAATATGACATTTATAACAGATCTGAAACTTCGTGGTAGCATAGGATTTGCAGGAATACAAGGTGGTGGTGCGAGTACTTATTATGGCAACCAGGGTCAGTATCAGATAAATCAAGATTCAAGATATGGTAACTTGAATATTCTTTCCATCCAGCAGCCACCAAATCCTAACCTAAATTGGCAAAAGACCAGAACACTGGATATAGGTATTGATGCTTCCTTATGGAATGATAGAGTGACAGTAATAATTGATTATTACCATCGACGTACCAAAAATCTACTCTTTAGTTCTTCTATCCCAAGATTTTTGGGGTTCACTGCTCATGAACAAAATCTTGGTGATATGCAGAATTCAGGGTTGGAATTTACCATTAATACAGCTGTTAGACGTGGTAATTTTGAATGGATTCCCTCCTTTAATATTTCATCCAATAGAAATAAAGTCCTGAAGTTAAATTTTGAGGGTGAGGAAGTAGGTTTTACACAACTCGGCGAAACTTATTTTAAAGAAGGGGAACCAGCAGGATTATTTTTCCTTTACCAATGGCACGGAGTAGATCCAGCTACTGGCCATCCTTTGTGGTTAGATGGTGATGGAGAAATTTCGACAAGTGCTCCGGAGGGCAGGTGGAGGATTGATAACGTCAATCGCCACCGCATGATTATGGGGACTCCAATTCCAACGCTTTTTGGTGGGCTCTCTAATACCTTTAGATACAAAAACTGGGAATTACTGACCACATTCTCCTTTTCATATGGCAACAAAATGCTCAATGGATCTTATGCAACTTTGATGACGTATAGCACGGATGATGCTAATAATCTTGATCGCGATATTCTTGATTTCTGGCGCCTGCCTGGTCATCAAACTTCGGTACCCAGGCTTAATAACAATTCTATTACCACCCCAGAAGGAGAAACGACCGCCGTTGGGGTTGATGCAATTTATGATTTTACAGCCAGTCGGTCCAATTCAAGGTTTCTTGAAGATGCTTCCTACATCCGAATGAGAACGCTGACCCTTGCCTACCGGCTCCCAAAACAATTATTGCTTAGATATGGGAATGTGGTGAGCAATTTTAGAATATTTATACAGGGCACCAACCTTCTCACCTTCACAAAATATACAGGACTTGATCCTGAGGTTAGTGCCTTTGGGTCTGATGCTTTGGCTGGTGGTGTAGACGAGCTCACATTGCCACAAGCCAGGATGATTCAACTAGGAGTAAACATTGATTTTTAGTTATGAGACTTCGGCACTTTATAATCTACCTTCTTCTTATCACGGTTATTGCTTGTGATGGTGAGTTGGATATAAAGCCTGACGATATCATTGTTGAAGGTGATGTCTATCAAAGTCAGGTGCTAGCTGATCGCGCATTAGGAGACTGTTACCATTTATTTTTTATAGCCTCTACAAGTGGACTATCCTATTCTTTAGGAGATTTTAGCACTGATATTACTGAGTGCAGTGATTTTAATGAGCTATTTAATAGTGGTGATATACCTACCATTGATGCCAGAGTATTGTCATTATGGACTCAATATTATGCTGCTATAAATATTGCCAACAACCTAATTGTCAAAATTCCTCAACTTGCTTCATATAATGAAGAAGTTCAATTGAGGCAGGTAGCTGAAGCTAAGTTCATTAGAGCCTTTAGTTATTTTAGCCTGCTCAAGTACTTTGGGAGTGGTGCATTGATGGGGGATATGGGAGGCCTTGGATTGCCATTGCAATTAACGCCTTTTGAGGGGTATACTCCAGATAAATTGATTCCCAGGTCCACTAATGATGCTGTTTATGATCAAATAATTCAGGATCTTGAAGAAGCATATGAAATTTTACCAGTAAGTTTTGCAACTGCTTTAGACACCCGAACTAGGGGTACTAAAGGCACAGTAAATGCATTATTATCCAGAGTTTATTTATATCAGGGCAATTACGAAGAGGCGGCAAATAAAGCGCTACTAGTTCTGGAGGAAACTTCACTTTACAATTTATCTGATGACCTGCTTAAGGTTTTTCCTCCTAACCCCAATCCAAATATCGTGATCCCTATGACCAGTGAACATATTCTATGCTTTCCGGTAAGCGGAAATAATATGGGTAATAACAGGCTTGGAGGGGCATATTATTTTAAAAGAGACATTTGGATAAATGATGATTTCCTGGACATGCATGAGGAGGGAGATCTTAGAGCTGATACACTTGTATTTAATGGATATGTTCCGAATCCACCCTCTTCTGAACCAATTCTATTGCCTCGTAAGACTACTTTTAAGTTTAATGAACCTACGGCTAGAGACAATGTTGCGGTGATCAGGCTATCTGAGATTATGCTAACACGGGCGGAGACTTTAGCCAGAACAATTGGAATCAACCAGGAATCTATAGACTTGCTGAATCAGGTCAGGGACAGGGCATTTAAAGTGGATGAAAAGCCGGAGCCTTTCGAATTGTCCGATTTCCCAGATGCAGAAGATCTCATAGAAAGAATATTACTAGAAAGAAAATTTGAACTTGCCTTTGAAGGGCATCTGAGGTTCGATTTGATTAGAACTGGAAAAGATTTAAAGTATCCGGGATTTTCAGATGACCAAAAAGTATTGCCGATTCCACAATTCGAAATTGAAATAAGTGAAGGGGTCATTCAACAAAACCCAGGTTATTAACCGAAGTAAAAATTATATATAAAAATAATAGTTATGAAAAATTTATTGAAGAAGTCATTGAGTAGTGGGATTATGTTGTTGTTGATTTTGAACATGCAACTCCTCAATGCTCAAAATGATAAAATTATTTTTGAAGACTTATCATGGGAGGAAGCCTTGAAAAGGGCTGTTAAGCAAAATAAAGCTGTTTTTGTAGATGTTGGAGGACCAAAAGGAAATTGTAAACCTTGCGAAGAAGTGGAATCCACAGTTTTTGCAAGACCAGAAGTAGCAATTTTTCATAACTCAAACTTTGTGAATATTAAAGTCAATATGCATACTGATGCAGGCAAAGCTTTTGCTCCTAATCTTCAAATGCTGATGTACCCTGTTTATGCATATTTCTCTGCTGAAGGGGAGCAATTGGGTTCGGTACGTTCGCATCAGATATTAGAAAGTCCCGATGATTTTATTGAGGTACATGGCAAACAAGTACTTGGACAGGATAGTATTCGAAAAAGCAATAAGCGATCAATAGATTTTGAAGAATTGGGGTGGGTAGAAGCCAAAGAAAAGGCTAAGGTTGAAAATAAGTTAATATTTCTTGATGCCTATACAACCTGGTGCAGGCCATGTATCCAAATGGACCGGAATGTATTTACGCTTAATGAAGTTGCAGATTTTTACAATTCTAATTTTGTCAACGTAAAAATGGAAATGGAAAAAGATGAGTTTGGTCCTGAACTGGCAGAGAAATACGGAATAAAGGCATACCCTACTTATCTATTTCT
Source organism: Cyclobacteriaceae bacterium (assembly GCA_041749015.1). GTDB lineage: Bacteria > Bacteroidota > Bacteroidia > Cytophagales > Cyclobacteriaceae > JBGTCD01. Next base: position 7,217 of record JBGTCD010000056.1, read on the forward strand.
TGACCACACCGGGGAAGTCGTATTTGAAGGGAGTGGTTATACTGAGGCAGAGCCATTTATCAAATATGGTAAGGAAGCATTAAAAAAATATGGAATTCCCGAAGCTCAAGGCTCAATCGATCCTGTGATCAATTTTGAAAACTCAGACTGGGAAACCATCAAAGCAAAAGCAAGGGCAGAGAATAAATTGATTTTTTTTGATGCCTATGCTGTCTGGTGTGGACCTTGTAAGGTAATGGATCGCGATGTGTTCACTAAAGAAGAGGTAGCTGGTTTTTTTAATGAAAAGTTTATCAATGCAAAATTTGACATGGAAAAGGGTGAGGGAATTAATCTCAAGGAACAATTTAATGTCACTGCCTATCCTACATATATGTTTATCAATGCAGATGAAGAGGTAGTACATCAGATTGTTGGGTCGATGGCAGCCGAAAAGTTTCTAAATCATGCCGGAACAGCACTCAGTGATGATAATTTAATGTCCTTACAAAACAGGTATCAATCCGGAAATCGTGAAGCTGGTTTTATTAAGAAGTATCTCAAAGCACTTCAGGCAGCTAATTATGGTAATGAAGTTGGTAAAGTGGCACAAGAATTCCTTTCAACACAACCTAAGAAGAACCTTTCAGATCCAGGAAATTGGAGGATATTTCATGATTATATACGTAAACCGATGACAAAAGAGTTCAGCCATTTAGTAAAGAACAGACAAAAATTTGGGGAACTTTATACTAAAGATTCTGTAGAAGCCAAGATCTATCAGACTTACCTTTACCATGCTTACAGCTATATTTCATATAATAAGGAGTCCAAAACCTCTTCAATAGATGAAAAGGCATTTGACAATTATCTTAAGAATCTTAAAAAATCAGGATTTGAAAGAAATGTTGAACTCACTGCCCTAGCCAAAATCAATACCTCCAAAAGTGTCAGAAATTGGCCAGCCTTTATTTCTGCAATGGATCAGGCAATAGAACGGGACTTGCTAGCCACTCACCCAAATAAAAGCCTGGTGTTGAGAGATAACGCTAATTTTGCTTATAATTTTTGCCCGGAGCCATTAGTCTGGGAAAGTGCTACATCTTGGATAGTGAAAGCCATTGAGATAGGTGACCTTTCCGGAGAACAGCTTGCGGCTTACCAGGAAATTCATGCCAAATTACTCGAAAAGAGAGGGGATGAGGTAGGTGCTGAAAAAATCAGGGCTGATATAAATCAAGAAGATCTTGAGGAGTCAAAAGCAAAATCGCCTATGAAGGCGCTTATAAAACAAGATTAAAATGAGAAGGCTGATTTTATTGTTTGAGGTATTCGCAATTGGCTTTGTAGCCAAAGGGCAAGATAAAGATGTTTCTGTAAATTGGGACATTTCAGTTGGTAATGAGGTTGTAAAAACGGAAGCGGTATTTGAAATAATTTTTAAGGCCCAAATACCAGAAAATTGGTATCTTTATTCAAGTGACTTTAGTCCCGATTTGGGTCCTAAAGTTACCACTTTTGTTTTTGAACCTAATCCGGGTTATTCCATTGAAGGAGCGATAGTCCCTATCAACCCGAAAAAAAAATATGATGATCTTTGGGAAGGTGATTACACCTATTTTACAAGTACAGCTGAGTTCAGGCAAATGATTAAGTTGAATGAAATAGCTGTAATTGTTAAGGGGTATTATGATTATCAGATTTGTTCTGACATTGATGGAAAATGTATTCCCTTCAGGGAAGAATTTAACATTTCAATAGTAAAGTAAATTTCTATATATGTCCATTGTTACTAGATATTCAGGGATTGTTTTTCTACTCATCTTAAGCATTTCCAGCTGCAACGATGATGAAAGTCCCGTAATTGATAACAGCAACGCGTTTAACTTTTCCAATGAAATTGCTGATCATTGGATAGGCATGCAGTTGGAATTAATCAAGGAAACGCCGGGATTTACTCCCCCAGTTGCATCAAGAGCTATGGCCTACACAGGGATCGCATTATATGAGTCAATAGTAAATGGTATGCCGGATCATGTTTCATTGTCGGGCAAATTAGCAGAAATGCCGCCCATGCCAGAATCGGATCCAGGTAAGGCGTATATTTGGCCCTTATGTGCTAATGGGGCAATGGCAGCCATTTTAAAGAAATTGTTTCCAACAGCTCCTTCTTCCATGATTGTTGCTAT
>JBGTCD010000057.1:0-13699 GCA_041749015.1 Cyclobacteriaceae bacterium
TTAAATCCTTTTCCGTGATGAAGTGACTTTACAACCGGATGATTCGATGTTTTAAGTTCCTCCTTTATCTCCTGAATTGTCATTTAATTGTCAATATTTACTATTTCCGCTGAACAATTAGGGCATTCCGTTACTATTCCTTCTTTCAACCTGGTTCCGTCTATATTTTGTGTCATAAATTCTTGAATGAGCATATAGCTGTCCTTGTGATTATTTACGTCTATCTGTTTATCCTTAAGCACCGTTCTGATTTTTCCATCATACTGCTGATGGCCCCAGCACATGGGACAAGTGCCTTGTACGGAAGGCTCTTCCTTATTGTTATCCTGATTACTAAAATAGTGGGTGATGTTATCAATAATGGATCCTTGCTCAGGGTGTGTGTCTAATTTATTTACAATTGCAGAGGACTCATTATCTGCATAAATCCCATATCCGTTTACTACAATTCCTTTCAAATTTTTAATTTTTGAAGAAATGGCATAAACGATCATGTTATCGCCCGGATCGCTTTCCCCTTCAAATCTGTAAAAATCATCAATTTCAAAATCATCAGGCGAAAGCACAGTGTTCGTTAAATGGCAAATAAGACATTCTTCTTTAGTCAGTATTGAAAAATCAATAGTATAACCTTGTAGTTTTAGGTCAGCCATAGCTTCAGTGACTGTATCGTAACTTTTTCGTTTCATTAGTTTGTTTTTTTAATTCTTGCCATCTGACAGTTAACTGATTATTGCAGTTTGGTAAATCACATTTAGCATGTTAAGAACCTTCAGAGAGAAAAAATTTATATGTATAAATTAAACTCTACTTGACGCAAGTTCTTCACAGATTTCTGCGCATTTTTTGCAAGCTTCAGCACATTCCTTGCAACTAGCATGGTGCGAAGCGTGTTTGGCACATTCTTCTGAGCATGCATTACAAATCTCAGCGCACAAAGCGTGAAGTTGGTGACCGTATGCGGAACCTCTTGCATCAAACTTTGCGCATAATGTGCAGATGTCTGCACAATCACGGCACAATGAAATACATTCTTCCATATTGCCGGCTTTGACACAATCAGTGATACAGCTTTCGCATGTTACCAAACACGCTAAACAGGCATCAATACAGTTTTTTAAATTATTCATTATTTCTGTGGGTTACTTTGTGAATGAATTTTCACAATGGGGGAAGGTAGGCATCTTTAAGAGCCTGACGTTACACGATTTGATAAACATGCTACATGGTTTACGCTTTCCAGGTTTCGAAAGCTGACAGTTCGAGTACTTCATCAATTCTTAATTGGAGAAATTACCGCCAAAAAAGCGGGACCGGCTTCAATCCCTATAAAGAGTCAAGGCCAAAAAAAAAGCCCCTTAGGAAAATTCCCCAGGGGCTTTTTTGCCTGTTTACCAAGGTGATCAGGCCTTGCCGATCATCAGAAGTTCGTTCATATTAACTTCGGTAACATAACGCTTCTCGCCATTGCCATTCTCATAGGTCCGATGGATCAACTTACCTTCGAGGGCGATCTCCTTGCCTTTCTTAAGGTATTCACCCACTATCTCTGCCTGCTTGCCCCAGGCCACAACCTGATGCCATTGGGTATCCTCTACCTTCTCCCCCTTATCATTCTTGTAATAATCAGAAGTGGCGATGGAAAAGGTAGCCAGCTTCTTGCCACTCTCAAGGGTTTTAACTTCAGGGTCCTGGCCCAGTCTTCCAATTAATTGCACACGGTTTCTTAAAGATTTCATAATTTTATTAATTTTAAGTGAAACATAAATTTGAAAACCATTTTACTGATTGACGGTGCTAAGTACGGAAGAGACTTTTTTAATAGTCGGTTATAAAACATTTGTATTCGTTTATATACATTTGTAAACGTTTGTAAACGGATAATTACCATGGCATTTATACTTAAAATACTGAAAACCAATATTTTAGAAAAAAGGATTAACATTAGTCTTTTTTTGCTCAGAACAGGTATTTCTCTATTAATGCTGACACATGGTTGGCCTAAATTTCAAAAAATACTTGCCGGTGACTGGGCCTTTGGAGATCCCTTGGGCATTGGAGAAGCCCCTTCATTGGTGCTGGCTGTAAGCGCTGAGTTCATCGGTTCCATCCTGCTGATCCTGGGATTATTCACGCCGCTCGCCGTGGTACCGCTGATTGTGACCATGATCGTGGCAGTGGTAGTAGTCCATGGAGATGACCCATTCCCGAGAAAGGAACTGGGGCTCTTATATTTGATACCTTATATCGTCATACTGATTAATGGCCCCGGGTCTTATTCCCTGGACTATTATCTTTTTCAACCTAAAAAGTAACCTGTTATGGAACGGAACTGCATGGAGTGCGGGGAGAAAGTGTTGGGGAGAATTGACAAAAAATTTTGTTCGGATCTATGCCGAAACGCCTACAATAATAAGCTCAACAGTGATGCCAATAATCTGGTAAGAAACATCAATCATGCTTTAAGAAAAAACCGGAAGATTCTGGCAGCGCTCAACAAGGATGGTAAGACCAAACTGCCCCGTGAAAAACTCACCACAAAGGGCTTTGACTTTACCTATTTTACCAACCTTTACACTACCAAAAAAGGGGCTACCTATTACTTTTGTTATGACCAGGGCTACCTGCCCATCAGTGACGACTGGGTCATGCTCGTGGTCAAGCAATCCTATTTGGAATAAAGGCCAAAAGTCCTGCATCTTTACTCTGATTGACTCAATTGAAGGGATGTTTGGAATTAACCATTCAAAGAAGGCCATTTGGCTTTCGGATTGCTTTTCTTAAATTTAGAATAAAAAAACTATGTCTGCATACATTATCGTAGAAGTGAAAATACATGACCCTCAAACCTATGAAGCCTACAAAAAACTCACCCCGGGATCCTTAGCACCATTTGGTGGTGAATTCACCGTAAGGGGCGGCAACCCTGAGAATATGGAAGGAGACTGGAATCCGGAGCGAATCGTGGTGCTCAAATTTCCAGATAAGGAAAAAGCCAAATCCTGGTGGCATTCGGACATTTATAGTCAGGCTAAGCCCTTGCGCTACAAAGCTGCCGAATCTAAAATGATCCTGGTGGAAGGGGCTTAGATCAATACAAGCTATAGCATCATCAAAACGAAAAATGAAAAGGCAGCATGGCCTTAATGGAAGGCACCACCATGATCTCCCCTCCTGCCCCGTATGGAAAAATCATTTTGATCTCGTTGCCATACTGAACTTCAAACTCCAATAAGGACTGCCGGCAAGCGCCGCAGGAAGACACTTTGTCCACCCAGGCACCGTGCTCGTCCAGTGCCGCCACTGCCATGGCCCTCAAGGCCACACCCGGATATTGCGTTTGAGCTGCATAAGCCACTACGCGCTCAGCACAAAGCCCGCTGGGGTAGGCCATGTTCTCCTGATTAGCCCCGGTGATGATCTCGCCATTCTCCAGTAGCAAGGCAGCCCCAACCTTAAACTTACTGTATGGGGCATAAGATTTTTTCGTAGCTGTCTGGGCAGCTTTAAACAATTCAATATCCTCCCCGGGCAAATCTTCCAGGGATGCGAATTTTTGAAATGGGATTTTATGAAAATGGGCTTCCATATAATTGAATTAAGGATTACCAATCATGAATGAGTAATTTAAACGCCAAAATGCATAAAAAGGTCAAATGATGCCTGAATAATTTTCAGAAAATTAAAAGTGTTTTACCTTAGTGAATTTGATTAACAATCCCGGCAGTCATTATCTGATTATGGACCTCAGGTTCTATTCCTGAGCGAATTTTCCTATCTTTGCAGGCCCATGAAAACGGTAGCATTTTACACTTTAGGCTGCAAGCTCAACTTCTCCGAAACCTCCACCATCGCCCGGACTTTGGAAGAAGCCGGTTATCAGAAGGTAGCTTTTGAGGACAGCCCGGAGGTGTTTATCATCAATACCTGCTCCGTAACCGACAATGCCGACAAAAAATGCAGGAAGGTCATCCGTGATGCCAGAAGAATTGCTCCTCAGGCCTTCATCGCCATCATCGGATGCTACGCCCAGCTTAAACCGGAAGAAATTGCAGCCATTCCGGGGGTGGATGCGGTGCTGGGAGCTTCCGAAAAATTCCAGCTTTTGGAGCTATTGAATGGCTTTGAGAAAAAGGACCAGGCGGCCGTATATGCCACCTGCATCGAAGAAGCCACCCGATTCAATACCTCCTACTCGATGAACGACCGAACCCGCACCTTCCTCAAAGTCCAGGATGGGTGCGATTATTCCTGTACCTTCTGTACCATCCCACAGGCCAGAGGCAAAAGCAGGAGCGCGACCATCGATGTAGTGGTGCAGTCGGCCGGAACCATCGCCGCAGATGGGGTAAAAGAAATAGTCCTGACCGGTGTCAATACAGGTGATTTTGGCATCCGTGATGGAATCAAAGAGGACCGGTTCATTGACCTTATCAAAGCCCTCGACCAGGTAGAAGGGATCAACCGGTTTAGAATATCATCCATAGAGCCCAACCTGCTTAATGATGAGATTATTGAATTTGTAGCCGGCAGCAATCGGTTTGTTCCCCATTTTCATATCCCTTTACAATCAGGCTCAGACCGGATTTTAAAGCAAATGAAAAGACGGTACCTTACCGGCTTATATGCTGAAAGGGTGGCCAGAATAAAATCATTGATGCCACATTGCGCCATTGGGGTTGATGTGATTGTGGGTTTCCCGGGGGAGACGGAGGAAGACTTTCTCAATACCTATCATTTTTTGAATGACCTGGATGTATCCTACCTGCACGTGTTTACCTACTCTGAAAGGGCCCACACACCCGCAGCAGAAATGGAAAATCCGGTACCTCAAAAGGTGCGGCAGGAAAGGTCACAGATGCTCAGAAATCTTTCAGAAAAGAAAAAAAGGCAATTCTATGAGGCGCACCTGGGCACCACCTGGAATGTACTAATTGAAGATGATCGTGAGTATGGTTTGATTCATGGTTTCACCGAAAATTATATCAGAGTAGGGATTCCTGGTGACATTACTTTGGTGAATTCCTTACAAAAAATAACCCTGGGGGAAATTAATGCCCAGGGTATTGTAGTGCCTGTTAAAAGAGCGGAAGCAATTTCATTTTAAACAAAAGCTGACCTTTCAAAACTATCCAGCACCTGGCTCATGCTGGTCACATCATCCCCTTCTTTCATAGGTTTTCCCCAGGAAGACTGAAAAACTATTTCCTTGATGTCTTTTCTTTCCCTTGGAGCTTTCTCGGTCTTTTTTTGCTTTTGGTTGAGCATATCCGGATCACCAGGGTATCCTATGGCGGCAACAACTACCGGCACATATCCATCAGGAATAGAAAAAATTTCACGAGCTTTCTCCTTGCTGAATCCAGCCATTTGGTGGATGTATATCCCCTGCTCAGCACCTTGTACTGCCAGCAAAGCCATGGCTGCACCGGTATCATATGAATAGTGCTTGTTTTCGGCATCATTGTGTGAAAAATGCGTTTTAGCAACTGCCATAAGTAAAACCGGGGCATTGATGGCCCATTCCTGATTGAATTCATTCAAAGATTTGAAAATCTTATCGTAGGTATTACCGGACCCTTTGACACCTATAAAAAACCTCCAGGGTTGCTCATTGAAAGAAGAGGGTGCCCAGCGGGCTGCTTCCAATAAGGATAATAATTCCTTCTGATTTGGAGCATCTGCTTTAAAAGCTCTGGGGCTCCAGCGCTTTTCGATATTCTTATTAATAGGGTATTGAGTTGTTGCTAGTTTATTTTCCATAAAAAGGGATTTGTCGACTTAATTCAATGTTTAAACAAGCATTAAAAGGAATGGTTCAGAAAAAAGGAATAATTCCTCCTTTTGTGATAACAATCCGATTATTAAATTGCTAATTGATAAACACTTGTCATGGGATTAGAAATCAATACCAAAGCACCAGATTTTACCCTGCCCTCCACAAAAGGTCAGAACTTTACTTTGAGCAAAGACCAGGCAGGCAAACCCTGCATCATTTATTTTTATCCAAAGGATTTTACCAGGGGATGTACTCAGGAAGCCTGCGATTTCAGGGATGCCCATGAGATGTTTCGTGATTATGATATTGATATCTATGGGGTGAGCAGGGATACCATAGCTACCCATAATAAATTCAGAAAAAAGCATGACCTGCCATTCCATCTGCTTTCCGATAAATCGGGGAAAATGATCCGGGAGTGGAAGGCCATGCTGCCTATAGTCGGTGTGCCTAAGAGGATCACCTACCTTTTGGATAAGGATCACAAAATTGTTGCAGTGTTTGATAAACTTTTTGGTGCCGAAAAGCACATCAAAGAGATGGTAAGAAAGGTGAAGGCTTAGGCAAGCCAGCGAGATATAGACCCTTGAATTGTCTCATGGGTCTGGCTTAGCATATAAACTAGAGAGAAATCCTTTACACAAGCGGTTGGTCTTACCTCTGTGAATTCGTTAAATTGCTTTAAAAATCTCCAGTTATGTTGCGTTTACCTTCCTTTATAATAGCCTTACTATTGATTTGCTCAGAGCCATATGCGCAGTCTACCCAAAAACCGGTGCTCCATGGGAAACACTGGATGGCCATCACCGGTAAACCGCTAGCTGCTACTGCCGGAGCCATGATCTTTCAACAGGGTGGCAATGCGGTGGATGCCTCCTGCGCCATGCTGGCGGCTACCTGCACTATGTGGGATGTGCTGAGTTGGGGTGGGGAGACCCAGGCGCTTATCTACAATCCTAAAACCGGCGAGGTGATCGGCATCAATGCGATGGGAGTCGCGCCCACAGGCGCCACGCCCGAGTTTTTTAAAAATAAGGATATGGATTTTCCGCCTGAGTTCGGCCCGCTCGCCGCTACGACCCCTGGCACTGCCGGGGGCCTTATGGTGATGCTGGCTGAGTATGGCACCATGAGCCTGACGCAAGTCCTGGCCCCGGCCATGGAGATGGCAGCAGGGTATCCGATAGAAGCCCAAACGGCCAATGCCATCGAACGCGGTAAGGACAAAATAAAAGAATGGCCCTATTCCAAAGAGGTCTTTCTTACCCATCCGGGCAAGGATCGGGAGGCACCCCATGCAGGAGAGATTTTTGTGCAATCAGACCTGTTAAAGACCTTAGAGAAGCTTGTAGAGGCTGAAGCCAATGCCCTCAAAAATGGCAAGTCGCGGGAGCAGGCCATTTATTCGGCATACGAAAGATTTTACAAGGGTGATATTGCAAATGAATTTGTAAGGGGATCAAAAGAGCAGGGTGGCCTGATCACCATGGAAGACCTGGCCAAATGGGAGGTCATCATCGAGAAGCCTATGATGGTAACCTACAAAGGCATAGAGGTATATAAGCTTTCCCAGTGGACCCAGGGGCCGGCACTCCTTCAGGCCCTGAACATGCTTGAGCCTTTGGATTTAAAAAGTATGGGATACAACTCTACCCGTTACATTCATCACCTATACCAGGTCATGAATCTGGCCTTTGCTGACCGGGATTTTTATTATGGCGATCCGTATTTTGAGCCTAAAGAGCCCATGCAGGGGCTCCTTTCGAAAGCCTATGCAAGGGAGCGGCTTAAAGAAATTAATCCTGATAAAAATGACCCAAAGACCGGGCCCGGTGACCCCTACCCTTTCCAGGATGGCAAAAATCCGTACCTGGATTACATTAATAACTGGGGTAAAACATCCTGGGCCAATCCATCAGATTCTGAAAAATTTGAAGAAGATTTCCATGCCGGCACCACTACCATCCAGGCGGCGGATAAGGAAGGCTGGGTGGTGTCCATTACCCCTAGCGGAGGGTGGATACCGGCTACGATAGCAGGCAATACCGGCATCGGGATGAGCCAACGCATGCAGAGTTTTGTCATGGATGAAACCATGAATCCCTTTAACGTAGTAGCACCGGGTAAAAGGCCACGGGTCACCCTCACCCCTTCTATGGCACTGAAGGATGGGAAACCGTTCCTCTCTTTTGCTGTGCAGGGTGGTGACACGCAGGATCAAAATCTCCTGCAGTTCTTTCTCAACATGGTAGAGTTTGACATGAATGTACAGGAAGCTGCTGAAGCTGCCAATATCAATAGTTTTCAGATGCGCACCTCCTTCGGCAAGCATGAAAGCAAGCCCGGAGAAATCCTGATCCATTCGGATGTACCCCCGTGGGTGCGCAAAGACCTCAGAGCAATGGGCTACAAGATCAAGGACCACCCCAGAACCTCAGGTCCCATCAATGCCATATTCTTTGATTGGGAGCACGGCAGTTTCTGGGGCGGCTCCAGCAATCATGGTGAGGATTATGGTATTGGGTGGTAGGTATTTAATGGATAATGGATTGACTTTATGAGATATTACAGCATTAGCGGTATTCCAATCATTTAATAATCTTCTCTAATTTCTTAGGATCTTGTCGACTGTCCCAAATAGTTAAAAGTAAAATGCAATCTTGAGTCTCTTCATATATTAAAAGATACTCTTTAACTAATTTTACTCTTACGCTTAAGTCGTCTGTTGGTTTGCCAATTCTAGGATAGCCCCTAATAATATTTAGTGCTTCTCTGAATTTTCTATCGAGCTTTTTACTGTATGTATTCGATTTGTTTCTGTTTCTCCAGTACTCTAAAATTTTCTTTCTGTCCGATTGGGCTCTAAGGGACCAAATTATTTGTTTAGCCATTCGCCAATCTCTTTATTAGCTTTTTCCTCTGTTAAAAATTCTCCATTTTTAATTTGCTGTCTACCCTCGCTAATAGCTTTTTTTTGGTCGTCATTTAACTTATAGATGTCAATATCCTCATTTTCAAGCTCGAGCAGCCTGAAAGCTTCTTCAAGAATTCGCTCATCCTGAGTTTTTTGAATTTTTTCAATTAATCGCTTACGTAATTCTATAGTTGACATAGGATTAAATATTTATTACAAGTTAATCATTTTCCTTCAATTTAAAACATCGCAACAGCCGTCCCTTATCCATTAGAGTATCCTTGTTGCAGGGCATTAAATAAAATATTATATTAATTTAATACCCTGGTTTCCAGCTAACTCTTTTTTACTATACATTGTAGTACAGGGCTGAAAATTTTAAATTCCCTACCATAATGGAAGAACTATTTGAAAGGATTGAACAGAAATTCCCTGGTTTTAAAAATCAGATCAAAGGCGCTTCCACTGAGGAAATCAGGGAACTGCAGGATCTTGTCGCACGGCCATTGCCTGCTGACTACCTTTCCTTTCTGCAACTGGCTGGTAATGAAACCGGAGAACTTTTCAAAGGCCAGGGACTTGCCTGGTCAGATCCAGAAACCTCAGAAACCTATCCGCTGTTATTTGATTTCACCATCAACGCAGTTAAAAAACACTACCGTAAAATAACCGGAAAGTTGAGGAGAAAAGAAAGACTCCCCCACCAAAATCGTTTTAATACTGATTTTCTCTGTATCGGTACACAGCACCATTCTGAGGATGGGGGCTATTATTACCTTGACTTTCGGCAATCATCAGAACCACCGGTGGTCAATATTGACGCTTATGATGAAATCACTGTTCTTGCTGCCACATTCAGAGAATTTATTTTGCTGTTTGGTTTCCAGGGACGATTTAAGCATTTGATTTGATGGAGTATTTATCCCACTTTAGGCAGGAAATCGCCACTTTTAAGTAGGTGCTAAAATGCTTTCGGATTTATTTCAAGTCTAAATCACCTCGTTCATATTCATTTGTACCTCTTTTTGACCACTTTAATTTCCAGTAGCGTCTTCGGGGGGCCACCCAATACATAAGTGCCAGTCTCCCATCAGTACATCAGCATTCAACATCGGTGTTTCATGTCACACACATCGGGTGAGGAGGGGGATTTCACCCCTACCTTCCCACAGAACCGTGCGTGAAAGTCTCCCTCCCACGGGGCACTTTATACCAATAACCACTTAAATGTAATGCGCTAATTTAATCAATTAGCGACGGTCTTGCTTCTTTTCCATAAATCCCCCCTTGAATGACCAAGGTTGTAAATGAATGCGAAACATGGTATGCTAACCCCTTCGCTCCCCTCCCATTACAGGAGCTTCAACACTACTACGAATAAGTCTGCCCCTACACCTCTTCCCCATTCCCGAAAAGTCTGCTTCCTCTTTCAATTTTACAGAGCGGAGTAGAATTCACTTGTTCCTTGAAATGGCCTGCACTGAGTTCCTGCCGACTTTACCCCGGATGCTGAGTGTCCAGTATCTTCCGGACATCCGCCACACTTATCACAGGTACAACCGTAACCACCTGTTTTTCACATCACAGATTGCGCTTTCGAGGCTTCATCGTTGGTTCATTTTCATTCAGCTCCAAAGTACACACCTACAGAAATCATTGTTCCTGTTTTTCCTTAACCGTTCCCAACACCAGCGTTTCCGCTAAATGCAGCGTAAGGCGGTTTGATGGCTGCTCCGGTAAGCCGCCATCGGAAGGCCTCTCCAATGGTTACCCATTGGTCTTCCATCCATTTCAAAGCATTCAGCCCCAAAGGGCTGATTCAAGTCACACACGCTCAGTATAAGATGTCGTAGCTGACGGTAGGAAGCTATGCATTCTTATACAATGTTATCAGCATTATTAATATCCAATTTGTACCGCTATTAAAATTGCAATAGCCGCAATTCCTAAGATTAATAGGGTAGGTTTTATTATAAACTTTATCCAATTATTGTATTTAATTCCTGCAAGAGCTAATACTGCCATTAAAGCACCATTTGTGGGTACAATTACATCCATCATGATTGCACCGTACTGATAGGCAAGAACGCATACCTGCCTCGAAAGTCCAATCAAATCAGCAAGCGGGGTTAAAATAGGCATTGTTAGGATAGCTTGACCTGAGTAACTGGGTATTGGAAAATGAAGAACGCTTTGCGATATCATCATGAGAACCGCAGAAGTGTAAGGAGGCACATTTTGTAAAGGGGAAAAAAGTCCGTAAACAATAGTGTCGACAATGAATCCCTCACTCAAAATAATCGAAATACTGTTAGCAAGACCAATAATTACACATGCAAAAATCATCTCTTTGAAACCGTCAACATAGATTTCGGTTGTCTTATTAAGCCCAAAATTTGCAACAAAACCACAGAGCAAAGCCAGTCCAAAAAAGCATGCAGACATTTCATTGAAACCCCAGTTTAAAGCTATCAATCCATAGGTAACGACACCAAATGTGAGTGCAAGTAATGCCAAAATTATTTTGTTTCTGGATGTCAACCCTTCTATATCCAATTCCAGTTTAGATTTTTCCACGCGATTTTTGCTCGCATAACGAACAATGTATAATGTCCAAACTACAGCAGCAATAAGCAGAAATACTAACCTATACGCTGTGCCTGATAGCAATTCGAGCTCAGCTTCTTTCTGTGCAATCAACACTCCAAAAGGATTAAAAGGGCTGAAGGCAGCACCTACAACAGCTGATCCATAGCTAGCTGTTATTATTGTTGATGGATTGTAGCCAAGGGTCCGTCCAAACAACAGCAAAACAGGGGTCATTGCTATAATTTCTTCTTGTAATGCAATGGTAAATCCAGCAGTCAAGAACAATAATGTGATAATTGTTAAAGCGAATATCTCTTTTCCTTTAAGAAGTGTTATTAGTTGATTTAAACCCTGATTGAGAGCTCCGGTTTTTTCAATTAAATAGAAGCATCCCCCGAGCAGTAGAATTAATACAATTAAATCAGCTCGCCCGGCAATACCCTTGGGTATCGCAAGGAGCGCATTGAAAGCTGAGAGATTTGGTGCTTCTTTTTGTTCGTATGAATTGGGTACAACTATAGTTTGATTATTTACCGTGTCAAGTTTTCGCTGATAGTTTCCTGTAGGAATTATGAAAGTTAGTATCCATGCAAAAAGTATTGCAGAAAGTATGATTACGAATGCGTTAGGGAATTTATTCATTTCGCGGTTATTGCTGATATCGCTCGGCTATGGCCAGTGGCGGTTTTGAAAACGTTTCTGTCCACCGTGACCAAACGTAATAGCGAAGATAAAACTTTATACTTACACTTCACCCAGCCATTGCAAATAGCTTTTGTTGGCCGCTGGGCATTTTCGACTGACCGATTAACATTTACTCGTCTTTGTCGGAGATGAATTCTCGTTAGTAGTCAAGCATCGCTATCTTCCGATAAGTCAAAGACCAGAAGTCAATGTCCAGCGAAACGAAATTACGTTTGTAAAATCTGTTGAAATTCTCCGCGTAAAACAAATCTTATGCAACTCTGTAGACTTTTCTGCGGCCACAAATCAGTTTTCGTGTATAGAGTACTAATTGTAAGCTCCCCCAAACTTCGGCCATTTGAAAGTTGAAAATAAATGTTCAATTTTAAAATGGTTATTATGAAAAAGTCAAGATTTACAGAGACCCAGATAGTAAAAGCGATTCAGGAGCATGAAGCAGGTCGCAAGGCGGAAGACATCTGCCGTGAATTAGGTATTACCACAGCATCTTTCTACAAATGGCGCCAGCGGTATGGTGGCCTGGAAGTGAGCGAGGTCAGGAAGATGAAAGAGCTTCAGGAGGAAAATGCCCGTCTTAAGCGGATGTTTGCTGATTTGAGTTTGGTGCATGAAGCCCTGAAAGACGCTGTTGCAAAAAAGCTCTAACGCCTGACGAAAAAGGCATGCTGGTTCAATTCATGATCCAAGAACATGGGGTGAGCCAACGCCAGGCGTGCAAAACATTAAGTGTGCCGCGCAGTTCATATCAATATCTTCCTAAGCCAAGGAATGATACACCTGTAATCAATGAATTACAGCGACTTGTTGAAAAGCATCCTGCCATTGGTTTTTGGCAGAGCTATTTTCGCATTCGCCGCCAGGGTTTTATTTGGAACCATAAAAGAGTTTATCGCGTGTATACAGCACTTCATCTCAATATTCGAAGACGCTATAAGAAGCGCCTTCCAGCAAGAGTAAAGCAAGCCTTATTTCAGCCACAATCAATCAACCAGGTATGGTCAATTGATTTTATGAGCGATAGTTTGTGGGATGGCAGGAAGTTCAGACTGCTAAACATTATTGATGATTTTAACAGAGAGGTATTAACACTGGAAGCAGATCTTTCACTGCCTGCTCAGCGTGTGATTCGTGTGCTTGAATACCTGAAGGAGTTCAGAGGTCTGCCTAAGATGATTCGTGTTGATAACGGGCCGGAATTTATCTCCAATGCTTTGGATCAATGGTGCCGTAGCCATCAGATCAACCTTACTTATATTCAGCCAGGCAAGCCTATGCAAAACGGATATGTGGAGCGATGCAATGGAAGTGTCCGTAAGGAGTTGCTCAATGCAAATGTATTTTATTCTTTAAAAGAAGTCCGGGAAAAAATAGAAGAGTGGATGAGAGATTACAACTACGAGCGACCTCATGAGTCCCTTGGCTATCGGGCACCAATAGATCTTCTTGAAACATTAAGATGAAATGTTTTTTATCTATGAAGGTAAAATTAAATTTACATCCAACAGGTAAGCGGAAGCAAGCTCTGCTGGAGAGCAACTTGCCAGGAATACCCTGTTCGACTGGAATGGTCAAAGAGAGGCTTGATAACATATCAGCCTCTCTATCTTCAGACCATTCCAAGAGAATGATGCCTAAAAAAACTCATCAAAAAAGCCGAGGAAAATCCGCAGTTTTTATACTTTTAATTGGCCCAAAAATAGGGGGAGCTTACA
>JBGTCD010000058.1:0-17553 GCA_041749015.1 Cyclobacteriaceae bacterium
TAATAAATAAAAATTTTTCGATTTATAATGGGACTCTTTTCGGTTCATTTTTTTATGTAAAAAAATATCACTGTTAAAATCACTAACCAAAGCGGCCCTATAACCTATGCATCATAAATTATTAAACCCCGGGACAAAAACCTCAAAAGGCTGATATAGAAAATGCATTCATATTCTAAAAAGCTTTTTATATTTAGAGTTTCTATTTTGAGGGCAATCAAAATTCCGTTAATTAATGAGTGAACATTTACTTAAAGCCATTATCCAATTGTTTGCCATTGTGGCTAAGGAGGACGAAGTAACCCATCAGGAAAGAGAGCAAATAAGAAAATTTCTCCATGATCATTTAAGCAACTCTTCTGTACCAGGATATCTTGACTTTTTTGACCAATACACCACTGAGGCATTGCAAAAGGGCACCGATCAAAAGGTAAAGGAAGAGGATGAAATAGAAAGGATTTGCAGCAAAATCAATCTGGAGTTTACCCAGAATCAAAAAATTGTGGTAATCCTGGAACTGCTAAACATCATTTTAGCTGATGAACTCGTCTCCAAGCGTGAAGAGGAACTCCTTAAAATTATTGCTACCGCCATCAATATAGAAGAGGATGAAGTAGAGATCATCAAATCATATGTCAGCAGCCACAACCCTGAAAATCTGGATGATCCGCATATCCTGATCGTAGATTCGGGTAAAAACAACAAAAACACCAAAAGCAAGCATATCGTAAGAGAAGGTATAGATGGGTTTGGTGCTGTGCTGCATTTGGAAAAGGCAGAGTTGTTCGTGATTAAGTACCGGGGTGCTTCGGAAGTGTACCTGAATGGTGCCGCACTCCAACCGGGCATAATGGTTATATTCTCCGTGGGCAGTACCATCCGATTTTCCAAGGGCTCCCCGATATATTATAGTGATGTGGTAAGTCAGTTTATGGTGTCGGATTCCCGAATACCATTAAGCTTTAAAGCAGAATCGATCTCATTTAAATTTAAGAATGGCAATATTGGGCTTCGCAACATTACCATCAAAGAAAACGGTGGTGGCCTGATAGGATTGATGGGTGCCTCCGGGGCAGGAAAGTCCACCCTGCTGCACGTATTGAATGGATCGGAAACGCCCTATGAGGGTGCCGTTGAGATCAATGGCATCAACATTCATAAATACCCTGAAAAAATTGATGGGGTTCTGGGGTTTGTGCCTCAGGATGATTTGTTGATTGAAGAACTTACGGTATACGAAAACCTGTATTTTGCCTCAAGGCTTTGCTTTAAAAATGCTACTGATGCAGAGCTCGATACCCTGGTGACTAAAACGCTCAAAAATTTAGGGCTACTCGAAACAAAGCAACTTAAGGTAGGTTCACCACTGCAGAAAACAATCAGTGGGGGGCAGCGCAAAAGGCTTAATATAGGTCTGGAACTGTTAAGGGAGCCCGCGGTCCTTTATGTGGATGAGCCTACCTCAGGACTATCTTCGAGGGATTCTGAAAACATCATGGATTTGCTCAAGGAACTCTCCCTGAAAGGCAAGCTGATCTTTGTGGTCATCCATCAACCCTCCTCAGATATTTTCAAAATGTTTGACAAGCTGGTAATACTGGATGTAGGCGGATACCAAATCTATTATGGCAACCCCCTGGAGGCGGTGGTGTATTTCAAAAACATGGCCAACCTGATCAATCAGGACCATGGTGCCTGTGAAGCTTGCGGGAATGTAAATCCCGAGCAAATTTTCAATATTATTGAAACCAGGGTAGTTAATGAAAACGGGCGGTTTACCGATGAAAGGAAGGTCAACCCGGAAGAGTGGAACCAGCTTTTTACAAAGCATACTACCCTGCCCAAAATTACTGAGGCCAAGGATCCGCCGCCGGCAAATCTGCACATCCCCAACCGGCTCAATCAGTGGAAGATATTTTCTCTCCGGGATATAAAATCAAAAATCAGCAACCAGCAGTATGTCCTCATCAACGTATTAGAAGCACCATTTTTGGCTGCCATACTGGCCTTCATAGTACGCTACTACGACACCGAAAACATGCTTCACCAAGGGTATATTTTCGGAAAGAATGTCAACATTCCGGCCTACTTTTTTATGAGTGTGATTGTGGCCTTGTTTATGGGTCTCACCGTGAGTGCTGAGGAGATAATCAGAGACCAAAAAATCCTGAAAAGGGAAGCTTTGTTAAATTTGAGCCGGGGCAGTTATCTTGCTTCTAAAATAGGGATTCTCTTCACAATCTCAGCTTTTCAAACTTTAACCTTCGTTTTGATTGGAAGCTGGATTTTGGAAGTGCCCGGGATGATCTTATCCCATTGGATGATTCTTTTTTCAACGGCATGCTTTGCTAATTTATTGGGGCTTAACATCTCCTCAGCCTTCAATTCAGCCGTCACCATTTACATCCTGATCCCAATCTTGCTCATTCCACAATTATTGCTGAGTGGGGTGGTGGTGAAATTCGACAAGCTTAATCCCACCATCAGCAGCGAACACATGGTGCCTTTGGTAGGCGACTTAATGGCTTCCAGGTGGGCTTTCGAGGCTTCGATGGTGACCCAGTTCAAAGACAACGATTTTGAAAAACAGTTTTATCAGTTTGATAAAGCTATGGCAGAAGCTGATTATAAGAGAATCTATTACCTTCCAACTTTGGAATCAAAGCTTCAGTTTTGCATCAATAATCTTCACAAACCGTCGGGAGAAACTCAGGAGGCTATGGCAGACAATCTCAATATTCTGCAAAAAGAAATCAAAAAAGAATTGGATCGGGTAAATCAAATTAAATTTCCTGAGTTGGAACGATTAAAAATAGAAACTTTTGATTCCACCTTGTTTCTAAGTACCAATACCCTTTTAGATGATCTGAAAAGATACTACAGGAATCGGTATAATAATGCAGATCGTATCAAGGATGAACTCGTGGAATCACTTACCAACACCCCCGACAAGCTCGCTTCTTTCGAGGCATTTCGGTTGTCACATCAAAATGAGAACATCACCTCTATTGTGAAGAATCAAAATGAAGCCAAAAGAATTATCGAAAAGGACGGCAGGTTAATCCAGAAGATTTTCCCGATTTACATGGAGCCGGTACCTGATCATCCTTTGGATTTCATGGAGCAGTTTTATGTGCCGGCTAAATCATTTTTAGGATACCGGTTTGATACCCTGCATTTCAACATTCTGGCCATCTGGTTGATGACCACCATCCTGATGCTGCTGTTGTATTACGATGTATTTCGATATCTGGTAAAGGCACTGGGTAGAATCGGTCAAAAATGAGGTGGTAGAATTTTTATTAAATCCGTCAGGCTTGGACTAATCGCTGATAATCCTTTAGAAGCCTCAAAAGAGGCGGAGGCAAAATTGTAGATTGATGCTCTTAAACATGGTTTTCAGTATTGATCGAATGATTAAATGCCAGCCCCCCAGCCACCACGGATAGCACTGGCGTGAGCAAGGGGCCGAGTACTGGTATGAAGATAAGTAAATTAAATACGGTTCCGTTGCCCAGGGCCAACCATTTATATTGCCAAATCATTTTACGACTTTCTCTGGCAGAAACCATAAAAAACTCATTTCGGTAATCCAGCATCGCAAACCCATAAAAGTAACTAGCCACTACAAACATCAGCACCGGTGTCACTATACTAAGTATGGGAAGAAATATGGTAATACCAATGAGCAGAAGATAAATCAACAACTCAAGGGTCAAATTCAATACCGCTACAGTGATGCTGCGCCAGATATCACCTAAAAATATTCCCCAGGAGAAGGGCCTTTTCGTGCCAGTGTCAATGCTCTGAACCTTCTCAGAAATAAAGGTAAGAATGGGCGCAAAAAAGATCAGGATGAAATATCTATAGAATTTCAGGTAGAGGATAAAAACAAAAACCCTGATCACCAGGGTGAGAAAGAATTGAACCACCACGGATATTTTTGATTCTGTTTCGATGCCAATTAATTCACTAAACCAGGTCACCAAATATCCCGAGTAATACCAGGCTGCCAAACCCGTGAGGATGAATGCTGCCAAATTAAGCAGAATTGGCAGCAGCATTAATAGCCATAGATTATTTTCACTGATAAAGGTCAGTGCTTTAGGATAGTATTTTACTCCAGACCAAAATTGCTTTAGAGGTTTGATCATTTAATCAATAATACGAGGTCTCAAATTAGAAGGTACTAGTGGAATTTCAAATTTTACCTGAAGGATGCTCCTATTTTTTGACGTGGATCCATCCCTTGCAAGTGGCTTCCCCAAAAACCACTGCCTCATAAAAATAAACCCCGGCCGATTCCCCTTCCGCATTCCAGGTTCCGGAATAGTTTTCATCCTCAAAGACCATCCGCCCCCACCTATTGAATATTTTCAAGGAAACCGGAAGATCGATATCAATGACGAACCGGTCATTTTTATCATCCTTTAGTCCGGGTGTGATTACATTAGGCACTTTTAAAATGGGAATATAAACGGATTCAGACTTAATATATTGGCAAAAATCCCTATTTGCAGTAAGGGTCACCTCATAGGTCCCGGGTACTTCATAAGTATACATAATAAAATCTTCATTGGAGGATTCTCCATCTCCTAAGCTCCAATTGAACTCCAGATTATCTTCCCTTTCTGTAATATTAGTAAGCTCCAATACAGGCAATGACTCGCAATCATATATTTTTCTCAGTTTGAAATCTACATTGACTCCGGGTACCACCGATACGTTTACAGTATCAATGGCCTTGCAACCATTAGCATTAGTAACTACAACCTGATACCAGGTAGCAGTAATAGGTGAAACCTGAAGGCCAGGCTGGGTCGACCCTAAAAATAGGGTATCAGAAGAGGTCCACTGGTAAGTTACTCCTCCTGATGCCTGTAGGTTAGCCGAGGCACCTTCACATATATTCTGATCATCAGACACTGAAATATTAATATCAAATACCCGTACAGTGGTCGTGGCCACATCTATTCCAACGCAGGTATTTTCATCAATAGTCCTTAAAACTACCTGATATTCCCCTGGCTCCAGATATTGGTATATGATAGGAAGGGTATCATTTCTCACTGTAAAATTACCATCTCCAAAATCCCACTCATACCGCTCGCCTCCTATGCTGAGGTTTTCGAAAACAATAAGGTCAGGAAAACAAACCTGATCCAACCCGGGCTGATCAAAATCTACGGAATTGGTCCTGATCCTGGCTCTAAGGGTTGCCAAATCAAATTTAAGTACAGCATTGTTACAGTTGGTCGAGTTATTGTTAGGCCCGAATACTCCTGGCGTGGTTGGATAATTGGTACTTTGCCCCATCCCGCACCCGGCACAAATAGCCTGGTAAATAATCCCGCTTTTGTCAAAGCGACTGGTACCACCATCGACATGCTCCCCGGGTGTAGTGCCAGATTGGTTACCTCCAAAAAATGTGGCATACAGCAACTCCGAACCATCATCAGGAAGTACCATAAAATAAAAATCTCTGCCATCAGTAGTTCGCTTAAAAGCATCAGCAGTGGTGGGCAGGCCTGTAGTAGTGCCATTGCCATAAGGGGAATTGGAATTGGTAATACCACCCCAACCTGACAAATAAAGGTTGTTACAATCATTAACCAAAAATGCGGTAGGTGAGATGTCTGACCTCCCATTGGGCACGCCAAATGCCATGGAAAACCAGGTGCTGTCAAGAGCATTTGAGATTTTATGGACAAACTGTCCAACTACAAACTGCCCGCCTCCTGAATTATCATATACCCCAGCGGTGATCGGATAAATCCCATTGGTTTGGCCAAAAATGTAAATGTTTTCATCCAAATCGAGGTCAATAAAAAATACCTGGTCATAGGCATTGGTACCCAATAAAGTAGACCTCAGGATCTGGGAGCCATCCTTATCAATCACTAATACATACCCATCAGCATTTCCAGGACCTCCCCTTGGTGTCTCATGCAATGCTCCGGGAGTAGTAGGAAACAGGACCCCACCAGGATTAGTGCTTGTGGTACCGCCTCCGATATATACATTGTTGATGGAATCAAGTTTAATTGAAAGGCTGGCGTCATTGCCACTCCCCCCTACAAATCCACCCCAGATCATGGTAGTCAGATCTGAATCCATTTTTAAAACCACCCCATCGGATACGCCACCCTGATATACTGGTTGAAAGCTCTCAGCTGGGGGTAGGTTGTCAAAAAAATCAGGTGACTGGGTACTACAGGCAATGTAAATATTATCCTCATCATCGATGATGACATCTCCTCTCAACTCATCCCCATAGTTTTTGACCAGAGGGAAACTGGTCTCCATCAGGCCATCATTTTTGGTGCCGCCAAGGTAGGTAGATGCTATCGGCCTTCCATTCGGATCCAGCTTGGTGATAAAAATATCTACCCCATTGGTGTAGGCAAGGTTCAATGGCGCAGTAAAGTCCCCCCCTCTAAAAACTCTTTTATAAGAGTTGGCAAAGGTTGGTATACTATCAGAACTAGTGGTCCCGAGAATCACCAACTCATTTTTACTGTTTACCACCAGGCTGTGTGGAGTCTCCATTCCCTTTCCTCCAAAATATGTTCTGTAAAGCAGATTCTGGCCGGAGGAGTCTACCTTCATGATACCAACATCCCAATAACCCGAAAAAGTGGTTGGAAACCCTCCTACTGCATTCGGGAACCCCTGCCCATTGATCACGCCTCCTGAATAAAGATTACCCTGGTCATCATAAGCAGCAGTATTGCCCCAATTGTCAACCGTAGCGCCAGAAAAAGAGGAAAAAATAAGGATTGGATCTATGATCAATGGCTTTTCCCTATCAAACTCTTCTCCTACCTCAAAACTTATACGATCACCATCCATTTTAAATCGGCACGGGATTTCTACCTGTTCCCTATCATAAACCTGGTAGGTGTATGGGGTTTCTTCCATAATTTCATTTACTGAAGTCTTAACCAGCAACCGATTTTCATCTACCTCGATGCCATCTGCATGATTGATTCTTAATTTAATTAGTGAGGGGTCTGCTCCGGGTTTTACAATAAAGTCGTATTTCAGAAGGCCGTTTTCAGAGTAGTATCTCAGGTCAATTCCTTTATAAATTTCTCTCCGTACGATCTCTGAAAAAGCTCTGGCCCCCTGGCCCCATTTGGCAGGGTCGCTACCTAAATAGTAATTATATTTTGTAGCTGCCATCCCTTCTTCTATTGCCTGAAAGCCCTGCCCTTTCTCGGCTCCTTCAAAGGCTAACTCTATTACATGTCTTTGTAGGATATCGTCATCGGCATCCTTAAATACCCTGCCCATCGGAGCAGGTTTACCGTGCATTTCCCGATGCTTTGCAACTATTTTTTTTGTGTCGTGAAAATAATAGGTGAGTTTGTCTTTGTGAAAAAATATCATACCACCCGGCACATTGACTGCAAACTGTACAGAGGCAGGCCACTGGTTTTTGTTCTCAATGAAGTGAATATCACTGTTCTGGGCACCCACATTAAAGGTAAACCCCAGTGCAAATATCCATAACATTCCAAAACCTTTTATTCCCATCATTTATCCCGAAATTGGAAAATCTCATCAAACTTAGCAAGGTAATTCAATGATTGATCCTTTTTGCCTCACTAAGTAACCACGATCACCTGGATTTGACCACCGTACCAGTGCCAATAAAGTATTCATCAGAAAAAATCAGATACCGATAAGTGCCGGCATTAAGATCTAAATGTTCCAGTATAATTTCCGAAGGTTGGGGCATATCTTGTGTCAACTCCATCCTGTGAATGATCCTTCCGGTATTATCGATTAGTATAAAATTAGCCTCAAGCTGCCTGGCAGAAGTGATGAATAATGAAAGGTCGAAAGGGTTAGGAAACACCTTTAGAGTAGGGTCTTCCTGATAATTTGCCGGAATTTTAAACCCGGCAATCACGTAATTAAGTTCTTTTAAAATTCGGGTCACCCAGATTGCATACATTTTGCCACTGGGATGCAAATCGTCCGATGCCACCAGATCAGGCTGGTCCAGACCCCAACGGGATACATCTGTAATATCAATATAAGTAATCCCGTAAGTTTGTGCTATTTCATTATTGATTTGATTGAACAAATCTATTTCTTCAGAAATTTTTTCCGGGTCCCGATCCTGACCAAATAGTGTAAAAGCATAGTCAGGAATAGACAACATGAGAACACTCCCATTACCATTTCGACCCAGTTCCACTGCCTGATCAAGGATAAAACTCAGATCACGGGCATAATCTTCTGTGGAGCGCCCCTGAAACTGATTGTTGACCCCGATCAATACAGCGACCATATCGTAGGATGGTTTAAAATTATAACCATCCATGGCTTTAAGCAGATTATCGGTGCGCCATCCGGTCTGAGCTATGACCTCAGGAACACGGGCCTCCATACCGCGCTTGGTTATGGAATCCATAAGCTGGAAAGGCCAGCTTTCCAATTGCGGTACTCCCTGCCCTATGGTGTAGGAATCTCCAAGGGCCAGTAAAGTCACGGGAGGGGTTACAGTGATGCCATTCTGCCCAAGGGTGATTTGATAAAGCGAAGATAGTAGGAAGGCTAGTAAAATTTTCTTCATATGATTTCAATTATTAAAGCTACCTATGATTTTTAACATTAGGTCCTAATTCTTGTTTGATGGACATATAAAAATAGACAAAATATTGAAAATTGCAGTTATCGGAGCCGGTATCGGTGGATTGGCAGCGGCATTGCGCCTCAGGCATATGGGGCATGAAGTCACCGTATATGAAGCCCAGGAAACCTCCGGCGGCAAGCTTTCTCAAATTTCAGCATGTGGTTTTCGATTTGATGCAGGGCCTTCTCTATTTACTATGCCCAATTTGGTAGAAGCACTATTTGACCTGTACGGCATTAGCCCTTCAGAGTACTTTACCTACAAGAAGCTCGATGAAACCTGCAGATATTTCTTTCCAGACCATTCGAATTTTATAGCGTGGAGTGATAAGGAAAAATTTTATCTGGAGGCCCACAATAAATTAGGCATCGATCAAAAATTACTTGAAAAGTACTTAAATCGTAGCGGTTTGATTTATGAGAAAGCTTCCAGAATCTTTTTAGAAAAGTCTTTACACAAGACCAAAACATGGCTCTCAGGGGATGCTCTTCGTGCTCTAGTTCACTTACCAAAGTTCAAACTATTTCAATCCATGCACGGGACAAATAAAAAGATGCTTAATGGCCATAAAAAAATGGTTCAGGTATTTGACCGGTACGCTACTTATAATGGCTCCGACCCATACCAGGCTTCAGGGGTATTGACCTCTATTCCCCATCTGGAATTTAATATTGGGGCTTACCTGCCGGATGGCGGCATGTATACTATTGCAGAGTCCTTAACTCGGTTATCTCAAAAAGCAGGGATTAAATTTGCGTTTAATACTAAGGTAGATAAGATCATAATAAAAAATAACCAGGTTGCCGGAATTAGATATCATGAAAATGAGGTGCTTTATGATCGGGTGGTAAGCAATATGGACGCGGTGCTGACCTATCGGCACCTCCTCCCTGATATCAAACCAACAAAAAATCTGGAGCGGGCAGAACGGTCCAGTTCAGCATTAGTATTCTATTGGGGGGTGAAAGGTATCCATCCGAAACTTGGTCTGCATAATATCCTTTTTAGCGCGGATTATAATAAAGAATTTAAAGCTCTTTTCAAGGAAAAAATTTGCTACGAGGACCCTACTGTGTACATCAATATTACCAGTAAGCATCATCCTGGAGATGCCCCGGAAGGCCACGAAAATTGGTTTACCATGATCAATGTTCCGGCCAATATTGGTCAGGACTGGACCTTATGGAAGGATGCGCTTAAATCTATCATTATCAAAAAAATCAACCACCAACTCGGCATCGATTTGACTGAAAAAATTGTATTTGAGGATTATATGGACCCAATAAAAATTGAGCACAAAACCTCCTCATGGAAGGGTTCATTATACGGCTCCAGTTCCAATCAGATGATGGCCGCCTTTCTTCGACATCCAAATTTCACCTCAAGAGTAAAAGGCCTATATTTTGTAGGAGGAAGTGTGCACCCGGGAGGTGGTATCCCCCTTTGCCTGCTTTCAGCAAAGATTATGAGTGAAAATTTTATTTAACATTATTATAAGCTGGTTGTTTGAACTCTGTGGAGTTAATCAGGACCATTTTCCTTTCCCCTTTTGAGAACAGAAACATCGGGCTTCCGGTGCTGGTTGTCATTTACATGGTGGGAGCTGCGGGCATTTTGACCGGGTTCAGCAATTTTCTCCTTCCGCTTTCCCCGCTAATCATTCTAACCTCCGTAGTTATACTATGGTACTATTATCGAGGCAGTACAAAACTTTTTGGATTTGGCCTTATGGCTGCCTTTTTGATTGGTTTTGGAGCAGAGTATGTAGGGGTTCACACAGGTTTGATCTTTGGAAACTATGAGTACGGTCCCAATCTTCGGCCCTTAATTGACGGGGTGCCTGTAGTTATTGGCTTAAATTGGTTTCTGGTGACCTATGGTGCCTGGTCTCTGGTCAAGCTTTGCAAATTAAATTCGTGGTTGACTATTCTATCATCAGCAATATTAGCTACTGTATTGGATTTACTCATAGAGCCGGTAGCCATGAAAATAGGGTTCTGGTCCTGGGAGGGTGGCCGAATCCCATTATCCAATTATATAGGTTGGTTTTTCATTTCATTAATTATCGTCCTTTTTTTTAAGGCTATTAGGCTGCAACCCCACATGCCCTCCGGAGCCCTGGTATTTACTTTACAAGTATTTTTTTTCGGATTATTGCTGATCTTTCTTTAGGCAAAAAATATATGGTAATTTTACCTCATGGGTAAAAAAAGCAGTATCGAAAATTTTCTGGCCCATTTGGCACCTACCAGTCCTAATCCATTCTTAATGGAGATAGAAAGCGCTGAAGGACTGTACCTTTATTCCCATGATGGCACCGCCTATATGGACCTGATCTCCGGGATTGCTGTAAGCAATATTGGTCACCGCCATCCCTATGTGGTTGCAGCTATTAAAAATCAGTTGGACAGGCATCTGCACATCATGGTATATGGAGAGTACATCCAAAGCCCTACCCTACAACTCGCCAAAAAGCTAACCGGACTCCTGCCTGACCCTCTAAAAAGTCTATACCTGACCAACTCAGGCACAGAGGCCAATGAGGGAGCTCTGAAGCTGGTAAAAAGAGTAACCGGGCGCACCGAGTTGATAGGATTTTATGGCTCCTACCACGGTAGCACCCACGGTTCGCTCAGCCTATCAGGCAATGAAAATAAAAAGTACCGGTTCAGGCCCTTATTGCCTGATGTAAAATTTTTAAGGTTTAATGAGCTTGATGATCTGAAAGAAATTTCTGAACGGACTGCCGGGGTAATTATTGAGCCTATTCAAGGGGATGCCGGAGTCCGCATTCCTGAGCAGGCTTATATGACAGCTTTAAGAGCAAGATGCACCGAAGTAGGTGCTTTATTGATATTCGATGAAATACAAACCGGATTTGGCCGCACCGGAAAACTCTTTGCTATGGAGCATTTTGGAGTGGTGCCAGATGTGGTCACCATGGCGAAAGCCATGGGCGGTGGGCTTCCTATAGGGGGGTTTGCTGCTAATCCTGGACATATGAAATTGTTGAGTGTCGACCCTATGCTTGGCCATATTACTACCTTCGGTGGCAATCCGGTATGCGCTGCGTCCAGCCTGGCTACACTAGAGGTTTTATTGAATGAAAACCTGATCGAAACAGCTGAGGCCAAAAGCCAACTCATCGAAGGGCTGATTCAATGCGCCCCCATTCGCGAGATCAGGCGCAAGGGGCTCATGTTTGCCATCGATCTGGAAAGTGAAGATAAAGTAAACCGCACTGTTCAATATTGCCTTGATCGAGGGGTAATCTGTTATTGGTTTCTCTCCTGCAAAACCAGCCTGCGCATAGCCCCACCTCTTACCATCAGTGAAAATGAAATAAAAAAAGCCTGCGCCATTATCAAGGAAGCCATCGAGCAGGCCTGACTAAAACAGGGCCTTTACGTTTTCCGGAGGTCTGCCTAATATTGCTTTTTCTCCATTGACCACAATAGGGCGTTCGATAAGCTGGGGATAATTTACCATCACCTCTAACCACTCCGATTCAGAATAATTTTTTCCTTGAAACTTAGTCTTAAACACCGCTTCTTTGGTTCTGAGAAAATCCTTTAAAGGCCTGCCAGTAAGTTCAATTACCCGATTCAATTCATCTGCTGTAGGAGGGGTCTTCAGATATTCGATGACCTCCGGGCTAATACCCTGTTCCTTAATCAACTGGAGGGTCTCCCGACTCTTGCGGCACCGTGGATTATGATAAATTTTCATCATGATTTTTTTCAAGTTGGAAAGGATATGTCAAATAATCAAGTCACAAGCCTTTTCTTTTATAAACTACATATTGACTTAGATAATTACAGGAATTTTTATTAAGTTGTATTGGAATGAAGACCCTATACCTTGTTCGGCATGCTAAATCTAGCTGGGATTATCCCCACCTGCGCGATGCTGATCGCCCTCTAAATGATCGGGGAGAAAAGAATGCTCCCGAAATGGCCTCCCGATTAAAGCAAAAGAATATCATACCTGATAAAATCATTTCAAGCCCTGCAAGACGTGCCATGGATACCTGCATTATTTTTTCTGATATTCTTGGATATTCTACGGGCAAAATTATCGAGGACCGCCGCATCTACCATGCCGCAGAGGAGGACCTATTAGAAGTGATCAAAGAGACTGATAACCAAATCAATAGCGTGATGCTATTTGGACACAATCCGGGTTTCAACTGGCTGGCTGAAGGACTTACCGGAGAGGACCTGGGAAATATCCCAACCTGTGGGATAGTGGCTTGTAAAGTGAACATATCCATCTGGAAAGAAATTGGACCAGGGACCGGTGAATTGGTGTTCTTTGATTATCCCAAGAAGGCCCAATGATTAATCGAACTGGGAGGGAAATTTAGATAAAATAATTTATATGTTTAGTATTGAGTGAGCATTGTAGGGACAGTCCCGATGCGTAGTAACGGGAAAGGCAGTTCCAGTAGGCAGTTTCCAGTAAGCAAAATCTCTCAACCTCTCGTCATTTCGATGGCCGGGAAATAATATTCAAACTAAACGATAATACGGTGGCCGAGAAATCTCCATAAAGCGGAAACGAAAAGAAGTTTTACACCAACACCCTTCCGTTGCCAATTCAGGAGATTCCTCCTCCGGGGTAGAGGGGTAGATATGTATTCTACATTCATCAATAGATGGCGGAGTCGGAATGACGATAACAAGGCTGGGTTAGAGTCATGGTTAAGGTCAAAGTCAAAGTCCCGCTCCTACAAAATATACTCGCTCAAATCCTTACTCTTTGCCAGTTTAGCCAACTTGTCCTGCACCATTTCTCTGGTAACTACAATTTTGGCATTAGGGCCAATTTTGTCAGGAACATCAAATAGAAATTCATTCAATAATTTGCTCATCACGGTATGCAGTCGTCTGGCACCAATATTTTCTATTTCTGAGTTAATATGGAAAGCCATGCCGGCAATCTCCTCCATTGCTTCATCCTGAAAAGTAATCTCTACCTCCTCTGCCATAAGAAGCGCTTCATATTGCTTGGTGAGGGCATTTTTTGGCTCTTTCAGAATGCGGTAGAAGTCATCTTTGGTAAGATTATCAAGCTCAACCCTAATCGGAAACCGACCCTGGAGCTCAGGAATGAGGTCTGAGGGTTTGGCCACATGAAAGGCACCGGCAGCAATGAAAAGGATATGATCCGTATTGATAATCCCATACTTGGTGCTCACGGTGCTGCCTTCGACGATCGGCAGGAGGTCCCGCTGCACCCCTTCTCTGCTCACATCAGGCCCGGAGCCTTTACCCCCACCAGATGCTACTTTGTCGATCTCATCTATGAATATGATCCCGGTATTTTCAGCTTTGGAAATAGCTTCTTCCTTCACTTCATCCATATCGATGAGCTTGGCAGATTCCTCCTCAAGCAGCATTTTTTTGGCTTCGCCTATGGTCACTCTTCTTTTCTTATTTTTTTTGGGCATCATGCCATTGATCATCTCCTGGAGGTTGATCATGGATGCCTCATCCATCATGCCTCCGCCAATCATACCCAGACCTCCCTGAGCAGGCTGCTTCACATTAATTTCTATTTTCCTGTCATCCAATGACCCGCTTCTGATCTTCTCCCTAAACTGCTCCCTGGTGCGCTGGTTGAGCTCTGCATTATCCTGTGGGACTTCCTCACCTGAAACTGAAGAGGAAATGGCATATCCTGCACCAGTTTTAGCCTGACCCGTTTTAACAGGCGGGATCAGTGCATCAAGGATGATGTCCTCCACTATCAGAGTTGCTTTTTCCTTCACTTCTTCCTTTTTGCTGGATTTAACCATATTGACCGATTGCTCCACAAGGTCACGCACCATGCTTTCTACATCTCTGCCCACATAGCCTACTTCAGTAAATTTAGAAGCTTCCACTTTAGTGAAGGGGGCTTCGGCTATTTTTGCCAATCTCCTGGCAATCTCGGTTTTTCCGACACCGGTAGCACCGATCATCAGGATATTATTAGGTACTATATCGCCCCGCATTTCTTCGCTGGTTTGCATCCTTCTCCACCTGTTCCGCAAGGCAATGGCCACATTCCTTTTGGCGTCATTTTGACCTATTATATATTTATCCAGTTCTGCTACAATAGCCCTTGGAGTGAGTGATTTCAATTGTTCTGTCATAATATTTGATCTATTATTGCTTAAAAATATGGGCTGTCAAATTGCAAGTACAACAAGACCTTTGCCCTTAAAAATCCTTTTTACTAAAATTATTTATATTGGTACTGACTGAAAAAGCATTTCCTGCGCCAGCCACATGATAACCACCTCTGGAATAGCCAACCTCAAACCCTTTCACTTTTATTAAAAATCCATAGGTAATCCCGGCTCCGCCACCTATCTGATCGAGTCTCAGCTCCCTGCGCATCATATGATTATATCCAAACCTTAACTCAACATTACTGGTAAGGAGAAGTTCAGTGCCAATGGTTATATGACGCATCACCCGATCTACAACAGCAGGACGGGCCTCAGGTGCTGTTTGGGAAAAATTGGCCAAATCACCACGGTGCAGATGATGCCCCGTGATGGAAAAGCGAAATGGCATATACTCAGGCTTAATAGTGAAACCGGCTTTGATATCAAAAGGTATTTTGGACTGTGAATCAATATCATAATCATCTAAAACGAATCCTAAATTTTGAAACACCAACCCCGCAGTAAAATTTTTCTCAGGATGTAAAAACAACCCTCCGATATCAAAAAGCAGGGCATTAGACCGGAATCCGGCAATATTGGAGGCTACGAATTTCATATTGGCACCCATCCGAAAATTTCCGGTTTGATGGGCTTTGCCTACTACCAGAGCCGTTTCTCCAGAGGTAAAAGTACCCAAATCATTGCCGGCATCATCATACCCATCAAATGTGCCTAATGCCAGATGCGTGACGCCAACCATCCAGATACCCGTACGGCCAAGCTCAAAAGCCCCTGCAGCACTGCTCTGGTTGACCCCCGCGAAGTAGGTAAAGAAATTGAAGGATGCCTGGCCAGACAAGGAGTCCCCTCCTGTGGCAGGGTTAAACATAAATAAATTAATGTCTTCATCAGCCAATGAAACATTCATGCCTCCTGTACCAGCCATCCGGGCGTTGGCTGGGATGTGCAAAAACCTGTAGGTGCCATCCTGTGCAAACAGTTCTGGCGCATTGCACAGAAATAGCATGATTACCACAAGTATACTTTTTTGCATTCGTACCCTTTTCCTAGGCAAGGTAGGCAAAAACCTTATTTTCCTGCCTTTTCATTTTCCAATACAAACTTAAGGCTGTTCCTAACCCTTCTGGGTTCCAAAGCTAAATCCAGTACCTCATCCACGTAACTAACGTAATGAATGGTCAGATCTTTAGTGTATTGGGTACTTATTTCGTCAATGTCCCGCTTATTTTTATCGCACAGTATCAATTCTTTGATGCCTGATCTTCTTGCAGCGAGTATTTTCTCCTTGATACCCCCTACTGGTAGCACTTTGCCCCTCAGGGTCACCTCACCTGTCATGGCCAGCTTATCGCGCACTTTTCTCTGGGTAAAGACAGAGGCCAAAACAATAACCATGGTAATACCTGCCGAGGGCCCGTCTTTTGGCACAGCCCCAGCCGGAACATGGACATGCAGATCATACTCTGAAAATATCCTGTGGTCAATACCAAGTGGCTCGGCATGCGCACGAAGCCAAGAAAGTGCTGCCATGGCAGACTCTTTCATCACATCCCCTAATTGACCGGATAGGGTAAGCTTGCCCTTGCCTCTGCTTAGATTAGCTTCAATGAACATAATTTCACCACCTGCTGAGGTCCAGGCCAACCCAACAGCCACCCCCGGGATGTTATTTTTGATGTACATCTCATTATCAAAGACCATAGCTCCCAGAATTTTGGTCACCTGTGCCTTAGTGATCACCTTATCAAATGTCTCCTCCATAGCAATGGATTTGGCAATATTTCTGATTACTGCCCCAATCTTACGCTCCAGATTTCTAACGCCCGACTCTCTGGTGTAGTCCTGAATTATTTTTGCAATGGCATCTTTCCTAAAACTAATATCCTTAGGGGTTAGCCCGTGTTCCTTGCATTGTTTAGGAACCAGATGCTTTCGGGCAATCTCAATTTTCTCCTCCAGGGTATATCCGGAGATTTCGATGATCTCCATCCGATCCCTAAGTGCAGGCTGTATGGTATCCAGGCTGTTGGCAGTAGCAATAAAAAGTATCCTGGACAGGTCGTAGTCCAGTTCCAGGTAGTTATCTGAAAATGCATTGTTTTGCTCTGGGTCAAGCACTTCAAGCAGTGCTGAAGATGGATCCCCCCGGAAAGTATTGTTAATCTTATCTATTTCATCCAGCACGAAAACCGGATTAGAAGCCCCGGACTTTTTCAGGCTGCGGATGACCTTGCCAGGCATAGCGCCAACGTAAGTACGCCGATGTCCTCTGATCTCAGCCTCATCGTGAATGCCGCCGAGGGAGGCTCTGATATAATTTCTTTTGAGGGCTTTGGCAATGGATCGACCCAGGGAGGTTTTACCCACGCCGGGAGGGCCGTAAAGGCAAAGTATCGGGGCCTTCATATTGTCTTTTAATTTTAGCACAGCCAGGTATTCAATGATTCTTTCCTTGACTTTGTCCAGACCATAATGGTCTTTGTCTAAAACCTTTTTGGCCCTTTTTAAATCAAAATTGTCTTTAGTGACTCTATCCCAGGGGAGGTCCAGCAAAAACTCCACATAGTTCATCGCAACAGGATACTCTGCAGCAGCGGGATTCATCCGGTATATTTTATCGAGCTCTTTTTCAAAATGCTGCTTCACATCCTTAGGCCATTCCATTTTATGGCTGCGCTCCCGAAGGGCAGCTACCTCCTGATCGGGACCGTCATACCCTAGCTCATCC
>JBGTCD010000059.1:0-29262 GCA_041749015.1 Cyclobacteriaceae bacterium
TGGACTTGCTACATTTGACTGGACAGTAAGTTAAGCGTAAAATGCTAAATTTACTGATTATGAAAAGAGAAAGAAGAAAATTTGACAAGGAGTTTAAAATAATGGCGGTGGATCTATCCTTAACAGCAGGTAAATCTGTAAAAGAGGTTGCCGAAGAACTAGGTATTCGAGCTGAACTGATCAGCCGCTGGAGGCGTGAATTTGATCTATACCAGGAAGGTAGTTTTTCTGGTCATGGTAATGCCAACATGAGCTTTGAGCAGAAGCAGATTTCTCTGCTCAAAAAGGAGCTCAGGGAAGTCCAGTTAGAAAGGGATATATTAAAAAAGGCAGTAAGCATCTTCTCCAAGGGAGACAACAAATATTCCAATTCATAAAAGAATGGAATCATCGATTTGGTGTTGAGAGGATGTGTAAAGTGCTAAAGGTGACCAAGAGTGGATACTATAATTGGCTGGTCAGGAAACCCTCGTTACGGGCCCTGTACAGGCAAGAACTTATCCAGGAGATCAACAGTATCTATAGGAAGAGCAAGAGCAGGTATGGTAGTCCAAAAATAGCCAGAGAACTACATGATAGGGGCTGGAACGTTTCCCGTCCCAGAGTAGCCAGGATTATGCGTTCAGAGGGTCTCAGGAGTATTATTTGTAAAAAGTTTAGAGTAGTTACAACTGACTCAAAGCATAACTACCCAATAGCGGAAAATCATTTAGATAGGGATTTCTATGCTTCAGAACCCGCCCACAAATGGGTCTCGGACATTACTTATGTCCCCTCTGTAAAAGGATGGGTATTTCTGACCATCATTATGGATCTCTATGACCGCAAAATTGTTGGGTGGTCGTTGAGTACAACCATGACCGCCCAGGATACTGTACTGGCTGCCTGGAGAATGGCACTACTCAACAGGCCGATTGGCAAGCAACTGGTCTTTCATTCGGACAGAGGTGTCCAATATGCTTGCCAGGCCTTTACAAATAAGCTCAAAATGAACAATGTCATTCAAAGTATGAGCAGGAAAGGAAATTGTTGGGACAATGCAGTTGCTGAGAGTTTTTTCAAAATTCTAAAATCAGAATTGGTTAAACATACTAATTTCTTGACCATCGTAAATGCCAAAACAGAAATATTTAATTTCATAGAAATTTGGTACAACCGGAAAAGAAAACACTCTAGTCTGGGCTACAAAACCCCAGAGCAATTCAACAAAATAAATTATTTGAGATGTGCTTAACTATTTGTCCAGTTTTTTATTGCAAATCCAACTAAACTATGGGTAACACTAGCAAAAAATTCCCAACCAAGCGCAAGCGTCTCGCTTGTGTTGCAATAAGACTTTCCCATAATTTGAATGGTTAATTAATTGGTTTTTATTAACTTAACCAATGGTCCGATTTTCAGGGAGCATTACAGAGAAAGATCATTAATATAGCGGTGGAAAATAGTATAAAAATTTATGCAGTAATTTCCCTTATAGTCATTGCCTCATGCGCGAAAAAAAATGATAATATCCACTTAGAATATTTTGTTTACAATGATACCCTTAGGGTTAATGAGTATTATGAAGAAAATGGGGAGTTAAAAAAAATAACCTCGCTCAGTCAAGATTCCACAAAACATGGTTTTTTTGAGACATATTATAAAAATGGGAAAATCCGTAGAAAATCAAATTATTTAAATGGAAAACTACATGGGTTTGATTCTATTTTTTATGAATCTGGAAATGCCCAGATATTCCAGGAGTGGGATGAAGGATTTTTAATTTTACACAAGTATGTTTATTTCGACAGTAAA
This sequence comes from Cyclobacteriaceae bacterium, assembly GCA_041749015.1. Lineage (GTDB taxonomy): Bacteria > Bacteroidota > Bacteroidia > Cytophagales > Cyclobacteriaceae > JBGTCD01. The sequence goes on from JBGTCD010000059.1 coordinate 1,795, forward strand.
GAACCTGTATTGGCAGAAAAGGATGGAGATACGATAATTATAGAACTTCCTAAAATAAAGTCTTATATATTATTCAACAGTAGTTCGGAAGTTGGTTTCCAAGTTGATTATGATGAAACGGGGAATGTAATTGGTGTAGATGGAAACACCATTGTTTCTGCTTTTTTTGATACATTAAATCATGCCCAATATTTTATATTAGCTAAACCACCCTTTTTTTCAGGTATAGTTGAAGTATACGAAATGAATAGTGCATTAAATAAATATGAATTAAAAAATAAAAATACTCAACATAGAAGTAATTTTGAAATTAAATTTCATAAAGATATTATATCTGATTATAGATATAAATTAAAATATTATATAAAAAATAATGAATCTAGTATTAATTTTATAGATAGAGTAGAGGTTCTTCATAAGAAGAATAATTATATTCAAATAATACGTCATGATCTGGAAATTTTGGAACAAGTAGCACTTTGAAGTTTAGGAATGGAACCGACATAAGCGAGACGCTTGCGCCTAACATAAAGGGGAGGGACTATCAGTCCATTCGATTTAAGTTTGTAATTTGTATTTTAAACATGAAGATATTAGTACTTATATGTTTCCTATTATCTACTTGTATCTTCAGTGAATCAAGTAGGGATGAAATGGACTCGAAAATTCAATTAAATTTCGAGGAGATTATAAAAGAAATTGAGTGGTTTATTGACAGGGTTGAACCTGAATCAGTTGGGCTTGGAAAATACAATGTATACGCTGCCAAAATTTACGAAGATGGAGACCGATATTGTATAACAATCGGAGTCATCCAAGATTCTCTTTCAATGTTATACACTAAAGGATTTAAATACTACATGAAAATTAGGGAGGACTTGGTTTTGCTAGATTATAGTGATGATTTTATTCGCAAGTATAAATTTGAGAGCAAAGACATTCATCCTTTAACTGACCAACAAATTGCACGAAGGAAAATTTATAACGAAGGGGTAATTATTGGCATTACACCAGGTTACGTTTGCTGTTACGAAGACGGAAATATTAGGAAGATGTATTACGAAAACTCGGATCAGATACCATACGAAAAAGCTATTTTCAAGTATAAATCAAATGGTGAATTGATCGATTTAGACAGTAGCTCAATTAATATGATCATTCAGGAAAGAAAGAAGAACTAAGAAGGAAGGCCTTTATTAAAATCTCTATATTTGGATACCATGGAGGACATACAAAGGCATATTAAATTTAAAGTATGGGATGTGGAAATGCGCCTCCTCAAATCCCCCCGGACCCTACATTTTGAAAAAGGACGCTTAGGGAGCACGGGAATCATATACTTACAATTCACAGGGTTGTATGATATTAATAAGGTCGAGATTTATGAAGAAGACATCCTCCTCATGCAGGGGCAAAAATATCATGTAAAATGGGATGAGAGCCGGAGCGGGTGGGGAGTTAAACCCCTGGAGGGCAACCAGCGATTGGAGCCTTTTATCAAATCTTTTGCGGCAGGGTCCAGCAGGCTCTGCAATCATTATGAGTCTATGGCAGGGATCAATTCCTGATTAATCACACTTCGGACTTCGATTTGGGAGTCCGGCTTAAGGGCAGCGGTGAATATTTTTGGAGCATGGTCCACCCAATTTTTAAAATCTTTGCCTGGTCCTTTAAACTGGCTCAATTGACCCATTAGGGCACCGATGTTAAATTCATCCATTGGTATGGCAATGTCGTATTGGGCAGCATCCAGGGCATTGCATGACTGCTCGTAATGCCCGGCTACCGGCACCATCATCACAGGCTTGTCCAGGTAGGCAGCCTCACATACAGATTCGAAGCCTGCAGTAGTGACATACCCGGAACAACCGGCCATATACTTCAAAAATTTTTGGTCATCAATCCGGTGGAAAGTGAGTCCGGGACGGGCTTCCCATAATTCCGAGGCTTCCTTGTTATCCCAAAAGCAGTGCAATATTTGGTCGGGATGCTGCCGGTGCCATGCTATGACATCATCTGCATAACCGGGATTGACCATATAGACCAGAATATACCCCTGGTCAGTTGGCTCAAGTGTAAAAATTTCCTTCCTCAGCAGCGGCGGAACGGGGATGGGACCTTTCCGTCCTGCCTGGTTTAAAAGCGCAAATGAAAGGGCTAGCTTCTTTTTTGAGCCCCAGCTGGTCAGCATATTATTGGCCTTAAAAAGCAGCCTGCTGAGCCGTTTTGATGGGGGAAAGGGGAAGGAGGGATGTGCAGCCAGATATTGATGACCAATGCTGATCATGGGTACTTTACGACCTAATCCCAGTCCGTATAAGCCCCCAATCCAGTCGTAAAAGTTAATAATGTAATCGGGCCTATGGGTTTTGATGATGGATTTGAACTCTCTAAGACTTTTGAGGAAGGTTGGGGCATTACCAATATTTTTTACAATGGTTTTACCAACCCTGATGGTTTTATGGTCTTTGTCAAAAGCAAAATTGGGGCTTTGCAAAGGATATACTGGCACGCCAATTTTTTTAATAAAGAAATCAGGAACCACTCTTTCCGGACTTTTCCCTACCACCACTGCCACTAATTCGTGCCCGTTGGCTTTCAGGATATCTTCTAGAGCCAGGGCTTGTGTCATATGACCGCGACCCTCTCCCTGTACTAAAAATAAGTACCGCATTTTAGCTTGCGTTTCTTCTCAATGATTTGAAATAGGTAGGGATGATGAGATCAATTGGTATCTCCACTTCGTCTTCCTTATCCAGGTAGTCAGGTATTTCAGATACGGCTTCGTCTGAAAGGATCGTGCTGGTAGATTGTGTGTAAAATACCAGGCTCCAATCCCCATTATGGTCTTCCACCAGAGCACTCATTGATTCGACCCAGTCACCAGAATTCATGTAGGTCATTTCACCAAATTTTTTGATGGCAGGCTGGTGTATGTGACCGCAAATGATGCCATCACATTTTTGAATTTTGCCTATCTCAGCCAACTGTTTTTCGAAATCATCAATATAGGCCACTGCGCTCTTGACCTTTTCCTTCACCCTTTGAGAGAGGGAATAGTAGGGCAATCCTTTTTTCAGACGGCGGTAGTTGTATTGCCTGTTGACCCAAAGCAGGAAGGTATATCCGATATCGCCCAGTTTGGCGACCCATTTTAAATTGGTAGTGATCGAGTCAAATATATCACCATGCACGATGTAGTATCTTTTACCAAATGACTCATATACCAGTTCGCGTTGGATGCTCAATCCTCCCACCTCCATGGGCAGGATCTGATCCAAAAAATCATCATGATTACCACGGAGATAGGTGACCCTGGTACGGTCCTCCTCAATCATTTTAAGCACTCTTTTAAAGAATCGGGTGTGCTTTTTTTTCCAGAGTCCTGATTTTTTGAGTTGCCATCCGTCAATGATGTCCCCATTGAGGATGAGGTTGTCGCATTTACACTGCTTTAGAAATCGAACGACTTCCTTGGATTTGGAACCTTTGGTTCCCAGGTGGATGTCCGAAAGGACGATGGTTTTGTAATAATTTTTCAAGTCTTTGCTTGGTTTAAGCAAAGTTCCTGAAAAGTATTTACAAGATGCCTAAATCAATATTATCCTTTTAAGAAGATTTAGCCCTGTGAATAACCTTGTTGATAAAATGTGGATAAAAAAATTAATACGGGCTTAATATGAAGAAGGCCTATCGCCGCTTTTTGTTGATATAGTCTATGGCTTCTTTAACTGTTTGGAGTTGTTCGGCATCTTCATCAGGGATTCTTATTTCAAAGGTTTGCTCAAATTCCATGATGAGTTCTGCGTAATCCAATGAGTCGATCCCGAGGTCTTTTATGAGGTTGGCATCTGGTGTGATTTCTGTTTCTACTATCCCGAGTTTATCGACCAGGATTCGGGTGATTGTTGGGCCAGTGTCTTTCATTTATTTATTGGGGATTTCCTTGGTGGTCGTAAATCTAAAAAAATAATAAAGATTTTCTAAAATTTAAGGTAGAATTCAGTTCCAGAGTCCACCTCTGAATTAACACTAATGGTGCCATGGTGTTTTCGCATGATTTCACGCGATAAACTTAGACCAATTCCTGACCCGGTTTTTTTGGTAGTAAAGAAGGGGACAAATATTTTTTCTAAGGCTTCCTCCTCGATTCCCGGTCCATTATCTATAACGGCAATTACTGGCCGGTGTCCATCTTCATAGTAGGATTTGATCGTTAACTTTCTGTTAACATTGTCTTCGTCAAAGGATTGGATGGCGTTCTTCACCAGATTGATTAGTACCTGTTCAATAAGGGCCCGGTCTACCATTATTTCAATGTCATCCGGCTCTACGTGAATTTCAGTTTCCACCTCCTTGTCCTCAGCTTCTTTTCTCAATAACCGTTCTACCGCCTCCAGCATTTCCTGCACCAACACCGGGGCCATTTCAGGGGTGGGGGGATGTGCCAGGTTCCGGAATTCCTGCACAAACTTGATCAGGCCGGCACTTCTTCTTTCAATGGTTGAAATGGCCAGGTGAATATCTTCCAGATCATCAAGGGCGATATTAGTTTCGTTGTTTTTTATCCGGGGCGTCAGATCAGATCCGATGGTCGCAGCAAGGGAGGAAATCGGAGTAGCCGAATTCATGATTTCGTGGGTCAGTACCCTTACCAGATTTCTCCAGGCTTCCATTTCCCTTTCCTCCAGTTCGGGTCGGATGTCCTGTATAGAGACCAGCTTAAATGGTTTGTCTTTAAGTGCCAGCTCGATGGCATATACCGAGAGCTGGATGGTCTCACTTGCCAGGGTCAACCTGACAAGGTCGCTACCCCCGGTTTTTAGTTTTTTAAAGGTCTCCACCATTTTTTCACTGAGGGGCTCTAGTTCGTCAAGGTGCTCAACCATGCCCACCTTGAGTAATTTTTTGGCTGCGGTGTTCATGATTTGAATTTTACCGGAACCATCAAAGGTTATCAGCCCTATCCCTACATGTTGCACGATATTTTTAAGGTATTGGTGCTCCCCGTCTTTAGTGGATCGCAGTTCCTTGATCCGGTTGAGCACCTGATTGAAGCTCTTATTTAAGCGGGCCTGATACTCGTCTTCCACCTCCGTATTATACTGGGTAGAGAAGTCCCCATTTTTGATGCCTTCCAGAAAATCAAGGGTTTGTTTTTGGGTTTTTTCATAATAGGTCCGCAGTAGAATCACCTGAAATACGATCAAACCGAAGAGCACCAAAATATTTAAAATAAACCCACTGGAAAATAACTGCTGGGCGCATAGGAAAGTGGTCAGAAGGAGCAATCCGATTCTGAAAAGAAATACATTTTGGAAGCTTTTAAATTCCATGCTTTTCAAGCCTTCTATACAAGGAAGCCCTGGTAAGCCCTAACTCCTGAGCTGCCTGTGAAATATTTCCATCATGCTTTTCTATAGCTTTGGCGATGACCCTTCTTTCTACCTCCTCCAGGTCGTAACTACCCGAAATGAAGTCACCATCTGATGCTGAGCCGGCTTGCAGCAGAAAGTCCTGCTCGCTTAGTTTTTGATTATCGGTCATGATCACTGCCCGCTCTATGGCATGTTGCAACTCACGGATATTGCCGGGCCATGGGTATAGCTGAAGTTTCTTTATAGCACTCTGGTCGATGGCTTTGACTTCTTTACGGTATTTACGGCTATACTGGTCCAGGAAGTGTTGGGCCAAAAGAGGGATATCTTCTATCCGGTCGCGCAAGGCAGGGAGTTGTATCTCTACCGTATTGATGCGGAATAACAAGTCCTGACGAAAGGTACTGTCCTTCACCATTTGGTGAATGGGCATATTGGTAGCGCAGATCAGCCTGATGTCAATAGGCTTACTTTGATTGGAGCCGATCCTGGTGACTTCCCGGTTTTGAAGTACGGCCAGCAGCTTGGATTGTAGTGTAAGACTCAGATTGCCGATCTCATCCAGAAACAAGGTGCCTCCGTGAGCTATTTCAAATCTCCCGGTACGATCCTCCCGTGCATCGGTAAAAGCGCCCTTTTTGTGGCCAAAGAGTTCGCTTTCAAATAGGGTCTCGGAGATGGCACCCATATCCACCCCTACGAATACCTGGTCTTTTCTGAGGGAGCGCTGGTGGATGGCCCGTGCAATGAGTTCCTTCCCTGTGCCATTCTCCCCGAGGATGAGTACATTGGCATCGGTGCCTGCTACCTTATCGATCATGGAAAATACTTCCCTGATGGCCTTACTGTCGCCTACAATATCTTTGAAAGGCTGGTTGATGTCTTCCTCAAGTTGTTTTTTGGCAATTTTAAGCTTATCCAGCTCCAGGTAGGAATGCCGCAGTCTGATGGCTGTGGAAATGGTGGCCAGTAGTTTTTCGTTCTGCCAGGGCTTCAGGACGAAATCAGTAGCCCCTTCCTTCAATGCTCTTACCGCCATCTCCACATCTCCGAAGGCGGTGATCATGATTACCACTGCCTGAGGCTCTTGCTCCTTTATTTGGCTGAGCCAGTAAAAGCCCTCTTTACCACTGGTGGTATCCTTGCTGAAGTTCATATCCAACAAAATGACATCATAAGTGTCATTATTGAGCAAAAAAGGAATCTTCTTAGGATTCTTTTCAATAATGACCTGGTGGCCGTGTTTTTTTAATAATAACTTAGCTGCGAGAAGTACATCTTCATCGTCATCTATCATTAATATCTTTCCTCCCTGAAGCTCCACTTTATTAGGTTTTAAATTGTTAAGTATAAAAATAGTGCCAGACCGTTGAGAAGGTCTCAGGCCTATTTTTTTATAAAAATCAGATCAAAATTGTAACACAAGTGTACAAATTCGGACACAATTTAGGCAAATTTTTTCATAAGGAAAGGGGAGTCGGAATCTTGGGTATGATTTTTGGTAAAGCCAGGAAAAATTGACTAACTTAAAGTTTCAAATCAACCAAATTACTTTAGAAATGAAAAAACTCTTAATCATTCTTTTTGTCACTTTCTTCTCAAATGCCGTCCTTTTTGGGCAATGCGGTAATGAATTTTTTACCTTCACCGAAGGCACGGAATGGGAGATGAGTAATTTTGACAAAAAAGGTAAACTTCAGTCTAAGTCCCGCAGTAAAATAGTCTCTTTAAACGAACGTGGCGGAGAGGTATTTATTGAGGTGGAAGTTACAGTAGAAGACGAAAAAGGCCAGCAAATGGAGATGGGGTCTAATACCTTCACCATGTCATGCAAGGATGGGGTGATACACATGGACTTCAGCCAGTTTGTCCCTTCAGAGTCTTTTGCAAGTATGCCCGATACCGAAGTTACCTTTACTGGTGATAATCTGGAATACCCATCATCACTCAGGGTAGGTCAGACTCTCAAAGATGCTAATGTCAATATTTCGGTGAAATCGGTCATCAATATGAATATGAATTTCATTATTACTGATAGGGTAGTGATGGGAAAAGAAACCATTACCACCTCAGCAGGGTCTTTTGATTGCTTTAAGATCAACTCAACCACTCAAATGAAAAGTAAAATGATCAACTCTGAATCTTCTAGTGTTGACTGGGTCGCAAAGGATGTTGGTACGGTAAGATCTGAATCTTTTAATAAGAAGGGCCGTTCGCAAGGGTATTCGGAATTAACCTATTTCAAAAAGGGTTAATTACCAGGAAAAGATATCTAATTGATTTTCTGTGATGCCGAAAGCTTTTTTAGGGCCGATCAGGAAGTAATCATAATCCCGCTCCAGCGGGATTTTTTTTATTGAATAATCGTAAATGTTGGTCAGTACCAACTCGCGGGATTGTACGGTTACCAGTTGGTCACCAAAGAATGAAAAATAATCAACACCTTTTGCCGGAATGGTAGTTTTATAATTACCAAAGTTATCAAACAGCAAAATGCCTTTATTGGCCTCACTGATAAAAAGTAGGTTCTGATACTCCTGCATCCAGGTAAAGTCAAGGATGTCAGTATCAAAAAGTAAATCAAAAGAGGTAAACCCAATTCTGTTAAAATTACGCCCGTCAATCCGAGCCAGTCCTTGTTCCTGCTGGTCCAGAATCCAAAAGTGGTTTTCTCCAGTGAAGGTGGCAAGGCTCGCATATCCGATACCCATATCCTGAAGCTGATAAACAGGGCCCGGGCTTAAAAACCTATCCAGAATACGTATCTCCTGAAAGTCTTCATAAAACACCAAAATCCTCAGGGCATTCCAGGAATCCAGCATGGTAACGTTGGTGATTTGGGCAGGAGAGTAATTGAGCTTCCATTGACCATCCTGATCATATAAGTCAATATTACCACGATCATCGGCAATATACACCTGCCCCTGCCGGTCCATCGAAACGGCCACCGGATGGAGGATCTTGACGGAATGTATTTTAGTGAACTCCTGGGCGATTGAAGCGCTGCCAATGCAGATGAAAAAAATGCTTAAAAGCAAAGATGTTTTCATGATATTACTCAAAAGTAAGGAGCGTACATTCATGGCCATCAAACGCTACATAAGGGCTATAATTGACCCATTCCCCGAGGTTTAAATACCGGCTGTTTTCATTGATTGGGATATCCAGGGGCAGATGCCGATGGCCGAATATGTAATAATCAAAGTGATCTTTCTGTTCGTTGGTTTTACAAAACTGTACCAAAAACTCTTCTTCACCCTTAAATTCTTCCTTTCCCATTTTGCTGATGCGACTGCTCTTTGACCATTTCTGGGCAATAAACATGCCGAGGTTAGGATGTATTCTTGCAAAAAGCCATTGGGCCCATCGGCTGCGAAATATTTTTTTTAGAAATTTATAAGAACGGTCCCCGGGGCCAAGGCCATCACCATGACCGATAAAAAATCTTTTCCCATTGACTTCCAGCACTTGGGGATTATGGAAAATGGTAACGCCAATTTCCTCCGGGAAGTAGTCGAACATCCACATATCGTGGTTGCCTGTGAAGAATATGACGGGGATGCCCTGATCCGTGAGAGCAGCAATTTTACCTTGTAATCTTGTGAATCCTTTAGGGATGGCCCTGCGGTACTCAAACCAAAAATCAAAAATATCACCCATCAAAAAAATCCCCGCAGCCCTGGATTCAATGCTGTCAAGCCAGCGGATGATTTTTTGTTCACGCACCCTGCTGGATAGCATATCCGGGGCTCCCAAATGAAAATCTGAAGCAAAAAATAGGGATTTTCCTGGAGCCAGGGTATTAAATTGAGTTAACATTTTTCAAATATAATCATCTGAAACTTAAAATTACCAAAGGTGAATTTACAATCAGTCCTTTGGATTTTTGCCCAGATTTGATAGTGTCTCAAGATTGATGGGAGCATACCATATTGCCGTACCAATGATCATAGAGATTACAAAACCATAAGGCACCCCAAAGGCGATGATCCCTACCAACAGAGCTACCACAAAGCCTTTTTTGTCCTGTGCCGTATCCCGTACCAGAAGCATCAGGGAAAGCCCCTCAAACATAAGAATGACCCCTAATACCGGAAGTGGAAAAGCCTCGATAAGGCTTTGAAACCCATCTGAAAAGAAAAATCCCAGTATAAGGAACATCGACCCGTAGAGGATTACTGATCCTCCGGTGCGTCCGCCAAATGTATAATGCCCTACCATGCCGCCAGAGCCATGGCAGACGGGTATCCCACTGAGAAAGGGATTGACGATATTCATTAATGCATAGGTAATGCCAATTTTCCTGATTGTAATGGTGTCATTTTCGGGGAATAAATCCTGGGCTACCTGCCGGGTGGAGATGATGGAATTGCCTAATGATAGTGGGATTTGGGGCAGGGCCAGTAGCAAAAATCCCATGGCCACATCTTCTACTTCGGGAAGGTGAAATTTCGGCAAATTAAACCCAAGGGCAGTCCAGATCCCATCGGCATTAAAATGCACAATGATGGTGTATAGTGCCGCTCCTGCTATGACGATAAGGGAGGCCGGGTACCGGCGATTGTCGATAAACAGGATGATGATGATGAAGGCAATCCCCGCAATGAGGTATCCATAAATAGGATCTTCGGGAATATACTTATTCAGGGCCAAAAGGCAGAGACTGATGCCAAGCCCCAGTTGGATGCCCCGAATCACAGGCTTGGGAACCCAGCGGGCAAGCTTGTCAAGGGTACCTGTCACGGACAAAATTAGCATGATGACACCGATTCCAAGGCCAGCGGCTAGTAATAGATTCCCGCCTAATTGCTGAGAGATCACTATGGCTGCCATGGCTTTTAGAGGCTGGGCCGGCATGGGTATTTTGTAGACCAGCCCGGTAAAAATTTGCATGGCACCAAACATGATCAGCACGCTGGGCACATGGAGGTCAGCCACCAGGATCATGGCTACCATCAAAGGAACATCGGTGCCTATATCACCAAAGGAACCGGATAGTTCTCGCCTGTTAAACTTAATTGCAGCCAATATTCCTCAAATTCAATGATAGGGATCTTCGAGGCCCAAAGGTAAATATTTTTAAAATGACCGGGTATAAAAAAATCCCCGGGGTTCTTACCGGGGATTTATAATCTTTATTGTGAATTCAGGTCAAACCTTTTTTTCTTCCTGATCACCAGTATCCTTTAAGGAATCAGAGGTAACGTTATCCTTGTCATCGTTCACAGATGCATTTTTATCAATATCCGGTAACTCTTCAACTTTTTTATCCTCTTCTGATGCAACATCCGCATCAGTTTTAGACTTACCATTAGTATAAGCCTCATAGGTAGTTTCCTTTTCAAAAGGTCTCTTACCAATGAGTTTTTCCAAATCAGACTGGAAGATGATCTCTTTTTTGAGAAGCTCTTTGGCCAAAATCTCCAGCTCTGCCTTTTTGCTGTTCAGCAATTCTTTGGTGCGCTCATAGGAAGTGGAGATGATCTTTCTAACCTCCTCATCGATGGTTTGGGCGGTGCTTTCCGAGTAAGGCTTATTGAAATTGTATTCGGATTGCTTGGAGTCATAGAAGGAGATGTTGCCGATTTTGTTATTCATCCCGTAAACGGTCACCATGTTGTAAGCCATTTTCGTAACGCGCTCCAGGTCACTTAAGGCACCGGTAGAGACCTTTCCAAAGATGATCTCCTCAGCAGCCCTGCCACCAAGTGCCATAGCCATTTCATCGAGGAGTTGCTCAGTCTGGTATAGAAACTGCTCCTTCGGCAGATATTGGGCATAACCCAACGCTGCCACCCCACGCGGTACAATACTTACCTTCACCAATGGGTCGGCGTGCTCCAAAAACCATCCTGCCACCGCATGACCTGCTTCATGGTAGGCGACAATTTTTTTCTCATCAGGAGAAATTATTTTATTTTTCTTTTCAAGTCCACCGATGACCCGGTCTATAGCGTCATGGAAATCTTGCAATTCTACATGTATTTTATCTCTTCGCGCCGCAATCAGGGCGGCCTCATTACACACATTGGCGATCTCAGCCCCTGCAAAACCAGGAGTTTGAGCTGCCAGTTTTTTTGGATCTACATCAGTGCTTAGTGTGAGGGGCTCAAGGTGCACTTTGAAAATTGCTTCCCGGCCTGATATATCCGGCTTGTCAATACTGATCTGCCGGTCAAACCTACCTGGCCTTAGCAAGGCAGAATCCAATACATCCGGGCGGTTGGTAGCCGCCAGGATTATCACCCCTGAATCGGTAGAAAAACCATCCATCTCGACCAGCAGGGAGTTGAGCGTATTTTCACGCTCATCATTACTGCCGGGCATTTGACCCTTACCACGTGAGCGGCCAATGGCATCAATTTCATCGATAAATACGATGCAGGGTGCTTTTTCCTTGGCCTGCTTAAACAGGTCTCGCACACGTGCAGCGCCTACCCCTACAAACATCTCCACAAAATCGGATCCGGATAGGGTGAAGAATGGCACCTCGGCCTCACCTGCTACTGCTTTGGCAAGGAGGGTTTTACCCGTTCCGGGAGGGCCTACGAGTAATGCTCCTTTTGGAATTTTTCCACCTAGTTTGGTAAATTTTTCGGGGGCTTTCAGGAAGTCTACAATTTCCTTTACTTCTTCTTTGGCTTCATCAAGGCCGGCAACATTATCAAAGGTTATTTTTACTTTGTTTTCTGCATCAAAGAGCGCGGCCTTTGATTTGCCAATATTAAATATCTGACCTCCGGGGCCTCCGCCACCGGTCATGCGGCGCATTAAGAACCAAAAACCAAAAAGGATTAGAAATAAGAAACCCCATTGAAAGAAAATGCTGGTGAAATCAGAGCGGTCGTCAATAGAATAGTACACCCTATCACTCTCTGGCAGCTTAGCCTGCAAATCTTTGTAGAAGCTATCAAAAACATCAATAGATGGGATATTGATATGGTAATGTGGCCCGGTTTGTATACCAAATGGGCTGGAATTTTCAAGATCAGCACGGTATTTGGAATTATCCAGGGCCTCCTGCTTCAGAGTCACCTCTACAAATTGCTGATTACGGATTAATTTGACCTCTTTGACATCCTTGCTGAGGTACATGTTCTCAAACCTGTTGAGCGTAATGGACACCGTAGAGGATGACTTATTAAAATACGTAATCCCAATGATTAGCCCCAGCAAAATCACAATCACCCAAATCTGGTAATTAGGCTTTGGTGGCTTAACCTGTGGTGTGGGAATATTTTTTTTATTTTTATTTACTTTCTCAGACATTATGGTTGCCCTCTTTTTTTACACTTGGATAACGTTTCAACAAGTTTTAAGTTCTTATTCTATTTTTGTGATGCCAGCATCCCCCCAAAGGTCTTCAAGGGCATAGAATGATCGTGTTTCCTTTTTAAAAATATGGGCTACCACGTCTACATAATCTAAGAGTACCCACTCCTTATTTTGCTTACCTTCCTGGTGCCATGGATTTTCTTTGAAGGAGTCGTACACTTCCTTGTCAATGGACTCCGCTATGGAGTCTAATTGGGTATCTGAATTTCCGGAGCAAATGACAAAATAATCCGCCACAGAATTCTTTACATTGCGTAAATCCAGAACAGTGATGTCAATGGCTTTTTTTTCCTGCATTCCCTTCACCACCACCTGACTTAATAATTCAGACGATGGTTGGTTGTCCTTCTCGGTCATTCAATATACTTTTACCCAAACAAATTTAAATATACTTTGCATAAATTCCTTGCCAAACCCTTGTTTATCGGCAAAAAGCTCATTTACATGCCAGAATGTCACTCTACCAATACCTGGGCAAGGAATGAGTTCAGCCATAATGACCTCCCCGAGGGTACTGTTGTCCTTACCGACCACCAGACCGCCGGGAGAGGGCAGCGAGGTAATATCTGGACCTCTGAGAAAGGGACTAACCTTACTTTTTCAATTATTCTCAGACCTAAATTTCTGGAAGTATCCAAGCAATTTTCTCTCACGGTATTGGTGTCATTAGCCATTGCCGAGGTGGTAGCCCAATACGCTCCTGAAAGCACTCCAGCCATTAAATGGCCCAACGATATTTTAGTAGGTGATCAAAAAATTGCGGGTATTCTGATCGAAAATATGGTGAAAAACGGGGCCCTGGAATGCGCTATTATCGGTATCGGCCTTAATGTCAATCAGTCCGATTTTGGCTCATATCGTGCCACCAGCCTGTTTAATTTGTCAGGGTCCGAATTTTCATTGGAAGCCATCCTTGAAGACCTGGCCCATCAAATTGAAATCAAATACCTCCAACTCAAATCAGGGTATGAAGAAGCCTTGCTGGAAGCCTATCATACCAGGCTCTACCGCAAAGGCACCTGGCATGCTTACGAATACCAGGATCAGCCGATCCAGGGGCGGATCCAGGGGGTGGCAGCCGATGGTACCCTGACTCTGGAGACTACCCAGGGGAAGATTCAGCCGGGCTTTAAGGAACTGAAATATTTTTTATAATTCTCAGAATTGAAATATCCTGAATAATCGATTGAATTTGACCCGAAAAAAGGATGAACATAGTTTTAGAAACATGAAATGAAAAATTAATGAAAAAGAGCAACGCACAAATTTTACTACTCATCCTATTCTTAGGGGTATCAATAGTGGTAAACGCACAAGATGTTTTAACTGAAAAGGAAATGCAAATTCACCTGGACCGAGCCAATCAAATACTGAAAGTGCTGGTACCTGATGAAAATTTATCAATAAATGGATTTGGAATTGTGGAAGCGGAGAATTTTAGTGTTTTGTTAGATTTTTCAATAAGCAGACAATTAGGAGTTTCAGTTTTAACCGTTAATGAAGAAGATCAAGCAATAGAATTGTGTTGTATTTCTGGGATGGAGGAAGATCAGGATGGCAATTTGACAGAATACTTTATGTCTTCTTCCTATTCCATTGAACCTCATCAATTTTCCATAGCAAAAGAACTAAAAAACCTTCTTGACATTATTAGCAGGATGGAAGAATAAAGTAAAATGGACTACTATAATTATTTCTCTGGCATTCCCACCCGACTAATTGATATGAATTAGTGTAAAAAGGGATTTGTATTTCAAAACTTTATACTCGCTTCCTGTACCAACCAGGTGCAAGGGTCACGCTTGTACCGTTGAAGGTTTGTACTTTATTTAAACATAAGCACAAACGTGACCCTTTCGCTTGAAGGGGACCTACCTGGAACCAGGCAAGGGCTTGCGCCTGAGGGGGCTGGATGGGCTTCAAATCGTTTTGTATAACCATAAAACTAAAAAAAATGAGACAATTTATTTTATTGCTATTGGTAGTTTCTGTTATTTCCTGTAGCGAAGAGAGAAATTATTCTGAATCAAATTCAAATGACAGGAATGAGATTGATATTCAAGCAGAATTAGAATCTATTGAAGAGACAAGAGCAGGTTTTGAGCTCGCCATCAAAGAAAAGCGCTACGGTGATTTAAAAGATTATTCAACGGAAGACCTTATTTCCTTAACTCCAGTTTGCGGAGAATGGGAAGAATATAAAAGGCTTAGAGATAATCCTGGTGATTTATTCAGCTATGACAGCTTGATAATGAGGCCCCAGGAAACCATTATTGTTAGCGATAGTATTGCTTATGACTTTGGCACTAGTTCAGTTTACTATACCAACTTAGAAGGGCAGCCCATGGAAATTTCGGATACCTTTTTAGCTATTCTAAAAAAAGATAAAAAAGATGGCCGTTGGAAACTGCCTAGAGAAGTAGCTACAACCAATAAAAAAGAATAAGATTGTAGTAAACAGCACCAAAAAAATTTGAGACGGAAAGTGGTTTCCCTACCTGGCATCATTCAGGGGCTTGCGCTTGGAAGCGCTTGATGATAAATAATAAATGCAACATTGTTGCAAATAAAATCTACATGGGTTACATTTGTTGAAAATTCAAACCTATGATCAAGTCAGGAATAACTGCTATTAATTTAGATGCAGTCGGTTTTTCAGCCTCATTACTTTGCGCCATACATTGTGCGGTGCTGCCTCTTGTACTCACCATGTCGGCCCTGAGTGGGTTGCATTTTCTCGGGGATGAAAAGGTAGAGATCGGCATCATTATCATTAGTGCCCTAGTGGCCATAGCCTCCCTGATTCCGGGATATTTCAAGCATCACCGAAAGAAAACCGCCATCATTATTGCCATTATTGGCTTTGTGATAATCGGTGCAGGGCGGGTGGTCCATACTGAATTCTGGGAGGCATTCCTCACCACCATTGGTGCGTTAGGAGTAGCCACTGCCCATTGGGTCAACTGGCGACACTGCTGGGCATGCAGGCATCAGCCTGTACACTTAATGGAAAAGATGGAGCCCAAATAAAATTTGAGGATGGGCCCCCTGGCCTTTGTAGGTGATAGTATGGCTACTGAAATCTATTGACCAAATTGAGTACTGAGGTCGATATCTTCTCTTGAAAGCGGATAATAGGTCTTGTCAGGTGCCCAGCCACGGTCAACAAGTATTTGATTATTGGGTAGATCACCCCATCGGGTTAAATCGGAAAAGCGGTGGCCTTCAAAACAAAGTTCCACCCTTCTTTCGTGCTTTAAGGCTTCAAATAAGGTAATTCCGTTTTGGTCAGCATATTGCTGGATACCAAGACCCATATCTCTTAAATCCTCGATTGTATCAGCACCAAATCCCCTTGCCCTTACTCTGTCTATCAGGTTTCTTGCCAATTGCAAATCACCACCACCTCTTATGATTGATTCTGCATACATCAATAATACGTCAGCATATCTTATTATCGGATGATTTTCTTCTCCAGTGCCGTTTGGCGTCCCTGTAGAAAACCCACTTCCCATTCCTTTTTTCATAGCAAAATCTCCCCGGTTACTTTCCAATCCTCTGAATGGTTCCGTTTTGGTTGGAAACAATTCTCCAGTGATGACAATAGAGTGTGCCCTCCTTAAATCCCCCGGTTCAAAAGAATTGACCAGGTCTTCAGATGGGAATGCATTTTCCCACCCATTGTATTGGTTAGGAGCTATTGTTTGATTTCGCATTGTAGTTTCGGCAGCATTTACCCCATCATCAAAGAATGGATTGGGCCCTGCATTATCATTATTGAATTGTACCTCAAATACACTTTCAACTCCATTATCACCATCGGTAGTCCATACCAGATCAAGTGGTAAAAGATCATATACCTCACTATTCACTACTATATCAAATGCAGAGGCTGCTTCGGTAAACTTATTTTGAAAAAGGTAAACTTTTCCTAAAAGAGCATAAGCACTTCCCATAGATGCCCTCCCTCTTTCGAACCCCGGTGAACCATTGTACACCCAAGGCACCATTTCATTGTCAACAACACGTCTCAAATCATTTTCAATGGAGGCATAAATTGCCGATGCATCAGAAGTCGGAAAATCTGTAAGTCGGAAATTATCCTCTAAAATTAGTGGCCCTTGATTCCAATAATCGACTACATAAAAATAGTATAGGGCTCTCAGGAACAAAGCCTGTCCAATTAACCTGTCTTTCACTTCAGGGCTTGTTATATTAGCCTCAGGGGTATTCTTTATGATAAGATTACTTCTTAATACACCTGTAAAGATGCTATTCCATAGCCCGTCACCATTGGTCCTGTTGTATAATCTTCTATCCGTATCATTTACGGTAAAGTTATTATGGGCAATAACGTTGGCTTCTATGGTCTCGCAGTTGTCTCCTCTTACATTCCGGATCAAATTTTGCCACCATCCGAACATGCCTCGGTTGCCTATGGCTGAATAAGCTGCTGTGAGAGCTTGCTCGATTTGGGCTTCATTCTGATAAAAGTTGTCAGCTGAAATGGCATCAATTGGTTTTACATCCAGAAAGTCTTCCGAGCATGAAGGATTTAAAATGAATAATCCTAAGCAGAGCAGACTGGTGGTTATTTTAATAATTATTGGTTTCATAAATTCTCCAATTATAGTGTGGCCTGAATTCCTATATTAAAACTTCTTAATGGGGGATATCTGAATGTGTCCCTACCCAGCAAAAATACTGTTCCATTATTGTTAAGGTCAGGATCCAGACCTGAATATTTTGTGATTACGAATGCGTTTACTACGTTGGCATAAATCCGTAATTTTTTCACATTATTTCTTAATAGCGCCGGATTCATGGTGTATCCTATTTGAATATTTCTTAATCGTAAATAATCCCCATTTTCAATATACCGATTTGAAATTCTATCATTGTTATTTTCATCCCTGAGGGAGATGATGGGAATAGTGCCTTCTGGATTTAGTTCCGGGTCATAGGAATCTGATAGAATGCTCCTGAGTCCGTTTCGATCACTATGTGTGGAGCCCAGAGATTGCAAGGCCTCATTCATAATTTGGTTGCCAATTACCCCTTGAAAAAATAAGGTGAGGTCCCAGTTTTTATACACCAGGTCATAGGAAAACCCGTAAATAAAATCAGGATGAGGGCTTCCTAAGACTACCCTGTCTTTGCCGTCAATTATGCCATTGTCATTTACATCCTGAAACTGCATAGCTCCATTTTGAAGATTTATGCCATTAGTAAGCCATCCATAATGCACGGCTACTGGCTGCCCGACTGTAGTTAAAGTACCGGCTTCCAAAAGGGTGTCCTGTACATTATTAAGCTGTAAAACTTCATTTCTATTATAAGTAAAATTTAATTTAAATCTCTGGTCAGCATTATTTGAAATAACATGGTTATAACTCATTTCTACCTCAAACCCTTCATTCATCATACTACCAAAATTGATCCATGGCTGCTGGACTATACCGGTGTATTGAGGCAAGGGAGATCTGATGATCATGTCATCTGATCTGCGTTGGTAGATATCAAATAGAATGTTAAATTTATTATCAAATAAAGCCGCATCAAAGCCTAAATTGGTCTGCTTAACGGTTTCCCATTTGAGGTTATCATTAGGAATAGTCAAAGGCCCAACTCCTGATATATTTCCTGTTTCCCAAGGGTATCTGATGTCAGAATTCAGGGTGGCTATGAATGATCCCAGGGTGCGACCTAATTCGCCATAACCACCACGAATTTTTAAATTGGACAACCAGTTAAAACCTTCCATGAAGGCCTCATCACCAATCTGCCAACCTAAAGAAAATGAAGGAAAAATCCCCCAACGATTATTCTCCCCAAAATTAGAGGAGCCATCACGCCTGATGCTGGCGGTGAGGAGGTATTTTGAATCGATGGAATAATTGACACGAGCCAGTTGCGATATCAGATTTTCCTCAAAATAGGAGGCAGTAGCTTGCTGATTTTGACCCGTTTGAGGTACTTTAGTACCTGGCTCTACATTATTAGCACTTACGGTAACTCCTCTATTGATGGTGGATAGCACTGTGTACCCAGCCACAGCCGAAATCGCATGTCTACCAAAATTTTTGTTGTATTTCAACAAAGTTTCAGAATTGAGCCCTACTGACGTAGAATTTCTTAGAAGGATTTCGTAATCATTTCTTGAAATGGCGGCCTGCGATTGAAATATTGGCTCGCGGAATCTCTCAAATAATGTATTGAGAATATTGATATTAAAATCTGATCTAATACTAAAACCTTCGAATATTTCATATTCAGCAAATACATTGCCCAGTAAACCCAAAGCCCTGGTTTCCTGTGATCGCAGCTGAAATGCTAGTGGGTTGGCTATATTGTTACCACCAGTGATTTCAGGAAATGGGGCTCCAAAACCATTTGGATTGGTCTCATCAAACATTGGAATCTGTGGGGCGGCCTCATATATTCTCAGGGCATTTCCGGTTAGATCGTTTTCTGGTTTGAATCTAGTGAAAATATTGATCGACTCACCGATGGTAAATTTGTTCTTCTTGATCTGGGAATTGATCTGTAGGTTGTATCTTTCAAAACTCGTCCTTGGTAAAATACCATCTTGTTTGAGATAACCAAAGCCTAAGTAATAGGTATTATCCTTACCACCCCCTGAAAAGTTGATATTATGATTTTGCACCATAGCATCCTCAAAAATCACATCCTGCCAGTCGGTGTTGGTCCCTAAAACATCAGGGTTATTGGTCCAAGCGGGTGGATTTCTTGGAACTAGTGGGGTTGATGAATTAACATAGAGTCGGGATGTGTATTCTGAATACTCAGTGGTATTCATCAAATCAAAACTATTGGCCACTCTTTGAATTCCAATTTCCGAAGAGACATTGATTTGGAAGGTTTCTGGCTGTCCTTTTTTTGTAGTAATAATGATTACTCCATTTGCTGCCCTTGAACCATAAATTGCTGCCGCAGAGGCATCTTTTAAAACCTGGATACTTGCCACACTGGATGGATCTACATTATTTAGTGCGCCGACACCTGTTTGTAATCCGTCTATCACTACCAGGGGGTTTGCATCACCAAAAATGGTTCCAAAACCTCTTACCAAAATTTGGGGATTGGCCCCAGGTTCGTATGAATTAATGACCTGTACCCCGGAAAGCCTTCCTTGCATTGCTGATCCAATATTTGAAACTGGAAATTTTGTAAGTTCCTGCGGATCAAGAACTGAAACTGATCCGGTTAAATCTCTTTTTTTGGTGGTACCGTAGCCAACTACCACTACCTCATCTAATGTTGCTAGATGAGGCTCCATTAAAATATCAATCTCAGCCCTGGTACCAGGTATAATCTCCACTTTTCGATACCCTATGAAGGAAAATATAATTGTATCAGAGGGGCTGGCATTAATGTTATACCGACCATTGATGTCAGTGGTTGTGCCGGTGGTTGTCCCTTTTTTTACAACCGTAACGAAAGGTATTGATTCTCCATTTTCATCAATAACCTTTCCGGAAACTACGGACTGAGCCAAGAGACCGCAGGCACAAAAGAACAGGAAGCAAGAAAGAAGTACCTTTTTGAACATAATGAGGGCAAGGTATATGTACTATTTACAAATTTAGGGTAAAAAAGAACCCACTTAAAATAATTAAGTGGGTTCCACATGAGCTAAATAAATTACTCGATGAAAAGCGCTACTTCGCCACTGAAAGTGTCGATTACATACCTAATGGTTTCATCCTTTTGAACCACAGGATCGCCATTTCCATCAAAAAGCAGCAGTCTAAAGCCACGCTCAGTTGTCACCTCCTCAGGCTTATCACAAATAACTGTTTCTACACCTTGAGCATCTCTGGTAGATACTTTAACGTAATAGGCAACCTTTGAAGTGATACCATCCACTGGTTCAGGCAACGTCCAGTCCATTACGGGATCCTCAGCATTGAGTTGGTTTCTGTAAAGTGGCCATAATTCCTCATTCAAATATCCACCATAGTCAGGCTGGTTGCTAAATTCTAAAATTTGAGCACCAAAATTTGGTACATCCGCACCATCAACATAAAATACACCGGCTGACTGAAAGATTTCATATACGCCATCTGCTCCTGCTACAGGATCCATCTCAGCC
This sequence comes from Cyclobacteriaceae bacterium, assembly GCA_041749015.1. GTDB lineage: Bacteria > Bacteroidota > Bacteroidia > Cytophagales > Cyclobacteriaceae > JBGTCD01. The sequence continues at coordinate 22,624 of JBGTCD010000059.1, forward strand.
CAGAAGAAATCTCCTGCATTGGTAGTATTTCTCCATCTGATCCAAAATTCTTCTCTGCTAAAATCAGTACAAGGATCAAACTCCTCAATAGTAATGGTGTAAGCTTTGGATGAGGAATTAAAAGTTATGGTAAGGTTTTGGCCTTCCAAATCGGTGAGTCCAAATGCTTTATTTTCACCGCATGTCAAGTCAGTTTCTACAAGTTTTTCTACTGCTGTACCCGAATTTGGAGTAGAGGTTGCATCAGAGGCTAAACCATAAGTAGCGTTTCCACCACTGGCATTATTCGCAAATACGAAAGAGAAGGTATCATCCTCTGAATTTACTACAGAGTATTCCCACTCATTGGTGCCTGATGATTCCATTTCGACAAAACTGCTGCCCGATCCAATAAAGATCTGACTAAGATTGGGGGCAGCACATTCTGGTTCTGGGTCTACAGTGGGCGGTGCGTCATCATCATCCCCACAGGAGATTAACATTGCCGAGCCTATAAAAAGCAATGACAATAATAGTGTAAAGTTGAATTTTGTCTTCATTTCAAATTTGGTTTTGGTAAAAAAACGATTTTATAAATTTTCACCTTGGCAATTTTCAAGAAAAAAAATAAGCGCATAAGTAATTTTTTCCGAATAAGGAGGAAATTTAACAAGTGCGGGTAATAAAATGCTGTTTTAGGTAAACCTTAGTTATGTGCCTTATAAAACATCCTTTCAAACAAATGGTGGCTATTTCTTATTTAATTTAATCCTTGCTCTTAAAACTTTGAGTTGGTATGGAAGGTTAAATTAATTTACCTCCTTCATTTTTACTCCTTTTTAGATTTAGATTCCTCCTTGGAGCTTTTTTTTATTATGACCATTGTAAAAAAGGTCAGTTACATGTCCAGGGCATTTTCAAAAAGATTCCAATCTGCACTTACAGCTCATGACCAGCTCCTGAATAAGAAAAATATTGAAAGAATTTCAAATGGGGTTTGGACTAGATACCAGGATCCCATTTTGACAAGTGACCATATACCTCTTTTTTGGAGGTATGATCTAAACCCCTCCAAAAACCCTTATTTTCAAGAACGACTGGGGGTCAATGCAGTCTTCAACCCTGGGGCAATACTTATCAATGACAAAATACTTTTGGTAGCAAGGGTGGAAGGCTATGATCGAAAGTCTTTTTTTGCGGTAGCTGAAAGCGAGAGCGGGATCGATAAATTTAAGTTCTGGGATTATCCTGTGGAAATCCCGATACTTTTGAACCCTGAGACGAATGTCTATGACATGAGATTGACGCAGCATGAGGATGGTTGGATCTATGGCTTGTTTTGCGCTGAAAGTGGTGATCCTGATGCTCCGGCCTCCGATCAGGTAGCAGCTATAGCCCGGTGTGGCATAGTTCGAACCAAAAATTTAAAGGATTGGGAGCGCCTGCCAGATTTGATAACCTCAGGAAAGCAGCAAAGAAACGTTGTTTTACATCCTGAGTTTATCAACGGAGCTTATGGACTCTATACACGGCCACAGGATGGATTTATTGATGCAGGCAGTGGTGGCGGCATAGGATGGGGGCTGACCAAATCTATGGAAGATGCAAGAATTGATGCTGAGATCAATGTTGATAATCGAATTTATCATACCATCAAAGAAGCAAAAAATGGTCAGGGGCCCCCGCCAATAAAAACCAATAAGGGCTGGATCCACCTGGCACATGGTGTTAGAAATACTGCCGCAGGCCTGAGGTATGTTCTTTACATGTTTATGACTGACCTCAAAAAGCCCTGGAAGGCAATAAAATCACCAGGTGGATATTTTATGGCACCGGAGCTTGACGAAAGGGTGGGGGATGTATCAAATGTTTTGTTTTGTAATGGCTGGGTTTTACGAAATGAAGAAGAAATATTTATCTATTACGCTTCCTCTGATACCAGGATTCACGTAGCCACTACCAGCATCGATCAAATTCTTGATTACATGGAAAAATGCCCCCCGGATCATCTTTATTCTTATTTGTCAGTACAGCAAAGGATACAATTAATCGATGCCAATATCGAATATCTGGGCCGGAATGATTCCGGTAAGAAAGAATGATATCAACACCACATAAATCAATAAACAGTGAAGTGGGGTAAAGTAGGAATTTGTGAGAAATTGGGCTTTAGCTCGGGAGAGTTTAGTGCTAGTATTTTGTGGCAGACCTTGATGTTTTTTCTCCCTGTTTTTTACACTGATACCTTCGGGCTCTCGGCAGCTGCAGCCGGTACCATGTTTCTTTTGGTTCGATTATTTGATGCGATAAATGACCCAATCATGGGCACCATCGCAGATAATACAAGAACCAGGTGGGGTCAATTCAGGCCATATTTGCTATGGCTGGCAGTACCATTTGGTATAGGAGCAGTTTTAATGTTTTATGTACCTGATTTTGCCTACACAGGCAAATTACTTTATGCCTATATCACCTATACTTTGATGATGGTGATATATACGGCCATAATGATACCATACAATGCCATGGTAGGGGTAATAACCCCAGACCCCGGAGAACGAACGGAAATTTCTTCCTACAAATTTGTATTTGCTTATGCTGCTGGCATTACCGTGCAGGCTTTGGTGATTCCACTAGTAGAACGCTTTGGTGGCGGTAATGACATCATGGGATATAGGATGACCATGATCTTATTTGGAAGTATTTCCGTGATATTTTTTTTAATAGCCTTTTTTTCATCTAGAGAAAGGGTCGAAGCCCCCAAAAACCAAAAGTTTGCCTTTTATAAGGATTTAAAAAATCTGCTGGCTAACAAGGCCTGGGTGATAATCTTTTTTGTATCCCTCCTACTACTTATCTACGTGGCTATACGGAGCTCGGTGATAATTTATTATTTTCAATATTTGATAGGTAACAGGAATGGAGCTACTGCTTTTATGGTCACAGGGACCGTTTTTGTTTTGATTGGCGTGCTGCCAACGCGATGGCTTTCAGATAAGTTTGGAAAGAAAAGACTTTTTATCACTTGCATGGTCATAATCGGACTTTCCTCTATAGGCCTGTACTTTGCTGAAAGTAATCTCAGGCTATTGTACTTTTTCCAAATAGTATTTTCATTGGCAAGTGGGCCTACCATGCCGCTCATTTGGTCTATGCTGGCTGACTCTGCAGATTACGGAGAATGGAAATTTGGAAGACGCACTACGGGCCTGGTTTATAGTGCTGCCACATTCGGACAGAAGGCAGGCTTTTCAATTGGTGGGGCAATTGCTCTTTGGGTTTTGGCATTTTTCGGGTATCAGGCCAATGTAGTCCAACCTGAGGCGGCATTAATGGGGATAAAATTATCCCTGAGTGTCATCCCTGGAGTATTGGCTTTAGGGGTGGCTGGAATACTTTACTTTTATCCAGTTAATGATGAGGACGTAATCAAAATAAGTATGGAACTAAACCGTAAAAAGAATAATGTCTGAGAAAAATCTTTCAATCGTCTTTGATACTAATAAAACTATAGGAGTTGTGGAATCTGAATTCCATGATACCATCACCAGTCCAAATGAGGTCATAGTAGAAAATGTGGTGTCTCATATTAGTGCAGGCACCGAACTCGCCTGCCTTAATGGGTTAGAGGATTGGTTTAAGCTTCCGGGCACACCGGGTTATACCGCCATAGGAAAAATAGTGAAGAAGGGAGGGAATATTAAAAACCTTAAAAAGGGAGATATTGTATTTACTTTTGGGCCCCATTCAAAATTTTTTAAGGCAGATATCACCGACAGGTGGCATGGGGTATGCATTAAAATTCCTGAGGGGATAAATATACAGCATGCAGCATTTTCACACATGGCAGGAATAGCCATGACTGCGATCCGGCGGTCTAATATCGAACTTGGCGATTGGGTGGCAGTAACCGGAATGGGAACAATAGGTAACCTTGCAGCCCAACTTGCAAAGCTGCAGGGGGCCAATGTAATTGGCCTGGATATCAATGATTCAAGGCTTGATTTGGCTGCTAAGTCTGGCATTCAATACCTATCCAACACAAAAAAACTAAACTTGAAAGAAGCGATTGATAACCATTCCAATGGGGTGGGGGTTTCAACTTTTATTGATGCTACTGGCATACCTGAGGTGATTGAGGAGGCCATGGGCACAATAAATTTGTATGGTGAGATGATATTATTGGGCAGCCCAAGGAGGCCATATCAATCAGATATTAATAACATCCTTAAGCCAATTCATTACTGGTCGGATGGTTCTATCCAGGTGAAAGGAGCCCTCGAATTTATATATCCTACCCACCGTCAGGAATTTAATAAACACTCTATTGAAAGGAACATTGAAATTATTTTAGACCTTATTAAAAATAATCTATTAGATATCAGCATGCTGCATTCCCACACGGTAAATCCTCAAAATGCGTTTGAAGCTTATGAGGGACTTAAAAATAACCCGGACCAATTTATCGGGGTGGTTATTGATTGGATTGGATGATTATTGTATATTCTTTAAAATTGACCTCAGAACAGGATGCGTTTATTTTTAGTGATACTATTCAGTGGATTTGCTTGTTTAGCTACTGCCCAGCCAGGAAAACTCAATTTCACCCAATACCCAGCCATAAATGGGTTGCTCCCTGGATTGAATAAAATAACTCAGGACAAGGATGGCTTTTTATGGATTGGTGGTTATAGAGGTTTGGTAAGGTTTGATGGATATAAATTCGAAAACTTCAATGAAATTATTTTCAATAAGCAAAATCAAAGAGTCACCGCACTATTAGCTGATGGAGAGTATATCTGGATCGGCACAGAGCAAGAGGGCCTGTTTAAATACCATCCTGGGAATAATAGCTTAGTAAAATTAGTCCATGAGCCTGGGGATGAAAGCAGCTTGTCCGATAATTTGATTAACTATTTATTTAAAGATAGCCAAAACAACCTATGGATTGGAACCTGGTTTGGCCTCACCAAATATCTTCATGAGTCCGGAAAATTTGAAAACTATTACTTTACCACCCCCGAGAGTAAAACCATCTACAATTACAATCGGATTGAAAAAATTACAGAAGATCAAAATGGGAACCTATGGATAGGCACCTGGGGCGGGGGCCTGCACAAATTTGATCCCCAGCAAAAGATTTTTGAGCATTACGAAAACTTAGATAAAACCAATGATGAAGAAAACCTTTGGGTTATTGATATTTTACCCGATGGTGATCATCTATGGGTGGCAACTGTGGGTAGTGGGTTATTCAGGTTTAATATAGAAACCAAAACCGTAAAGCATTTTGATTTTTTTCCTAATAGTCTTTCTAAAGGATATTCAAGACTCTTGTGCCTTTTTCCATTTTCAAAAAACGAGATTTGGGTTGGGTCAGAAGAAGGCCTGATCAGATTCAATAAAATTTCCGGAGAGTACACCATTATCAAGGATACAGGGGAGAAAAAAAATAGTCTACTTAACAGAAATGTAGAAAGTATTTTTGAGGACGATCATAAAGGAATTTGGATTATTGCAGGAGGCCTGAATTACTATAACTATGGGGCGGCAAAGTTTCTGCATTTCAGCCCCGGTGATTTGAGTATGAATGAAAAGGATGATGAAATTCATGGATTTCTGGAGGTGAGCCCTGATGAAATTTGGATTTCTAAATCATCAGGAATTTCAAGATTCAACCCCGAATCGGGCTCACTATCTGAGAGCAAAAAGGCATTGAGAGGCTTTACGCATAAAATCCTCAAGCTCAAAAATGGACAAATAGCCTCAATTAGTCTACGTGATGGGTTTTCAATTTTTGATCCTAAAAATGGGTCTCTAAAAACTTATACTCAATGTGAGAATTCAGCATCAGGATTAGTCAGCTCTGTTTTGCTTGATATGGCTGAGGATAATTCTGGAAATATATGGATTACCAGTAACAATGGCTTGACCCTGTATCGCAAGTCAGATCAAAAATTTGTCCATCTAATTGAAAATAGGGATTATAGTCAGGGCTTAAGTGCGAAAACCGTAGCAAGGGTTATCATTGATCATCAGGAAAATCTTTGGATTGGCACTAACCATGGACTCCTTCAATTAAAGTATTTAGATAATACACTGTTAGAAAGTGGCGGTCCATCCGGAATTATTTATGATACGGCCTTCTATGTTTTTGATAAAAAATTAAATACCCCAAATATGAGGTATTCGGTCTTTGAAATGAGAAAATTTTGGATGGCAGGCACCTCGATTGAAGTATATGATCCAGCTACGGGGATCAGGGACATACTTGTAGGAAATGAGGAAATGATCAATAAGGAAGTAAGATCTATTAGCATGGATGAGAATCATGGATTATGGCTTGCCACTAGCACGGGCCTTTCACTCCTTAATACCAAAACTAATGAGTTGACAAATTTTTATGAAAATGACGGTATCCAGTCTAATGGATTCAATCAGTATGCCATATTAAAATCTTCAACCGGGGAGATATATGTAGGTGGCAATAACGGGTTTAATATCATCAGGCCTGAGTTTGTAGAATTCAACAATCATGCGCCAAGGATAGTAGTAAGTCAGGTCAGTATTTATAATAAAATACTAAAAAGCAGGCCTGCCATTGTACCAGATGATAGTCAGGAAAATGCTTACTTATTAGATAAAAATATTTCCTAGTAC
>JBGTCD010000060.1:0-15372 GCA_041749015.1 Cyclobacteriaceae bacterium
AGTACCCTCCGGCTAATAATAAAATCAGCCCTATCACCACCAGGGTAATGATGAGCGGGGCTTTGGAGGGCTCCTCTTTTACCACATAGGAACCAGGAACATAACCCGTTTCTTCGCTTTCATAGGACTCCTCAATTTCTGCTTCACTATCATGGTATTCGGGAGAAGTAGTAGTATCTTCTGGTTCTTCCTCCCTTTCTCTGTCTATAGGATCATAAGAAACTTCTGGCAAACCAAAGCTATCATCAGCCTCGTTGATATCACCACCTTGTTCCTCATTGAATTCTTCTTTTTCTTCGTCTTTTTCGGATTTTTTCTTAGCCATTTGCTTAAGATTTTAAGATTTCTCGGTTGAATGAATTACACAAAAATAATTGATTTTTTCAGCGGAGCAAGTTTTTTATTTATTTGGAGCCTCTGCAGGCCTATCAAAACAATATATTAAAAGCTATAAGTAGCCCCTCCCAGTACTTGAAAGCCTCTAACGGGATAATTATACAAGAGTTGATACTCATTTCCAAAAATATTGTTGAAATGTAAAAAGATTGAAAACCTGCTAGAAAACAAATATTCTCCCTTGATATTCAAGTCAATGGCCGGACTAAGTTTAACAGGATCACCGTCAGCCAAAACATCTGGTGCCCAAATACCAGCCATGAGGAATAATTCAGATTTAAGAAGAATCTTGTCATAAATATTATGGGCCACAGTAGCCGTGATTTTAGTGCCCGGACGATGCCAGGCTTTGGCAAACTGGTTGGAATTGTAAATATAAAAGTCGGCACGAATACCGGCCCGGGTCTGCTCCAGTTCCTGGTAATTCAATTCGGCATAATAATTTAAGATTGTGGTATTGACAGTATCATATACCACATCAAAGAACTCAGGAACTATCGCATCCCTATTTTGGAAAAAGAATAAATTCTTATAGGTTGATAAAGAAATTCCGGATTCACCGGAAAGCCTGCTCATCAGGGTCCCTTTTATTCCCCCGTAAAACTCAAATGTCTTGTTGGAATTGTAAACGTCAATACTTTGCCCTAAAAATGGATTTTGGAACATCAGCGAGCGATAAGTGATCCGCTCTATATCCCCATCGATGCCTGCAAATACTGAAAATTTATCATCCAGTTCATAAGCAGCACGGGCATGAGGATAAAAATGGAAGTTATTGGCGCCACCGAGGGTGTCATTTTCAAAAATCAGATTGACACCCCCCTCAATCACCAAATTGTCAAACAATCGATACTGTACCGTAGGCCGGAGTCTAAAAAGGTTCCGCGATCCAGGTGGAATGCCAATGTCACTTCGCCCCATTATGCTCATGTCTGCCCTGATATCAGCTGAAATCTGGTCATTGATTTTATAAGAATTATTGCTTTGAATGGTAAAATCACGTTCGGAAGCCTCAAGCCGGTCAGAAATTAAATCTATATCTGCCCTTAATTCATATTGAAAAGGCTCTGAAAGATCAGAGGACTTCACGCTACCGCCCAAATTGAAGTGTGTAAATGCCTGAAATATTTGCTCCTTCTCGGCAAATGCTCCGGGGGGATATCCATAAAAATGATAGTATTGGCGATTAAAGCCTGCTTGACCAGACCAAACCGATGATTTTGTAAAATACTTTCCAAAAACATTGGCACTTAATTCCCCAGATCCGGAATTGACCCCATCAACAGGTCCGGTGCGACTGGCTATAAACCGGGCATAGGCACCATAAGCATATACCTTATCTCGTTTGTTGTTGACATACCCTTCCAGGTAGGGGGTAGTAAAATTGCCAAAGCCTGCCTTTACATAATTTCCATAAAGTTTCGGAATGGGCTCATCGCTCATCCTCAGGGGTCTCAATTTCAGGTCGAGCATTGGAGGCACAAAATTGGCATCCTCAAACCTGTAGGTCACGGTGGTGGGAATCCTGGGGGCAGGCACAGGCGGCACCTTGTCAAATATCCTGTTGGCTGGCGGCAGGGTGATCTCCCGGTCCTTTACAATTACAATCTCCACATCCTGAATCTCCCCTTCCCAATCCTGGGAATAAGCATCGGGAGTCATTCCAAACAGGATCAGAAATACCAGAAGGGCTGGGTTAAGGAATATATATTTTAGTATATTGATTATCAATGTTTTGATATTTAATACTTAATTTAAACTTTCAAGTTTGGTTTTAGCAATTAACCTGATTTCTTCCACCGGAAAGTTATCAGCCAGAGATTGCAAGGTACTTCTGGCCTGCACGATTTCCCCGAGGGAAATAAAATTATCTGCCATTAAAAGAAATGCCTTTCCTACCCAGTCTTCATAGGCAGAAAAATTATTATTAAGCTCAATTAACGCTTCGATAGAACCGCGGAAATTCTCCTGGTTTCTAAGGATGACACCAATCAAATACTGAGCCTCGGCACCATGGACATCACGGGTCCGGTTCACTGCATTGATAAACTCATCTTTTGCCGTTTCGTAATCACCTTTGCTAAAAGCAGCCTTACCAATAAATAAGGTGGCCTTATTTTCAGCACTGGCATTGACATTGCCCTTTTCCAAAATAATCTGCCCATAATGGTTCACAGAGTCGTATTTTGCTGTTAAATAAAATGACTCCATCAAATAGGACCATGCGGTAAACTGCTCCCTTTTGTTGGTCGCCATTCCGGCCAGTTTATAGGAGTAAAATATAGCATTTTCATATCTACCATTGCGAAATTCAAGCTCTACCATCCTTTGAGTCACCCTGTTAATCATGGAGAAGGACTTTTGCTGAATAACCATATTGTAAAATTCCAGCGCCTTTTCATCCTGATTCAGCCTAAAATAGGACTCTCCAATATAAAACCGGGCTTCTGTTACATTGGGGTCTCCCGGGTAGGTCCTGATGAAAGATTCAAATTTGCTGATAGCATCCTGATATTTCTGATTGAAATAGGCATTCCGGGCGGTTTCAAATTCTACCTGCTCCAGGCCTTCCTTATCAGGATTAGATGCCTTGTATTTGGCTAAAATAGGCTCAAATTCATAGGATTTATTCTCAATGGTCAATGCCTCCTGTAGCGGTAATAAAGCTTCTTTGGCGGCCGGGTGTCTGGTATATTCATTGATCACTTTTTTATAATCTTCAATCGTTTTGGAGTAGGCTTTTAAATTATAATTAGAGGAGGCTCTTCTCAATAAGGCAAAGGGAACAAACCGGCTGTTAGGGCGCCTCGCGATAAGGTTGGTAAACCCTCTCACGGACTCCTCATAGTTACCTAATTCAAATTCCATTTGTGCCTTCTGGTAAATGGCTTCATCATAAAATCTGGAGTTAGGGAAGTCTTTGATCACCTTATCAAAATATTCTCTGGCCTGTCCACTTAAATTACGGATGCTTGAAATGATAGCTGCCTGCAACAAAGCATAATCCTGGTCAGAGCGATAATGATCCGCAGCATACTTGTATATTTCCAGAGCCTGCTCGTATTGTTTTTCTACATAATAACAATCCGCCAGCCTGACCCTCCCGTCCTGATAAAGGCGGTCCTGTGGTCTGCCTTGGTTGGCCTGCACAAACTCCCTGAACTGCACTCTGGCCTTGGCATATTCCTTTTCATTGAAGTACACATAACCCAGGCCATACCGCGCTCTTGATTGAAGGACAGGATCATTGGATTGGCCGATTACTCTTTGATACAGCGGAGCAGCCTCTTCATGACGTTGCCCCACCGAGTAGGCTTCAGCCATCCAGAATTGGGTTTGCGTCAAAATCTCAGGACCACGTGGGTACTTTAAGGAGGTTTGAAACATGTCCACCGCCTGCGGGTACTCACCTTTGTTGAAATGCTCTACCCCTTTGAGGAAAGTGGCTCTTTGGTAGGCCGTTTCTATAGTCGGTGTTTTCTTAGGTAGCTTTTCAATATGGGCTATGGCCCGGCTATAATTATTGGTTTGCAGGAAGGCGTCTGAAAGCAAGTCATTGACCTCTTCTGCATATTTGCTTTTAGGATACTTATCCATAAAGGCTTCCAGTGCATCTACGGTAATGTTGGGCTGGCTCATTTCATAAGCCAGTTTGGCATATTGATAATAGGCCTCTTCCTGGAGTCTTTTGTCATAAGGGTTTTGACCGGCATTTTTAAAGCTATTTAATGCATAGGATTTATTACCACTATTCAGATATGAAATCCCGAGGTAATAGGATGCATAGTATCCTATACTATCCGTGGTGGCTGCAGCCTCATTCAATGGGATAATTGCCCCCTGATAGTCTTTAAGCTGGTATTTGGCATAACCTGACCGGTACTGGATTGATCGGTCTGGTCGTACTTTCTGGTCTTCCAGGTACAGGTCAAAATATTCATCAGCCAATTTGTATTCCTTTTGCTGAAAATAGGCCTCCGCATAGAGCAGGTTTAATTCTTTTTCATTGGTAATTCTACCACGATCTTCCGCTTGTATTTTCTTAAGATAATTGGCGAGGTCTTCATACTGCCGCAGACGATAGTAAGAGGCTGCCACCATGTATGGCACTATGGAAGCATAAGCATCGCTCTCTTCTGCCTTATGTAAATCCTGAATAGCACGGGCGTATTCGCCTGATTCATAGCCGATATACCCTGAGTAATAGTTGGCTGCTGAGGTATAGGCATGTTCTTGTTTTTTTATTACGGAAAAATATTCGTTAGCCTGGTCAAATCTTCTCAGGGAAAAGTAAGCATAACCTAACTTAAACCTTACTTCGGTCCTTTTGGGCGCATCCAATCTTGAGAGATTGACTTTTTCAAAATATTCTGCGGCCTTGATGTATTTTTTATCCTGGAAATAGAACCGGCCCAATTCATAGTAGGCCATCATGGCTTTGGGGTGTATAGGGTTATTGGCAATAAATTCCTCTACCAATTTCTCCCCATCATTGTGGAATAAGGCCAACGCACAAAAAGCCGCATAATACCGTGCATTGCTGGCTTGCTGTCCATCTGGAAAATTTCTCAGGTAGGTCTCAAACTGCTCTCTCGCCCCGGTATAATTTTGCTTCTCAAAAAGCTCGATTCCAGCCTGATAAATTCTTTGTTCAGGCTCGTTAATGAGGGTTTCCTGTGCCAAAACTGAAGCCGAAAACATAAACCATGAAAAAACAAATGAAAGGACTATGGACCGCATGCTGAGACTGTTCATCTCTAAACCGAAATAAGGTCTGAAATATTGTACAGGCATGGGCTAATAAAGGAGTTTAAAAATTAATTCTTTTAAAATGGCTTCCGAATCGACAGAGGGATTTAGGATTCCTTTTGATGCAAGGTCGGCCTGTTTTAAATCATGGATAGCCACCAGGACTAAAGGCAATGGAAAATTTCGCATTCCCTTTTTAAACTCATACAAGGCGAATTTATTTTTTACAATCCCCAGGATGGCCTGATCAGACTTATCCTGCATATGATGCAAAATCAACAGCTTGGAAAAAACAGAATAAAGAAAACCAATAAGTGGTATCAATGGATGTTTTTTAGGGTTTGATGCAAAGTAATTGATGATCTGGTTGGCCTTGAGCCTGTTGCCCTCAAACAAGGCTTTTTGGAGCTCGAAAATATTGAACTCCTTGCTGATGCCAATATTTTCTTTAACGGTGTCTGCCGTAATTCGGGCATTACCATCGAGATTCATTTTCATTTTTCTGATCTCATTGGCTACCCGTTGAAGGTCATTGCCGATGTACGCGGCAATTAATTCAGTGGCTTCCGGATCAGCTTTTAACCCCTGTGCATTCAGGTATTGGCCTACCCACTGGGGCAATTGGTTATCATATATTTTTTTGGTGGTGACGGTCAAAGTCAAGGCTGCCACCTCTTTGCCGAAAGATTTTCTGCCATCCAGTGATTTATGCTTGTGGGCAAACACCAGCACGGTAGATAATTGTGGGTTTTTAAAGTAGTCAAGGAGCATTTTTTGGGAATCAGCCTGGTTCAGATCAGATATTTCTGCAGCCTCCTTGACAATCACTACCTGTCGCTCCGACATCATTGGAAAGCGCCTGGCATTGTTGAGGACATCCGATATGGTGACATCCTTACCATACAGAATGATCTGGTTAAAGCCTTTTGCGGTCTCATCAAGGGCATTGGCTTCAATGAAATCAGAAATGGCATCAATATAAAAGGCTTCCTCTCCCTGAAGAAAATATACTGGAGTGTATTTCCCTGCCTCAATATCTTTGATAACGGATTCTGGGCTTGCAACCGGCATGTAAATCCCTGATTATAATTATTTATCCAAAGCTAATCAGGGATTTTATTTTTAAAAAATTTGTTGGTTCATTTTAAAGGTTATTCCGTTGACCAGGACATCTGGTCGGTTAGACAACATTTTAATTATTAAATCTAATTTCAATGCAACATACCTACCAAATAGAAGGCATGACTTGTGACGGCTGCGCAGCTAAAGTAAAAACTGCACTGTTTAAAATTCCTGAAATAACAGGTGCTGAAATAAACCACTCCGAAAATAAGGGTGTCATTACCATGGAAAACCATGTGGATATTAAGCACCTTCAGGAAGCCCTTTCTAAAGCCGGCAACTATACCATCCAGGAAAATGGGTCACATCACCACAATAGTGCTGCAGTGAAGGACGAGAAGACCCTGTGGGCTACTTACTATCCCATCATTTTAATTTTTGGGCTAATCACCGGGATCACTATGCTCATTCAAACTAGAAATCCAGGATTTGACTGGATGGTGTGGATGCATCATTTTATGGCCGGATTTTTCATTATTTTTTCCTTTTTCAAATTACTTGATTTAAAAGGCTTTGCCCAGGGCTATCGCTCTTATGACATCATAGCCAAAGTGGTTCCCGGTTATGGCTATTTATACCCATTTCTCGAGTTAGGGATGGGCATCGCCTTTATGATGTTTTGGTTTCCTGTATTTACCTATACTTTTACTTTTATCATAATGGGGATTAGTATGGTTGGAGTGATCCGGAGTATGGTAAAAAAACAGGACTTTCAATGCGCTTGTCTGGGAACGGTCATTGACCTGCCTTTAGGTAAAGTAACCTTATTTGAAGATGGCTTAATGGTAGCAATGGCCGGTGGGATGTTGGTTTATTCCTTAGTTTAAAAAACCCCTGCTTGTCTAGGTCAAAGTCAGGGTTAATGTTAGTGTTATTGTTAAGTGTCTTCCTTTCGGCCCTTGAGGAAATTGAAGTAAGAAGTCGGAAATGGTTTTATTATTCTTTTTTGCTTGCCCAAAAAAGAAACAAAAAAGGGCACCACGTCCAATGACATTCCTCCCCACTAAACGCACACGCCCGCCCTGCAGGAATCTGTCTTTACAGTTTGTAGATTCGAAGGATTAAAATAATAGAAATTGGCTGCGTTATGATAAGTTTCTACCCAGAGAGACAGCTTCAAAGGCCTGCCAGCCCTCAAGCCCCGGAACATCCGCGCTGGACGTGGACACCCAGCCGCACCTTTATTGAATAAAATTTAGAGTTAGGGTAAAAATAAACACTATACTTCCTGTTTTGCACAAAGCATGTCAAGTTAGACAGAGCCCTTTTCGGCCCTTGAGGAAATCGCGTTAAGAAATTTCCGCTTTTGTAGCGGCCAAAAACTTTGCTGTCTGAAGCGGCAAAGCCGGTGAGTTTCAAAATTTTTAGCGGAGAAAAAAGGAAATTTTAGTGAATTTCCTCACAGGCCTTGATTCTTTTGCTTACTTTTCTCATCAAGGAGAAAAGTAAGGCCCGGCCGGCGAGGCCAGCTTAACCTTCCCTAGAGGCTCGGATGAGCCTCACATCACACCCACAACATACGCACCAGGGGGTGATATTGGTATATTTTTTAATATAAAAAATCCCGACAGTGAATTACTGCCGGGATTAGGTTGGCTGATTAAAGAAACCATCTACTCGATAATGATGAGCTTTCTTTGAGCATTATAAAAGCCCTGCTTCACATTGATGATATACAAGCCCTTTCTAAGATGCAGCCCGGAGTCAAGAATCAGATCCGTGCTTGATGCACCAAAAGAAGAGGCCTCTCCTGAATAAATATTTCGACCGAAGGCGTCATAAATTTCGACCTGTACAGGCGCGGTATCTACTTTAGGCCAAAGCCTGATGGTTACTTCTCTGTCAGATTTGGCTGGGTTAGGAAATACCTCCACCCTGATGGATTTTTCTACATTCTGATTATCCAGCATGATCACCGGAGAATAGGAGAATGATCCATCAAAATCTAACTGACGCAGTCTGTAGAGGTTTTGACCAAAGGCCGGCATGTTATCTATAAAATTATAAGAGATTGGTACACTGGAATTACCGGCACCATCCAGAATTCCAATCACTTCAAATGTTTCACCATTGGTGGAGCGTTGAATCTCAAAGAAATCATTATCAATCTCTGTAGCTGTGGTCCAGAAAAGGTGATTTTCATCAAACACTACCCTTCCTGTAAATGACTGTAATGTTATGGGAAGCGGAACTATTGGGGTGGTAAATCCATGGGTGATTACCTTATCACTAAATGGCACACTACCTATGGTGGTTAAAGTACCAGTACTAGCATTCCCTGTAATTGTAGCATTTGGTGTAGCAATATCCCAAATAGACCCATCCCAGAAGGCCAAAAGCATTTCATCCCTGTCATCTTGATCCGGAGGCACATTACTATTTAAATCATATCTAATTCTGATAACTGCGTTGGCAGGGCTTGGGGCACCGGCAATCCAATATTCATTCTCACTTACTGAAAGCAATGGAGGCGTTACAAGCGCGGTATTGTATGGCCCTGGAAATGGTGCTAAGTTCGGATCCTGATTAAAATATGCAACCTTAAAATCCTTCTGTCCTGCATATCCACCCGGGTTGATCAGGGATAGTTGGCCAAACCTTCCGGTGTTACCTACAGGGTATGGATAGGTCTGCGACCCTGGTGATAATGTGCGTACCAGAGGTCCGTTTACATACCTTGCGGCTGTAGCTCCAGTTGTTCCTGCCCCTAATCTAAGCCTCAACGGGTTGTTGTCATTGGTAGTCAACAGACCATTAGAAAGAATGAGCGATGAAGACACATCTACACCCCTATTGGCAGTGATACCTCTGCTACCATCAGCCACATTGACTATGGTAGCCCCTGCAGGGTTGTTGACCCTTAGGCGATTTAAGCTACTAGCGCCAGTAAAGTCCCCACTAATTAACTGTAGTGCGTTGCCACTCAAAGTAATTCTGGAGGTTCCGCCTCCATTTATAAAGCCCCCTGCATCGGACTTAAAAATATTCTGCCGCACAAAGGTTTGATTATTGCCATCCGGTACGATCAGACTTACAGTGCCTAAAATTTCCAGATTTTGACAAATCAGTAGATTGGCATTGTTAGGCAGTGTTCTGGTGCCCGAGCCTGAAAAAATCACATTTCTAACCCGCGGCAATCCGTTTAGCACGTTGTACGTACCGGTTCCCGCATATTCAAGGCCTCCACCACCATTGCAATTGGTATCAGGAAAGAACTCCTGATAGTCTCCTGACGGAAAGGCTATGGAAGCAGTATTGGAAACCAGCCTCAAAGTACCTTCTCCGGTTACAAATCCCAGGTTATGACCTACAGTACCGGCACCTACCTCTAAAGTAGCTCCGGCCTCAATAGTAATGCGGCGTGTGCGAATGCTATTTTGATTCATAACAAGGGTAAAGCCAGATTTCACTATGATATCAGGCGTAGAGCCAACCAGAGGCGCTTCACCGCCATCGTAACTACCGTCAGTATAAAAGTCACCTGTAGCCACCACTTCAAGGGTCTCGTACAATGGCACCTGATCGGGGATAGCAGCTCCACAAAGCAAGGTAGTCCCATCATTTTCCAATGTAACCCCTGCGGTATAAATACCTGAAATCGTTGGATCTGAATTTCCTGTAAAGGGATATTCTATGCGCTGGTTAGCCTCATCAAACTGATCCTCAGTAAACACTTTGTCCCACTGGTTATCAGCATTGTATAACCTGGCCGGACCATAATTATCTACGGTATAAGGCGGTGTGACGCTAAAATCATTAGGATCATAAAACATTTCAAGCATCCCGTTATACCCTGTAACTCCCGTACCATTGACAATCCAATAATATTGAAGGACATTTTCTGTACCATCTATCACTGGATCCAGACATCCTCCAGGAAAGGGATAGGTAGCCGGTACTGGTGGAATATCATTTACAGGTCTGATGGTAATACTGCTCGCAGAAATATCATTGACCGTGGCCCTAACCGGGGTGTAGGACAATAAACCAACAGGGAAAGTAAATGTTTCGTTACCTCCGGCAATAGCGTTAAACTGTTTTCTGATACCAAAATCATTGATCGCGCTATTAGTCTGTATCATCCTGGTGATGTTGAAATCGGTTATGGCCGTACCCCCAGATCCATTTTCGATCACTGCATCCGGTGTGAAACTTATCAGGTTCCCACCTACATCGAATATACCATTAACCAATATTAATTTATTAGTGTAAGTAAATGTCTGATCAAGGTTCTCATTTATCAGACCGGCATTATTATTAAGACTCATGACAGAGATGGTGCTTGTGCCAGGAGACGTTCTACCAATTTTTTGTTTTTGGGAGCCATTAAATACGATGCCAGGTCCTCCAATAGCACTTGTATGAATAGCATCAAATACCAGGTCTCGCCTAATGTTAAATGCAGAGGATCCAGTAGCCAAAGTACCTGCCAGCACGGTAGCATTATTATCAACTGTGACGTTTTTGTTTACCGATAGGGTTCCACCATTATCCTTTTCAAAATTCCAGAAAGTAGTGGTACCTGCACCAGAAATTCCGTTCGCCACCCCTGATGGAAAGTAGGTAGTTTGATTGTTTCCAGTGGTTCCGGAGGTGATGAAGGTCCCTTCGTTATTAAGTAAAGTATTGACAGTCAAATTTAACGCATTGGCGTTGAAGTTAGCCCCTGTGTTAATGCTCAGAGTATTGACTTCCAATGGCAGTGAGTAAATCTTAACCGTTGCATTTGAAGAGTTAACCAATAGACTATCCAGCAGTATGTTAGAATAAACTCCCATGTTATTCTGGTTGGCAGGGGTATCAGCATTACCCATTTCAATAGCACGGGTAACCAGATGTGTGGCGGGGGTGAGTCGAAGTGTCGGCACTGTAGTAGAGTTGGTATGCCTTACTATGGTAAACGAACCATCGGTATAGGTAAACTCACTGCCACTATTCATGACCTCAAAAACCCCTCTGTTAGCATTGGGCACGGCATTCTTACCGAAAATTGCTGATCCTCCGGTTTGTCTGTATTTTAGAATGCCTGAAGTAGAAGTGGTCGTCCTTCTCACCTGGCTTCCTACTATCAGATTTCCATCAGAAATCTCGATTTCAGCATTTCCTGAGGTCCCATACTCAATAAAGTTATTGACCCCTGTCCCACCGTCCATATCCAGGGCACCACCGCTAATTCTCAGGAGTCCATCCAGGATTATCCCGGTATTAGCGCCTCGAACCCTAAGGGTTCCCTGGCGAATCTCAAGACCCCCGGAACCCGATGAAGATTGATCGGAAGCGGTATTTGGAAGCATAAAATTTCCAGTATTATCTGTAAGGGTCACATCCACATCTTCATCATCCAAAATTAGAAGTCCATTGAGGATTTCTATAGGCTGAAGATTGGTTACTGCAATGTCTGGAAATACAACCTCATCAAAAATGTGAAATACGGAGGTAGTGTCACTTCCTTTATTTACAATAAGATTAAAAAATTGGGGTACATTTCCGGACAGCACTCTAAGAGAATCCTTCCCGGTTCCAAAAACCTCCAAATCCGCACGAGCATTAATCAAATTACTACCAAGAATTAATCCATTTCCATTAGGGGTGATTGAGGTATTGTTTCCATTGGCATTAATGATAATATCTTTGCCTACACGAATTTTATGTGCAATGGGATCCCCTCCAGACTGCACTCTCACCACGCTACCCCCGGTGGCAGGAGCCCCAGACCTGTTACCAATCAAAATACTTCCTTCAATTAAAACCGTTCGAGGAGTACCTGAATTCAGAAGTCGTAATTCTCCACCTCCCAAATTATCTGCTCTGGGGACAAGATACAAGTTACCTTTAATGGTAGGGTTTCCTCCTGCACCATTACCTAATAAAAGATTTGAATTACCTAAAACCTCTACATTTTGAAAGGAGGTGAAATCTTTTGCAATGGTTACATCCCTATCATTACCACCAAACCCATCACTTGTAATCATAAGGTTTGGTACTTCATCAGGCACATTAGTGATGGTATAATTGTTAAAGGCTTCATACAATATGTACGAGGAGTCTTGCTGTGCAAATTCACCTAAATCAACATTTGCAAAACTAGGATCTCTTTGGTTATTGTTTGTGGAACCTCCTCTGATCCTTATGGTACCCTCACCTTCGATAATATC
Source organism: Cyclobacteriaceae bacterium (assembly GCA_041749015.1). Classification (GTDB taxonomy): domain Bacteria; phylum Bacteroidota; class Bacteroidia; order Cytophagales; family Cyclobacteriaceae; genus JBGTCD01. The sequence continues at coordinate 12,423 of JBGTCD010000060.1, forward strand.
AAAGTTGATCGTACCAGTTGAGTTCCAGGTAAATGTTGGCCGAAATTGTAAATGATTGGTACCACCAATTTCCGAAAGGGGTTTTCTTACGACCGGAGCATCACCAAACTCATCGGTCATTTGGGTGAAAATTAATCTTGCGCCTAAGGCATCACCACCATTAATTCTAGCTGAATGCGGATAACCGCGATAAGCTACTTCGGGGTCATCAAAAGGAAAAAATCCAATATAGGCGATATCTCCTGCACCAGGTGTATCAGGTGAGGCTGGATTACCACTATGATGAGGGTTATTAGGATCAAAACCTCCAAGGTCTGATCGGGTCCAGGTTGCGGCATTGGTCCATAAAGGCTGTGTGCCGGTACGGTCCAGACCTCGTGTATAGTAAATCGCCACTTCTCCTGAAAATCTTGATGATTCTCCTGTAGAGAAATTACCATTAAACAATGTAAAACCGGTAAAATCATTCTGGTCAAATTCTGCATTGGTATCAGGGCCATTGAAAACAATGGATCTGGTATTGGCATTGGGGCCGTCCTGTAAATCAGTAAGGTCCTCATCCGGATCAGATTCAAAAAATCGCGTAAATGGATTTTCATCCACTACATAACCTGGAACATAACTAGCTTGGTTGGTATTGCCTACCTCCAGGTCAATAATATTACCATCAGTTCTATTTCTGTAGTAATATCTAAAGGCAGCAGTTGGCAAATTATCGAACCCATCATGGGTCACCCTCCAGTAATGCCTCAAAATCTCTCCACCGCTTAGATTAGATGATGGGATTTCACCACTAACAACACGAATCCTAATATACCCTTCATCAACAAAATCTTTAATTTTAACTTGAGCAGGGCGATAATACCGGGTAGTGCCTCCATCAGTGGTAAATCCAACAGGGAATGTAATAGGCCCGGTATTGTTAAGTCTTGATTCTTGGGTTTCATTAAGTGTATTGTCAGTCACTTTAAGTCTCAATCCACCATCACTTGGATTACCATCAGTGAATACCGAAATATTGGCAACCTCTCCTGTGTTATTAACTCTTAATAGACTGTTATTTGCAATATCGTTATCAAAAAAAGCGCCTCCGCCATTATTCCAGTTCCATATTTCATCTACCGTAAGGGTATTGCTTCCAATGTATATCCTACCATTCCAATACTCTAGTCTTTCTATGTAGACATCCGTAACAAATTCTACCATGGTACCGGCACCTACATTAAATCTTATATTTCCAAACACGGCATCATCACTGGTATCAAAAACTAAAGGTGGATCTTCCCTGAATCTGATCTGAGCTACATCAGGGGTACCTCCCGCTACCGGATAGGTACCATCAGGGAAATATGTACCAAATCTGTCATAATTAGTGATACTACCCCAAATTCTATAGGTGTAGGCATGTTGATCAAGCGTGCCTGATAGCACAGAGGCATTACCATTTATATCAAATCTGATAGCCCCATTGTTACCGTTTCTAGCTATGGTTCGCAATTCATTTCCAGAGTTTCGGTCAAGAACCATACTGCCCATTTCCAAACTATTGACACCCCCGGCTGTCACACCCCAGTAAAGGGTGTCAATCTCAGAAGTAGCAAAAGTTTGATTAAAGTAAGTGGTATTAATATGTGTAGGCTGACTAGCCAAATTATCATACGGTGCAGTGCCGCCAAAAAGCGGTAAATAGGTCGAATTGCGGCCAACATGCATGCTGCCACCCACATAGACATCATTCACGTTAGTATCCGAAGTAACCGGAGCAAATACTACGGGAAAGTTTCCTAGAGGGTTATTATAAAAATTATCATTAAATCCTCTGATAACCAGGTTATTCAACGCTCTCAGAGGTTGCGCATCAAGAATTTGGGTACCACTGCCACCACCAGTTCCTGAGGTAGTTCCTATAAGAACAATATTAGAGGCAGTACCATTGCCTGCCAGCATATCTACATTATAAAATGGGGCACGGGAAGTAACTCTGTATTCGGTTGTGGTATTGGATTCAAAAATCACGGTACCGCCGGTGACATTCTGGTTGCCGGGGTCAGCATTGATAAATACTGTACCTCTTGTACCTCCTGAGCCCAGGTTTGGCCTTCCTTGTACCTTTAAAGTACCACCAGTCATGATAAACACATTTCCCGGATATGTAAGAGAAAACACCGCATAATCACCGCTTAGACCTGCACCTCCTGCAATAATTACCTCACCCCCATTCTGCTCATAAGTACCTTGTGCAGTTGCACCCTGTACTGAAGTTCTGAACGCTCGCATAAAAACTTCGCCGCCATCAATTTTCAAAGAGCCGGCCTGCCTTAAGGTAAGACCACTCCCTACATCAGCAATTAGGCGACCTGATGATAGCTCTACTGCACCATAAGGCACAATAGCAGTACCAAAAGTCTTTCTTACCAAGCCCCCATCAACCCATAATCTGGAAGAGGTAGGTATTGAATAGTTTGTATTTCGGTTAAGTACTGGTATGTGTATATTAGAACTTAACCTCGCCGTACCTGATATCAATGCGAATGCATTTAGGTTGGCGGCAGGAGTGGTTGCGTCACTATCTGCATTATAATTAGCCCTTCCCAACAACCTGAAAAAAGCACTGTCAGCAGCCAGGAGCACCAATTCGTATGTTTGATCACTGCCTTTGTTAATAATCAGTCTTGAGAAGAAAGTCTCGTCATTCAAATTGGCGGTTTGATCTCTGGTATCTGCAGAGAAGGTAACTACTACTCTGCCGGTATTATCATCATTGGTGTAATAGGCATTATTTGGGTTGTATCTGTCAGCAATCGATGCAAAATCAGTTCTATTGGTAAAATGGGCTTTGCCATTATTCGTGAAATCACCTTCCATATCAAAATTATGGAAAGCACCTGCTACATTGGCTGTACTGATCCTACCTATTCTGTCGGAGCTATTATTCTCGATTAGGACATCC
>JBGTCD010000061.1:0-17896 GCA_041749015.1 Cyclobacteriaceae bacterium
ACCGTCATGGCAACCGATAAAAGGTTTACATAGAATAATCAAAAATTAAATACCCGGTTTTACCTAAAACATTTGATGGATTCAAATACCATAAAGGATCGTGAGTATGCCAGAAGGATGGATGAAAATGATCCTTTGAAGGAATACCGGGAGCATTTTCATATTCCGGTGATCAATAATAAGCCAGCCTTATACTTTACCGGTAATTCCCTCGGGCTACAGCCTAAGACAACAGAAAAATTCCTCCGGGAAGAACTTGACACCTGGAAAACTTTAGGAGTTCAGGGTCACCTTCACGGTCGGAGGCCCTGGTTTCATTATCATAAATTCGGTAAGAAGACCCTTGCCGGCCTTGCTGGTGCCATGACAGAAGAGGTAGTAGCAGCCAATAACCTGACCACCAACCTGCACCTCATGCTGACCACCTTCTACAGACCTACGAGCAGTCGGTACATGATCATCACCGAAGGGGGCAGTTTCCCCTCTGATATTTATGCCCTGGAGTCACAGGTCAGGCACCATGGTTTGGACCCCAACGAAGCCATTATCCAGCTCATGCCTGAGCCGGGGGAGCACACCTTAAAAACTGAGAAAATATTGGAGGCCATTGAAAAAGCTGGTCATGCTCTGGCCCTTGTGATGATGGGGGGCGTGCAATATTATACCGGCCAGTTTTTCGACCTCAAAGCCATTACAGAAAAGGCCCATCAGGCAGGCGCATATTGCGGTTTTGACCTGGCCCATGCCATGGGTAATGTACCCCTGCATTTACATTATGATGCCGTAGACTTTGCAGTATGGTGCTCCTACAAATACCTTAACTCAGGGCCCGGTGGTACCGGCGGCATGTTTGTCCACCAAAATCACGGTCAAAATCCGGAGCTACCCAGACTTGCCGGATGGTGGGGGTATGAAGAAGACAATCGGTTTGAAATGAAACCAGGATTTAGGCCTATGCCAGGGGCAGACGGCTGGCAACTCAGCAACGTCAACATCCTATCAGGTGCAGCACATTTGGCTTCTTTGGAGCTTTTTGAAAGGGCCGGTATTGAAAATCTCAACCGAAAAAGCCGCCAGCTTACGGGCTTGCTCTTCAGCCTCCTCCGGGAATTACAACAGGAGGGCTACCCTATCACTATCATCACACCGGATGATCCTGAACAGCGGGGTGCCCAGTGTGCATTCCTGGCGGGTCCACAGGGCCGAAAGGTATATGAATATCTTGGCGAAAATAATGTCGTGGCCGATTGGCGTGCACCTGAAGCCATCAGGATCGCACCCGTACCGTTTTATAATGCCTTCACAGAGGTCTATGATTTTTATGCCATTCTCAGGTCAGGCCTTAAAGCAATTTACGGATGAAGGATAAGGTCATCATTGTAGGAGCAGGGCTGGTAGGGAGTCTTTTAGCCTGCTACCTGGGTAAAAGGGGATTGGCCATTGAAGTATATGAAAAAAGGCCTGACCCCAGAAAAGGCCTGCGCACCCAGGGCCGGTCAATTAATCTTGCGCTTAGCAACAGGGGACTGAGGTCCCTGGAAGAGGTAGGCCTTGGAGAAAAAGTCAGAGAGATCCTGATCCCGATGCATGGCCGGATGATCCATAATGAGGAGGGGATTCTGGATTTTCAGCCCTATGGGCGACTCGGGCAATACATTAATTCGGTTTCCAGAGCAAACCTCAATACCATGCTCCTCGAAAAAGCTGAAGAACTGGGGGCTAAATTTATCTTTGAGCATTCCTGCACCGGAATTAATTGGCAGGAGAACGTGGTAACCTTTGACCATCAGGGTAAAGAGTCAAGGATCGGGGGTGCCCTGATCGTAGGTACTGATGGGGCCTTTTCAAGCGTACGCTCCGAACTGATGAAAACTGACCGGTTTAATTATTCGCAATATTATATCGAGCACGGATATAAGGAGCTTACTATACCGCCTAATGCTGAAGGTGGGTTTATGATGGAGAAAAATGCCCTCCATATATGGCCCAGGGGTAATTTTATGCTGATTGCCCTGCCCAACCCTGACGCAAGTTTTACCTGCACCCTGTTTTTCCCCTTTGAAGGTCCCCAATCGTTTGCTCAACTTAGTTCTGATGAGGTAGTCCGGAAATTTTTCCAAAATACTTTTCCGGATGCCTGGGAGTTGATTCCTGACCTGGTCGACCAATACAATACCAATCCTACCGCATCATTGGTGACCGTACGGTGCTACCCATGGGTAAAAGATCGGGTAGTCATCATGGGTGATGCTTCCCATGCAATCGTGCCATTTTACGGGCAGGGGATGAACTCCGGCTTTGAAGATGCCAGGGTTTTCAATGACCTTATCGATGCCCATGGTACCGGTTGGGAGAGCATTTTATCAAAATTTCAAACCATCAGAAAGCCTGATGCCGATGCCATTGCAGAACTGGCCATGAAAAATTTTGTGGAAATGCGGGATCAGGTAGCTGATAGCCGGTTTATCCTCAGAAAAAAAATTGAATCAGAACTAAACCAAAAATTTCCAGAGCAATGGATCCCTCAATATTCCATGGTAACCTTTCATGATGAGATCCGGTATTCTGAAGCCTTAAGGCTGGGCAAAATTCAGGATGCCATCATGAATGAATTTCTGGACCAATTTTCAGAAAAGACATGGGAGGAAAAAGATCTAGAGCAAATCATAGCCCAATATGAAATAAAAAAGGTATCAGACCATTGAATTCTGATCAGGAAGCAGGGATTAGCTGCTGGTATTGCTCATAAAGCCTGAGGATGGTCTTGACATAATGTACCGGCTCGCTGCAGCGGCAATAACCATGTTTTACCACCGGGTCCTGGAAATATTTTGGCTGGTTCTTTAAACTAAGGTATTTTTCTACATTTCCCTCCCATTTGACAGGACTGGAACCATGCTTCTTAGCGAGGTTCCTGGCATCAATAATGTGGCCCATCCCCGCATTATAAGACGCCAAAATAAATTTAATCCTTTCTTCAGGGTCGTCAATGGTCTTAGCCCATCGCTCATCCAGATATTTTATAAACGCAGTACCCGCTTTGATGCTTTCAGCCGGATCATAAAGATTTTTGGCACCAAATCTTTTTCCGGTTTGAGGCATCAACTGCAGGAGCCCAACGGCTCCGGCCCATGATTCTTGCTTTGGGTCAAACTTCGATTCCTGGTAAATCTGTGCAGCCAGAAGACGCCAGTCCCAGCCAATATCATTTGCAGCTGCCTTGATCAGATCATCATATGGCGAAAAACCACCAGATCCCACAGAGGAAAAATCACTGGATACCCTCGCATGTTGCGCCTTCTTACTCTTAAAGTACTTATTATAGACTACATTGTAGATGGGGGTACGTTTAAGGTTTTTTAACCAGTCATCAATAAAATTTTTGAGTTCAGGGGAAGTCTTTCGGACTCCCCAGGCGATCTGTTGTGGAAAACTGACCGGGGTACCAACATCCAAAATATCGAAATAAGTAGCATTCAACATTGCGATATCTTCATCGGCCACGGTATAATCAATTTCCCCCATGGCTACTTTCTGGATCAGGGATTCGGTATCACCTGAATCGTCTTCTTCCACAATTATGATGTCCCCACCGATTTCTTCCGAAAGATTTTTCAATCTTGACAGGTACGCAGAGCTCTTCCTCACATGTACCTCTTTACCAATCAGATCTACCTGAGAGCGGATCATAGACCGATCGATTGCATCTAAAGTTAGGGACCTCCAGTTATCAGGCTTTCGTTGCACCAGAACCTGGCGGACATTATAATGCCCTAATGTAAAATCAATCCACTGCTTACGCTCTCTGGTAATTGTTAATGAATAAGCAATAATATCTCCGGAGCCACTATTCAGCATTTCGATGGCTTCATCAATACTGGAGGTAATGGTCAATTCAAGTTTTACATCCAAGGCTTCAGCAAGGAGCTCCAGGAGCTCATATTCATAACCCTTAGGTTGTCCTTTGTATAAAAAATAACTGGTAGAACTATTGTCAACGATGGCGTGAAGGGAGCCACGCTTTTTGATTTCTTCAATATCCAGCTTGATCGGTTCTGAAAATACTTTGGGTGGATTTTCCTTATCTGCTGACTGATCACCACCACTGCGGACACATGATAGAAGGAGGGCAAAAGCCAAAAAGGATTGGAAATAGAATACCCTAAAACGGAGTTTTTGATTAAAGCTTTTCAAAATCATAAGGAACCTTTTCCTGATTTTAACTAACAAATTACAGAAAGGTTCTAAGAAAACAAAATCAGTTGTCCTGGCGCAGGTAGGTATTCAGGATTCTACCACCGAGTCTAAAAAGCTCTATTTCAGCAACTTTAGTACTGTATGCAGCATTCAAAAGCCTGCTTTCTGCTTCAATGGCATTGCGTTGTGCTTCCCGCAGTTCCAGAGGGGTAGTGATCCCAATCTCATATCGCTCTTGAGCGATATCAAGGTTTTCCCTTGCTACATCCAGGTTTTCAGATTCGAGATCATAGAGATAGATGTTATTGGTATAGTTTTTATAGGCCTTACGCAGCTCTGATTCTAGCTGAAGGCGCAGGGCTTCAGTCCTGTATTCCGAGTTTTGAATATTGATTTTGGCAACCTGAGCCTGTCGGGTTTGCCGGAGTCCGTCAAACACCCTGAAGGCAGCTGTAAGGCCATAGGTATAGCCCTGACTCTGATTTGCTATCACAAATCCACCTTCTGATTCTGAAGAGCTATAGAGTAACCCGGCATTAAAATTTAAACTAGGTAGCCGCTGAGCCATGAGCTCTTTCCATTCAAGGTAAGCGACATTTTTTTCTCGTTGTGCGGACAATAAACTTGGATTCACCAGGGTGACCCTACTGATTAAATCCTCAAAATCCAAAGCCCTGTTGACAGGGATTTGTTCTGGAAGTTTATACTTCAGGTCAAGGGGTTGTACCATTATTTCATTGAGCTGTAGCTCAAAATTATACAATACTTCTTCCTGTGCAGCAAGGGCCGACTTATCCGTATTCAAATCTACCTGAGCACTGAGATAATCCATTTTATTACCGCGACCCACTTCATAATTTGATTTTGCCAGTTCTAATCGCTTTTCTGAAAGTGCTACCCCTTCTTCAAAAACTCTTAATCGCTCTGCCTCTGCCGCAATGCCATAATAGGTGGTGGCAAGAGCTGCAATGGTGTTCTCAATGGTCACCCGGGTATTTTCCTCCCCGAACATCTCTAATTCATATAGTTTATCTCTTGTTATAAACATTTTGGTGCCATCAAAAAGATTCCAATTCAAAAGCGCCTGACCTGTAAATCCCACCGTGCTGGCACCATCTCTTTGAATACCTTCTCCACTTAAAAACAAAAGGTCAATATTTTCATTCCTCCAGTTTTGGTTAGCAAGGAGATCAAGGGTAGGCAGAAAACCTGCCTCCCCTATATGATTTTGGAGGCTGCTTTGCCTCAATTCATTTTCTGAGATCAGAATAGAATAATTGTTCTCCAAGGTATAGGAAACAGCCTCCCTTAGGCTCAGGGTGGCTTGGCTTTTGACAGAATGATTCAGCCCAAGTCCTGCAAGGACCACCACACTGGTCAATATTTTATTGGTTAATCTCATTTAAAATCTGGCTTGCCTGCTTTCCTTACTGGTAAAATATGAATAAATGGCCGGTATCACATAGAGGGTCAAAATAGTAGAGAAAATTAATCCCCCTATTACCGCTATCCCCATCGACACCCGGCTTTCCGAACCAGCTCCCAGTGCCAGGGCTATTGGAAGAATTCCAAGAATGGTTGAAAGACTGGTCATCAAAATTGGTCTGAATCTGGCAGTGGCTGCACCGGTGATCGACTCCATAATGTCCATCCCCCGGGCTTTGCGCTGATTAGCAAATTCTACAATTAGAATCCCGTTTTTGGTCACCAGACCTATGAGCATAATAATCCCGATCTGACTAAAAATATTTAATGACTCATTAAAATACCATAAAGTAAACACCGCACCCCCTATCGCCAATGGCACGGTAAACATGATGATGAAGGGGTCCTTAAAGCTCTCAAACTGGGCAGATAAAACCAGGTATATGAGTACCAGGGCAAACATAAAGGCAAAGATCAGGCTTGAAGAACTTTCTGCATAGTCGCTTGACGTCCCAGTAAGGGAGGTAGAATAAGAATCATCCAAAACTTTTTCCTTGATTCGATCCATAGCCTTGATACCATCCCCAAGACTTACCCCTGGAGCGAGATTGGCTGATACAGTCGCTGATACATACCGGTTAAATCTAAAAAGTTGTGGGGGCGTACTAGTCTCTGAAATCGTGACTAAATTATCAATCTGCACCAACTCATCAAAGCGATTCTTTACATAGAGCGACTTTAAGTCTAAGGGATCGTTGCGGTTTTCACGATTCATCTGGCCGATGATCTGATGCTGCTTTCCATCCATGATGAAGTACCCAAATCGTTGTCCGCTAAAGCCCAATTGCAGCGTCTGCGCTACATCTCTTACTGATACCCCAGCGGTTCTGGCTTTTTCCCGATCAATTTCAATCTTAATCTCAGGCTTATTGAATTTTAGATCCAGGTCTATAAAATTAAACGCAGGATCAGCCTCAGCTTCCGCAACGAAATCTGGCAAAATGGCCTCAAGTTTTTCCAGGCTCGAGGCCTGAATAATATATTGTACGGGCAGCCCACCCCTTCTGCCACCTATGGTGGGTTGTTGGGTAAGAAATGAACGCGCCTCTGTTTCCTGCATGACTTTGGGGGTAAAATCATCTACAATCTGCTGTTGGCTCCGCTCTCTTTCAGTACCCTCCACAAGTACCACCCTGATAAATCCTGAGTTAACGGAACTGGTACTTCCAAAGCCCGGGGAGGTGACCGTGATTATAAATTCATTTTCCGGGACTTCCTCCTTAGTGAGTACGTTGAGCTTGTCGAGGTACTCATCCATATATTCAAAAGTTGCCCCTTCAGGTCCGGTAATAACTATCCTAAAATCATTGCGGTCTTCAAGAGGCGCTAACTCAGAGGGAAGAATACTTCCTATTCCGTAAATTAAACCTCCAAAAGCTGCTATAATAAGAAATGCTACCCAGCGCACGGTCATAAATGATTTCAGGGAGGCTTGGTAGCTGTTATTAAGCCAAACAAAAGCCGGCTCTGTAATTCTGTAAAAAAATGGTTTTCTTTCCCTTTTCTTAAGAATTTTGCTGCTCAGCATCGGGGTCAGGGTCAGGGCTACAAAGGAGGATATCACCACAGCACCCGCCACCACGAAACCAAACTCACGGAATAACCTGCCAGTAAGTCCTTGCAAAAATATCACCGGCAGAAATACCGAAACCAGTGCAATGGTAGTAGAAATTACGGCGAAAAATATTTCTTTGGTGCCTTGAATACCTGCCTCAATGGTATTCATGCCACCCTCAATTTTGGTATAAATGTTTTCAAGTACCACGATGGTATCATCTACCACCAGACCAATGGCCAGGACAATGCCCAGCAAGGTGAGTACATTGATGGAAAAACCAGCCGTGTACATAATAAAAAATGCCCCAACCAATGAAATGGGTATGGTGAGCACTGGTATAATGGTGGTCCTCCAGTCACGCAGGAATAAAAATATAATTCCAACCACCAGGAGGAAAGCGATGAGAATCGTCTGTTGTACTTCAGAAATTGAATCTCTTATATACCTGGTGGTATCAAACCCAACCGTAAGCTCAATATCCTCCGGCACATCCATTTTAAGTTGGTTCAGCCGGTTATAAAATTCATCAGCAATTTCAATACTATTAGATCCTGGCTGTGGAATCAGCACTATGCCTACCATAGGGATCCCATCTCTCTTTAAAGCAGTTCTCTCATTTTCCGGTCCTAATTCAGCATAACCAATATCCTGAAATCGTACGATGTTATTGCCATCCTGGCTGATGATGAGGTTATCAAAATCATTCACACTTACCAGGCGGCCCATAGTGCGCACCGATAGCTCTGTGTAGGTACCCTCTACACTCCCGGAGGGCAACTCCACATTTTCGCTATTGACTGCATTAAAAACATCCACCGGAGTAAGATTGTATGCCGCAAGTCTGGACTGATCCATCCACAAGCGCATGGAGTACCGCTTGGAGCCCCATATTCTGACCTCACTCACCCCTGCAATGGTCTGCATTCTTTCTTTAAATACATTTTCGGCAAGGGCCGTAAGCTCCAAAAGTGATCTTTTTTTACTGCTGATGGTGAGGAAAACGATAGGATTGGAATCAGCATCTGCTTTACTCACAATGGGAGGGTCAATATCTGGAGGAAGCCGGCTGATGGCACCCGCCACCTTATCACGGACATCATTTGCTGCCGCTTCCATATCAATCTCAAGTTCAAACTCCACGGTAACCGTACTCCTGCCATCTCTACTTACAGAAGTGATCGTCTTGATCCCTGCTATACCATTCACAGCCTCCTCCAGGGGCTCTGTCAACTGGGACTCAATAATGTCAGCATTAGCTCCTACGTAATTGGTAGATACTGTAATGATGGGTGGATCCACACTTGGGTACTCCCGAACACCGAGAAAATTAAATCCTATCACCCCAAAAATAAGGATGGTAATAGACATCACTATGGCCAGGACCGGGCGGTTAATACTTATGGTGGATAAACTGGACATTGAGTCAATTCAAGGTGTTGATATTCACTGAAGATCCATCATTTATTTGTAGGACACCTGAGGTGATCAAGGTGTCTGAAGCTGCAATCCCACTGATGATCTCTACATCCCTCTCTGTACGGATACCAATTTCGACGCTTACCAAACGGGATTTGCCGTTTTTATACAAATAGACCTTATGCCCGGTAAGTTCCGGCACCACGGCCTCTGTCGGTGCCATCAGGGCATTTTCCTGAGCCTCGAGGATCACTTCAATCCTGGCAAATTGCCCGGGTACTAATTTTCTTTCTTTGTTGGGACTGATAGCCCGCAGCTTTAGGGTACGTGTAACGGGATCTATTTCCGGCTCTATGGCATAAATTTTTCCTGTAAATGATTCAGGCTGTCCCTCTACTTTAAAGTTTATTACATCATCCCTTTTAATTTTATTGAGATATTTGCCCGGTACAGAAAACTCAACCTTAATAGGGTCAATATTATAAAAAGTGGCAATAGGGTCACTGCTGGTAATATAAGTACCCAAACTCACTAATCGCAACCCTACAATACCGTCAAATGGTGCGATTACCTTTGATCGAGCAATCTGGGCATCGATCACCTGCATATCGGCTTCCACTCCTTTGAGCTCCGTAAATGCCCTATCATACTCTTCCTGGCTGATGGCTTCCCGCTCCAGGAGCCGCTTTTGTCTAAATTCCGTGTCTTTCAAAAGCTTTTGTGTGGTAACCAACTTGGCCCTTTGAGCCTTAAGTTCATCGTCATTGATTTGAACCATCAATTTCCCTTTCTTAATAAAATCACCTTCTTCAAAAAATATTCCGGTAATCTTTCCTGATGATTCGCATCTTAATTGAAGCGATTCGTTGGCAATAACCGAACCCGTAACGTTCAATTTGTTTTCTAATCTTTCAGGTTTTACTATTTTTGCATTTACGGGAATGGCCATCTGATTGCGCTGAACAGGTTGGGCATTGGCTGATTCTTTACCTAAAAAATCCAGTTTTGGCCAGGCTATCAGGAATATAATGATCAAAATGATGATCACAAGGAGTGTATTTTTGGCAACTTTGCTCATTGGTTTAATAATCTTCCTGGGATAAAGATGAAACTATTTAAGGTAAATCAGGTTGATAATTTTACGTGTGGCTAACAAATTCGTTCAACGGTATGTTCGTTATTTACTTTATATGTTTAAACAAATATATTTCTTTTTTGCCTTTTTCCTAATAGGGTTAATTTTTCTTGGTAGCTGTCAGGAGGATATAGCAAACCTGTTTCACAATCGCATGAAAACGAGGATGTGATCATATTAGGAGATTGGAATGATCACTTCATTGACGTCGAAACCGATCAGTTTGTCAATGCATTTTTGAATTTTATCAGTGACTCATTGACCTATGCCTTTGCAGACATGATAATAGCAGATGGCAGGGTTTCCGATTTTTCCTGCCCTTCCTGGCCCAGCCACCTTGACCATATTTTGATTTCCCAAGGACTTTTTGATCAGGTTTTGTATGTGCGAACACTGCGGGTAAACGTATGTAATGTACCCCTCGCAAATTTCTGACCATAGGCCGGTGATGATCTCACTCGATAGGAAAAGGGATTAGGATAATTCCTTAAAGAGTTTTAAAACCTGAGGAAGGACCATATTCTTTTCATCATTATTGATTACAGCCTGAGATCGGGCTTCTTTTTCGCTTTCAGGCATTTGCTTATCGATGATGTCCCGGATCTGTGATTTGGAGCGGTGTGGATCCCTGGTCAGTACTCTTTTTATCCTAAGAGATTCCGGGGCAGTCACTGTGATGATGAAATCCAGGTTTTTATAGCTTCCCGACTCGAAAAGCAGGGCTGCTTCCTTGATCAGCCATGGAGCATCCTGATTTTTAATTACCCATTCTGCAAAATCCGTCCCTACTGCTGGGTGCACGATGCCATTGAGCAGCTTCAATTTTGACTCATCGGAGAATACTTCCCTGGCCATCCACTCCCTGTTGAGAGACCCGTCCTCCAGGTAAGATTTATCCCCAAAAGTTTTAAGAATATCGGACTTTACTTTTTGGGTTTCATGCATTAGGGCTTTGGCCCTTGAGTCAGCATCATAGGAAGGTATGCCGAGGGTATTAAATATTTTGCAAACCAATGACTTGCCCGACCCTATCCCTCCGGTGATGCCTACCAGTTTGGGCTTGGGACTCATCGCTTACCGATTTTGACGGGCTTGGGAGGAATTAACCGAATGAAATCGGGGTAACTCACCCCCACAGGGGTAACAGTGGAATCACTGCGGTTTATATCTGAAAATCTCAAAGCAAAATTGAAATCCGGTACCCCAATTTCATCGCGCCGACCCTTGCCCACTTCATATTTAATGGTGATCAAGGTATCATTGGCCGACAAGTTCCAATCATCTGGAAAACCCACCGGGGTGGCTGGTACACGCAGAGTTTCTTTGATAAACTCATCTACCTGAAAATTAACATTGACCAGCTCCGGATCTTTTTTGAATACTTTTGGTCTATCAACGGAAAGAGTTATCTCCACATTTCGATCAAAATTTCTATTGATGCGGGTCCTGTCAATTTTTAACTTAATAGGGTCTTCTATACCGTCAAGAATTTCTTTTGGGCCTTCAATCCATACGGTATCAGGCAAAATCCTTACCGGACTTACTACCCGATAATTTTCAGCCAAATCAATACCGAGTGTATCAATCTCAAGATTGAATTTTTGCTTTCTCAGCTCCTGGATATTAATTCTCAGGGTATCGGAAACGAGGTAATTAATCTGAAAATCACTTAGCTCATCAGAGAGGATTGATAAAAGGCCCGAAGCTACCATACGCCGGACCTCTACAGGGTTTTCTAATGGAATTTTAATCGTTTTGGTATTTATCCCTACACTCTTTCGAAACAAATTCCAACCGCCTCCAGTGAGATTTACCTGAACATTTTCTGGAAGTTTGTCTACGACAATCAAGCCCTCTGCGTCAAACTCAAATTCAATAGGCTGCGAAATAGAAGTAGTGTAAGTCTTATTGAGGGCATTAAAAAACCAGAAAGTGGTAGCCGTCAGGATACATAGGAGGATGATCCTCCATGATCCTATTGGATTAAATCGGAGACTGCCCAACCACTTTCTGAATTGGTCCATGGGTTACTTTTTAAGTCCTTTCGAAGCCTCCAGAGAGATCGCTGTTTTCTGAAAAACAATCCTGGTTGATTTATCGACCTCCAGCACTACCCTTGTATCCTCCACACCAATGACCTTACCATAAATGCCCCCTATGGTTACTACCTCATCACCTTTTTTGATTTCTTCAATAAATTTCTTTTGGTCCTTTTGCTTCTTTTGCTGTGGCCGGATCATAAAGAAATAGAAGATCAAAATAAATCCAACAAGCAGAATCATGAAATTATAGTTGCCCTCTGTCTCTGCCTGGGCTTGTAATTGTTGTTGTAAAATCAGGGTATTAAACATGTTATTTATAATTAATTGTAAGTGCTAAGTAAAATAAAAAACCCAACACCCGAAAACAGGCATTGGGATAATAAATGAATTTCTGTCCTAAAATTACCGGCCTCCCTCCATTTGGGAGCCATCCTCTTTAGGAATTACATTTGATTTCAATCTCAAAAATGTTTGTTTCGGCCATGTATTGGCAGTCACAGTGACACTTTTATTCTGGATATTTTTTCTGCCTTTACTATCAAACTTTACCCTGATTTCCCCGGTTTCACCCACTGGAATCGGCTTTTTGGTAAAATCTGGTACAGTACATCCGCATGAGCCTTGAGCATTTTGAATGATTAATGGTGCCTCACCGGTGTTGGTAAAGGTAAATACATGTTCTACGACCTCTCCCTCATTAATGGAACCAAAGTCATGGTCCATCTTAGGAAAACTAATTACTGGAAGTGGCCCCTCAGGTGGTGCTTCTTCATTATTAACCTGGACTGGGTTAGGATCATTATCACGGGCTATTGTGGGTGAGTTCCGATTACCCTCAAGCTCCATTAATCTGGACTCCAACTCCGCAATTCTCTTTTCAGATTTCTTGTCGCTGGTACAACCAGAAACTATCACTACACCGATTAATAAAAATTGTAAAAAATAATTTGTTATAAGCTTCATTTCTTTTTTTGGTTTTTTTGATGAACAATTCCCAATCAAAAATAATTTATTTTTTTGGGGTTTTTGCTGCTTTTTCAGCGGCCTTTTCTGCTCCTTTGATCTGACCGATCAACTCGTCTACATCTTCCAGGAGCTTTTCTGCTTTGGTTTTAGCTTCTTTTACTACTTTTTCACTCTCCGACCTTGCAAAACTTATAGGAACCTCTTTCCCAGACATCAAGTCCTCTACAAGCTCCTCCAGTTTTTTCTTGTACTTATCTAACTGATAACTTAGTTTATCCCTGGTGTTGGAGCCTTTATCAGGGGCATATAAAATCCCTAAAAGGGCGCCCGTTGCGGCTCCCAATAAAAATGCAAATAGTGAATTTCCAGAATTTTTTGCCATAATTATTTATTATCTAATAGTCCTCTGCCACTTTTACGAATAATTTTCTTTTCTGTTAAATCTTCTGCAATACTATCCAATAATCCGTTAATGAATTGTTTGCTCTTCGGGGTACTATACAGCTTTGAAACCTCAATATACTCATTAATCGTAACTTTTACAGGGATACTGCGGAAATTTATCATCTCTGAGATGGCCATCTCAAGTATAATTTTGTCAGTAGCTGCAATCCGATCTACGTCCCAGTTTTTTGCTTTGGCTGCAATTAGTTCACGGTATTTTTCTTCTACCGAAAGCGTATCATCGTACAAACTAAGGAAAAATTCCCGGTCTTCTTCCCAGTTATATGAAAACTCTTGAAGCGGAACTTCCACAGCATCAGATTCAATATTTTTTAGAGTCTTATTCACCAGACTCCTAATGATAGGCCTGTCTTCTGCCCAGTTCAAATCCATGTCCTCCATATGGTCCATGATAGTCTCGCTTTTAAAAATCAGCTTTTTCACGATATGCTGCAAGACAGACCGATCCGCTTCAAAGTCGGGCGCTGAGGCAGTATCATACTCCCGGTAGGTTTCATCGGGTTTTAATATATTTTTAAACCAGTCCCGAATTTTTTCAACATCCCAGGTGATTTTCTCTTTTTTAAATAAGCCTGATAATTTTACATCCTTAATAAAAATTCCGAGAACCGTGTTATTCCTGAAATTACTATGGTCGTTCTTTTTGTCATTTCCGGAAATATGATGGAACTCCAGCAGCAGAGATAAAATGTAGAGATAAAAATTCCTGATTTTTTCAGCCTCGGTGATCATCTCTTCCCTAAAATAGCTTCTGTCCTTTTTAACAGAATTATAATAATGATCAATGATTGAATCTACCTTTTCTACAATATGAGCTTCCGGAAGGGCTTCTAAAGGTTTCTTTTCAGGGTCAAATTTATGATCAAAATATTCCAGGCCTTTAACCTGCTCCTCTTTAAGGAGCTCTTTATCCTGAACCTCCATAGAGTTAAGATCAAAAGAAAATATCTCCTTTACCCTATCCCTCGCTATATGGAAGTTGGCTTCTCTGGCCCGCTGAAAAGCAAACATGGCCTGCATGGCCTTAATTCTAAGGGTCCTCCGGTTGAGCATTTCAAAAAATTAAAGAACGAATTTAGTATTTTGTTACTGTGTAACGAATTTAATATCGAATAATAAAACAAATTTAACTTTAAGGTAAACTACCACCGGACCTTCACCTGACCTATCTCCTCTATGCGTTTCGTAGCAAGTTGAATGGCCGCCTCCTGGCTGGATATGGCTTCCTTTTCCGCTACATTTAGTATGCTCAGGCAAGTATCATAGATTTTTTCTGCCTGCTGGTATGTTCTCTCACGACTATACCCACCTATGTATTCATTATATACATTAATGACACCTCCGGCATTGATCACAAAGTCTGGTGCATAGGTAATGCCCCTGTCCATCAGCATATAGCCGTGTTTGATTTCATCTGCCAATTGGTTGTTGGCAGCTCCGGCTACAATACTGCATTTCAGTCTCGGTATGGTTTGGTCATTTAAGGAGGCTCCAAGGGCACATGGTGCATAGATGTCCGAATCAATATCGTAAATCTCATCCTGTCCTACAGGTTTGGCGCCAAAAGCTTCCGCCACTTGTTTCACCTTTTTTTGATCAATATCGGTGATGAATACCTCTGCATTTTCCTTCACGAGATATTCCACCAGATACATGCCCACCTGTCCTACACCCTGTACCGAGATCTTTTTCCCTGTGAGGGTATCCTTCCCGAATACTTTCTTTGCTGTGGCTTTCATGCCCATATAAGTACCATAGGCAGTTACCGGTGAGGGATCACCACCACCTCCTGTAGCCTCCGGCAGGCCGGTGACATGGCGTGTTTCCATTGCCACGTATTCCATGTCACGGGTTTTGATATTGACATCTTCTGCGGTGACGTATTTGCCATTAAGGCTTTCTACAAATTTTCCAAACCGTCTCAAATAGGCTTCGGTCTTCATGGTTGCTGCATCACCGATGATCACAGCCTTGCCACCACCCAAATTGAGTCCTGTGATAGCGTTTTTAAAGGTCATCCCACGGGAAAGCCGCAATACATCAGTTATGGCTTCTTCATCACTGGCATAATTCCACATTCTGGTACCCCCTAGTGCCGGACCCAGGATGGTATTATGAATGCCGATAATCGCCTTAAGACCAGTAGCCTCATCATGACAAAAAACCACCTGCTCGTGACCCATTGCCGTGACCTGCCCAAAAATAGATTGGCTTGAGCTGGCTTCTATTTCCTTTATTTCCATATTAACATTAGTTTTGCTCCTGCATGGGCCTGGTAAACCTGATTTTGGAGTACGCTGCGCAAAATTACAGTTTTTTTGACAGTATTTCAATGGTTACCGGAAAGTCCTTCAACAAATTAAATGGTTACACGTTGTATAAAAAATTGACGCTATTTTGAGTCGGGCAACCACTCAACACCATGAAAGAGCTCAGCCACCTTAATAAATATCTTTATAAATATAAGTACTACTTATTATTAGGATTGCTGTTTGTGATCATCTCTACAGTCTTTCAGATCATTCCTGCTCAGATGGTTCGGTATGCTCTTGACCTTGTGGTGGACAATATAGAATTGTATCGGGCATTTGATGGCCTTGAGCTTCAGGAAAACATCTATCATACCATCGCCACAAGTATATTGATTTATGCGGCCATTATCCTGGGCATGGCCTTGCTCAGAGGGTTTTTTCTTTTTCTTGTGAGGCAGACGATTATCGTCATGTCCAGGCATGTAGAATACGATCTTAAAAATGAAATTTATGGCCATTATCAAACATTATCTCTGGCCTTTTTCAGAAGAAATAATACCGGAGATTTAATGAACAGGATCTCTGAGGATGTGAGTAAGGTGAGGATGTATGTGGGGCCGTGCATCATGTACGGGTTGACCCTGATCGTATTATTTTTGATCCTGATCCCATACATGTTTTCCATCAATGTGACGCTAACATTATATGCGCTTTCTCCTTTGCCCGTGCTCTCTTTCAGCATTTACTACGTCAATAATATCATTAATAGGCGCTCTGAGGAAATACAAAAAAGTCAATCGGGCCTGAGTACTTACGTGCAGGAGGCCTTTTCGGGTATCCGGGTCTTGAAGTCCTTTGTTAGGGAGGAAGACTCTGCAATAAATTTTGAGGCAAAAAGTGATGAGTATAAAGAAAAATCTCTCAAACTGACCCGGGTTCAGGCCCTGTTCTTCCCGCTGATTATGGGGCTAATCGGTTTGAGCACCATTCTTACGATTTATGCAGGAAGCAAGGAGGTCATCAGTGGTGCCCTTACATTTGGTAATATTGCCGAGTTCATCATATATGTGAACCTGCTAACCTGGCCGGTGACCTCCCTGGGATGGATCAGCAGCATCATTCAAAGGGCTGCGGCCTCACAAAAAAGAATCAACGAATTTTTACAAATGGAAAATGAGATCGTATCAACAAAAGGACTCCAGGAGCCCATTGAAGGTGAAATTGAATTTCAAAATGTGAGCTTTACCTACCCTGATTCCGGAATTGAGGCCCTAAAAAATATTTCCTTCCGCCTCAAACCCGGGGAAACCCTTGCCGTTATTGGCACTACCGGATCTGGCAAAAGCACCATTGCCAACCTTTTGGCACGGCTTTATGACGCTACAGATGGTCAGGTATTGATCGATAGCAAAGACATTCGCGATTTCGATGTGACCCATATCCGAAGTCAGATGGGGTATGTGCCTCAGGATGTGTTCTTATTTTCGGATAACATCCTCAACAACATTGGCTTTGGTGGGGATGAAACCGATTTGGAGGGGGTAATCCAGGCCTCTAAGGATGCGGATGTGTATAAGAATATTATGGATTTCCCCAAGCAGTTTGAAACCAGGGTTGGGGAACGGGGCATCACCCTTTCTGGTGGACAAAAACAGCGGATTTCCATTGCAAGGGCGATAGTCAGGAATCCTAAGATCCTGCTTCTTGATGATAGCCTTTCTTCTGTAGATACCAAAACAGAAAACACCATACTCAACAGTCTGAAAAGCATCATGGAGCACCGCACCTCCGTGATTATTTCTCACCGGGTTTCCTCCGCCAAACTAGCCGACAGGATTATTTTCCTTGATGACGGGATGCTCATCCAGGAAGGTACTCATGAGCAACTTCTCAAAAAGGAAGGGGCCTATAAAGACCTCTATGAAAAGCAAACCATGGCTGAAAGTCTTGAAGCCGAGGGGGGTTTAAATTTTTAAATGATGGGTGCCCATTCAAAAAGAATTATTAAATAATAATAATTATCATTTAATTTTAAGTTAGGTTATAATCTCTTCCATTCTTTTTTCTTGCCCAAAAAAGAACCTGACCCAAAAGTAAGTCAAGGTCATAGTCAAGGTTAAAGTCAATTTGAAAATTAGATTGGTGAAAGGTCAAGGTTAAAGTCATAGTTAAGGTCAAAAAGATCCCTTTCGGCCCTTGAGGAAATTGCGTTAAAAAATTTCCGGCTTCGAAGCGGCCAAAAATTTTGCTGTCTGAGGCGGCAAAGCCGACGAGTTTCAAAATTTTTAGCGGAGAAAAAGGAAATTTTAGTGAATTTCCTCACAGGCCTTGATTCTTTTGCTTACTTTTCTCATCAAGGAGAAAAGTAAGGCCCGGCCGG